>NZ_AXAR01000013.1 GCF_000472905.1 Alicyclobacillus pomorum DSM 14955 | reverse complement strand
CAAAGTGATGAAGCGGACGGCCAACCGCCCCATCCCGATGGGACTGGTTCCGGCGTGGGCGGCTTTGTGGTTCGGGTTAGCGCTTGGCGTTCTCTCCGTGGTGGTTTGCGCAGTCTGGTTAAACACCACGACGGCGGTGTTGTCGGTGGTCGGGTTCATCTACTACGCGGTCATCTACACGATGTGGCTGAAGCGCAGCACACCACAAAACATCGTGATTGGGGGCGGCGCTGGCGCAGTGCCGCCGCTCATGGGATGGGCCGCAGTCACGGGGCACGTGAGCATTGCAGCCTGGCTGATGTTCGGATTGATTTTCCTCTGGACACCGCCGCACTTCTGGTCGCTGGCGTTGTTGAAGAATGAAGATTATCGCCGGGCAGGCATCCCGATGATGCCTGTTGTACGTGGAGCCAGAAGTACCAAAGTGCAGTCCGTGTGGTACGCAGCCATCTTGTGGCTGGCCGGGATTGCGTTGTACTTTACAGCATCTTTCCACTGGATTTACCTCGTTTGCGCGATGTTGATAGGGGCTGCGTTCTTTGCGGTGACGGTCAAGATGCTGCGCGAACCGGACAACGAGAACGTCTGGGTGCGGCGGACGTTCCTGGCGTCACTCCTGTACCTACCGGTAATGTTTGCAGCGATAGTGGCGGGTGCCGTTCTCTAAGGCACCCGCACCCGCAAGGAGGTGAAGAGGATGTCTCGCGCTTCTTCCGTGGCGAAAAAGGGAAAAGTATATTGGCTCTCTGTGGCAACGCTTATTCTGTTGTTTTTGGTCAATATGATGGGGTTTGTCGATACGGACACAAACTCTTCGGAGGGGCTGGGCCGCAGCTGGCCGTTTAGTTCCACCGGCATTCTGCCCGCGCATTGGCAACAAGCTGCCGCGATTGAATTTACGCACCGGGCCCTTGTCTTCGTGTTCATGGTATCGTTGGTCACCTTGTCTGTCTGGGCTTGGCGACGCTACGGTGCCTGGATTGAAGTCAAAGTCCTGATTTCCATCGCAGTTCTGTTTGTCCTGCTGCAAGCAGCATTGGGGGCCATGGCGGTATTGTTTGTGAATCCACCGGCTGTAACGGCCACTCATATGGGGGTTTCGCTGCTCTCCTTCGGTGCTGTGCTCACGTTGACACAAATCATTGGACAGATTGACCTGGCAGGTGGCCCTGCTCAAATGGCACCGCTTCGCAGCCCGCTGTCCGATACGTCCTTCGTGAAGTGGGCCTGGTTCACGCTACTGTACTTGCTCGTGTCGATTTACTTTGGAGCCTATGTGTCCAGCACCGGCGCAGGCGGCCGCTTTCAAGGATGGCCGTTGCCTACTGAGACGTATCAGCACGCTGGCACGGCGTTCATTATTGACGTCGTCCACCGCTCTCTGGCGCTCGGGCTGATTGTGTTGTTTGTGTTGCTGACCGTCAAGTCGTACCGGATGAGAGCTCAGGTACCGAGACTGTTCAAGCAGTGTCGGATGGCGCTCATCCTGGCGTGCTTGCAGGCTGTCAGTGGCGCCTTGCTCATTTACACAGAACTGAGCCTGACGGCGTTCCTCATCCACGTCTCCATCGTTACATTCATGTTTGGCACCGTATGTTCGGTATGCGTACGGTCCCTGCCTGAATTGCAACGACACGTGGACAATGAGCGTGTCAATCGGAGAAAGTCTCGCAGAGTCGCACACGTGTAACGCTCTGCCGCATCGCAGGTGCTCCTGATGGAGCACCTGTTTTTTATGTAGTTCCGTCATTTCATCCGCCTCTGACCACACAAATCTCATGGGATCTTCGCAACTCCTCCAACGCTCGTTCATTCATATGCTGTAAAATGGAATGCGGAATGCTACCCGTCGACAGTTCATTGCGTCAATGACATCTTTGGCTCGTGGTGGCAAGCCATCGTCCTCGTAGAAAGGATGTGGATACATCGTGACCGATGACATTGTGAATCATGTAGTACTGAAACCAGTCGAGACGCTGATGATTCGGGCCGAAAATGTCGCGATTGTCAGTCCGAATCACTCGCTGGACCATGCGTTGTTGGTACTGACGAATTCCGGATACTCTGCGATTCCGGTTTTGGATAGAGACTCTGTGGTGCAAGGTACCATCAATACAAATTTAATTATGAACGCCATCGCCGGGCTGGATGGATACGACGTCGATTCACTGCATGAGCTGACTGTGGAAGCGGTGATGAGTCGCGAAGTTCCGACCATTCAGGTCGGTCAGTCCATCTTGAAAGCGTTGGAACTGACCATCAATCGCCCGTTCCTCTGCGTAGAGGATGAAAGTGGCCGTTTCACAGGCCTGCTCACTCGGAAGTCAATCCTCGGACTTTTGTACCGACAGTTTCGGGAAATGGGATTAAAGCCCTGACTTAGGATGCCTTGACCTGGTATAGCGTTGAAGTGACTCAGAGGTGTTTTGAGGAGCCATGTTCTCTTCAGAGCACCTTTTGATTTATATGAGCGATTTGCAAAATCACGACGAACAGCTCGTTCGCAACAATCAGGGCGCCCTTTATATGATACGAGCCGACTCGTGAATGAGCTCTCTTCCATACCGTAAGAGTACATCTGGTTGGGGGAGGTGACTCAGTATGTACGATGGTGGAGTATTTGGTGGTTTCACTCGATGGGCAGTCGTGTTCTTGATTATCTTCGTTCTGTTCGTCCTGCTGGTTCCGTTTACCGGCGGATATGTAGGCGCCGGCGGTGCTTGTTGAACAGGCGCAATCGGAAAGTAAATTCGTTCCGCTGAAAGGAGTGACACGAATGTACGATGGTGGATGTTTCGGTGGTTTCACCCGATGGGCAGTTGTGTTCTTGATTATCTTCGTTCTGTTTATCTTGCTAGTTCCGTTTACAGGCGGATATGCAGGCGGTGCAGGCGGTGCTTACTAAACACCTCCAAACGGATGAGAATCCATCCCGTTGAAAGGAGTTGACCTGCATGTACGATGGCGGAGTATTTGGTGGTTTTACCCGATGGGCAGTCGTGTTTTTGATTATTTTCGTCTTGTTCTTCCTGCTTGTACCTGGTGGCTTTGTGCGGACCTGTACAACAACACCGATTTGCTAATGAATGATTCGGAACACAAAATCCCTCATGCAATATGAGGGATTTTTTCACATATCAGCGAATTGCAAAATCACGCCGAACCACTCTAGAGCAATTTTGCAAATCGCTCATATCTATGTGCTGAATGCTTACGCCAGTCCAAGTTTCTGTTTGGCGAGCTGCAATTGAAACTCCACGGCAGACTTCGCAGTACCTCCACGTGCCTCACGCCGGTTGACGACCGTCTCGAGTGACACAGTCTCGAACACGTCAGCGTCAAACAGAGCGGACTGCGCTTTGTATTCATCCAGTGACAACTCCGTTAGATTCTTACCGTTCCCCAGCGCGTAGAGTACGAGTTTTCCTACAACTGCATGTGCTTCGCGAAACGGCAAGCCTTTCCGGACGAGGTAGTCTGCGACGTCCGTTGCGTTGGAAAAGTCTCGCGCCAGTGCAGCAACAATTCTATCTTCGCGGACTTTCATCGTTTTCACCATGCCGGTAAACAGCCACAGCGCGGGCAATAGCGTGTCCAAGGTGTCAAATACGCCTTCCTTGTCCTCTTGCAAGTCCTTGTTGTACGCCAGAGGGAGTCCCTTTAACACCGTCAGCAGACCCATCAGGTGGCCATACACACGGCCCGTCTTGCCGCGCACGAGTTCCGGGACGTCCGGATTTTTCTTTTGCGGCATCATGCTTGATCCCGTACAGTACCTGTCCGCCAGTTCCACAAACCCAAACTCTTCACTGCTCCAGAGAATCAATTCCTCCGAGAAACGCGACAGGTGCATCATCAACAGGCTGGCCGCAGACAAGAATTCGACCAGGTAGTCTCTGTCCGAAACGGCGTCCAAGGAGTTTTCGTACAACTCGGCAAAGCCCAGTTGTTGCTGAACCCGTTCCCGGTCAATCGGGAACGTTGTGCCCGCGAGCGCACCGGCGCCGAGCGGCATCATGTCCGTCCGCTTGAAGGCATCTCGGATGCGACCGGCATCCCGTTCCAACATCCAAAAATACGCCAGCAGGTGATGCGAGATCAAAACGGGCTGTGCCCGTTGCAAGTGCGTGTATCCCGGAATGATAACGCTCCGATGTTTTTCTGCAACTTCCACCAGCGCCGTCTGTAGCTCACGCACGGCTGCTTCGATTTGCTGCAAGGCGACTTTCATGAACAGGTGCATATCTAGTGCCACTTGGTCGTTCCGGCTGCGGCCGGTGTGCAACTTTCCAGCGACGGGGCCGACTCGCTCGTGCAGCAATCGCTCAATGTTCATGTGGATGTCTTCGTCTTCGACGCGAAACTCTACCGCGCCGTTCTGAACATCGGTGAGCAGCGACTTCAAACCATCCACGAGTATCTGCGCGTCTTGTTCAGGGATAATTCCGCACTGCCCAAGCATGGTGGCGTGTGCGATGCTACCCCGAATGTCGACTTCAGCGAGCCGCTGATCAAAGCCAATGGAGGCGGTGTACGCCTCCACGAGTTGGTCCGTGGACTCGGTAAACCGACCGCCCCAGAGCTTCATTGCGCCACCTTCTCAGATTGCGTTGTCCCCACGGCGGAAACGTCACCCGCATCGCTTTCCAGCATGGAGAACGGACTCGTCACGCCGTCGCTGGTCTTCCTGTCCACCGACTCGTGTACCCCGGCGTATACTGTCGTGGGCATGCCCCAGAGGGAGATGAATCCGACGGCGTCACCGTGGCGGAAGCTGTCGCCTGTCGAGTATGTCGCAAGATCATGTTTGTAAAGCGAATACGGCGATTTGCGGCCAACTGCCTGAAAGCTGCCTTTATACAACTTCACGCGGACAGCGCCAGTAACTGACTTTTGGGTTTCTTGAATGAACGCATCCATCGCTGTTTTCAACGGCGAGAACCAGAGACCGTTGTAGATCAGTTTGCTGTATTCCAGTTCCATCGCCGCTTTGTATTGGGCGACTTCACGCGTGAGTGTCAAGCATTCGAGTTCCTTGTGTGCGTGCACTAACACCAGGCCAGCTGGGGATTCGTACACTTCACGAGACTTGATTCCGACCAAGCGGTTTTCCACGTGGTCGATACGTCCGACGCCGTGTCTGCCCGCGATAGCGTTCAGTCTGTGAATCAGTTCAGATAATTGGAGAACTTCGCCGTTGAGAGCGACAGGGACGCCCTCGTCGAACGTGATCTCGACGTATTCTGGGTCCAATGGCGCCTGTTCCGGGCTCTGCGTCCACAGGAATGCTCCTTCCGGCGCTTCAGCCCACGGATCTTCCAGAACCCCACATTCGATGGCGCGTCCCCAGAGGTTGGCGTCGATGCTGTAGGGGCTGTCGAGTGTGACCGGAATGGGAATGTTGTGTTCTTTGGCATACGCAATTTCTTCGTCGCGCGTCCAGTTCCACTCGCGAACCGGCGCCACGACTTCCAACTTTGGATTCAACGCTTTCACGGAGACTTCAAACCGCACCTGGTCGTTGCCTTTCCCCGTGCATCCGTGCGCCACCGCCTCAGCGCCTTCGGCGTTCGCTACTTCGACGAGTAGCTGTGAGATGAGGGGGCGTGACAGGGCGGAGGCAAGCGGATATTTGCCTTCGTACAGGGCGTTCGCCTGCAGAGCGGGCAGGATGAATTCTTTAGCGAACCGTTCGACGGCGTCCACCTTGTACGATTTCACGGCGCCTACTTGAAGGGCTTTCTGTTGGACATAGTCGAGGTCCGCCCCTTCGCCGACGTCGACGCACATGGCCACAACGTCGTATCCGTACTTCTCCTTTAACCATGCAATCGCGACCGATGTATCCAGACCGCCCGAATATGCGAGTACCAGTTTTTTCGCCATGAATTATTCCTCCCCGAATGCGCCGGCGTCTGCCATCAGCGCGGATAAAATGGCTTTTTGTGCGTGCAAACGATTCTCTGCCTGGTCGAAGACAATGGAGTGCTCTCCGTCGATAATATCTGCTGTCACTTCCTCGCCGCGGTGAGCGGGGAGGCAGTGCATAAACAAGTAAGCTGGGTTCGCGTACCGGACGAGTGCGCTGTTTACCTGGTACTCGGCGAACACGAGTTTGCGGTACTCCGATTCCGCTTCGTCGCCCATGCTGGCCCAGACGTCAGTGTACAAAACATCGGTCCCTTCGACGGCCCGTTGTGGGTCAGACGTCACCAACACCTGTGAGTGATTGCGAATCGCGTCCTTCTTTGCTTGCTCAACGATGGCTGGGTCTGGCAGGTATCCCGGCGGTGAGGCAATGCGGATGTTGACGCCGAGCTTGGGTGCCAACTGCAACCAGGAGTGTGCCATGTTGTTACCGTCGCCGATGTACGTCACCGTGAGTCCCTGCAACCGCCCGGTGTGTTCGAGCAAGGTCAACATGTCCGCGAGTACCTGGCAAGGATGGTGATCATCCGTCAGACCGTTGATCACGGGTACGGACGCGAATTCGGCGAGCCGTTGGACGGACGCGTGTTCAAAGGTGCGGATCATGATGCCGTCCACATATCGAGACAACACGCGCGCAGTATCTTCGATAGGCTCCCCGCGCCCCAGTTGCGAGGTTTCACCGGGAATGAACAAGGCGTGGCCACCCAGTTGAGCCATTCCGACTTCGAAAGATATCCGTGTACGCGTTGAAGCCTTCTCAAAAATCAGGGCGAGCGTTTGACCGGCCAGGATGGCGTGCGGGAATTTCGTTTTTTGCGCTTCCTTGAGGACCATCGCCAGTTTCAGAAGCGCGTGCACGTCTTCCGTCGTGTAGTCGGAGAAGTCGACGAGGTCTCTTCCTCGCAACCGCTGGTGGGCCGCCATCAGGGCGGTTTGGAGGCGGACGGACAGGTACCCGTCACCCAGAGGTTGTATTCCGTTACCGAGTCCTAGCGGGCTCACTTCGCTCTTCCACGCGTACACATTGCATTCTCCTTCCCAACCGTGATTGCGTCTCCACAGAGACTTTATGAATCATTATACAGTTATATGAATACTTATCAATAGCGGAATGTGCCATCGGGACAAATTTATACAGACAGAATGAAATACAAACACACTCCATTGCATATTAATACGGTGAAGTGGTATAAGTATAAATATCCTTTACAACGCATGAATATAATCATACTTCGAAAGGTTCGGGCGATAGTGCCCGAGGGAGGGGCGTGTCCATGCTGATTCGACAGGCGACCGTCGACGACGTACCGGAAATGCAGCGCTTGATTGCGCACTTCGCGAGTGAAGGATTGATGCTACCGCGTACGGAAAAGTCGTTGTACGAGACGCTGCACTGTTTTGTCGTGGCTGAGAAAGATGGAGACATTGCAGGGACAGCCGGTCTTCACCTGTTGTGGAAAGATCTCGCAGAAATCCGGTCGCTTGCTGTACAACCTGATTTTCACGGGCAGGGCGTGGGCCGCAAGATTGTGAATGCGCTGGTGGAAAAAGCGGAGCGGCTGCGCGTGCCGCAGGTGCTGTCGCTTACATATCAGACCAAGTTCTTCGATAAATTAGGGTTTCAGACAGTGCAGAAGGAAACGCTACCCCACAAAATTTGGGCGGACTGCGTGCACTGTAAAAAATTCCACCACTGCGACGAGGTGGCGATGGTGTATTACACTGCCGTTCACCCCGAGAAGGTACGGGTGTTCAGCAGTGTACCCGTGGAACATTGAGTTTCACATGACAACGTGTTCTACCGTGTCAGGGAGAGCGCGTTTTTTGTTTGGCGTTCTTCGCGTATATCATTGCACAGATCCGGTGGGGGTTCGCCGGGAGCGACAAAACCCCACCGCACGTCCGTTATTCACACTGCTTTAGAATCTCCAACGCCGCATCCACATGGGCCTTCTCAATGATGAGTGGTGGGATCATGCGCACACGATTCGGCCCGGCGGTCGTCAGCAAAAGTCCGTTCTTGGCTGCCGCCGCGACAAATTGTGCTGCATCCGGTACCGTGAAGCCCCACATCAGCCCGCGTCCCGTCACCGCATCGAAGTGTTCCGCCAGCTGATGTTCCAAGTATGCGCCCACCTCTCGCACGTGTGCCAAAAAACCCGGGGCTGTCACGTGATTCAGAACTTCATTTGCCACAGCCATCGCCAACGGGTTACCTCCAAACGTAGATCCATGCGATCCAGGCCCAAACGCGGCCGCCACTTCCGCCCGCGCAAGTACAGCGCCCACCGGTATGCCGTTTCCGAGCCCCTTCGCCATGGTGACGATATCCGGCTGAATCCCGACCGCTTCGTAGCCAAAGAACGTCCCTGTTCTCCCGACCCCGGTCTGGACTTCGTCCACAATGAGCAACGCACCTGTTTCTTTGCAGCGCGCTTGAATCGCCTGTAATAACTCCGCAGACAAGGGGCGAACGCCGCCTTCCCCTTGGATGACTTCCAGGATGCAGGCCGCTGTCTTCTCCGAGATGGAGTCGACGACGCCTTCCAAGGTTTCTGGGGTGGTGCAGCCCGGCAACAGTGGACGGTATCCCTCGTGGTACGCCGGCTTTGGGGTGACAGAGAGTGCGCCCAATGTCCGGCCGTGAAATCCGTGGGGGAGTGACACCAATTCCACTCTATCTGCTTCCCCGCGGGAAGCTGCGTATTTGCGGGCCAGCTTCAGTGCAGCTTCGTTCGCCTCGGTGCCGGAATTGCAGAAAAATACCTGGTCGAGTCCAGACAGTTGGGTCAGTCGGATGGCTAACCGGGTACGCTCTGGGTGGGCGAACAAGTTGGAGATATGTAACAACGTGGCCGCCTGTTTTGAAATCACTTCCGTAATTGCCGGGTGTGCATGCCCAAGGTTACATACCGCGATACCCGCCGTGAAGTCCAGGTACTCCTTACCGTCAGAACCATACAGATACGCGCCCTGACCGCGGGTGATTTCGATGGCGGGGACTCCGTAGTTTGGCATGAGTCGGGAGATTTCGGTGACTGTGGTCATGCAGTTTTCCCTCCTGGAGTGGATGTGATGTGGGTTCCAAACGCGTCTTGCCACGGGGTGCCGGGCGTATGCTGAACGGCCAATACAGCGTTGGCAGGGTGGTCTCCTTGAATGACGTACGCTGACTGTACCCCTCCGTCCAGAGCTTCCAAGACCGCGCTGACTTTCGGAAGCATCCCGGAATGAAACAATCCGGACTCGGCCAAACTCCGCAACTCGCAAGCCGTCGTGTCGACGAGCCTGGACTTGCTTTCCCAGTCCGAGTAGATGCCGGGCACATCGGTAAAGAAGATCATCTTCTGGGCGTTCAGTGCTGCGGCCACTGCAGACGCCGCGAGGTCCGCGTTGATGTTGTAACGCCGTCCGTCTCGGTCTACACCGACGGGGGACAACACGGGCGTGTTTCCCGCCGCCAATAGAGTTTCCATCGGCTCGGTGGACACGTGGTGGACTTGTCCCGTGCGTTGCAATCCAGGTTTTGCCTCTGCCCACAAGATTCCGTCTGCGCCGGACAATCCAACGGCTGAATATCCGGAATGCTCGAGATACGTTACGATGGATGGGTTGATTTGCGACGACAACACGGCTTCCACGACGTCCATCGCTTCCGGGGTTGTCAGTCGATGGCCATCGATAAAGGGAAGGTCGAGGTTTCGTTCTTTCAAAGCGGCAGAAATGGCAGGGCCCCCGCCGTGCACCAGGACAACGGGAGTCCAAGTTTCACGGGCTGCTTTCATCGCTGCGACGGCGACGTCCAGGTGTTTTCCTTGTAGAGATCCTCCGATTTTCAATACAACAGGCCGGTTCAACCAGGTTCCTCCTCGCACTACGGGTACATTGGGCTGACGCGCAGGCCCGTGGTTTCAGGAAACCCGTATATCAAATTGAAGTTTTGGACCGCTTGGCCGGCAGCACCTTTTTGCAAATTGTCGATGACAGAAAATACCTGCAGGAGTCCGGGCGCGGTGTGCACGTGGAAGCCGATGTGACAGAGATTGCTGCCGCGCACATGCTTCAATTCCGGATATCGGCCCGGTGGATGAACGTGGATGAACGGTTCTTCTTCGTACGCGTTTTGATACAATACCATCACATCATCTGCGGAAATAGGGGTGTGGACTGGGATGTAGGCACTGATGAAGATGCCTCGGACGGTCGGCAACAGCTGTGTTGTCAAGACAATGGATGCAGGGTCGGAAAGACCTAACTGAGTCTGGATTTCCGGCGTGTGTTGATGCGCGCCTACCTTATACGCGTAAAAGTTCTCCTGCAATTCACCGAGCAAGGTGTTTTGAGCAGGCTTTCGCCCAGCGCCAGACACGCCAGATTTCGCGTCAATGACGATGGGCATCCCGGAACGTGCCAAGCCGCTTCGAACCACGGGGAGCAAAGCCAGCAAGGCGGCGGTCGCGTAGCAGCCTGGGTTGGCAATCAATCGCGCCGACTGTATCTGTGTGCGGTTCCACTCCGTGAGCCCGTAGACCGCACCGACGTCTTTCGGGTGCTGTACCAACGCTTCTTTCTTGTACCAAGACTCATACGCGCCTTTTGGCAAGCGCAGGTCGCCGGAGAGGTCAATGACGGTCTTGCCACGTTTCCAGAGCTCCAGTGCAATCGCGCCGGACGCACCGGAAGGCAGTCCCACGAATACAGCGTCGCAAAGGTCCGACGCTCGGTCTGGGTGGAACGACTCTGTGCGCAACGATGCAATGGATTCGGGGAGAAACGGGGTCGAATCACGCAGGGGTTCCGTACCATTGCGCGATCCAGCCGCATACGTCACTTCGACACCTTCGTGGTACGCCAAAATTCGCAACAACTCCAACCCGGAATAGCCGCTGGCACCGACGACACCAACCCGCACTCTGGATGAGTTCATTTGAATATCAATCCTTAAACTTGTATTTATATGCAGGTTAACATAGATGGTGCTTGTCTGACTAGATACCTTTCCGAAGACATCGGAGGCCATTGTTGCACATTCAAACTGTTGCATATTCATAAGACATGGTACCTTACGGATACGACGACAAGATGGGGGGCTTCCACATGGATGACATGCACACTGTATTTGTATACGGCACGCTGCGCCGTCATGAGCGCTATCACCATCTTTTGCAGGGAGCGGTGTTGGTGGCCGCCCAAGCGAAGACGCGCGGGGAGCTGTATGACACAGGCCTTGGTTATCCGGCCATGGTGGTACGCGACGAAGGATGGGTTTACGGCGAGGTCTACCGCGTGACGAACGAACAACTAGCACGCCTGGACGAGTTGGAGGGGTACAAACCGGGCCATCCTGACTCCGAGTACCATCGCATACAGGTGTCTGTCGAGACAGATCAGGGGCCTGTTCTGGCGTACACGTACGTCTACGACGAGCGACAAACAAGTACATTGACTCCGATTCGCCTGGGAGATTGGAAGGCACACGTCATGCGGAAACAGGAGTGGTTGCACTACTTCGCCTACGGTTCGGCAATGGATAACCACCGCCTCATCTTGCAAGGCGTACAATCACTTTTCCGCGACATCGTGGGGCGCGGCGTGCTGAGTGGATATTCGTTGCAATTCACCATCCGAAGCGCTGACGGGAGCCGTGCGGATATTGTCGAGGGCCAGGGTGTTGTGGAAGGTAAGGTCTACCGCATCGGTCAACCGGCGGTGGACTACTTGTTTGAACGCGAGGGGGTGTATAAAGGGCGGTATCGACCTGCGTTTGTCGACGTTGCCACAGGAGATGGACAGGAGGTGCAGGCGTTGACGTTTGTCGTCTGCGACAAGCAACCGGAGGTGCCGCCGCCGTACTGGTATGCGGAGGAGATTCTCCGCGGTGCCGACGGCACCGTCAGCCCACAGTATTTCCGCAAATTGCTGACAGATTTCCGGGAGAAATTTCACATGACGTTTCCCCATGTGGCAGAGGAGGAGGCATAAGAGGCCTCCTGCTTGTCACTACACGAGTTTGACGCCGCTAATCAGGATGAGTACGGACATCACGGTGCGGAGTGGTCGTGACGGGACCTTCGCAGACAGACGGCTGCCAATCAGTACACCAGGTATGGAACCCAGCAGGAGGTTCAGGGCCAGCATATAGTTGACGTTGCCCAGGCCTGCGTTCAATGCTCCGGCCGTCGTGGCCAGCAGCAATGCATGGGCTATATCCGTGCCTACCAGCTCTGCTCCTGACATACGGTAGAGGTACAAGAGCGCAATCGCAAACAGGGAACCGGAGCCGATGGAGGTCAAACCGACCAAAAAACCGAACACAGCGCCAATGGCAATGGTAAGCGCCCGCTTTTGTTCCATCGGTTTCAGCTGCCAGCGGTTTGTGCGCAGCTTTTTGTCAAAAAAGATGCGAATCAATGTGGCGATGGCCACGAGGATCAATACGACGCCCAGCCCATGCTTGATGAGTGTTTCTTCGTTGTGAAACGCTCGGCTGTAGATGTGAAGCAAGCCAATCGCAAGGGCTGCGCTCGGCAGGCTGCCGATGGCCAAGTACTTGACCACGGCCACGTTGATGGTCTTTTGCCGCCAATGCTGAATAGTGCCAAACAATTTGGTGACCGAGTTATACGCCAAATCCGTCCCTACAGCAACGGACGGATGCACGCCGACCAAGACGAGAAAGGGCGTCAACAGGGAGGCCGCACCGACTCCCGTGAGACCCACCAGAAATCCCACCAACAGGCCCATAATGACAATTCCGGGGCTCATATCTTTCCTCCTCCGCGCTGCTTTAGAGGTAGCCTATGCGGAGAGGGCAGAACACGAGCATGTTTCAATCACGGACAAGCTCGAGAGCCTTCTGTTTTGTCACGGCGCATGTACTCATGTGTGCAGATTTGGCTTGTCCGGTGAAAAGGAACCGACCTTGCGCAAAAGTTTGGACTTCGCAAGATCTCCAGGGGTCGGGAAGGGAATCCCTGGGCAAAGGTCCACGTCGACCGACCTGTACGCGTCCGCCCACAGCGTGGAGCAATCAAAGCGACCGTGCTCATGGAACGGAACGTCAACTCCGAGCAAGAAGTGTTCTGCTTCCCATGCAATCAGAAAGTAATCGTATCGTGTACCCACTTGTTTCACGGCAAACTGGACAATCTGCTTTCGCTGGTCGTCGGTGAGTATGTCACACGTGAAGAGGTCGGAATGACCTCGGTAAGTGTCAATGCCCTGGTAACCCGTCTTGCGAAATCCGAGCGATTCGATAAGCTCGTTTTCCTTGACAATGCCAGCTACGTGGCTGTACTTGCTGCGCGAGACAACTTCAATGACGCGGTCCACAAAGCTTGTTCCGTGAACCAACAACAGGTCCGCGGTCTTCATGGGAAGCATGGCCACGACCTCCTCCACATTCCATCCCGACGTATTTCTCGAACCCTCTGACATCTCTATCGAATGCAAGGTATATTCACGATATTACCATGTCTTTGAGGAGACATGACCGCCTGAACGAGCGTCGTGCGATGGGGAGCAGGAACGCATGTGCGAATAAGGGGTACGGATATCAGATCCGCACCCCTCATGCCTGTCCCAGGTCCATCCATTCTGTGAACGCTCATGTTGTCACAGAGTAAGGCAGGCATCCCTGGGAAATTTCCCATGGTGATGTGATTGCGGAGGCTGGAATCGGAATACCTTCATGCCACTGTTCGACATTTCTCGGGAAATAATGACGTGGGTCACAACTCTGCTTCCATCGCTCACTCCGGATCTGAGACGTGGACGAGTTGTTTCCCGATGTTATCCCCGCGAAATAGCCCGAGAAAGGCATCGACCGCGTTCTCCAAGCCTTCGACAATGTGTTCGGAATATTTGATTCTTCCTTCCCGTAACCACTGCGACAAGGCTTGAATGCCTTCGTTGGCTCGCTGGGCGTACTGTGTGACAATGAACCCTTTGACCATTGCACTCTTAATGAGTAATTGTGTGAATAACCGTGGGCCCACGTCCACTTTTTCGAGGTTGTACTGGGCAATCTGTCCGCACAATACAATCCGTGCGTTGGTATTGATCCGATAGATCACTGCGTCGGTGACATCCCCACCGACGTTGTCGAAGTACACGTCCACGCCGTTGGGACATGCTTCTTTCAAAGCAGCGTGTAAATTGTCCGTCTTGTAGTTCACAGCCGCATCAAAACCCAATTCGTCCACGAGGTATCGGACTTTGGTTTCCGATCCGGCAATACCGACGACGCGACATCCTTTGATCTTCGCAATCTGCCCAGCGACGGAGCCCACCGCTCCGGCAGCCCCCGATACAACAACGGTCTCGCCAGGTTGCGGTTTTCCAATGTCCAACAGGCCAAAATAAGCAGTTAGGCCAGGCATGCCGAGGACGCCGAGCGCAGTGGTGATAGGACCCGCAGTCGGGTCGATTTTCCTCACCTTTTGTCCATCGGACACAGAATATCTGGCCCAGCCCAGTTCGGCTGTGACGAGCTCGCCCACGCGAAAGTTTTCATTGTGACTTTCTACTACTTGTCCGACTACGCCTCCGGTCAACACTTCACCGACCGGGAAAGGGGCGACATACGACTTCGCATCGCTCATTCGGCCACGCATGTACGGATCTACCGAGAGGTAGAGCGTCTTGATGAGTATTTCGCCGTCTTTCGGGACCGGAACCTCTTCTTCGACGAATTGGAAGTTTTCCATCGTCGGCATCCCTGTTGGCCGACTTTTCAATAGAATTTTCAGGTTCTTCTTCATGTTTTCCGCCACGCGTATCACACCTTTCTGGCAGCAAGAATATCACATTGCACGGCCACATGTAATGTTCTCCAGCTGCAAATATACTTGGCGGTGGGATAGCTCCATGTATAGAAAAATCCCCGTTAAGAGGGGATTTCCGTGAGCTCGCTCTATGCCCGTCTGCGCACTTCATAAATCGCGAATTTGAGGTAGTGCCCTTCGTCAACCCCGGCGATTTCAGGGTGATCTTTCCCGGCAGTGGACCAGTGTACAAGGCGTAAGACTTTGTGGGCGTCCACTGCTGCAGACAAGATGGTCTCGCGAAACAGGTCCGGGAGCATGTGGTAGGAACAACTCGCCGTCACGAGGTAACCGCCGTCTCGGAGCAGCTTCATACCGCGCAGATTGATCTCTTTGTACCCGCGTACAGCCCCTTCCAGGGCACGGCGGGATTTGGCGAAAGCAGGCGGATCTAGAATGACCACGTCGTACTGTTTTCCTGCCCGTTCCGCCTCCCGCAGGAAATCGAACGCATTGGCCACCTCGAACTGTACCCTGTCTGAATAGCCGTTCAACGCGACATTTTTCCGCGCGACTTCGATGGCTGGTTCAGAGATATCGACTGCAGTCACGTGCTTCGCGCCGTAGTGGAGAGCGTGTACCGTGAAGGAACCGGTGTGGCAGAAACACTCCAGCACTTCCGCGCCATCTGCATAGGGGGTGTCCAGCGCAGATGAACCGCTGGGGTGCCAGGACTGCATGAGTGGTCGAATGGCTGCTCGATTGTCGCGTTGATCAAAAAAGTAACCGGTCTTCTGACCTTCGCGCACGTCGACCAAAAATTTGAGCCCGTTCTCTACAATCTCCACTTCTGCTGGAACTTCGCCAAACCAGACCCCGGCCTCCAAGGACAAACCCTCCAGTTTGCGCACGGGTACGTCGTTCCTCAGAAATACGCCGCGTGGCTGAAACACGTCTAGCAGGGCCTGCAGAATCCATTCCTTGCGTGTTTCCATTCCAAAAGCGAGCAATTGAACCACGAGAATGTCGTCGTACTTGTCCACAATGAGGCCTGGCAGAAAATCCGCTTCGCCGTAGATGACGCGGCAAGCGTTGGTGTTGTCAAGAAAGCGTTGGCGATACGCCCAAGCTTCGCGAATTCTCTTTTGAAAGAATGCAGCGTCAATTTCCACGTTTCGTTGATATGTCAACACGCGAGCGATGATTTGTGAATTTGGATTCGCGTATCCCCTCGCTAGAAACACGCCTTTGTGATTGAAGATATCCACTGTGGCTCCTGGTTCGAGGTGTCCTTCGATATGATCCACTTCACTTTGATATACCCAGGGGTGGCCACTTTCCAAGCGTTTCCGCCGAGAACGCTGTAAGTACATGCGAGCAGTCACGCAATCTCCTCTTTTCCACTGGACCCATAGCGGTCGAATTGAAGCAAGTTCTCCATGTATCATATCCTACATTTCGTGCGAATTCATAAAGTGTGCGAAGGCGGTAGGGAGGAGGGCAGGTGTCTCGTGCAGTGATGTCGGGGATGCGGGTCGCCGGAGGCCACACCTCTCGATGTTCCACATGCTGCGGCGCCGAGTATTCTCGATTGGCCCGAGGATCATACTACGATTACATTTGCGGAGGAGGGACACGATGGTAAATCGGACGGAGCATCACACGAAAGTGTCGGAGCTCGGCTTCACGGTCAGCGACGAAGACTTTCCAGCGGTGGTTCAATATGCAGGAGAGTGGACGCTGACTGGGGAAGGCCCTGTACCGAACAACTATTGGGCGGTGACGATTGACGGTGAAGGCATTCCATTTTCAGGGCATCCTAGTCCTCGACAAATCCTCGATGAGGCCAACGGAGAAGGATTGAACTGCGCGTACGTGGCACCGTATGGCCGCTATGTGGAGGGGAAACTGGACGGAGTCCAGCTGCACGACTGGATTCGGGAACACCGCCACTGAAACGGCATCGTCGATGATGTATGTTACAGCAACGCCCCGTGACCTGCAGCAACCAATGCACCTGCGGGGCGCGCTGTTTTACATGGTCGATATTTCCTGATGGACCCGACTTGACGGAAGGTGCAAGTTCGTGATAATGTACACTTTGTTGTCTCACCGAAAAGGGACGCGGGGGTATAGCTCAGTTGGGAGAGCACCTGCCTTGCAAGCAGGGGGTCGTCGGTTCGAATCCGTCTACCTCCACCACTCACCTTTTCATAGGTGTCCGCAAATATGCGGAATCGGGCGGTTAGCTCAGTTGGGAGAGCACCTGCCTTACAAGCAGGGGGTCAGCGGTTCGAGCCCGTTACCGCCCACCATTTTCATAACAATAGCGCGGGGTGGAGCAGTTGGCAGCTCGTCGGGCTCATAACCCGAAGGTCGCAGGTTCGAGTCCTGCCCCCGCAACCAAATGGAGCTGTGGTGTAGAGGCCTAACATGCCTGCCTGTCACGCAGGAGATCGCGGGTTCGAATCCCGTCAGCTCCGCCAAGCAAAGGACGCGAAAGCGTCCTTTTTGCGTTGGCGGGGCTTGGCGGGTACAGAGAAACCGTGTTACGCGGGGGCGCACCGCGCGCACGAGCGCTAAAAGCGCGAGGCGCGAGGAGCACGGGGCCGTCTTCACCGCTAAGGTGTTGCATCGAAGGGTATCCACCCGAAGACAATCGACTTCCTCACAAAAATTCTCCTCAGAACGCCTGACCTGGCAATCTCTTATATATTGAACTTCCGGACGGTCTAGTATACATTTTGTGTGGTAGAGCAAATAGATTGTATCTTTTCAATCATTTAAGAAGAGAACAGGGGGTCAAGCATTTTGAAAAAGACTGCTATTTTCACATCCATCCTGTTGATGGGCGCTACGCTCGTGGGATGCGGAACGGGGTCCAACTCCACAAGCAACAATGCAACAACAGGCGGATCCGGGAACCAGCAAAGCATCACCGTGGCGGCAGACACCACCTTCCCGCCGTTTGAAAGCATGCAGGGCGGAAACGTCGTTGGTTTCGACATCGACATGATTAAGGACATCGCTGCTGTCGAACACCTGAAGATCAATGAAATCAAGACGATGCCTTTTCAGGGGCTGATTCCGGCGCTTCAGGCAGGTCAGGTGGACGTGGCCGTGGCTGGCATCACCATCAAACAGAGCCGTATGAAAGCCGTAGACTTTTCGAACGCGTACTACAAGTCTGGATTGTCCATTCTGGTCAAGTCGAACTCCAATGTTAGTGGTATCAATGACTTGAAAGGCAAGACTGTGGCGACGAAGAAGGGAACCTCGTCGGTAGACTTGCTCAAGAAGGCGGGCGTCACGGACATCAAGGAGTACGACAACATCGACCAGGCGTACGCATCGCTCGAAAGCGGTGGCGCTGACGCAGTCGTGTTCGACAACCCTGTGAACATCAACTATAAGAAGACACACAGCGACGTCAAAATCGTAGGTGGCTTGTTGACTGGCGAATACTACGGCATTGCCATCAGCAAGAGTGATCCAGGCCTGGCGGCCAAGATCAACGACGGCCTGAAGAAAATCCAGGAGAATGGCGACTACCAAAAGCTGTTTGATACCTGGCTCGGCGGCGACAAAACGGGTGTTGTCGACGGCGTGAAGACTCCGGCGGACGTGGCGCTCAACAGCTAATCTGCTTTCGCGGGGAGTCTTGAACACGGACAAACGGCGTAGCGGCGTTGGCTACGCCTTTGTTCTGCCAGAGGGGGAAAACAAGTGGACACCATCACAAGTTCGCTGCCACAACTCCTGCAGGGGTTATGGCACACCATTGGATATTCGCTGTTGGCCATTGTGTTGGCCACCATCATCGGTCTCATCGCTGCTTTGATGAAACTATCGAAGTTTTGGCCGTGGAAGGCCATCAGTACCGTATATGTGGAACTCTTTCGCGGTACGCCGCTCTTGGTACAGTTGTTTTTTATCGTCTTTGGTCTGCCGGGGGCATTTCCCGTTTTGAATCAAATCTTTGGTCCTAAGTCGTATCCGTTCATCGGGGCAGCAGCAGGGTTAGCGCTCAACGAAGGGGCTTACATCACGGAGATTGTCCGTGCAGGTATCCTCGGCGTGGACAGGGGCCAGCGCGAAGCGGCAGAAAGTATTGGTATGACGCCTTTCCAAACGATGCGTTACATCATTCTCCCGCAGGCTTTTAAACGAATGATTCCGCCGCTCGTCAACCAGTTTGCGCAAACCATTAAGGATACATCTCTATTGGCGCCAATCGGTATCTTGGAATTGATGTATCAGGGACAAATTATCGTTTCCGAGAACTTTGAGGGTTTTGCAATTTACGGTACCGTTGCCATCTTGTACTTCATCATCATCTTCATCATTACACGCATGGCCGGGTATTTGGAGAGGAGGTTGCAAATTGATAAGCGTTAAGGACCTCCGTAAGTCGTTCGGATCCAATGAAGTGTTGAAAGGAATCAGCAACGAAATTAAGGAGCGCGAAGTGGTTGTTGTCATTGGCCCGTCGGGCAGTGGCAAGAGCACGTTCCTCCGCTGTTTGAACGGATTGGAGAAAGCAACCAGCGGCACCATTGTCGTCGCAGGCATGGAACTGACGAACCCGAAAACGGACATCACCAAACTGCGGCAAAGAGTCGGCATGGTGTTCCAGCGGTTCAACCTGTTTCACCACCTTACGGTGCTCGACAATATTACCATTGGGCCGCGCAAGGTGCTCGGGAAATCGCGCGAAGAGAGCGAAGCACTGGCACGTCAACTGCTGGCGAAGGTTGGGCTAAAAGACAAGGAATCGAGCTACCCGGATGAGTTGTCAGGTGGACAGCAACAACGCGTGGCCATTGCACGAGCGCTGGCCATGAAGCCGGACGTCATGCTTTTTGACGAGCCGACTTCAGCGCTGGATCCGGAAATGGTAGGCGAAGTGTTGCAGGTCATGAAAGACCTCGCGCGAGAGGGCATGACTATGGTCGTGGTGACCCACGAAATGGGGTTTGCTCGCGAAGTCGGCGACCGGGTGATTTTCATGGATGACGGCGTGATTGTAGAAGAAGGAACGCCTGAGCAGATCTTCTCCAACGCAAAGGAACCGCGCACCAAAGCATTCTTGAGCAAAATTCTTTGATGTCCGAAGCATGTCGTTAAAAACCCCCCAGCATCGGCTGGGGGATTTATTATTTTATGGCTGTAGAGGCGACCGTTGTCCTTTGACCTCGAGGATAAGGTAAGCGCCTCCGCTTATGCGCTGCCTTTTCCGCCAAACACGCCCACCAGTAGCGCGCATCCACTGACGATAGTTAATACGGTGGCCATACCTGTCGCTGGGAAGAAAAACAACGTATGAAAGAGAGTGGTGGTGAACAAAGAGTAATTCAATGCAGGGTTTAACAACAATGTCGGCAGAAATACGAAAATCAACAATGGCCAATTCGGATGCACTTTCCAGTTGCGGACAAACAGAATGCCTACATACATACCTAGAACGAATAAAATCAACCATTCCAGTCTCATCGCAGATAGAGTATTGTAAGTTTCTGCTGTGTATTGCTGTATGCGATAGCTCATTCGATTGGCCACTGCGAGCAGTGCATATGCGCCGATGGACCAAAGGAAGTACAGGACGTATCTGTTCCTTGTTTTCACAACGCTGACCCTCCCGTCACCACTCAGTATCATTCGAGGCTTTCAAATCACAAGTTCGGCAATGATTTGATTATACGTATTGTAGTCTGAAAATAGCGATGATTTCTTGCGTGTGGGCGACTAAACATCGCGCGCGTTGATTGGGCGATGCACCCTAGGCTACATAGGTTTCACCAAACGCCTGCCAACCCGATGTGATTCATGGTATTACCCTTTCCCCGGCGAAATCGGGTATAGTATCGCGGTTTTACGGACATGCTGTATTGTAGTTCCACGTCGTTCGTCTGCAAATCGCTGTGATAACAAACCTTTTGTCGGGACTTGACGAATGGAGTCGAATTATGTTAAGTTATATCCCGTTGTTCCGTTCAACGGGTCATTAGCTCAATTGGTAGAGCATCCGACTCTTAATCGGCAGGTTGAAGGTTCGAGTCCTTCATGACCCACCAGGTACATACGACGCGGGGTGGAGCAGTTGGCAGCTCGTCGGGCTCATAACCCGAAGGTCGCAGGTTCGAGTCCTGCCCCCGCAACCACGACGAAGAAACCCCTTCTCGATGTTCGAGAAGGGGTTGTTTGTTATTCAGTCGCGGCGTGATGCTGCGTTCAGGTCACATGATTTACGGTACGAGCGTGTCTTCCACCCGAAGTTTCTTCGGCGTCAGCTTACCTTGTGGTGCAGCGATGACAATGAGCAGTGCCATCAGCCCGTAAACAGCCGTCGTCAGCGTATCGTGAGCCAGTGCTGTCATGTCGTGAATGGCGATGATGTTGCGTAAGCCAGACACGCCGTACGACATCGGCAACAGCGGATGCACGGCCTGGAAGAACGAGGGTACCAGGTTCAGAGGGAACGTCCCACCGCTGGACGTCAGCTGCAACAGCAAGAGAACAATGGCGATAAAGCGCCCTGGACCGGTACCAAGCAAGGTGATGAACATGCCAATCACCGTAATATCTACAATCGACAACAAAATGTTGAACAGGTAGAACAAGGGCACGCTGGTCACCGTGAGTTTCAGTCCATACAAGAGCACGGTTGAGGCGATGAGCGCCTGCCCTACGCCAATGCACCACAACACACTAAACTTGCCAAGGGCGACGGTAGCCCGTGAGACGGGTGTTACTCGCCAGCGTCCTTCGCGCATTGGGACGAGGAAGTACAGCATCAAGGCGCCGACCCACAGGCTGAGGGGCATGAAATACGGTGCCAGGCCTTGGCCGTACTTGTTGACCGGAAACATGGGATGTGTCTCCGCGTTGACTGGATGCGACATTAACTCCGCGGTCAGGTTTGGGTTGGACAGGTTGGCAGATTGCATGGCGTCGGACACCTTGTGCGCAAAGGTGGTTTGCCCATCCGCCAATTGGGACGCACCGGTCGCTAAGTGATTGGCGCCAGATTGCAGCGCATCCATTCCGGTTGCCAGCTTGTGGCTACCTGCTGCAGACTGCGCCAAACCGGCGCTTACCTGAGCCGCACCGGCTTGTAATTGTGACTGAGCGTGCTGCACGTTCGCCACACCGCTGGACAGGCTGCCGAGGCCCGACTGCACTTGCCCGAGTGCCTGGTTGAGGGGCGCGATGCCCTGCTGAAATTGAGAGGTTCCGGCTTTGAGTTGCCCAGCACTCTGACTGAGGGTGCGCAATCCGTCGTTCAAACGCTGTGCACCGGTTTGGACCTGTGAAAGGGCAGATGCCAGCTGGTTGGCACCTTGTTGTGTCTGCGCAAGGGCAGCTGCCAACTGGTTCAAGCCTTCGTTTGTCTGTTGCAGGATGCCGATGGCCTGGACGACGCGCGGATCGGCCGATTGTCCAGCGTCTCTCTGGTAGGCTTGAAGCAATTGAAGCGACTGAGAAATGCCCGCCTGTAACTGTGTCACCGAGTCCCGCTCCGCGTTAGCACCGTCACGGATCTGATTGGCCCCGGCCGTGGCTTGACTGATTGCGGACGTCAGCTCAGCGCTCGCACTAGAAAGGCGCTGCGCCCCGTCTGCCAGTTGCGACGCGCCATTCACCAATTGACCTGTGGGACTCGCCAGCGGAGAGATTTGCTGGCGGATTTGTGTCAAGGCCTGGGTGGATTTCTGTAGGCCGGACTGCACTTGAGCGGTACCTTGTTGCACTTGACCGAGTCCCTTGGCAATTTGTGAGCTACCTGGTGCCAATTGGTGTAACGCGCTGTCCAGTTGGGTAGACCCGCTCTTGGCCGCCCCTACGGAACTGGACAAGGTCTTCGCGCCAGAAGCGACTTGCTGGCTGCCTGAGGCCAGCTTGCTGGCCGTTTGCGCAATCTGACTCATGCCTGACCTCGACCGACCAACCACATCGAGGAGGCGCTGAATATACTTTTGACTCAGGTTTTGCGCTAGCGTGGCCGCAATTTCGCTCTGCACACGGCTGGAAATCTGACCGGCGAGGTAGTTCTTTCCCTGATTTGGCGTGAACACGAGGTTCGCCTTTCGCGGGTGATTGGTTCCGACACTCAACACATCGGAGGTGAACGACTTCGGAATGTCGAGTACCATGTAGTACTGGTTGTTGCGGAGGCCATCCAGAGCAGCCTGATGATTGACGACATGCCAGTCCAGCGCTTTGTCCGTGACCAATGTCTTTTGCAGGTCTTTGCCGAAGTTCACCGTCTTCCCGTCCTGGGTGCCTCCAGTATCTTCGTTGACCAACGCGACCGGAAGTTTGTCTAAGGAGCCGTACGGATCCCAAAACGCCCACAGGTATAGGCAGCTGTACAGCAGAGGTAGCAACAGCATGGAAAACAGTCCGATGCGCCTCAGCTTATTTCGCCACAAACGCGTCCACTCGACCTGCATTACGGTCAGCATCTGCACGAATTTCCACCTCCCCTTCTGAAAGTCGTATGACCATGTCGACGTCAGTCAAGGTTGAACTGACGACGGACGTGAACAGGACGCCGACATCGTTCTCGTTCAGGCTGCGAAAGTACTGTTGCGCTTCGACGCACTGTTCTTCGGATAGGCCTTTCAATGGTTCATCCAGTAACACGAATTTGGGTCGGCCTGCTGTGGCGACTGCGAGCGAGGTGCGAAAGAGCGCGTATTGATCCAGGTCCTTGATGCGCGACTTCGCCTCTGCCGTCAGATTGTAGGTTTGCAACAGTTCCTGGGTCCTTTGGCGGGCGGCTTTTTGACGCAGCAGTTTCAATTGACTGTAAATGTGCTCACGCACTGTCAGGGTATCAAACAGCGGGCTGAATCCTTGAATGGGTCCAAGGCCTATCATTGACGCGTCAGGGCGCACGGGTGCCGCGTCCTTCGACTCGTCATGACGGATGTAGACCCGCCCGTGGGCGGGGCGAATATATCTAGCAGCCATCAACAACAACGTCGATTTTCCGCTGTGGGAAGGGCCGACGATGGCTACAGTGGAGCCCTCTCTGAGACGTATGTTCATGGTCTTCGGCGAGCTCCGTTCGCTTCCCAACCAAGGAACATCTTCAAACACCAGAAACATACAAATTCCCCCAAAATGACACGATGTCATTTTCGCTGCAATCATCATAGCACGCGCATCTAAGTTATACAATGCCTTACCTGGTCCCACTTTGTACGGTGCCCAAACCACGCATATTGGTTGCAGTCACATCATTTACTAGAAGGAAAGTGTGCGAAAATAGCGAATTTGTCAGTGAGGTTACACCGAGGGGGTTTTGCATGCTGTTCAAAATCGGAAAAGTGAAGGTCAGCCAGGCGGTACTGGAGAGCGATATCTCGGTGTCAGACCTAATTTCTGCGTTTGCAAGATACATTCGCGGCGACTGGGGAGACGGCGATACGGTAAACGAGCTGCACAACGATGTGGCAATCGCTTGCGGACTCCCTATTTTTGCCACGTATACCTCCGCTGACGGTCAAACATTTTGCATGTCGACTGCAAATGGTATCACGAATATTTGCTTGCCGGAGGAAGTACATACGGAGCATCTATCGGTGTTCAACCAAATTTCCTGAATGTACTGGTATACAGAGAGGAACGGCAGTGAGGGGGTTCGCTGTTCATTCCTGGAATTCCTATGTTCATCGTTATGTTGCAAATTGCTGAAGACGGAGCCGATGAGTTCACCAAATTCGCAAAGGCGATTCGAGGTCACAAACGGCCTCGGATCGCCTTTTTCGTGATGAGCGTGGTGAGGGCGCGAACAATTCACACATACATTTGCCTATCGTGCAGATAATGTTCTATAAAATATATGAAATCGAAACTGTCGTTCTAGGGAAGAGAACAACGGAGGGGCGTCGATGGAATTTCGGCAATTGCAGTACTTCCAAGCCGTCGCGGAACTGGAGCACGTCACGCAGGCGGCGGAGCGCTTGCATGTCGCGCAGTCGGCCATCAGCCGCCAGATTCGGCTGCTGGAAGAGGAACTGGGTGCGCCTCTGTTTTACCGCGAGGGGACAGGTATCCGTCTTTCGGCGTTTGGAAAGCGATTTTTGCCAAGAGCGTTGCGCATCCTCCGCGAAGTGGAATTCGCCAAACAAGATGCAGAGCACTTTTTGAATCCAGAGGCCGGTACTGTGAGGCTTGGGTTTCCGCACAGCGTAGGCGTGCATTATGTGCCCTCGCTCATTGCTGCATTTCGCGAGGAAGCGCCTCACGTACAGTTTGACCTTGTCCAGGCGCGTGTGCACGACTTGATGTCCGCGCTGCACGATGGCGATTTGGAGCTGGCCATCATTACACCGTGGGAAGATGTGCAGACTGTACCCCATTTGACCGGTGAGTACCTGTACCAGGAAGAGCTGCGCGCCATTCTGCCCAGTGGGCATCGGTGTGCAGAAAAGGAAGATATTCAACTGTATGAACTAAAGGACGATCCATTCATTCTCTTTAAACCAGGTTACACGTTGCGCACCCTGGTCTGGGACGCTTGCACCGCAGCCGGATTTGAACCGAACATCGCCTTTGAAGCCGAAGAGACGGACACGATTCGGGCGTTCGTCCAGGCAGGGCTGGGCGTCAGCATACTGCCGATGGTAGGGCCGAGAGATGCGCAGGGCATCGCAGCTGTTCCCATCTGCGGCAGAGGCGTTCAGCGCTCCGTTGGGATTGCGTGGCACAGTGAAGCTGGCCGTTCTGGCCCAGCGGAGCGCTTTGCTCAGTTCGTGATTCAGCGCGCTCGTTCCCATAGGAAGAGGAACTGACAACTCGAATCTGTTCGAATGCAAATGATACCGCTTGATTGTCTGAGCCCGTCGACGTAGTATCTACCGTGAAAGTCCGCAGAGGAAAGGGCGAAGATACACGTGTTTCGTACACTGATGAAATCGAAGATTCACCGGGCTACCGTTACGTTGACGAACCTGAACTATAAAGGCAGTATCACGATTGATGGGGCACTTGCAGAACAAGCAGACCTAGTGGAAAACGAACTCGTGCAGGTAGTCAACATCAACAACGGGCAGCGGTTCGAAACCTATGTGATTATCGGGGAACCGGGCTCAGGCTGCATTGAGTTGAATGGTGCGGCTGCCCGGCTTGCTGAACCTGGCGATTTGGTCATCATCATTTCATACGGCATGTACGACGAAGCGGAAGTGAAGACGCATAAGCCGACGGTGGTGATGGTGGACGAGCACAACAAACCCACGGAATTGCTCGATATCGAGCGTAACTAAGTCATCGACACGGAGGCAGCTGACCAATCGGCTGCCTCTGCTGTTCGATTGCAGAATACATTGGACCCCAACCGCCGTACAAATTACGCTTTTTGGAACGACGGGTCTTCGTACGGGTGGGCTACCCAACCGGACGGGTCGATGAACAAGCGGATGGCGACCACTTTGCGTTCGTCGGTGAGTGTGAAAAAATGCGGGTTATTTTCGGGGACGGAAATGACGTCGCCAGCTTCCAGTTCGACGTCGAAGTATCCGACCTGTTCACTTTTAATCACAAACACGCCGCTGCCCGCTGCAATGGCACGGACTTCGTCTTCCGTATGGGTGTGAACCTGTTCAAACTTTTTCAACATCTCTTCGAGATTTGGCGTCGCGTCGGAGAGAGAGATGACGTCCCACTTCACGTACCCGCGGGCTTTGGCCAGGGCTTCGATGTCCTCCTGAAACGCGTCCAAGATCTCCTGCTTCTCCTCGTCTGTTAACACAAACTTTCCATGTAGTGCCTGCGGCAGCTTGTCGACGTTCCAGTGGTCGTAGAACACGTTGTTGTTGGCCAGAAACGCCCGTACGTTCTGTTCTCCTGAAATCTGTTCGTTGGTATTGCGCACGCGAATCGTCGCCATTGTCGATGCCTCCTGTCCTTCGTTTCATCGCTGGTTTCGTTGAAGCCAGACGCCCACGCGTCGCTTTGTTCGAAATTTTATGGCATACATCTTAGGTCACCTTTCGACAAATGTCTATCTTTTTTTAACGATTCCGCATGGATGAACCCGCAATCCATTTAGAAAAGGATGTTGGGCCCAGCCAATGTTGACAAAGGATTCCTGGGCTCTTATAGTATTTCTTAGCTTTCATTTTATTCGCAATACTACCTGTCCTTGCGGCAGGTTCATAACTGAATCACCTTATCCAGAGTTGGTGGAGGGACTGGCCCGATGAAACCCGGCAACCGGCCTGTCGCGCCTCATGGTGGGAACAGGCACGGTGCTAACTCCTGCAGGGCTTTCCTGAGAGATAAGGGTCCACCACAACGACGTGTGCGCCTCTTTCCAACAGGAAAGGGGCGTTTCTTGTATCGCACCAGCGCGTGCAAATCAGGATCCGTGTTCTGCAAATCACTGAGGATGTAAGGCGAGAAGGAGGAGACTTCGATGGCTGTGGCAAGACCAGGATACGTCGTCGCAAAGTACGTCCTCGAGGACCAAGCGGCACAACTGTCAAAGCGCGCGGAGGGAATCGCTGTGGGCCTCACGGTAGGCTCTTGGACGGATTTGCCCGCGGCAAAACAGGAATCGATGAAACCATACCGCGGTGTGGTCGAAGGGATTGAAGTCATTGACGAGTTGCCGGAAGGACGCGTTCGCGCGGAGATTACGATTGGCTATCCAACCGTCAACCTGACGCCGAGCATCCCGGCTGTACTCACCACGGTCTTCGGAAAACTTTCGATGGACGGCGTGATTCGGCTTGTTGATTTGCGGTTGCCAGCGGAATTTATCGCTGCGTTCCCAGGCCCAAAATTTGGCGTGGCCGGCGTGCGTGAGCGCGTGCGAGTCCAGGGTAGACCGCTGGTGATGAGCATTTTCAAGTCGTGCATTGGCCAAAGCTTGGATGAACTGGCTGCGCACTTTGCGGAACAGGCGGAGGGTGGCGTGGACCTCATCAAGGACGACGAAATCTTCTTCAGTGAACAACATGCGACGCCAGAACAGCGGGTGGCTCGCTTTCGTGACATCGCCAGCCGCGTCGAGCAACAGACCGGGAAGCCCGTATTGTACGCGGTGAACCTGACGGGGCGCACGTTTGAACTCCGCGACAGAGCGAAGCGCCTTGCGGACCTAGGTGCCGGCGCGCTCCTGCTGAATGTGGTCGCCTACGGTTACGACGTGTTACAGGAACTCGCGTCTGACCCTGACATTCACATTCCCATCATAGCGCATCCGGCGGTGGCCGGCGCGTTGTATGGATCTGCGACGCATGGGATTTCATCGCACATTTTGCTAGGCCAGTTCCTTCGCCTGGCTGGTGCGGACATTGCCATATACCCGTCACCGTATGGGTCTGTCACATTGGCAGCCAAAGAAGGGGCTGCTTTGGTGGAGTCCCTGCGCCAACCGAATGGATTGAAACCGGTTCTGCCGGCGCCGTCCGCTGGCATCCACCCTGGGTTAGTGCCGAGGTTGGTCCGGGACTTTGGTCTCGACATCATTGTCAACGCGGGGGGCGCGATTCATGGCCATCCACAAGGTGCGACTGCAGGCGGTAAGGCGTTCGTGGACGCCGTTCACGCAGTCGCGACCGGTCACAGTCTGAAGGTGGCGGCGGAAGGTAGTGAGGCACTGCGTTTGGCACTGGATAAATGGGGGTATTCAGCATCGTGAAACACAGCCAGGTGGCGTTTTACTGTGATTTTGACGGCACCATCGCGGAACGGGACATGGTGGGCGTAATCCTCAGACGGTTTGCCCCGCCAGAGGCCGAACGCATTGTGGCGGAGGTGAACGCGAAGCGAAGGACGGTGAAGGACGGGGTTGAGGCTATGTTTGGTCTCATTCCCTCAAACGTGTTCCCGGACATGGAACAATACGCTCGCGAACAGACGAAACTGCGCCCTGGGTTTGACGCCTTCGTCGCGCTGTGTCGTGAAAAGAGATGGCGCTTGACCGTTGTCAGCGGCGGCTTTGACTTCTTTGTGTATCCAGTTGTCGCACCGTACCGCGACGTCGTCAAGGTCTACTGCAATTCACTGGATGCGACCGGTGCGTACCTCAAGGTCAAGTGGGGCGTTCCTTGCGACACGGCGTGTGACGGTGGCTGCGGCCTCTGCAAGCCGACAGTGATTCGCAAAACGCTGCAGGCTGGGGAAACGCTCGTCGTCATTGGTGACGGTGTTACGGACGTCAAACAGGCGAAGTTGGCGGATTTTGTGTTTGCACGAGACAAACTCCTCGCGGAGTGCAAGGCACTTGGTCTTCCACACGCCAAGTTCGAAACATTTTATGACATTGCCAGACATTCGTATCTGGCGGTTGAGGAGGCGTGACGTGATGTTGCGTGCATGGGAGCAGAGGCAAGCGGTTCGCCACCTGGCGGACGAATTGGCACAGCGCGGATGGCTGCCGGCGACCAGCGGGAACTTGTCAGTGAAGGTGGCGGATGATCCACTCACGATTGCGATTACGCGAAGCGGGGCAGACAAACAGAACCTGTCAGAAGACGACGTGATTCTTGTCCATGGGGACAATCAAGTGGCGGAGGACACCCCATACCGACCCTCTGCAGAAACCATTGTTCACACGAAACTGTACGCGAAGTTCAACTGCGGCGCCGTGTTGCACGTCCATACGCTCTACAACAACCTCGCGTCCGACGTTTATTTTCAAGAAGGTTCGGTAGAACTCGCAGGATACGAGTTGCTCAAAGCGTTGGGGCATTGGGAAGAGGACGCTCGCATTCGGGTACCGATTGTGGAGAACTACCACGATTTGCGCCAGCTCGGTGAGGCGGTTGGGCAAGCCGCAGAGGCGGATGTACCTGGTGTGTTGGTACGCAACCACGGCATCTACGCATGGGGACCAACGGTCGCAGAGGCCAAACGACACCTGGAGGCGTTGGAGTGGATGTTTCAGTACCATTTGCTACGCCTTCAATTTGCCGCTTCCAATCGCTCGGCAGGGGTGTCTTTGTAAGGCAAGCTTTTGGTCTGATGCATAATTTACCGTACATAGCCCTGAGGGAAGGTCCTCAGGGATTTATTGTTTCCCATCGACCTTCTTGGCGTCGTCGTGGCCCAGGTGCCCAACTTCCAAAGTTCACTTGTCATTCATCCATTCGCCGCTACACTCAGGCACATACTCTGGGAGCAGGGTATTGGCGAGGGGGGTGACTTCGATGTACTACGGAGCACTTGGCGGGTACACAAGGTGGGCAATTGTGTTCCTCATTATCTTTGTCCTGTTTGTACTGCTGGTTCCGTACGACGGGGCAGCCGCCTGCTGAGCCTGGTCACCTTGGGATACAGTCGATGTTTGCACCCTTCGGGGTGCTTCTTTATGTGGGAAGTTGGTGAAAGCCAATCACAGAAGTCAGAAGGCAACGCGGCGGGCATGGCATGAGCCGTCTCATGATGTGGTTTTTTCCATACGCTACATTACGTTTTGCCAATGGGGGGTGACTGAGTATGTATGATGGTGGATGTTTCGGTGGTTTCACTCGATGGGCAGTCGTGTTCCTGATTATCTTCGTTCTGTTTATCCTCCTGATTCCGCATCACGGCGGATATGCGACGACTTGTACAACAACGCCGGTTTGCTAATGAATAGGGTCACGAAGAAATCTCTCATTCAACATGAGGGATTTTTTCGTCAATCGACGCTTGGCGCTGAAAGGAGGTCATTCTTTGGTTCATCATGGCCATATCAACCGTTGCATGGGGCAATGGGTCATTTGCCATACAAGACAAGGCAACATTCCAGGACGCCTGTTAGGCTGTGACCGTACCCACTTGTTTTTACACGCCCGTGGCTACAGAACGGTCGTTGGAGACGCAAACGAGACTTCGCAAGTTGTTCACAGCTTCGGAAATGACTCAGGCGATACCGCCCCCGTGTCCTACTATGGATACGGGTATGGTGCTGGCGGGTACGGCAGAACAGCCGTGGCTCTCGCATCTGTTGTTGGACTTACCGCCATCGGTCTAAGTGCACTTTGGTGGTAGAGTCAGGCATGATTTGAATCGGATCAGCCTGATTTTGAATATCCGCGTGTGACGCATGGTAAATGGCTCAACCAGAGGAAAGCGAGCATGCGTATTCTAACAGCATGCAATACGAAAGGGGTGTTGGTCCGTGTACGATGGAGGCGTGTTTGGTGGTTTCACCCGATGGGCTGTCGTATTTCTGATTATCTTCGTGCTGTTCTTCCTGTTGGTACCAGGATATGCTGGTGCTGGTTACGCAGGTGGCGCCGGTTATGGAGCATGTGGTGGTATAGGAGCCTATTGAGTTAGGCAACACCGCATCAATGAAAATAGAAAAATATACCTGTTCATCTCGACCCCCAAAAGTCACTGTTGGTCAACGAATACTGTGTCATAGAAGTTGAGGCTTCTTTGAGCGTACGTTTGAAGCCTCTCTTCTCCTCCTATTTCAGCTCCGCTTCGGCGGGGCCTTTGTTTTTTTAGGCACCAGGGAACCATTGAGGGCTTTATGGAATAGTGTGTAGTACACGGCAGGAAAGCGCCCCTCGCTCTGAACAAGCAGGGAGGCGCGTGGCGATGGAACAAGTAGTGGTGATGCTGCAAATTGTTCTGATCAGCCTGCAAATCATTTTGTTCTGCCTACAAATCATAGATCAACTCATGCACCGCATTCATAAACGCGGTATCACTCATGTGTGGCGCAAACTTGAGCAAAGCTTCTGGATGAGGGGAACCCGCCGTACTCACATCCGTAGGTAATGGGGGAGGGCGCTTTCCTGTCAGCCTGGATAAAATGAATGAATAAATACCCCGCCTTCGGCGGGTTTTTTATTTGGAGCCACCCGTGCTGGGTATCATGTCGCAAAGCCAATACGCAGAGGTGGATTCATTCGTTCTGGCCGACACGGGTCCTGAGTGATGGATTTGTGCAGTGAACGCGGTTTCAGAGGAATATTTTATGTTCATTTGTTTTGTAAGTGTGATATTATGGTGATTGTGTATTTCGAGCGACGAAATAAGTGAAAGGAGAGGATGACCGTATATGCACAAGTTGTTTCCTCCTGCAGTCTGGGCAACAGCTTTTGCTACGCTGATTGCGTTCATGGGCATCGGCATCGTGGATCCCATCCTCGGCTCGCTGCTCCATGCTTGGGGAATTACCAAGTTTGAAGTGGAGTGGCTGTTCACCAGCTACATTGCCGTGATGGCGGTGGCGATGTTGTTGTCAGGGGTGCTTGCGACGAAGTTTGGGGCAAGGCGCGTCTTGGTAACGGGTCTGACGTTGGTGGTGATTTTCGCTGCACTCAGCGGTCTCGCACCGAATATCGGATTCCTGGCGGTATTCCGCGGGGGATGGGGGTTGGGAAATGCATTCTTCACATCCACCGCATTGTCCATCATTGTCGGTGCATCCGCGGGTGGCATGGCTGCGGGCATTACGCTGTATGAAGCTGCACTTGGACTTGGGCTTGCATCAGGTCCTTTGCTGGGTGGGTTTCTGGGCAGCATTCATTGGCGCTTTCCCTTCTTCGGAACGTCTACGCTAATGCTGATTGCACTGATCTTCACACTGTTTCTCGTGAAAGACCCTGGACACAAAGAGGTGTCACGCAAAGCGGTTGACGTGTTCCGTGCACTAAAACATCATGCTGTGCGTGCGAATGCGCTCATTGGATTGGTGTACAGCTTTGTTTTCTTCACCATCCTGGCGTACTCGCCGTTGACGCCAGCCTTTCAACAGCTAGGCAGTTTCCACGTGGGCTTTGCCTTTTTTGGCTGGGGTATTCTCGTCGGGGTATCTTCCGTGTTTGTCGTCAACTGGCTGCGTCCAAAATTGGGACCGATTCGGCTGCTCGAGTGGAACTTGCTCTGCCTGGTTGTGGTACTCATCTGTGCAGCCGTGGTCCGTGGTCAGGCACTGGTGTGGGTCATTGTCATATCCGGGTTCTTTTGCGGTATCGCGAACGCCATGTTCACTTCACTAGCCATGGAGGTCTCCCCGTTCTCTCGTTCCATCTCTTCCGGGGCATACAACTTCGTGCGCTGGACGGGAGCGGCCCTGTCACCGATTTTGTGCGGATTCATCGGGGATGTGTTCGGGGGACAGGTGCCATATTGGCTCGGGGCTGTTCTCCTCGTGATTGGCTGGCTCGGCCTGCGTGCATCCCGGAGGATGCTGGTCGTGGCATTGGAACAAAACGGACCGTCGGGTGCGCTGCACGGCTGAATGTATGCGCAGTCCGTGTGGTCGTATCTGTCATGAACAAAGCAGGCCGTCTCGGCGGAGTCGATGGGGCTCACCGAGACGGCCTGCTTGCGTTCAGAACCTGGTGCCAGTGCGTCGGTCTCCTTTACACAAGTGTTCACACAAGCCGAACGTGATAATCGCTCAGCCAGGCGTTCACTTCTAAGAGGTAGTGGAACAATTGAGCCGTGCCGAGGATTTGGCCAAACCACGGTCGGTGTTCCATTGGATGCTGGCTCTCTTCCGCTAGGTCGCGAATGGCCGCTGCGTTCACCAGCGGATGCAGGGGGGTGTTCGGATTGTCCAGGATGTGCAGCACCCCCGCACGCGTGGCTTGAAGATATTCTGGGTTTGGCGTGCCCGGGTATGGGCTCTTCTTTCTGTACAGGGCGTCGTGTGGAAGATACCCTTTCATGGTCCGGCGCAGGAGGCCTTTGATTTCATTGTCGCAGGCTTTGATGTGCCACGGTACGTTGAACACGTATTGGACGAGCCTGTGGTCGCAGAACGGTACGCGGGCCTCCAGGCTGGCTCCCATGCTCATTCTGTCTTTGCGGTCGAGCAACGTCGGAAGGAATCGTGTGATGCTCAGGTAGCCAATTTCGCGTACGCGCGCTTCGTGCGGATTCTCACCCGGCAACTGCGGAACCTCTGCCAGCGCCTCCCGGTAGCGGTCGGCGACGTACTCCTCGGGGCGAATGGTGGCCTTCAGGTCCTCGGACATCACCCGTATCCGCTCGCCCAAACGCAGAGACCAGGGGAAGGTATTCGCCTCCAGAGCCTCTGCTCGATGGAACCACGGATACCCACCGAACACTTCGTCCGCCGCCTCACCGCTGAGGGCGACCGTGTGGTTCTTTTTCACTTCCTGGCAGAACAAATACAGCGATGTATCAATGTCGGCCATTCCCGGAGCATCGCGGAAGCAGAGCGTCTCCAACAAGGTCTCTATCATTTCTGACATGCTGAACACCACGGAGTGGTGAACGGTTCCCAGGTAGTCCGAAACCTTGCGCGCCCACGGTGCATCAAGGCTTTTCTGGAACGCATTGGCCTTAAAGTACTTTTCCATGTCCTCGAACTCGATGGAGTAGGTGTGCAATGGCGCCGAGCCTTGTTCTTCGTAGTAACGGGCAGCAATCGCCGACACTGCACTCGAATCCAGTCCGCCAGACAAGAATGTGCATACTGGGACATCAGACACCAATTGGCGGGTGACTGTATCAAATAGTAAGTCGCGGACCTTTTCGACGGTGGCATCGAGGTCGTCCGTGTGTGGTACGCTTTCCAGCTTCCAGTACGCGTGGTCGGTGCAGCCGTCTCTTGTGGCCACCAGGGTATGGCCGGCGCGGAGTTCCTTCATTCCTTTGAAGATGCCGTGCCCTGGCGTCCGGGCGGGCCCAATGGCGAACACTTCGGCAAGGCCTTCCGCATCGACAACAGGTTCCACTTCAGGGTGGGCCAGGATGGCCTTCATTTCCGATCCGAACCACAAACTTGACCCTTTCCGCAAATAAAACAGCGGCTTCACGCCCAGCCTGTCTCTCGCCATGAACAGCCTTTGTTTGGATTCGTCCCAAATGGCAATGGCGAAAATTCCGTTGAACCGCTCGATGCACGCAGGTCCCCAGGCCATATAGGAGACCAGCACGACTTCCGTATCGGAGTACGACTGAAACGTATATCCCTCTGCGAGGAGTTCTTTGCGGACGTCTTCCGTATTGTATAGCTCACCGTTGTACACCAGTGTGTACGAAGATTCCCCGAGCTTGCGCGTCATGGGTTGTACGCCGCCAGACGGATCTACCACGATGAGGCGGCGATGCGCGAAGGCTGCGTGGGTTGTCAGGTACGTACCTTCTGTGTCCGGCCCTCTGCAGGCCAACGTGTCTCCCATCGCCTGGACGGCCGTCATTTCACGGGTCAAATCTCGTTCCCAGTCAATCCAGCCTGAAATTCCACACATGCTCTCTCAGCCCCCAGCGTCATGGTTGTGAGCGCACGGATTGGATCCTGCGCCCAAGGTGACTTATTACCTTATGCATGGAGGCGGCGACGAGTTCAGAATCGAGCGGCGACATGGTGATTTTCTTCGGTACAGCCAGTTCTGGGGGGATGCGTGTTCTGGGAAGGGAGCGGGGGCGAGGGGGCCTTGCGCCCTCTCGCGTGCCCATCTCATGATTGGGTGATGTACGACTCAGGCATGGATCCGACGTACACGGACTGTGGTCGAATCAGTCGATTGCTTTCCGCCTGTTCGAGAATGTGCGCCGTCCAGCCGACCGTGCGGCTCAAGGAGAACGTCGGCGTGTACAGGGGTTTCGGAATGTTGACCGTGCGCAGAATCGCAGCGGCCCAGTACTCTACGTTGGTGTACAAGCGTCGGCCTGGTTTATATTCGTCCAGTAGGCGGATGGCTGTGTCTTCCACGAGGACGGACAGGTCAAAGAAAGGGTCCTCGCCGCGCATGGTTTCGACCACTTCGCGAAGTGCGAGCGCGCGCGGATCGCGCGTTTTGTAAACCCGGTGTCCAAAGCCCATCAGCCGTTCCCCGCGTTCCAGGGCGCTTCGCAGCCAAGGCTCGATGTTTTCGGCGGAACCGATGTCCTCCAACATGTCCATGACTTCCGACGGGGCTCCACCGTGTAACGGCCCCTTCATGGCGCCAAGGGCTGCAGAGAGTGCGGATGCCATGTCGGACTGCGTGGATGTCACCACGCGCGCGGCAAACGTGGATGCATTCATGCCATGCTCCATGGTGATGATGAGGTACGCTTCCAGCGCTCGAACTTTGTCAGCAGAGGGTACATCGCCCGTCAGCATGTACAGGTAGTTGGCCACGTGGCCCAGGTCGGGGTGGGGCTCCACAGGGGTTCTTCCTTGCAATTTCGCGTACCGATAAGCGATGATGGTCGGCACCGCGCCGGCGAAGCGCAACGCTTCATCCACCGTCGGAGGCCAGTTTTGCGTCACACCGAGCGCCGAGACGGCCGTGCGCAATACACTCATGACATCCTGGTCTTGCGGAATCCGGTCAATGACTTCTTTCACGTATTGTGGTAGTGTGCGGTGTGACCTGAGTTTGTTTCGAATACTCTCTGTCTCTTCTGCGTTAGGAAGGTGCCCTACCCATAGCAGGTGGGCGACTTCCTCGAATGTGTATTGATTGGCAAGATCTCTGGCCCAGTATCCTCGGTAGACCAAGTAACCGTTTTCGCCGTCCACCAGACTGAGGTTGGTCTCTGCAGCGACGACGCCTTCGAGTCCCTTGGTTTGTGCCATATTGTGACACCTCCCTGATTGTCTTGTTTTCAGAGTACCAATATCCGATGATTATGTATAATGAGTATTCGTGAATATTCTGATTGTAAATTGCAATTACGGCGGGGGAGGAAACGTGTGTGGAACTGGACTGGTTGCAGACTTTTGTCGTGGCGGCGGAGACTGCCAACTTCCACAAGGCTGCAGAAATTCTTCATTTGGCACAGCCTACGGTAAGCCTGCATATTCAAAAACTCGAGCAACAACTGGGCATTGCTTTGTTTGATCGCAAAGGCCGACAAGTCCGCGTCAGTGCGGCGGGAAGGCGGTATTTGCCGCATGCCAAACGAGTACTTGACACGATAGAGACGAGCCGGGAAGACATGTTGCGATGGCGACAGGGCTACGAGGAAACCGTGAAGATTGCCGTGTCGCCATTGGTGGCGACGACCTTTTTGCCGCGTTGGATCCAACACTACAGCATGGAGTACCCCGCTACGGAGTTCGCCATCCTGGTCCGGGAATCTGCGAATTTGCTGCAGGCCGTCCTCACGGGGGAGTGTGATCTTGGGTTTTCGAGGCTCGCCGTCAACCATCCAGAGTTGGACTGTATTGCGCTGTATTCAGATCCGATTGTCTTGATTGCGCCGGCCGATGGCTCCGACTTTGAAAGTCCGCCTGTGTCCGCATCCGAACTCTTCGCGGAGTACCCAGTGTTTACTCACAATCACCCGGAGTATTGGGATGCGCTGACGGTGTCTTTGCGCCGGCTGTATCCCGACGTTCGCACCATGAGAATTAGTCAGGTGCATGTGACCATTCACTGGATTGTCGAAAAAATGGGTGTGTCGTTTCTACCAGCCAGCACGGTGCGCCGGGAGTTGTTGCGCGGCACGGTGGTTGAAGTGCCATTCCAAGACTTCGCCCTTCCAGTGGCGGCAACGTATCTGCTCATCCGCAGCGGCGTCACGCCCATGGCGGTTCGTACCTTTTCCGAGTATGTGCAGAACTACATGCATGAGCGTGCGCCCGGAACGGTGCGAAAGTAGGTTCAGAGGGCAGCGGCTGCGCAAGGCAGAGCGCGTGGATGCCGCCGCTGTCTCAGCGTTTTTGCCGACTGAAGCACGGCGACGCCCATCCTCACAAAATATTTCCCCTACTATCTTTTAAAAATATAGAATATTATTAATATGTATGTGTGGGCGTTTTCTAGAGCGCCGAATGACGAAAACGTTTACACGAGGTGACCTTGGTGGCAAACGAAACCATGTTGTCGATGATTGCGGAGAGCGAGAAATTTGCACCGCCCGCGTCGTATGTCCGCAAATCGTACGTTCAATCCTGGGACGAGTATCTGACGAAATATCGGCAGTCGGTGAAAGACCCTGAGGGGTTCTGGAGTGACATCGCTGATGAACTCCAGTGGCAACAACGAAAGGCGACGGTTGTGACCGGGAAAATGCCGGATTTTGCGTTTTTTCCGGGCAGCACCATCAATGTGTGTGAAAACTGTGTAGACAGGTACGCGAACAACCCGGCCACCAAGAACAAAGTTGCCATTTTCTTCGACAGTGAAAATGGCGATTCGAAGGCTTTGACGTACGGCCAACTACATCGGGAAGTCCAGAAATTCGCAAACGTCCTTCTGTCACTGGGATTGCAGAAGGGGGATGTGGTCAGCGTATATATGCAGAACTTGGCGGAGACCTACGTCGTTCTGCTTGCGTGCTTACGCTTGGGTATCGTCTACAACACCGTATTCGCAGGCTTTTCCCCGGAGGCCTTGCGCGAACGAATTATCAGTTCGGAGGCGAAAGCGGTCATTTGCACGAACGGCAGCTATCGCCGCGGGAAGATCTTGCGCCTCAAGGAAACGGTAGACGCGGCATTGGAAGGCGTGAACTCCGTTCAACACGTGGTGGTATACCGCCGGATTCCAGACTTGGATACCCCGATGACCCCTGGACGAGATTACGACTATGAGGAATTGATGAAGTCGGCCAGTCCCGTCTGCGCGCCAGCCGCACTGGATTGCAACGACCCTGGATTGCTCATTTTCACCAGTGGCACCAGTGGCAAGCCCAAAGGCATAGTACATGCGGGTGGCGGTTTCTTGTTAGGCACCTATGCGTACACAAAGTACCAGCTGGATCTGGGCCCGGAGGACGTGTACTGGAACACGGCCGACATCGGATGGTTGACGTCGCATATTTTCGTCTTGGTCGGTGGACTCGCGTTGGGGGTGACCACCATTCTCTACGAGGGCGCCCTCGACTTTCCGCACCAGGGGCAACTGTACGCCATCGTTGAGAAATACGGTGTGACCAAGTTGTTTTCCGCACCCACGGCCTACCGCATGATGATGAAGTTTGGTGAAGACGTCGCAAAACAATACGATTTGTCCACGCTCCAACTGCTGGCGTCCGTGGGTGAACCGTTCAATCCTCAGGCGTGGCACTGGATCCGCAGGGTTGTCGGCGGTGGCACAGCGGTCATCAACAACACGTGGGGGCAGACGGAGACCGGGGGCACCCCGTTGGCGTCCATCCCGGGAGCGGTGGATATGAAGCCAGGCAGTTGCGGAGTCCCGTTCTTCGGTCACCAACTGCAGGTCACAGACCTACAGGGCAACCCAGTTCCGGACGGTACACCGGGTTACCTTGTCATTCGGAATGTGTTCCCGTCGCTCGCGCGCGATGTGTTTGGCGACCGACAGCGCTACTTGTCTTCGTACTTCTCGCAAATTCCGGGCGCCTACTTCACGGGTGACAGTGCGGTACGGGACGAGGATGGACATTTCTGGGTTCTCGGCCGTGTAGACGATGTGATCAACGTATCCGGTCACCGCATCAGCACCATGGAGATGGAGAGTTCGCTCATTCAGCATCCTGCGGTGGTGGAAGCAGCGGTAGTGGGCCAGCCTGACCCAATCAAAGGCGCCGTACCCATCGCATTTGTGACGCTCGACAAGTCCTACTCACCTTCTGACGCGCTCGCAGAGGCGTTACGGGAACAGATTGTGCGGGACATTGGAACGTTTGCGAGACCGGATAAAGTGTACTTTGTCGAAGCCATGCCCAAGACAAGGTCCGGTAAAATCATCCGGCGCATGCTGCGCGAAATGATCCGCGACGGCGAAGTGCGCGGAGATACCACGGGGCTGGAGGACAACGACATCCTGGAGAAGTTGATGCAAGATCTGGGTTCTCCCAGCAAATGAGTGAGGTCGGCGTACGTCGCTGACGTCGCTCCACGGAGACGACACCCCTAATATTGTGTACAATAAAAGCCATACAAGTTGTCTGGCCGCCGCACAGGCGGCCTCCACTTCTTTTGGTCGCAGGAAAGGGCGGAGAACTGTGTGGCACTGTACAACGTAACGGAAGCACTGGTGCGGATGATGTTGGAAGACGCCTATTTGCACAAGGGCAGACTTGCTTGTGAGTGTGAGCAGTGCATAGACGACATCATGGCCATTGCCCTCAATCGACTCCCCTCGCGGTATGTGTCCACCGATGAAGGAATGATGTACGCCAAAGCGCAGTATTTTGACCCGCAGTTGCAGTCTGACGTGATTCGCGAGCTGGCACTCGCGTCGAGCATCGTTTCTCAGAAACCCAGACACAAGCAGTCCAGTGGGCTCACTGGGCCAGAAGGACAGAGTGGGGCTTAAACTGAGCTTGGCTGAGACGACGAAGGGGATACAACATTCAGATGGACAAGCACGAACAGTACATGCGCCGCGCACTGACACTGGCGCGAATCGCAGCAACACACGGTGAAGTACCGATTGGAGCCGTTGTGGTCAAAGGGGACGCGATTGTCGGCGAAGGGCATAATTGGCGGGAGACATGGAAAGATCCGACGGCGCACGCCGAGTTGATTGCCATTCAGGATGCCAGTAAAAGGCTGGGTGGTTGGCGGTTGGACGGCTGCGATTTGTACGTAACCCTCGAACCGTGTCCGATGTGTGCGGGCGCCATCATGCTAGCTCGCATCCGCCACGTGTACTATGGCGCACAGGATGAGAAAGGCGGCGCCATTGCGTCCAAAGTAGAATTGCTGCAACCGGGCACGTGGAATCACCATCCAGAAATCACCTCTGGCATTTTGGGCGAGGAATGTGGTATGATACTCAAGGATTTCTTCCGAGGAATCCGAGCTGGACAAAAGTCGCGGAGAGATGTCTGAGTGGTCGAAAGAGCTCGCCTCGAAAGCGAGTAGGCCCGCAAGGGTCTCGTGGGTTCGAATCCCACTCTCTCCGCCAAGCACAATTGATGGAAGGGCGGGCTAGGCGCTCGCCTTTTCTATCCAAAATCACGTGAAGGACGCACTTTGCGACCAGGAACCAAATTGGGTCCCATGCGGCGAAAACTTCCGAACCGTGTCAGGTCCTGACGGAAGCAGCACTAAGGAAGACCTTTCGGGTGACATGGGGAAACCTGGTTTGGTTCTTGGTCGGAGACTGCGTCTTTTGTTTTGTACGGCACTCTGTCAGGGTATGTCGTATTTCCAGAGGTTTTGTCGACAGGGCAGGAGTCTGCGTCTAGGTGTCCAAATCAACCTCCATCAACTCCGATGGAGGTCTTTGCTTTGACCACAATGACGCCGTTTGCGGAACCACAGTGGAGCTGGGAGGACTGGCAGGCACTCGGTTCGTTGAACTCTGGGGTGTTGTTCATTAACAAGTCTCTGGAAATGACTGTGTACAATGGCTTGGCAGCACAACTCCTGAATGTGGTGGTCCCGATTGGTCAGGCGGTGCCTCTCCAGCAATGTCTTGCACCGGAAAGAGAGGAGTATCAGGTCCTCTCCGCCATCGTGACGTTTGAACGCGAGTTTCGAAATCACGTGCTGACCTGGGCGGAGGATGGCAGCATTCGCCACGTGCTGATGGACTCATTCAAAAAGGAAAACAGCGCGGGATCCGTCGACGGGATGTATGTTGTCATGAAAGACCTGGGCAATTTCACCGTGCTGGAGCAACATATGCAGAAGACCGACAAGCTTGCTACCCTCGGTAAGATTGCTGCGGGGATTGCTCATGAAATCCGCAACCCGATGACGACCATCAAAGGATTCCTGCAAGTCATGGAGACGCGGTTCGCGTGTCAGAACATGAACGAAGAACTGCAGTACACGCAAGTCATGCTTCAGGAAATCGACCGGGTGAACGCGCTCGTAAGCGAACTCTTGTTGCTCTCGAGACCGCATCATGTGGAAAAAACAGTGTGTTCCATGGAAACCATTCTCGCCGAATTGTATCCGCTGATTGAGTCTCAAACTTTGCTGCGCAGCATCAACTTTGAATGCGCCACGGGGAAACTTCCTTCCATCGTGGCGGATTCCAACATGTTGAAGCAGGTGCTGCTGAACTTGGTCAAAAATGCGCTGGAAGCGATGGACGATGGGGGGACCTTGAAGATTTCAGCGACCGCGGATGGAGCTTGGGTTCGCGTGGATGTCTCCGACACCGGGCCAGGTATCCCGTATTACTTGATGGATAGAATTTTCGACGCGTTCTACACCACCAAAGACAAAGGAACGGGGTTGGGATTGCCCATTTGCCAACGCATTGTGGCAGACCACGGCGGTGAAATTCGGGTCTCTTCCAAAGGATTTGGAACCACGTTCAGCGTACTCCTACCGTATGACAAGGAGGCGGACCACACGCCCTCATGACGCCCTGCGGATATTGTATCTCTTGTTCACACACTGATTCGTTGTCCCTCTCCACGTCCCTGTGATACCTTAAAGGGAAGGAGGGGGCCTCTTTGTCTTATCAAGCACTGTACCGATCTTGGCGGCCACAGACGTTCCACGACATTATGGGGCAGCCGCACGTCACCCAGACCCTCAGTAATGCCATTGCTCGTGGTCAGGTTGCTCATGCGTACTTGTTCTCAGGCCCTCGTGGAACCGGGAAAACGAGTGCTGCCAAGGTGTTGGCAAAGGCAGTCAACTGCATGTCTCCACAAGGGGTGGAGCCATGTAACGCGTGCATGGCCTGCCAGAGCATCAACTCCGGAAACAGTGTGGATGTTGAAGAAATTGACGCTGCTTCCAACCGCGGCGTGGACGAAATCCGCCAGTTGCGCGACAAGGTTCAGTACGCGCCTGCTGAACTGAAACGGAAAGTGTACATCGTCGACGAAGTTCACATGTTGACGACAGAAGCGTTTAATGCGCTTTTGAAGACCCTGGAAGAGCCACCTGGTCATACGTTGTTCGTATTGGCTACGACAGAACCGCATAAAATTCCGGGGACCATCGTGTCCCGCTGCCAACGCTTCGACTTTCGCCGCATTGCGCCAGAAGTCATCGTTGCACGCTTACGGGAGGTCTGCGAGGCCGAAGCGCTGCAGTATGAAGATGAAGCGTTGTGGAAGCTGGCAGAAGCTGCGGACGGGGGCTTGCGCGATGCGCTCGGCTTGCTCGAACAGGCGGCAGCGTTCGGACAGGGCGTGTTGACTGCAGAAAACGCGGCCCATGTCATGGGGGGCGTCGCAACATCCGACTTGTTGGCACTGGTGCGCCACCTGGTGGAGCAAGACGTCCTACAAGCACTGCGCAAGTTGATGGATTGGTACGCGACGGGCAAGGATGCGCAGCGCATTGTGCATGAAATCTTGCAACTGCTTCGCGATTTGTTTATCGTCAAGGTGTCTCGCGGGGAAGGCGTTGCACCGCGGCCGGGGTACGCGGAGGTCGCCGCCATTTGTTCAGTGGAATGGCTGCTGACCGCCGTCCAAAAACTCGGTGAGACCTACGTAAGCTTGCGGTACGTCGACCAGCCGCGACTCGCGCTCGAAGCTGCGTTGATGGGATTAGCATTGCAGGTGACAGATGGGACGCAGCGGTCTCCAGCGGCAGAGGCGCCGAACCGGGGAGCATCAGCGGCCCAGGGCCGTTCTTCTGCAAGTCGGATTCAGCCCGCCTCAGAGCGCAAGTCTGTCGCAACTACATCGCAGACCGCGGTCAGGAAAAGGGCGTCATCAGCAAGTGCCAGCCGTAAAATGGAAGTTTTGCGGCAACTGTATGAAGTGTCTGACGAACAACAGCAAGAGATCATCCGCCGCCAGTGGGACGCTATACTGCAATTCGTCAAACAGCGACGCATCCAGACGCACGCTTGGCTCATCAACGGGGAAGTGGTGTTGGCGACGCCGGACACCGTTGTCCTCGCGTTCTCCAGCCCCGTTCATCGAAACGCCGTGATGAAAGCGGAGGAACGCGAGACGATTGAAGCAGCGTTTCGCCACGTGCTCGGACGGGATGTTCAAGTGTTTGCTCTGGTCCGCAACGACTGGGAGAAGTTCCAACAAGGCTTGCACACGGCGGAGGCGGCGTCGGAAGAACGCGTGCCAGAAGAAGAAAGCGACGTCGTCGAACGGGCAAGGCAGTTGTTTGGCGATGAAATGATTGAAATCCGCAGCGAGGAGTGACCCGTGACGTGAAAAATATGAATCAGTTGATGAAACAAGCGAAGAAAATGCAGGAAGAGCTGATGAAGGCGCAGGAAGCGCTCGGCGAGAAGACCGTGGAAGGTACCGCTGGCGGAGGCGCCGTGAAGGTGACGATGTCTGGGCACAAACAGGTGACAGCGGTCACCATTGACAAGGACGTTGTCAATCCGGATGACGTGGAAATGTTGCAGGATCTGATTCTGGCTGCCTTCCAGGATGCAACGGCCAAAGTAGATCAGATGACCGAGGCGGAGATGGGCAAGTATACTCGTGGTCTGAACATCCCGGGTCTGTTCTAAAGATGTGGGGCTTTCCAGAACCGATTAACCGCCTGGTCGAGCAGTTTATGAAATTGCCTGGCATCGGCCCAAAGACCGCCACGCGGCTGGCGTTTTGCGTGCTTTCCATGAGTGAAAAGGACGTGTTGGAGTTTGCTGCCGCGCTCCAGGACGTGAAACAAAAGCTCACAGAGTGCGCCATTTGTTGCAATATCACGGAGGAGAGCCCGTGTAGCATCTGCCGAGATCCCTCCCGCGACGACAAATCCTTATGCGTTGTACAGGACGCAAAAGATGTCGCTGCCATGGAAAAGACGCACGAGTTTCACGGACGATATCACGTGTTGCACGGAGCCATCTCTCCGATGGAGGGCATTGGTCCCAACGACATCCGAATCAAAGAGCTCGTTCAGCGCATTGGAACCAGCGACATCCGAGAGGTCATTGTTGCGACCAATCCAAACGTCGAGGGCGAAGCTACCGCCATGTACATCGCTCGACTGCTGAAGCCGTTTGCAGTCACCGTCACTCGCATTGCACACGGTCTTCCCGTCGGCGGCGACTTGGAATACGCCGACGAAGTCACACTCGCCAAGGCGCTGGAAGGCCGGCGACAAATGTAGTCGGCAAGCCGCGCATGGTGGCGAAATCTCAAGAAGCTTGTCATAAACGTCCTGTTCCCTGTCTATGATCTATTAACTCTGGACAGGGGGAGGACGTTTTTTGATGGACACGAACCAAAGACCGTCAGTCGCCACGTCGGTACCGTTGGCATTTTCTTCATCGGCGGAAGTGGAAAGTATGTCACAAGAGGATATCGAAGCGTTTTTGCAGACACTCCGGAAGTCCAAGCAGGAGTTGGAAATTGCCCGGCAGCAGTTTGAAGCCGTGGCCGATCCGCTCCTGATTGATCACATTGTGTTCCGCCTAGGCGCAGCAGAGCGCCACTTCAGCTACCTGTTCCAACTGGCTCGGAGGTGGAATCTCTCCCTTGATGGGATCCAGTGGTATTGGTCAGAAAACGATTGATGTGCGGAACCTGTGTTCTAGCCACGGGTCACTCTGCATAGATTCGTAGCGACAGGAGGCGGACGAGCCATGACTCAGCAACAACTGCTGATTGGAATTGGACTTTTCTTAGCGGGCGTTTACGTCGTTTCGCAATTCGTGCGCTATCCCGGACAGATGTTCTGGAAGTTGGCGAAAAGCGCCGTCCTCGGATGCCTGTTTGTACTCGCCGTCAACTGGATTGGCGGATACTTTCAGTTTCATCTCCCGTTTAATCCCATCACCGCTTTGACCGCCGGCTTCCTTGGCATACCTGGCGTTGCTGCACTCGTGGTTTTGAAGGCGTGGTTTATCTGAGCTTCAAGCGGATCTACGCCGCTGCATTCTCTGCGCCAACGGTGACAGCCGACGGCCGACGAACGGGATACGCTGCAGCTCGGACGGGGACACAGCGCGAAACCACAGGGTTGACGCGAGGTACAAGACCCCCCCAACGGCAATGCCAGAGATCACCTCAATCAGGGCCTTCACGTCAGGCGATGTGAAGTCGCCCGCGAGTGCCAGTCCCACCTTGTCGCCGATGAACAGCCCCACACTACAGACGATGGACGCCAGGATCAGTGGAGCGCTGAGTTTCCATACTGAGAAGTGCACATTGGAGTACTTGCGAACGGCCGACACGTTCAACGACGTTGACACCAGGTAGCCGAGTGTTGTGGCGATGGCAGCGCCGATGATGTGAAATGGCAGGATGAGCACCAAGTTCATGACAATCTTGACGACCACGCCAATGAACATGTTCCGGACTGGGCGATACATTTTGCCCAGTCCTTGCAGCATGTACGTGGAGATCAGCTCCAAGCTGCTGAAGATCCCCATGAAGCAGACGCTGGAAATAATCACAGCACCTTTGGTGTCTCCGGACAGTAATTGATCCAGTGGGCGTCCGAGCACCAACAAAGTGGCTGCGACAGGGAGTGTCATAAACATCATGGAGCGTATTGTTGTGCGTATCCTTATTTCCACGGCAGTCTGGTTGCGGACGGCGTTTGCCTCAGCGATGGCCGGTAGGACCGAGACGCCGAGCGCCATGGCAAACGCGAGCGGCAACTGAATGAGCTGCATGGCTTGTCGTGAGAAAATACCGTAGGCCGCATTTGCCGCTGTGTAGCTGTCACCCGCGAGCATGAGGAAGTTCGTGATGGTCAGTGAGTCGACCATGCCTGATATGGGGACCACGAGCGATCCCAGGCTCACTGGCAAAGCGTACTTCATCAGCGTACGCAGCGCTTCTCGTTGTGTGAGCTGCGCTTGTTGCTTGGCTACGCGCACCAGAAATCGCCGCCGCATCGGGATGACTGAAAAAATCAGCAATATCACACCAGCCAGCGCGCCCACAAACGCCCCCAATGTGGCGGCCGCCGCACCAGCAGCGACACTTCCGCCTGCACTCATCACCAAATCAGCGCCAATCACGATGGTTGCGACTCGGAAGAGCTGTTCAACGGCTTGCGAGTAGGCGGAAGGCTCCAACTTCTGAAAACCTTGCATGTACCCGCGCAATGCGCTCTCCAAGGGCACCACGAGAAGAGCTGGTGCCAATGCGCGAATGGACATCGTGAGGGCGTCTCGTGCCTGGTGGGACTCCTTCAAGGCAGTCAGGCTGCCGTACAATGGCGCGCCAAACCAGGTGACGAAAAACAGCACAAGGCCGAACAATATCACCGTGCGCATGGTAATCCTGTACAGCTGCTCAACGTCTGCGTATTTGCGCAATGCGAGTTTTTCGGCAATCAGTTTTCCCATGGCCGTGGGGAATCCAGCAGTAGACAGTGTCAGAACGAAGATATACAGAGAGTACGCTTGTGAGTAAATACCGATACCCTCTTCATGGATCAGGCGTGACAACGGCACAATCCAGAGCAGGCCGAGTACCTTTGCCAACGTCACCATCAATACCATGACCGACGTGCCACGCGCGAGGCTTTGCCCCTTCTTACCGGCCACGCACTTCACCCCCCAAAAACGGCAACGCAATTATAGCACACCCTACAAACTTGCGACCTAGGAAACACCAACAAGCCATACCACATAAGTTGTATGGAGTCAGGTGGGGAGGGTGCTGCATGGGGTCCATAATCATCACCATCGTCGCTATTGCTGTCGCCTCCAACCTCGATAACGCGGGCGTTGGCATTGCCTACGGCGCGCGCGGAATCACAATCTCTTGGGTGGCCAACGCACTGATTGCCGGGATATCGGGCGCTGCGACCTACCTGGCAGGTGCGGTCGGTGATACGATGACCCAATATGTAGAGCCGCGATATGCCATACTGACCGGGGGCACCGTCATGTTGCTGGTCGGCATCTGGGTGCTTCTTGAACCATGGCGTAGGCGGTGCCCGAAACGTTCGTCCGACAAGTCTCAGTCCACGCAAAATGTGGTCACGAGGATCTTGCAAGACCCAGTAGAGGCAGACTTCGACAGGTCACAGACCATCAGCATCAAGGAAGCGCTCGTCCTGGGCATCGCGCTCGCACTGAATGCCCTTGCCGGAGGCTTTGACGCGGGTGCTGTCCACATCGGTGTCCTGGAGACCGCGCTCGCGGTCGCGGTGTGCAGCTATCTATTACTTGGCATCAGTGCTTATCTTGGACGCAAATATGCTGCGAATACGCTGGGCGACAAAGCGACGTATGTTGCGGGACTGCTACTGATGTTCATCGGGTTTCATCAGATATGGTAGTATAGTTTCTCTTTGAGAAAGGCATACTGACTGGTAGACCGACATGCTTTCTCCGTTCGGCGCACCAGCGCACCCGGCTGAGTGCCGCAATAGACAAGCGTGTTTGATGGAGCGTTTCGCAAAGCGACGTCGTTCGTGCGTCTGACTTTCTAGGTTGGTGATACTGAGTGGAAGAGAAGCCGATGAACAGCTGCATCGTGTGCAACGAACATAAGCCTGCGGGTATTTTCATTTGCGGCCAGTTTCTCTGCGCTGACTGTGAGCGCGACATTGTGGCCACAGATGTTTCGGACCTTCGCTATCGTTATTACATTGACTGCATGAAGAAGATTTGGTTGGCTGCCATTTCTTAGAATGGCAGAAACGGGAAAGAGGCTGCGATTGTCCGCAGCCTCTTTCATTTATCGGTTGCACTACTGGTTGAAAGCTTCTTCCCTGATTAGATGCCAGGAAATGCGTGGGGAGATTCCCTGCGCGCCACGCCCGTGCGGTAGGCGGCTTCTGTGACCGCTCGGCTGACAGCTTTGACCACATTGGTGTTGAACGCGGTAGGAACGATGTACTGCTCGTTCAGCTGATCCTCTGGCACGCAACTTGCAATCGCATGTGCGGCTGCCAGCTTCATTTCTTCGTTGATTTCGCGCGCACGCGCCTTCAAAGCGCCCCGGAAGATACCAGGGAAGCACAGCACGTTGTTGATTTGGTTTGGATAGTCGGAGCGACCCGTGGCCAAGACTCGGACGTAAGGTTCCGCTTCTTCGGGAGCAATCTCCGGAATCGGATTCGCCATCGCGAACACGATGGGATCGCGCGCCATGGATTTCAGGTGTTCCACTTTCAGGACCCCAGGGCCGGACACGCCAAGGAACACGTCTGCTCCTTTGATGGCTGCAGCCAGGTTGCCGGTACGACCTTCTGGATTCGAGTGCTGCGCGTACCAGGCCCACATGGGGTTGTCGTACGCCTTGTTCTTCTCGATGATGCCAGCCTTATCGACGCCGATGATGTTCTGTACACCTGCTGCCTGCAAAATTCGCGTACACGCGATGCCCGCTGCGCCGATGCCACAGACGACAACGCGCAGGTCTTCCATCCGCTTTCCGACAATTTTCACGGCGTTCAGAAGGCCGGCGAGGAACACGACGGCGGTGCCGTGTTGATCGTCGTGGAACACAGGGATGTCCAACTCTTCGCGTAGTCGCTCCTCGATTTCGAAGCAGCGTGGCGACGAGATGTCTTCCAAGTTGATGCCGCCAAACGCAGGCGCAATCGCCTTGACAATGGCAACAATTTCGTCGGGGTCTTTGGTGTTCAGACAAATCGGGAAGGCGTCAACGCCTGCAAACTGTTTAAACAACATCGCCTTACCTTCCATGACGGGGAGGGCAGCTTCGGGACCGATGTCGCCAAGCCCCAGCACTGCGGTGCCGTCGCTCACCACCGCGACGGTGTTGCGCTTGATGGTCAGTTGGAACGCCTTGGACGGATCGCGGTGAATTTCTTCACAAATGCGGGCTACGCCTGGGGTATATACGCGAGACAAATCGTCCCGGTTTTTAACTGGCAATTTGGGTTGTACTTCAATCTTGCCGCCAAGGTGCATCAGGAACGTCCGGTCGGACACGTTAATGACTTGTATACCGGGGCGGCGCGACAGAGATTCGACGACGCGCTCGCGGTGCGCTTCGTTGTGGACGTTGACGGTGATGTCGCGGATCACGTGGTCCTTGCCGACGTGGATGACGTCCACTGCGATGATGTCGCCGCCGGCTTCGCCAATCGCTGAAGCGACTTCGCTAAATGCCGAGCTGGAGTGAATTTTCAAACGGAGAATGAGGCTGAGCCCGTTTGTCTGTTGAATCGACACGGTGTTTCCTCCCAATCTAGCGACATACAAGAATGCTGGACACCAGGTGCCGCACACGGTTGCCGCACTCCAGAGTCGTGCAAGACAACCACAGTGCGAACCGATGTTTGAGACTCTTGCAGAACGCTCCATGTGATGACTTCACGATAAAACACGCGGCGCTTGGTTGTCCACCACCGACGTAGATGTCATCCGTATTGTATCATAGAGGGTGATGATGCACAGTCCGTACGTATCGTGAATACGCATCGTGATGAGAGGTTATGAACGTGGCAGAGACACCGATTCTCGACGCGCTGATCCATACAGTCGAGCGGCTACGCGTACCGCTCCACGTACCCGGGCACAAACAGGGGCGGGTGCTGCCGTCGGCTTTCGCAACTTGGCTCGGACAAGCCGCCAAACTGGACTTGACGGAATTGCCTGGACTGGACAACCTGCACCAGCCTGACGGCTGCATTTTGGCTTCGCAGCAGTTAACTGCAGCGTATTACGGAAGCGACCAGTGCCTGTACAGTGTGAACGGATCTTCCGCGGGCATCATGGCCGCGATTTTGGCGTGCGCGGAAGGGCGGAAGGTTCTTTTCGCTGGCCCGTTTCACCAAAGCGCTTGGCGGGGGCTTGTGCTGGCTGATGCGGAACCGGTGTTCCTGCCCTCTCGGTTTCATGCAGAGCAGTGTCGGCATGAACCGCCGAGTCCAGAGCACCTTCGTCAGGCCCTCGCTGCGCATCCCGATACAGCAGCCGTGTTTGTGACGTCTCCCACTTACCACGGCGTTGTCGCCGACGTAGCAACTCTGGCGGAAATCTGTCACAGTGAAGGGGTGCCGCTGATTGTCGACGAGGCGCATGGCGCGCACTTCGGGCTCATTGAGGCGTTTCCCAAGCATAGTGTAGCCGCTGGGGCAGACGTCGTCATTCAAAGTGTGCACAAAATGTTGCCTGGCTTGACCCAAACTGCCTGGGTCCACGTCACGGGAGACTTGGTATCGGCAGCTACACTGGAGCGATGGCTGCTGACGCTGCAGACCACCAGTCCGTCATACCTTCTGTTGGCGTCACTCGACGTCGCGCAAGCGTGGCTTCGCGAAGAAGGGCCGCGCGTTGCAACGGAGACGATGAACGTGCTGGCGGAAGCAGGACTGCTTCCATCCGAGATGCCATTTGCAGATCCGCTTCGACATTGGCTGCCTACTGGCAGTCTGGAACTGAGTATGACCATCCGGTCTGCGCTTCAAGAGAGCGGAATTTACGTGGAACTGGCGGACGGTCTCGGCGTACTGTCGGTTTTTGGATTCGGGATTACGCGTGCGGAAGTGTCGAGATACCTTTCCGTTGTGAATCGCGTCTTGCAACAGACACCCACGTCGAGGGCAACGGGCTTCGTCCCGTACGAATTGGAGCAGATGGGCACTCTGGCCATCCGCCCACGTCGCGCATTCGGCAAGCCAGCCGAATGGGTGCCCGTCCAAAAGGCACTCGGCAGAGTTTCCGCGGGCATGGTCACACCGTATCCTCCGGGGGTACCGGTGGTGGTGCCTGGACAGCGACTGGACGAACCGTGTGTGCAGATGTTGACGGCGTTGTCCGACATGCACAGTGACATCCATGGGATGCGAGACGGGCTGATTGCCGTGCTGCAAGATGAAACGACATAAATCTGATGTGACAGGAGTGCAGAGGAGATTGTTCATTACCTTTGAGGGGTTAGATGGAGCGGGCAAGAGCACACAGATTGAACGCTTACTACATAAATTTCAAGCACAGGGGTTGCGCGTGGTGATGACGCGTGAACCTGGTGGCACGGAAATTGGCAACGCACTGAGGGAAATTCTGTTAGACCCGAAGCACACGGCGCTGTCGCCCAGGACGGAGGCGCTGCTGTACGCTGCTTCCCGCGCGCAGCTGCTGCATCAAGTGATACGACCGGCGTTGGAGCGCGGAGACGTCGTACTCTGCGACCGCTATGTCGATGCCAGTCTTGCATACCAAGGGGCGGGCTTGGGGCTCGGCAGCGAGGAAGTCGCTCGCTTGAATCGCTTCGCGACGGAAGATCTAAAGCCCAACTTGACCTTCTTGTTCGACCTCCCCGTCCAAGAAAGTCAGTCTCGCGTCCTGCATGCCCGAAGCGGATCCGCTCCAGACCGGATTGAACGCCGGGATGCCGAGTATTTTCAACGGGTTCGCCAGGAGTTTCTCCGCATTGCGGCTGCAGAGCCCGAACGGGTGGTGGTATTGGACGCGACGGCTTCACCGGAACGGCTAGAGCAGGAGATTTGGAACATCGTGGCGAATCGTTATGTAGACCTGGAATGAAACAGGGGGGTGTGTTACCCGTGAAGATGATTATTGCGGTTGTCCAGGACAAAGACAGCCCGCGCCTCGCCCAAAATCTCGTCAAGGAAGGCATTCGAGCCACCAAAATGGCGAGTACCGGCGGCTTTCTCCACGCGGGCAACACGACTTTCATGATTGGCACGACGGAAGACAAGGTTCCACAAGTGTTGGACCTCATCCAGTCCAGTTGCCGATCTCGCGAACAAGTCGTCACCCCGATGTCTCCCATGGGGAGCCAACTGGAATCGTACGTCCCGTATCCAGTCAGTGTGCAAGTCGGCGGTGCAACTGTATTTGTCATTGACGTAGAACAGTTTGAACAGTTCTAAGGAGATATCATGATATCCATTGCAGCATTTGAATCCTGGCCGATACAGACCGATGTGCTTGAACGTTTGCATCGTACCATAGAGAGTGGTCGCATCCCTCACGCCATGTTGTTTGTCGGAAAACCTGAAGACACCGAGGTATTAACTGAATATTTAGTGAGGTTGTTGCTGTGCACGGCGCCGGGGGCGCCGTGCGGCCGTTGTGCGTCGTGTTTACAGATGGACAACCATCCCGATGCGATTCGCGTGATGCCAGGTGACAACGGTTCTGTCAAGACGTCTCAAATTGAGGAAGTGCAGGAACGCCTGTCGCGGAAAAGTCATACGGGTGGCCGCCTCGTCTACACTGTACCGGGTGTGGACAACATGACTGTTGTGGCGGCTAACCGACTGTTGAAGACGCTGGAGGAGCCGAATCCATCGGTGTTTGCCCTGCTCTCTGCAAGCAACCTGCAGAAGGTGTTGCCAACCATTGTGTCCCGCTGCTTTGTGTACCCTGTGCAGTCAGCGGGCAACGTTCAGCCGTGGGAAGACATATTACCGGATATTCAAACGACGGATGCCCAGGTGTCCGATGATGGATGGTTTGCAGCAACTTCCAAGGCAGTGGTACAATGGGCGGAGACACTCCTGGTGCGAAAGGAAGAACCGCTGTTGTTGGCGGACGCTCTTGTCCAGGCAGCAGGAGATGTCGGAGTTGATGCTTTTCTGTGGTTATTAGCTGTTTATTTCCGAGACCTGGCGCACGTGAAGGCGGGCGAGCGTGAGTTCGTCAAGTTTGCTCAACATCTATCTGACCTGGAACGACAATCGCAGGTTATTCCCATACAACGACTGTTTTCTGCAGCACAAGTTGTGATTGAAGCACGGACGCGGATGAAAGCGCACGTCGCGGTTCATCTCAACTTGGAACAGATGTGCATCCGATTACGGGAGGTTTTAACAAGTGTATAGCGTGGTAGGCGTTCGCTTTAAGCCCGCCGGCAAGATTTACTACTTTGACCCGGGCAAGCTGCCGATAGAACGCAAAGACCACGTCATTGTGGAGACTGCGCGCGGCATTGAGTACGGAGAAGTCGTCGTCGGTCGGAAAGAAGTTACGGAGGACGATGTAGTTCTGCCGCTCAAGCAGGTCATTCGTATTGCTGACGAGAAAGATGCAGAGGTGGTCGCAGAAAATCGACGGCTATCCAAGGATGCAATGGTGATATTTAAGCAAAAAGTTGCAGCGCACGGTTTAGAAATGAAGTTGGTGGACGCCGAGTACACTTTTGACAAAAACAAGTTGATTTTCTACTTCACGGCGGATGGCCGCGTGGATTTTCGTGAACTCGTCAAGGATCTGGCTGCGGTCTTTCGCGTGCGGATTGAGCTTCGTCAAATTGGCGTGCGTGACGAAGCAAAGTTGCTCGGCGGCATTGGGCCGTGTGGAAGGTTGTTATGCTGCAGCACCTGGATGGGGGAGTTTGATCCAGTCTCCATCCGCATGGCGAAAGATCAAAGCTTATCTCTCAATCCGACCAAGATTTCCGGATTGTGTGGGCGTCTGATGTGTTGTCTGAAGTTTGAAAACGATACGTACCAGGATCAGGGTGTCGTTCTGTAAGCTCTGAAGCAAGCCAGTGATTTGCAAAATACGATGAAATCTGTAGGGGATTTTGCAAATCGTCGAGGCAATTACGGGTTGTGGTCCGCGGCGGTTTTGCCGTGGCTGCGACGTTCGACAGGAGCGTCATGATGGACAAACAATCGTTGTTTGTGCAAGTGGCCAATCTGGAGGAACGCATTGGCGAACTGTACGTGGAATTGGGCAGCCTGAAACAGAAGATCCAGGAACTGATTGAGGAAAATCAGAGGTTGTCCCAGGAAAATGCCCGTTGGAAGCAAGTTGCCGCTGCGGAAGGCAAAGCGGGCTCCCATACAGGCGAGGGCATTGACAACCTGTATAAGATTTACCAGGAAGGGTTTCACATTTGCAACCTAAAATACGGCAGCTTGCGCACCGAAGGTGAATGTTTGTTCTGTATGTCGTTTCTTCAAAAGTGATACGCGAATCCGTCCCGACCCTTTGGGTCGGGCTTCCTTATAAGTGGGGTGCACGGGATGTCCGTACGTATTGTGCGCAGTTTTCAGGGAGAAGGGCCGGTGCTGTACGTATGCAGCACACCCATTGGCAATCTAGGCGACACGTCACACCGGCTATTGGAGGTGCTTCGCACTGTAGACGTTGTGGCAGCGGAAGACACGCGGCAGACGCGCAAACTACTGACGCATTTCGACATTCATCCACCATTGCTCATCAGTTGCCACGAGCACAACCAACTCGCAAGGCACAAGGATTTTGTGCGATGGTGGGAGGAAGGCAAGCGCATAGCCTTAGTTTCTGACGCCGGCACCCCCTTGGTGTCGGATCCTGGCGACAGTGTCGTCCAGCTGGCGATAGACTCGGGAATTCCGGTGATTCCATTGCCGGGCGCCAGCGCCGTGTTGGCCGGTCTGGTGGGGAGCGGATTTTCACCGCAACCGTTCACGTTTATCGGGTTTCTACCGAGGGAGAAGAGACGCGCGAGGGAAGTGCTTGAACCTTACCTTGGCGTGCCGGGAACTCTGGTGTTATATGAAGCCCCACACAGACTGGTGCAGACGTTGAAGTGGATAGCCGAGGTCTGTCCGGACCGCGCGGTGACGGTGGCGAAGGAACTGACCAAGCGCCATGAGACGTTCTACTATGCAGATTCTTGTGTGGAGATGCTCGGCCATTTTGCAGAGGAGACGCCGCGTGGCGAATACGTCGTGATACTTGGCCCGAGACGCTCGACAGACGCGGACTTTGGGCAGCAGGTCGGCGTGGACGGTGTCTTGGCGGGGGAACAACGGATGGACGCTGCGGTGGAACGCGTTCAGCAGCTCATGCGAGAGGGGATCCCTCACGCCACAGCCGTGAAGGATGTGGCGTCGCAAACCGGCGTGCGCCGAAAAGAACTGTATCAGAGGACCCTGACCCCAGACACGTCGTCTGGTGGCGGGGAAGTAGACTGAAAACCAAAAGGGTTGCCGAGCATCGGCAACCCGAAGTACATGCGTTGGTCCGTCATAAAGCAATCATTCCAGCGAGTTGCAGAACAGCGACGAACAACGGGTTCAGAATCCTATCGCGCCTTTCTGGCATTCAGGAAACACCATCACAATTCGTCGTGCTGAAACACTCTGGTGGAATTTTGCAAATCATTCATTCAGGGATCAGGAACTCATTTCAGCAATGCAGGACGGGCAGATGTTCTTACCTTTGAAGTGGATGATTTCGTCCGCTTGGCCGCAGAAAATGCAAGCGGGCTCATACTTCTTGAGGATGATACGGTCACCGTCAACATAGATTTCCAGCGCATCTTTTTCGCCAATACCCAGTGTCCGGCGCAGCTCAATCGGGATGACGACGCGACCCAATTCATCGACCTTACGGACAATACCCGTGGACTTCACTGTACAGCACCCCCGAAATGTTATTCGCTTCCTTTTCTGTGAGCTCGCATGTCTCTTCTGCTGTTTGCGAGTCAGCATGCTGGAGACTTAGGGAGTCCCTATCATCACATGCAAATTCTTCAATTCGCTTTAACTATACAACATAGCGACAATTTTGCAAGCACCTATCATTGGGAATGTCCGCGTGATACCTGCGAATTGATTGGTAGACAAAGGGGTATGCTGGTATATAGAGCCGTTCATTTGGTTGACAGTGGCGGCCGGAGTTGTTATATTGAATCAAAGTTTTCATGGTGTCGGAAAGGTGAATAGGGGAGAACATCGTTCTTCTCCAATCGGTGAAGGAATGGTACCTGATGGAACTGTTCAGCGAGCCGGGGCGGGTGTGAGCCGGTAAGGGAAGTCAGGGAGTATGGTTCCGGAGATTCGTGCGTTGAGTCGGACGGCCGAGGTAGGCGCGCGCGGGTAGTTCCCGATACAGAACTGCGGCTAGTCACGGACTGGTCCGACGGAGGCACAACCGTCTTTACGCGGTCGTGCGAAGTTGGGTGGTACCGCGGGTATGTAACCCGCCCCAATGCTTGGGGCGGGTTTTATTTAGATCCAGGAACACTGAGTGGAGGGATTGCGACATGACCAAACCGACGTTTTACATCACCACACCCATTTACTACCCGAACGACACGCTACACATCGGTCACTCGTACACCACGGTGGCAGCCGACGCACTGGCGCGGTACAAACGCTTGCGTGGATACGATGTCATGTACTTGACAGGCACTGACGAGCATGGACAGAAAATCCAGAAGCGAGCTGAGGAAGCCGGAAAGGACGTCATGGAGTTCCTGGACGAAATCATCGCCTGGATTCGTGACCTGTGGGACAAACTGGACATTTCCTATGACGATTTCATCCGTACCACGGAACCGCGCCACACGAAAGTGGTCGAAGAGATCTTCGAACGACTTATTGAACAAGGTGACATTTACCTGGACGCCTATGAGGGATGGTACTGCACGCCCTGTGAGTCGTTTTGGGCGGAGCGCGAGTTGAAAGACGGCAAATGTCCCGACTGCGGTCGCGAGGTTCACTTTGTGCGCGAGCCAAGTTACTTTTTCCGCATGAGCAAATACGTGGATCGGCTGCTTCAGTTTTACGAGGAAAACCCAGACTTCATTCAACCGGAGTCTCGCAAGAACGAGATGATCAACAACTTCATCAAGCCAGGGCTTCAGGACCTGTGCGTGTCCCGTACCTCATTTGACTGGGGGGTTCGCGTCCGCAGCAACCCGAAGCACGTCGTCTACGTCTGGCTCGATGCCCTGACCAACTATATCACTGCGATTGGTTACGGTTCAGACAACCCGGCGGATAGGGAGAAATTCGAGCGGTACTGGCCGGCCAACGTGCACTTTGTAGGCAAGGAAATTGTCCGCTTCCACGTGATCTACTGGCCGATTATCCTGATGGCCCTCGGTTTGCCACTGCCGAAGAAAGTGTACGGACACGGTTTCCTTCTGATGAAGGACGGGAAAATGAGCAAGTCGAAAGGGAACGTGATTGACCCCAAGCTGTTGATTGAACGGTATGGCAGTGACGCCATTCGGTACTTCCTGTTGCGGGAAATTCCGTTCGGACAGGACGGTGTATTCACCCCGGATTCACTGGTTGAACGACTGAACTATGATTTAGCAAACGACCTGGGGAACCTCGTCCACCGCACAACGGCCATGGTGCACAAATTCAGCGGAGGCGTCATTCCAGTTCCGGCTGGGTACCAGGCGCAGGATCAAGCCCTGATTGACTTGGCGTTACAGACGGTCAAGGACGTCGAGGCGCACATGGATGAAATGCAGTTTTCACTGGCGCTGTCTGACATCTGGAAGGTGGTGCGACAGGCCAACAAATACATCGATGACACGGCCCCGTGGGCACTGTACAAGAACGGAGACACGGATAGGCTCAATACAGTCCTTTACACCATGACCGACGTCATTCGCATGGTCGCTGTGCTCATACAACCCTTTTTGCCCCGCACTGCGTCAGAAATCCTGCGGCGCTATAAGATTGACGCAGAGGCAGCGAAATGGGATGCGCTATACTCATTTGGTGCCGCGTCATCTGGACAGACGGTAGAACAAGGAAACCCACTGTTCCCACGCCTGGACATCAAGGCAGAGCTGGCGGCTTTGGCTGAGCTCACCGGGAAAAGAGCAGGCACTGAGGCGGCAGCTCAGACAGCAACAAAACAGGAGGTAAAGCAGGTGTCGGAAAAGCAAACACAAGAACAGCAAGTGGTAGAGAAGAGTAATCTGATTGGAATCGATACATTTAGTCAAGTGGAGCTGCGCGTCGGCCAAATCCAATCGGCAGAGCGCGTGGAGGGCGCCGACAAGTTGTTGAAGTTGCAAGTGGATCTCGGCAGTGAAGTGAGACAAATTGTTTCCGGCATTGCCAAGCACTTTACGACGGATGAATTGGTCGGACAAAAGGTCGTTGTGGTGGCCAACTTGAAGCCAGTGAAGTTACGTGGAGTGCAGTCCAACGGCATGATTCTGGCCGCGTCCGAAGGTGACTTGCTGAAACTGGTGACGGTGCCGGAGACGATTCCGAACGGAGCCGTGGTGAAATAATGTTGTTTGACACCCACTGTCACCTGTTTGACGAGCAATTTGCGGACGACGTGGAGGCCACTATCGACCGCGCGCGCGAGGCGGGCGTTCGATACATGGTGGTGCCTGCAGTGGACGTGGCCTCCGCACGTCGCGCCATCGCACTGGCGGAGCGGTACGAGGAAATCTACGCGGCAGTTGGTATTCACCCAGAGTCGCTAAAAGCCCTGTCAGAGTCTGCGTTTACCGAGGTGGAGGCGCTGGCCAGTCACCCGAAGGTGGTTGCGATTGGCGAGATTGGACTCGACTACTACTGGAATGTCGCGCCCCGGGAGGTGCAGAAGGAAGTATTCCTGCGCCAGATTGACATCGCTCGCAGGGTGAATCTACCCATCATCATTCACAACCGGGATGCGACCGAGGACACAGTAGAGATTATCGAGCATCACTGCAGCGGCGTCACTGGTGTCATGCACTGCTTTACAGGCAGTATAGAAACGGCAAGACGGTGTATGAAACAAGGATTCTACATTTCCTACGGCGGACCTGTGACATTCAAGAAAGCGGAAAATGTACGCAGAGCAGCACTGGAAATTCCGGATGAATTCTTACTCGTGGAGACCGATTCTCCGTATCTGTCACCTCACCCGTTCCGCGGCAAGCGAAACGAGCCAGCCCGCGTCTCACTGATGGTAGAGAAGTTAGCCGAGCTGCGCGGTCAAACATTCGAGGCAGTGGCGCAGTATACGTTGCAGAATGGGCGAAAGCTCTTCTATAAAATCGGTTGATGCGGAGTGTTCATTTCGTGCGCGTTCGGGAAATCATCGTAGTAGAAGGTATTCACGACAAACAGGCGGTTGAGCGCGTGGTTGAAGGAGACATTTGGGTCATTGGCGGCGACCGGATTGCAGAGCGGTTCCTGCGGGAGCTGGAGCGGGCGAGTGCTTCGCGGGGCGTGATTGTATTGACAGATCCAGACGGCGCTGGCGAACGCATTCGAAAGCGCATTGGAAGCCGCATCCCACATTGCAAGCACGCGTTTCTTCCGCGCAGGGAAGCGACGTCGGTGCACGGATTGGGGGTAGAACACGCCTCCGACGCAGCCATTCTCAAGGCCATCCAGCAGGTGAGACCAACGGTGCTTGCGCCTGGTGAAGCCACGTTTACGATGGACGATTTGCTGGCAAACGGCTTGGCAGGGCAACCTTTCAGCGCGTTGGCCCGCGAGCGTATCGGCGATGCACTCGGCATTGGCACTGGGAACGCAAAGGCGTTTTTACGCAAGCTCAACGCACTCGGTATCACGCGCTCCGAATGGGAATGCGCACTGACTACGGTACGAAGGGATATCGTGAATGATTGAATGGGATGTAGCCAAACCGAGCCAACTCAAAGCGCTGCTCGCGGAACACGGATTTTCCTTTAAGAAACAACTTGGGCAGAACTTTCTCATCGATGAACGCATTCTTCAGCAGATTGTCGACGCGGCGGAACTGACCTCTGAAGACGGCGCGTTTGAAGTCGGTCCTGGCGCCGGTGTGGTCACGCAGCGCTTGGCTCGCATCGCAAAACAGGTGATTGCCGTCGAGAAGGACCGGTCGCTCTCCGCCATCCTTCAGAAGTCTCTGGAGGGTGCGGGTAACGTGGATGTTATCTTTGGAGACGTCTTGGAGCTTCATCTGCCGGACATTTGGAAACAGTTTTCTACGTGTAAGCGCGTGTCCGTCGTCGCGAATCTCCCGTATTACGTCACGACGCCCATTCTGTTTCACTTGCTCGAGTCGGGCGTGTCACTCCACAACGTCATTGTCATGGTGCAAAAGGAAGTGGCAGACAGGTTAGGCGCGGGGCCGGGGACGAAAGACTATGGCGCGCTCAGCATTGCCGTCCAGTACCGAGCACGGGTGGAGAAGGTGGTCAAAGTATCTCCGGGTTCCTTTCTCCCGCCGCCGGGGGTGGACTCGATGGTCGTTCGGTTGCGTTGCCTGGACAAGCCCCCCGTGGAAGTGAGCGATGAGCGGACGTTTTTTCGCGTGGTTAAGGGCGCGTTCGCGATGCGCAGGAAAACGCTGCTCAATACGCTTTCGGGTTCATTGGGATTGAGCAAGGAGGCATGTGCACGGTTGTTGCAGAGATGCGGCATTGACAGCAACCGCAGAGGTGAGACACTCTCTCTGGAGGAGTTTGCATCCATTGCAAATCTGTTGCACAATTGTGCCTTTTCTTGACCGGGGTGGGTACTCCGCATCTTTCGCTTTGTCGAGAATTGGCATATACTGTTGCCAAGCGGTGAAAGGAGGAGATTCCCGTGAACTGGACCTTTCATAGCCCAAGTCGCGGTAACATGACGCTTGAAGAGGTCGCAGAGGATCTCTTGCTGCAGGTGAACCAGTTTCCGAAAGACGAGTTTCGGCTGATGGTGGGCTCCGACTCGCAACCAAAACAGGGCAGCAAGTCGGTCACGTTTGTTACGGCAGTCATCATTCACCATGTGGGTAAAGGCGCAAGGTACTATATTCACCGCGAAAAACAGGACCACATTTACTCCCTTCGGCAGCGGATGTTTACGGAAGCGTCCTACTCGCTCCAAGCTGGCGGTATGTTATCTGAATATTTGAACGAAAGAGGCGCCCATTGGGGCTGGGAAGTTCATCTGGATATTGGACAGAAAGGTGCAACCAAACAATTGGTCCGAGAAATCGTCTCGTGGATTACGCAAAGTGGTTACGAAGCGCGCATAAAACCAGACTCCTATGGAGCTTCGAAAGTGGCCGACCGGTATACCAAACACTGAGTCGGCCTTTTTATGTCCTCCAACGGACAACGGCGGCCACCGCCTCCAACAGGTCCGTCCTGCGACGCAGGTGAAGGCCGTCGTACCGTCTGCCGCGCCACTCCCGAGATGGGCGCTGTTCCAGCAGAATACGGCAGCCCTCCAGGGCGTCCCCAATGAGGGTGTCTGCCATGAGAGACTGGTGCAGCGCGCTGCGGACAGGATTGCCAGCAAATCTCACATCCCACAAGGCACTCGTAGAGAGGTGCAATGCGGGCTGAAGGAAGGAGGCCGCCTCGGCCATCCAGAGCCCCGGGTGGTGCAAACTGGTGGGGGAGAGGAACTGCAACAGGGAACGGCGAATGTACAGTGGAGATTGCGCGGGCGCTGCATCTACAAGATGCGGCGCCACTTGTTGCAACACGTTCTGCCACAACGCGATATCCTCCCGTAGGGGACCGGTGTGCCGCGTCCACATACAATCACAGCCTGTTTCTATGCCTTCGTCAATGAAATCCCGCAGCATCGGGCCAAAGCTACCCTTCCAGTCGCCGTCCACGTACACCAGCTGTTCTACGGTTGGATGGACGCGCAGTGCCTCGAACGTTCCTGTTGCTTTAGCCACGTCCGGTCCGAGTGCATCGGAGAACAATTGAACGTGCAGGGGTAACTGCAATCGACTTGCACAGCGCTGGGCAATGTGTAAAGTTTGGTCGCGCGTCCCGTTCACCACCAGCACGCAAGTGTCCACTCGCGCTCGGTACAACTGGTGCAAGACGTTTTCAATGGTACTTGCTTCATTGCTCGCGGAGACAATGGCACACACGAAGTTCCTTCCTTCCATCATTCCCCACACCTCCCATCGTCACGCCAGTTTGCTCCGGGCCATATGCTAGGGGTGTAACTGCCTCAGAAGAGGGGGATGTGGCCTTGTGGAAATCCGGGGACGTGGTGACTCGCAAATCGTATGGAAAAGATCTGTGCTTCGTCATTGTCGAAGTGGATACGACGTCTGAGACAGCCATCCTCAAAGGGATTGACGTCCGTTTGATGGCGGATGCTCCGTTTTCCGATTTGGAGCAGTTGACGGACGAAGAATGGCAGCGATTCGAGAAGAATCGCAAACACGTCGAGGACGAGTGCCTGCGGTTGGTGCAATCGCGCCGAGCGATAGAGTCTGAGAAAAGATCACTGCGAAAGGAGGCCAGATTTCACTCGGATCCTGATTTTTTTGAGCGGCCCGGACAGGTTCTGCACTTGGACGGAGACGGCACCTACCTACAGAAGTGTTTGAACATGTACAAGGAACTGGGCATCCGGGCGATTGGACAACAAATGCGAGAAGCCGACATGCCTACATCGGTAAAGGGGCTGTTGGAACAGTATGAGCCGGACATTTTGATTATCACAGGGCACGATGGTCTCATTCGAAAAGGGAAATCCTGGACAGATCTGTTTAACTACCGCAACTCCGGGTATTTCGTGAAGACGGTGCAGAATGCACGGAAGCACTCTCGGAACATGGACGACCTTGTGATTATTGCTGGGGCATGCCAATCCCACTTTGAGGCCATCCTGGACGCCGGCGCCAACTTCGCGAGTTCTCCACAGCGAATCATGATTCACGCGCTCGATCCGGTCTTCATCGCAGAAAAAGTGGCGTTCACCCCGATTAACGACACGGTCAATGTGTACGACGTCATTCGCTCTACGTACACGGGCACCGACGGGATTGGCGGCCTGGAATCCCGCGGAAAGTACCGACTCGGGTTACCGAAATCACTATACTGACCTTCACAGCATTCGACGAAATATGCGAATAGAAATCGACAAATGTAGTGAAGAATGCCCATTGACAACGCAAATCATGCGTTGCTATAATTATAAACCTTTATTGACACATGCCTCTTTTCTGTGTTACAATGGCTTTTGGAAAGAGGTGGTGTGTGTTGACAAGAAATGCGCTCCACGAGATTAAAAGAAGCCTCGATGGACTCATCGGGGAAAAAGTCCTTCTACGGGCAAACGGTGGTCGGAGGAAGACTGTCGAACGCACGGGGGTTCTAGAAGAGACATATCCTTCTGTGTTCGTCGTGAAACTTGACCCGCCGGACGGTACATTCAAACGTGTTTCTTACAGTTATGCGGACGTGTTGACCGAAACGGTTGAACTGATGGTTTGCCGCGATGGAGACAATGTTCGGATTACTTATACACAAGTGTAAGGAACCAGATCAAGGGATTGCTAGGAGCGACTGTTTCAGTCGCTTTTTTTTGTTGTTCAGGAACTTCGTGAGAATTTCGCGAGAGAAGAAAAATATTCCTGTGTTTCATTGCCTGTGCGGTGCAACGCTAGGTATGGCCGTCCATGCGAAGGAGGCGTTGAGTGATGGGAAGAAGACGTGGAATCATGTCCGAGGAATTCAAGTACGAGCTGGCTAAAGAACTTGGGTTCTATGACACTGTGCAACGCGAGGGATGGGGAGGTATCACCACTCGCGATGCCGGGAACATGGTGAAACGAGCCATCGAAATCGCCGAACGCGCGTTGGCAGAACAACAACGACCGAACTGAAGCAGAGTGCAACTGACGGCCAGCCGGGGGAACCCCCGGCTTTTCACGTTTTTCGACGCATACGGGTGAACGTCGCAGGACACGCTAAGCTCGATTTTTACACATCCATGTCAGCGTTTTGCAAAATTGGATAAGCCACGGGTTGAGCACAACATGGAGTCGTCTAGTGGAATTTTGCAAATCGCTCATGTCAACTCGACAGCAGATTCGAGAGAGGCTTGACAAAAAAGCGAGGTGGACACCCTTGCGAGGTGAGCCTGGCCCGTTAATTATCATTGGCGGGGCTGAGGACAAGACAGGCGAGTGCAGGATACTCCGTGAATTCTTGCGGCTTGGCGGGGGCACGGCTGCAAGAGTTCTGGTCATGACGGTCGCCACCGAACTTCCCATTGAGGTCGGAATGGATTACGTCGAGATATTTAAACGCCTCGGAGCCGAGGATGTTCGCACCTTCGATGTCTCGGACCGAAAGGCAGCAGACAGAGACAGTGCGGTTCAGTTTGTTCGCGATGCAACGTGTATTTTTTTCACAGGCGGGGATCAACTCCGAATCACCAAACTGTTGGGTGGAACCAGAATTGATTCCGCGCTTCACGACGCCCTTGGGCAAGGCATTCCACTCGGTGGAACCAGCGCAGGTGCTTCGATGATGTCCAGCACGATGATTGTAGACGGGGAGGCGGAAACCAATCCCCGCATCAGCGTTGTCCAGATGGCGCCCGGCATGGAGTTTGTGGATGGTGTTGTCATTGATCAACATTTTGCCCAACGCGGTCGGCTTGGTCGGCTTCTGTCCGCGGTGGCTCAATACCCGCACCACCTCGGTCTCGGATTGGACGAAGACACAGCGGTGGTTGTCCAAGGTGAAGCGATGCGCGTGATTGGCAGTGGCGCCGTAAGCGTCGTGGACGCAGGTGCGCTTGCACATAGTAATTTGGAGCGCGTACGAAAAGACGAATCCCTGGCACTGTGCGGTGTCAAACTGCACATTCTCCCTGAAGGGTACGGATTTCACTTGCGCAAACGGGAGCCCATCACGGACTGGGGACGCTGGGAATCGAGCTGAAGCAAGGAGCTGACAATATGAAAATCCTTTCGGTACGCCATATCGACGGCCCGAACGTGTATATCTACAAGCCTGTCATGGTTGCTCGTGTGGACTTACAGCATTTGTCAGAGCGCGAAAGTTACGAATTTCCAGGTTTTGCGGACCGCCTACTGCGCTTGTTTCCAGGACTTCGCGAGCACCACTGCGCGAAGGGAGAGCCCGGTGGTTTTGTCGAGCGGTTGTACGGCGGGACCTATTTCGGTCACATCGTGGAACACTTGGCCATTGAGCTTGCCTGCTGTGTGGGCCTTGACGTGCACTACGGAAAGACGCTGTACGCTGGCGGTATCGGCCAGTACGACATTGTGGTGGAATGCAAAGCGTATCCCGTGCAGAAATATCTGCTCGAGGCTGCTGCTGACATCGTGGAATGCCTGCTGTCCGGCAAGGCGCCTGTGGTGTCGGACGTGATGGACAACGCATCGAAACAACTCGCTAGAACTCAGCTGGGGCCAAGCACGCAAGCCATCGTTGACGTCGCACTGCAGCGCCAAATCCCGGTTCGGCGCGTCAGTGACGGCAGCTTGATTCAGCTCGGTTACGGCCGACACCGGAAGCGGGTTGAAGCGACCATTACCGAAAATACGTCCGCTGTTGCCGTTGATATCGCCTGTGACAAGGAATTAACCAAGCAAGTCCTACAGGATGCCGGGATTCCTGTGCCGGCTGGCGGTGTTGCCCATTCAGCTGAAGAGGCGGTGGAGCAGTTGGAGGCGATTGGCGCGCCTGTCGTCGTCAAGCCGTACAACGGGAATCAGGGACGTGGCGTCAGTCTGAATCTCTGTACACCTGAGGATGTCAGGGAAGCATATCAAATTGCGGCCCGGTTTTCGGAAAAGGTGATTGTGGAGCAGTACGTGCAGGGGAGGAACATCCGGCTGCTCGTGGTCGCTGGACAATTTGTCGCCGCGAGTGAACGGCTGCCAGCACGTGTCTGCGGAGACGGCCGGAGATGCATCCGCGAGCTGATTGAGGAAGTCAACCGTAATCCACTGCGTGGCGATGGCCACGAAAAGCCGTTGACCAAAATCGTCGTGGACCCGGTCGTGGAAGCTACGTTGCGCCGTCAGAATTTCACCCTGGACCACATTCCTTCTGCAGGCACGGTCGTGATGCTGCGCAACAACGCGAATTTATCCACCGGTGGTGAAGCGATTGACGTCACCGACGAAATTCATCCTACGTATCAGCGATTGGCAGAGCGTACGGCGGCGGTGGTCGGGCTGGACGTCTGCGGCATTGACATGGTCATCGCGAACCCGGTGTTACCGTACCATCCGGGGCAATCGACGGTCATTGAAGTGAACGCGGCCCCAGGCATCCGCATGCATGAACATCCTTCACACGGATTGCCGCGGCAGGCTGCAGAGGCCATTGTCCGTTCGTTGTTTCCGCAGGGAAATGGGCGGATTCCGATTGTATCCATTACTGGAACCAACGGCAAAACGACCACAACACGGCTCATTGGACATGCCTTGCAGAGCACTGGAAAAACGGTCGGAATGACCACCACTGGTGGCGTCTGGATTGCGAATGAGCAGGTTGCGGAAGGAGACACCACGGGGCCTGCCAGTGCTCGCATGGTTCTGTCCGATCCGTCGGTGGACGTGGCGGTGCTCGAGACTGCGCGGGGTGGCATCGTCCGCGGTGGGCTTGCCTACGACAAAGCAAATGTCGCCGTGCTCACCAACATCACCGTGGATCACCTCGGACAGGACTGCGTGGACACGCTGGAAGATCTGCTGCACATCAAGTCCCTCGTCGCAGAGTGTGTGTGGGAAGATGGTGTGGTTGTTCTCAACGCGGCAGATCCGCACCTGGTTGACCTCAGCCGCAAAGTGAAGGCGCGGGTGGCTTACTTCGCGCCGGCACAAGATCATCCAGTGCTGGCCAGACACCTGGCCTGCGGCGGTGTCGGCTACTACGTCGCGGATGGTTGGTTCGTGGAGGCGCGGGGAAATTTGACGTGGCAGGTTGCTGCTGTCGCCGAGGTGCCCTTGACGGGGCACGGAACGGTTCGGTTTCAGGTGGAAAACTGCCTCGCAGCCATTGCCGCGCTCCGAGCCTTGGGGTGTACTCGCCAACAGGTGGCAGAAGGGCTGACTTCGTTTATCCCTAGTGTACACAACCCCGGACGCTGTTCGGTCTACCGCATGCAGAACGGCAGCCACGTTGTGCTTGATTACGGACACAACCCAGACGGATTCAAGCAGGTTGGCTCTTGGCTTCGGAACGTGCCTCATCGTCGTTTGATGGGGGTGGTCGGTGTTCCAGGAGATCGGTCTGATGTCGTGATTCGGCAAGGGGCCGATGTGTTGGCAGAGGTGTTCGACGTGCTTGTGGTGAAGGAAGACCGCGATAAACGGGGGCGCCAACCGGGAGAAGTCGCTGCACTGATGGCAGATCAAATTCGGGCCCGGCGGCCAGAAAAAATGTGTACCTCCGTCTCCGACGAAGTCGAAGCGCTGCGCTTCGCTGTAGAACAAACGCTGCCAGGAGACGTCGTCGTCATGTTTTACGAGAAACTTGCACCAGCGCAAGATCTGCTTGCGGACATCGGGGGGGTGCGCGTCCCCCACATTGCTGTACCCGTCGCTCCCAGCACAGCCATCAAGTGAGGTTGAAGTTCCCCTTGACGGAGGGATTGTCACTTCCGTAAGCATCACTGTGTCTCTCGACTGTGTCATTCGCGGCGCCACCATTCGAAATGGCCTTGACTCCTCAGGTATGGGGTTGCGTCGCGAATGACGGTCTGGGATGATGATGTGAGTTGAGGTGGAAGCTGTGTTGGTAGAACGTGCATACGCAAAGATTAATTTAACGCTGGATATTCTCGGCAAACGACCTGACGGGTTCCACGACGTGGACATGGTGATGCAAACCGTCGATTTATCGGACTTGATTTGGTTGGAGGAAACAGACGGTCGCGACATTGTCGTCGATTCGACAGCCCCTCACATCCCGTTAGATCACCGGAACTTGGCTGTCGTTGCAGCCAAAGTGTTTCAGCAACAGAGCGGAATTCTGCGTGGCTTGCACATGAAAATTGAAAAACACATTCCAGTTGCGGCGGGGTTGGCCGGCGGGTCCGCAGACGCTGCGGCGGTTCTCAGAGGATTGAACCGCCTGTGGCGAACCGGCTACAGCTTGGATGAGCTGGCTCAGATGGGCGCATCCATCGGATCGGATGTGCCGTTCTGCGTGTACGGCGGCTGCGCCGTGGCCACCGGTCGAGGGGAGAACATTGCGCGCGTCCAGCACGAATTGCGCGCGTGGGTCGTGCTGACCCGCCCGCCTGTGTTTGTCTCTACGGCAGACGTGTATAAGGCGACGCGCCCGGAGCAATACGCGAGGACCGTCGCCAGCCCCAAGATGGTGCACGCGCTGCAACACTGCGATTTTGCAGGGGTTCGCAACGCGTATACCAATGCATTGATGGCCACCACGTTTCGGCTGTACCCCGAAGTAGAGGCACTGTACGCCCGAATGACCGCCGTCACAGGTCAACCGGTGTATATGTCTGGGAGCGGCCCCACGTTATTTACACTCTTTCCGACGCGCAGTGTTGCACAGCGAACGTATAACGCGCTGCGCGGATTCATGAAGGAAGTCTATTTGTGCCGTTTCGCCGGACTGTGATATATTCGCAATGAGTTTCGTCCCATCCTCGCTCAAGGCGGGATGGGCGAGATGGCTAGCAAAGTGGCGAAGATGTTGGCATGCCGAGGAGGGGGCCATGTGCGTCGTTCGGAACGGTTGATTCGCATTACAAAATACCTGCTGGATCGCCCGAATTGCGCGGTGTCCCTGTCCGAACTTGCCGACGGTATGGAAGCGGCGAAGTCATCCGTGAGTGAGGATGTCGCCATGGTGCGCGACGTCCTGGCAGGGGAAGAGACAGGCGTCGTGCAGACCATCGCCGGGGCAGGGGGCGGCGTAAAGTTTCAAGTCCGCGTACCCGCCGCGGTACGAGAAGCTTTCGAACAGGACATCATCCAGCGCCTTGGAGATGTGTCGCGCATTTTGCCAGGTGGATTTTTGTACATGTCGGACGTCTTGGGAGATCCGGATGTACTTGACTTCTCTGGTCGTCTCTTGGCGGAACGCTTCGCCGAAAGCGGAGTCAACGTGGTGGTGACCGTGGAAACCAAAGGGATCCCGATTGCTGTCGCTACCGCGCGGTACTTGCACGTGCCTGTGGTGGTGGTTCGGCGCGAACACCGCGTGACCGACGGCGCGGCCGTGAGTGTCCACTACGTGTCTGGATCGGCCAAGCGTATTCAGACCATGTCCGTCTCCAAGCGAGCGATGCCACAGCATGCGAAAGCCTTGATTGTCGACGACTTTATGCGAGCCGGTGCGACGGTACAGACGGTCAAGCGGTTGCTTGCAGAGTTTGATGCGGAGGTTCTGGGAACTGCCGTTTTCATGTCCACTCTGGAACCTGCTCTAAAGTTGGTTGACGACTACATATCGCTGTTTTCGGTTGGCCCACTCCAGGAAGATCAGGAGGTCCTGATTGTGCCTGGCAATGCCAAGCCTGATTGAAACCATGTTTGTGTACTGCATCAGAAGGAGGATGTTCTCATGAAGATCATTGCGACAAAGAACGCTCCAGCGGCGATTGGCCCCTACAGCCAAGCGATGGAAGTTGGAAATTTTGTATTTACCTCTGGCCAAATTCCACTTCGTCCAGACGGAACGCTGGTGGAAGGCGGGATTACGGAGCAGGTAGAGCAAGTGCTGAAGAATCTCGACGCTGTGTTGACGGAAGCGGGTGTCAGCCGCAATCAGGTGGTAAAGTCCACCATCTTTATGACGAATCTCGCGGACTTTGAGACGGTCAACCAAGCGTACGCTGCGTTCTTCGGAGACCATCGCCCGGCTCGGACCACGGTCCAGGTGGCGGCGTTGCCGAAAGGCGTACAGGTGGAAATTGAACTGATTGCGGTCAAGGGTTGAGAGGCCCGGCCTAAGTCTCGTTTCGTATCGGGTCCACTGGAAAGCAAAGAGTCTGTCAAGCAGCGAGTTTTGGTCGCTGACGAGGCAGGCTCTTTTTTGCGAGCAAATAATTTCGAAAAATTCTAAGGAAGGCAGCAGGACTTTTGCAGGGCCTGTGGAATACGAATGGTAGTATCATCCGATGGAATTATAAGGGTGGTGAAAAAGGTGCAAATTACCGATGTTCGCCTTCGTAGAGTGAACGGAGAAGGGCGTATGAAGGCTATCGCATCCATTACGATTGATGGCGAGTTTGTAGTACATGACATTCGCGTCATCGACGGAAACAACGGAATGTTTGTCGCGATGCCGAGCAAGAAGACACCAGACGGTGAATTTCGTGACATCGCCCATCCCATTTCGTCGGAGACACGGCAAAAGATTCAGGATGCCGTCCTCGAGGAGTACTACAAGGTAGAAGTGGAACAGCCGAGCGCATAATGATGAAGCAAGTGCTTACAAAAACCCTGACTTGTCAGGGTTTTTCTCGTCCTCGGTTTGCAACGTCGCGACAGGCTAGTCTGCCTGAATATACCAACCCATCTTCTGCACATCGCGCCGTTTTGCCAGCTGGCACAAGGCCCTTTCAACACACACTGCCGTGAAACTGCCTAGGTTTCGTCAAATCCATGTCCCACGCATAAATTGAAAAGGTCGATGGCCTTCGGGTACACTGAATAGGATAGTTGGCTTGGAGGCGATGATGTGGGCAGAAGTGCAATTGTTTTGGCCGCCGGTTTAGGCACGCGCATGAAGTCAAAGCGGCATAAGGTGCTGCACGAGGTCTGCGGCAAGCCCATGATTCTTCATATTCTGGACGAATTAGAGAAGCTTGAACTGAACCAAGTGATTGTGGTGGTAGGACAGCAGAAGGAAGCGGTTTCCGCAGTTGTCGCGGATAGAGCCGAGATTGCTGTCCAGGAGCAACAGTTGGGCACGGGCCATGCTGTACAAGCAGCGGCAGGCCTGCTCAATGCTGAGAATGACACAACGGTGGTCCTGTACGGGGACGCACCACTTATCCGAGCGGAAACGTTGGAGAGACTGTTGACCGAACGGGAAGCGCGAGAAGCCAGTGCGACGGTGTTGACCGCAGACGTGCGGAATCCGCATGGATTAGGGCGCGTGATTCTCGGTTCCGGAGGTTTGGTGGATCGGATTGTCGAGGAGAAAGACGCTTCACCAGAGGAACGGGAGATTCACTTAATTAACACGGGGATCTATGCGTACCAGACGTCCGATTTGCTGGATTCGCTGCAGCACCTGACGCCGGAGAACGCACAAGGCGAGTATTATCTCACGGATACACTTGAGATATTGCGGAATGCGGGGAAACCCGTGTATGCCGTTCAAGTGGATGATGAACGAGAAATTGCGAGTGTCAATGACCGGGCTCAACTGGCCGTCGTGGAGGGCATACTGCGAGAGAGAATCTGCGAGTACTGGGCACGTCAAGGTGTCACCATTATCAATCCTGCGCACACTTACATTGGTTTGGATGTGAAAATTGGGCGGGACTCCGTAATTCTTCCTGGTTCCATCCTCGAAGGCAAGACGGTCATTGGTGAAGACTGCGTCGTGGGGCCAAACTCACGACTTTCGAACGTGACGCTGCACGACCGCGTGACGGTGGAACAGTCTGTGCTCGTGGACAGCGAGGTCGGTTCGGACACGACCGTCGGTCCGTTTGCATATGTCCGACCCGGCAGCAGAATCGGTGAACACGTAAAGATTGGTGACTTTGTCGAAATTAAGAACAGCGCCATTGGAGACTGCACCAAGGTGAGCCACTTAGCGTACGTGGGAGATGCCGAGATTGGTCAACGTGTCAACATCGGATGCGGCGTGATTACAGTCAACTACGATGGCGAACACAAGCACAAGACGGTGGTTGGCGACGACAGTTTCGTGGGTTCAAACGTCAACCTGATTGCACCTGTGAAAATTGGCAAGGGTGCTTACCTGTGTGCGGGATCTACCATTACGGACGAAGTGCCGGATGACGGTTTTGCCATCGGCCGCAGCCGACAGGTGACCAAGGGCGACTACGTCAAAGCGTGGAAACTAAAGAAGGGCCAGAACGTGCGGAAAGGAAGTCGGTCGTAGTGTTTAGAGACGCGGACTTGAAACTGTTCACCGGCAACGCGAACCCGGACTTGGCACAGGAGATTGCCGACCACATCGGCATCTCCTTGGGAGAGTGCTTCGTCGGCCGATTCAAGGATGGAGAAGTTCGGATTAAACTCGGTGAAAGCGTTCGCGGGTGCAACGTGTTTGTCATTCAGCCGACGTCTGCGCCCGTGAATGAACATCTCATGGAACTCCTGATTATGATAGATGCGTTGAAGCGCGCTTCTGCACGGACCATCAACGTGGTCATACCGTACTATGGGTACGCCAGGCAGGATAGAAAGGCGCGCGCGAGAGATCCGATTACGGCAAAGCTGGTGGCCAACCTGCTCGAGAAGGCGGGAGCGAACCGGGTCATCTGCATGGACCTGCACGCGGGGCAAATTCAAGGTTTCTTCGACATACCGCTGGACCACTTGGTCGGCATGCCCATCCTGGCGAATTACTTCTTAGAGAAGAAGATTGACAATCCGGTCGTCGTATCGCCCGATATGGGAGGCGTTACGCGAGCGCGGGCACTGGCGGAACGACTGGAGGCGCCGCTCGCGATTATCGACAAGCGGCGGCCAGACGCGAATGTTGCTGAAGTTATGAACATTATTGGGGACATCCAAGGCAAGACGGCGATTTTGATTGACGACATGATTGATACAGCTGGCACCATTACGCTGGGCGCTCAGGCACTGCTAGACCGCGGAGCGAAGGATGTATATGCGTGCTGCATCCATCCTGTGTTGTCGGGCGATGGCGTGGACAAGCTGCGGAAATCTGCCATTCGCGAGATTGTCGTCACGAATACCATCGCACTTCCGCCGGAGAAAAGGATTGACAAAATCAAGGTATTGTCTGTGGCTGAGCTGATTGCGGAAGCGATTATGCGCGTGCATACGCATCGCTCCATCAGCCAACTCTTTGACTGAGTCGCCGAAGTGAAACCTCATCCCCGAGAGAAGTGATACCTAACATGAAAGTCATCATTGGCCTGGGGAACCCTGGGGCGAAATACGCCATGACCAAGCACAACGTCGGTTTCTGGGTCGTTGACGGGTTGTCCAAACGGTGGAACATTCCTGTGCAGAAGGAAAAGTTTCAGTCCGTGATTGGCGAAGGGCGCGTTGGTCAGGAAAAGGTTTTGCTCTGCAAGCCGCTGACATTTATGAACCTCAGTGGCGAAGCAGTCCGAGCTATCGTATCCTATTACAGTGAGTTGATACCGGAGGAAGATCTCATCATTGTTTACGACGACATGGATTTTCCACCGGGTGAGCTGCGGTTGCGTGTGAAAGGCAGCGCGGGCGGTCACAACGGGATGAAATCGGTGATCCAGCACCTGGGCACCGAGGAGTTTCCGCGCATCCGAGTCGGCATTGGCCGACCGCCACAGTCACAGACCGTCGTGGAGCACGTTTTGAGCTCTTTCTCGCGAGATGACCTAGCCTTGGTTCAGGATGCTGTGCAAAGGGCTGTAGAAGCGGTCGACTATGCGTTACAGGACGGGTTTCCTATGGCGATGAACCGATACAACGCCAGTCGGTGAGGCCAATTTTCGAGGATGCTCCCAATGAGACGAGGTATGCTGCCCCTCTCCACTTTCCATACTAATAACAGTGTCCGAAGAGATGGATGTCTTCCGAACACTGCGAGGAAGTGGTACAGCAAGTACCGGAGTGGAGGGATGGCATGCGAGTCGAATACTGGTGCAAGTACTGTAAGCATCTGATTGGAGAATTGGACCGACCGGACTGGAATCTGGCAGACGCAGAGCGATATTGTGGGATTCAGCATTTAACCTCGACGGAGCGGTCGGAGTGGGTGTCCGTGCATGGGAGCCCTCACGTGATGACGGTGCAGACCGTCTGTGACCATTGCCAACAAGCGGTGGAGCAGCATCCGGAACTGCTCATTGAGGGGAAACTCTTACAATAAGGTGTAGTAGGATCACTGAGGCAACGTCATAGGTTGTGGCAATCTTTGCGGGTGGATGCGGTGGGCACCACAAATCTGTGCAGAAACCGAAGGCATCGCCTTGGCCGAACCAGGCTGAGGCGACTTTCGGGCTGTTTGTGTTGATGGGATGGAGGAGGAGTACCGTGATTGACTTGGTTCGTGTGATTGCTTCGGACCCTGAATTCAAAGACATGTTGAGCAGTCTTCGCCAAAGCAACCACGACGGACTGGTGACGGGGGTCAGCGGGAGCGCGCGACATCTCTTTTATGCCGCAATCCACTGGTCGGAACAGCAGCAAAAACTGAGGGCACCTACGCTCATTGTCGCTCATTCCATGGGGCAGGCGGAGCAAATCGTCGAAGACTTACGGGAGTATTTGCCGGATGAAACTGTCTTGCTGTTCCCAGAGCAAGAGTTGTCTGTCGTAGATGTCATCGCCTACAGTCGCGACGTCACTGCTGACCGATTACGTGTGTTGCAACATTTGGCGAGCGGTGGCGCAGGGATTGTGGTGGCTACGATTTCCTCCGTCGTTCAACCTGTGATGACGAAGGCGGTCTTTTCTGCACGGCGCCTGCAATACCGCGTCGGAGATCGGATTGACTTACAAGAAAACATCCAACAGCTCGTTGGAAACGGGTATGAGCGCGTCGATCTCGTGGAGACGAAGGGCCAATTTTCGGTCCGTGGGGGTATTCTCGACATCTACCCATTGACGTGCGAGCACCCTGTTCGCATTGAATTGTTCGACACAGACATCGACTCCATCCGGACATTTGACGCTTCTACACAAAGATCCCTCGAAAAGTGCGATTCTGTGGAGGTACCTCCTGCGTTTGACTTCATCGTTCCCGCCTCTGTGATGGCTGACGCAGCCGAAGCACTGCAAGCAAATCTGGAGCAACGATTGCGTACCGTAACGGACTTGGAGGTCAAAGATCGGCTGCAAACCACGGTCGGCTCAGACGTCGCCCGGTTAGGATCTGGGATTCCGTTTTTCGGCTTGCTGCGATATACAGAATTGCTGGGTGCGCACGTACATACACTGCTGCACCATGTACCAGACAACAGCGTGGTCTGCCTGGACGAACCTTCAAGGCTGCAAGAGCGGCAGAGAGGTTTGGAAAAGGATTTCATGGAGTGGTTGTCCACAGGCCTTATGCGCGGCGAACTTCTGTCCGGTACGGTAGCTCAACCGAACTTTGATTTGCTTTGGGCGCACAAGGGCAAGCGAGGCGTGGAGTTCACTACGTTTACACGCGGTGGTGCCGGCAAGCGATACGCTACTGTATACAACGTATCGGCCAAGTCCATGCAACAGTTCCATGGCCAGATGAACGTGCTCAAGGCGGAAGTACAACGTTGGCAGCACAGCAACATGCAAGTGGTGTTTTTGGCCGCCAACGAGGAACGCGCGGAGCGTATGGAGCGCGTCTTGCGCGATTACCGCATTGATGTCCATCGGTCTGCCCAGTGGGTACCGGACAGTGGCCCCGTCATCCTGGTCGGGAACCTGGCCAACGGATTTGAACTTCCGCTGCACCGGATTGTTGTGGTTGGCGAGACCGAAGTGTTCACCCAACGGAAGAAGACGCGGCGCGTTCGTCAGGAAATGTCGGATGCAGAGCGCATTAAGAGCTACCAGGAACTGCGGCCTGGTGATTATGTTGTGCATGTCAACCACGGTATTGGCAAATACATCGGGATTCAAACCTTGGAAATCGACGGAAGACACAAGGACTATCTGCACCTTCAGTACGCTGGAAACGACAGCCTATACGTGCCGGTGGAACAGATTGACCAAGTACAGCGCTACATTGGATCCGAAGACAAAGAGCCGAAAGTCTATCACTTGGGTGGCAATGAGTGGAATCGGGTCAAGCAAAAAGTTTCGAAGTCGGTTCGGGATATTGCCGAGGACCTCGTGAAGTTATATGCCGCCAGACAGTCCGCGCCCGGCTACGCGTTTTCGCCGGACACTGCGTGGCAAAAGGACTTTGAGGCGATGTTTCCGTACGAAGAGACGCCGGACCAACTGCGGGCTATCGCTGAAATCAAGCGGGATATGGAAAAACCGCGGCCCATGGACCGGTTGCTCTGCGGCGATGTCGGGTACGGAAAGACGGAAGTCGCCATCCGGGCAGCGTTCAAAGCGGTGGTTGATGGCAAACAGGTGGCGGTTTTGGTTCCGACCACCATTTTGGCGCACCAGCACTACGAAACATTTAAGGAGCGATTTTCTGGGTTCCCGGCGACGGTGGAAGTGTTAAGCCGCTTTCGAACGAAGTCAGAAGCGCAGGCTATCCTGAAAGGGCTAAAAGACGGGAGCATTGACGTGGTGATTGGGACGCATCGCCTATTGCAAAAGTCGGTGCAGTTCAAGGACCTCGGATTGCTCATTGTCGACGAAGAGCAGCGGTTCGGCGTGACGCACAAAGAGCGGTTGAAACAACTTCGCACGAACGTAGATTGCCTGACGCTGACGGCAACACCCATTCCTAGAACACTTCATATGTCGCTGCTGGGTGTACGCGACTTGTCTGTTATCGAGACGCCGCCGGAAAATCGATTCCCGGTACAGACCTACGTGGCCGAGTTTAACGAAAGTCTCATTCGCGAGGCCCTGGAGCGGGAACTGAATCGCGAAGGGCAAGTGTATTTTCTGTACAACCAGGTGAACGGCATTCACTCGATGGCGGAGCGGGTGCAGCGGCTGGTGCCGGATGCACGCATTGCCGTTGCCCACGGACAGATGCCGGAAGACGAGTTGGAGCGTGTGATGCTGGACTTTCTCGATGGCGCCATCGATATTCTCGTGACCACCACTATCATCGAAACTGGGCTGGACATCCCGAATGTCAACACGCTCATCGTGTATGACGCGGATCGACTTGGACTCAGTCAGTTGTACCAATTGCGTGGGCGTGTGGGGCGGTCAAACCGCATCGCGTACGCGTATTTCACCTACCAGAAGGACAAGGTGTTGACGGAAGTGGCCGAGAAGCGGCTGCAGGCCATCAAGGAGTTCACGGAACTTGGCAGCGGCTTTAAGATTGCCATGCGCGATCTCGCCATTCGCGGCGCGGGCAATCTACTGGGCGCGGAACAGCATGGCTTCATCAACTCGGTCGGCTTTGACTTGTACAACGACATGCTGGCGAAAGCGGTCAAAGAAATCCGGGGCGAGCAAGTGCAGGAAGCGCCCGAACCGGTGATTGATCTGTCCATCGAAGCGTATTTACCGGACTCATTCATTCCAGATGCAGCTCAGAAAATCGCGATGTACAAGAAATTTAAGTTTGTGAAGAGCCCAGAAGCTGCGGATGACCTCGAGGAGGAACTGGAGGATAGGTACGGGGACCTGCCGGAGGCAGTGCGCAACTTGTTGGACGTAACGCGTATGAAGAGTTACGCCGCACAGTACGGTGTGGAAGGTGTCTCGACGCAAGGCGCGGAAACCGTGGTCCGGGTTGCACCGGAGTCAGTGGGGCGCATTGATCAGGCGAAGCTGTTTGGCCTGGCCAAGCAGCACGCAGGGCAATTCCTGAAGAAGAGCAACGGCAGTTTGCACGTCGTGTTCCGCACCAAGGGACTCAAGGACCGCGAGTTGTGCAAACGCCTTATTCAATTCCTGGCGGATTTTCGTTCCGTGATGAAGGATAAGAAGGAAGTTGAACAGGTCGTAAACTAGCTTGCAAGAAGGGCTGCCTGATGCGAAGGTCGGCGGCACCTCCTGGTTGCATAGCGGCTACGTGCTGGAAACATAATAAATGCACGTCAGGAATCCGCAGTCGTTAGATACACATATTGGAGTTGTTGGCACAGTCGCAGCGGCAACAGGGAAATGCTATGCAACACAGGGGTGAGGTTCGGCAAGCCACATCTACAATACAGATCAAGGGTGGGATGAACCGTTGAAAGCTACTGGCATCGTACGTAGGATTGATGACCTCGGCCGCGTCGTGATTCCGAAAGAAATTCGAAGGACACTGCGTATCCGCGAAGGGGATCCTTTGGAGATCTTCGTGGACCGAGATGGTGAGGTCATTTTAAAGAAGTACTCGCCCATCGGCGAACTCAGCGATTTTGCGAAGGAATACGCAGAGTCGCTTGCGGATTCCACCGGACACATCGCCATGATTACAGACAGAGATGTCATCATCGCGGTCTCTGGCGCTTCCAAGAAAGAATTCTTGGAAAAACCGATCAGCGATGATTTGGAACAGGCGATGGAAGATCGCAAAACATTGGTCAACGGCATGGGAGAGTACGCCGTGGTGCGGGATCGGACAGAGAAGTTCTCGTCGCGAGTGGTTGCACCCATCATCGCTGCAGGTGATCCGATTGGCAGCGTGGTTTTGCTGTCGCGCGAAGACGGCGTCAAGATGGGAGACCTGGAACGAAAACTGGCCGAAACGGCGGCAGGTTTTCTGGCTAAGCAGATGGAACAGTAAGTTGCTTCTTCCGATACGGCCCGCGCACACTGCGCGGGTCTTTTGCATGCAGTTGGTACGAAATACGCGAAAATCCCGATACGGTACGCGAATTGTTGCCTGGTTTTCCTGAAGCTCGGACTATCCCCGGTAGTCTGTCCATACGTATTACAAAGAGTGATTCCGGCGGTTGGAGGCCGCTTGGTGTGGAAGCGGGGGAGAGACGTGCCGAAACGGCAGGGATTCGTGTACGGTGCCTTATTGTTAGCTTTGGCCGCCATCATCAGCAAGTTGTTGGGGTCTGTGTATACGATAGTGCTTCAGAATGTCATCGGGGATCACGGCATGGGACTGTTTCAGATGGCGTATCCGGTATACGCCACACTGCTCGCGGTCGCGACGGCTGGATTTCCGGTAGCCATCTCGAAATTAGTGTCGGAGCGTATTGCGTTCGGTGACGAGTACGGGGTGCGGCAAATTTTCAGGGTCGCCACAGTGATGTTGGGGACGCTTGGTATTGTCGCCTGTGCTGTGCTGTACTTCTGGGCAGATTCGTGGGCGAGCATCGCCGGAGATCCAGATGCGGCTTGGGCCATTCGCGCCATCTCGCCCGCACTGTTGATGGTGCCCGTGGTGAGCGCCATCCGCGGCTATTTTCAGGGTTACCAGTGGATGCAGCCTACGGCCATTTCGCAAGTGGTGGAGCAATTTGTCCGCGTGGCGACCATTATTGGGCTTGCCATGTGGCTGACGCGCGCTGGGTTCGGAAGAGAATTCGCAGCTGCAGGGGCTGCCTTTGGGGCCGTGACTGGAGCGGCGGCTGCATTACTGCTCCTGGCGTACTACTGGGTTGCCAAGCACCCAAGTGTACTGACGGAGCGTCGGCCCCACGGGACGTCCGCGCGGGTATTGGCCAGGCAGTTGCTCTACTACGCGTTTCCCATCAGCTTGGGAGCGATGGTCGTGCCGTTGATGAACAACGTCGACGTGGTGACCGTGGTCAATTTGTTGAAGAATGCTGGAGCGTCTCAGGGAGCGGCGACGACCGACTTCGGTCTCCTCGCTGGCCGGGCATTCAAGCTCATGATGTTGCCTACCACATTGGCGTCGGGCATCGGCATCGCGGTCATGCCTGCTGTTTCAGAGGCGTTTACGCTCGGCTTTCGGAGATTGATGTCAGAGCGGATTGACACCGCCATTCGTTTGACTGTGCTGATTGCCCTCCCGGCCAGTGTCGGCCTGGCGATGCTCGCTGTACCGGTGGATATCGCCTTGTTTAAGGACGACGCCGGTGCACGTGTGATTCAAATCATGGCATGTGCCACGTTCTTCGCCAGCGTGCAGACGACGGCGGCGGCCATTTTGCAAGGTGCGGGTTGGGTCTACTTGCCGGTGCTCAACTTGGCGTTGGCTTCATTGGCCAAGCTCGTGGGCAATTTGTTTCTCGTGCCCATCTATGGTATAGAAGGGGCGGCCTTCTCCACCGTGCTGAGCTATGCAGTGGCCACGACGTTAAACTTCAGCGGGATGTACCGTTGCACTGGCGAGCGTATACACTGGCGGAGCTGGGTGGTCAAGCCCGCCGTAGCGGCGTTTATGATGGGGGCATTTGTGTACGCGGCGGCGTCTCAGTGGCGCATCTGGGGCGGACTGTCGTGGGACAGGGTTGGGATTGCCGCCGCAAGTGGTATCATAATCGTGATTGCCGTTGTCATTTACGCCGTTGCGCTGCTTCTGACGGGTGCCCTTACGGAACGGGACATCGCTGCAGTACCGCGGGTTGGACCTCGGCTGGCATTTTGGTGTCGGCGATTGGGGTGGGTTCGCTCGTAGGCAGCTCACCTACAGCGGCGGCAGACAGGAGTGACATCATTGTCGAAGATTTGGGTGGTTGGTCTCGGCCCTGGGGATGTCTCCGGGTTGCCGATGGGAACGTACAAGTTACTGAAATCGGGTCGTCCCGTCGTGTTGCGGACGACGGTTCATCCTGTGGTCGACGCTCTCCGCAGCGAGGGGATAGAGTTTGTTTCCTTTGACGAGTTGTACGAAACCGGTCAGGCGTTTGAACAAATCTACGAGGAGATGGCAAGGCGTCTGCTCGCTATGGCGGCTGCTCATGGCGAAGTGGTGTACGCAGTACCGGGGCACCCACTGATGGCGGAGCAGTCTGTGCAGAACCTCTACCGCATGGCGGGAGACGTCGAGGTGGAGGTAGGGGCTGGCCAAAGCTTCTTGGACGCGGTGTGTGCCGCATTGAGAGTCGATCCCATCGAGGGATTTCTGTTACTCGACGGTACGAGCTTCTCCTCCAGTGAACTCCAGGTGGGACTGCATACGTTTGTGGTGCAGGTTTATTCACCGTCTGTGGCTTCGGACGTGAAGCTGACGCTTATGGAAGTGTACCCGGACGACTACGAAATTGTGGTTGTGCGCGCTGCTGGGGTGGAGGGGCAAGAGCGGATTCTGCGAATCCCTCTGCACGAATTGGACCGAGTGGAGTGGATTGACCACTTGACCACCGTGTACTTGCCACCTGCGGTGAGTGAAAGGGTGCGGTATACGGACCCGTGGTTTGTCGCCGGGTTGGTTCGCAGACTTCGGGAACCTGACGGGTGCCCGTGGGACAGGAAGCAAACGCACACGTCTTTGCGCAAGTACGTCCTGGAAGAGGCTTACGAGGTTGCCCATGCCATCGATGAGGACAATCCGGACGCCCTGGCCGATGAACTCGGCGACTTGTTGTTGCAGGTGCTGTTGCACGCACAAATCGCGAGCGAATCGGGAGATTTTACCCTCCGTGACGTGTACGCGGCGCTGGCCAGCAAGCTGATCCGTCGCCACCCTCACGTCTTCGGCGAGGAAACGGCGAAGAGTGTTTCGGACGCAAATGCGTTTTGGAACCAGGCGAAGGCTGCCGAAGCGGAACCAAAGACCCGTGACGCGTCGTTGGTGGACAAGGTCAAGTGGGCGCGTCATCCGCTGACTGTGGCGCAGGACTTGCAGGAAAAGGCGGCGAGCGTTGGCTTTGACTGGAAAGACGTCCAGGGTGTCGTCGACAAGTTGAAGGAGGAAGTCGCAGAACTGGAACACGAAGTGCGTTCATCTGCCGATTCCCGGGAACGTGTGGAGGAGGAGTTTGGCGACGTCCTGTTTACGCTGGTGAACGTCGCACGCTGGTTGGACATCGATATGGACCGCGCCGCGACGCGCGCGAACAAGAAGTTTGCGGAAAGATTTCGTTTTGTAGAGGGAAAATTAAAGGAAAATACGTCCACCATAGCGAATAATGGAGCATCAGACTTGGAGAAATATTGGAATCAAGCGAAAACCCGTGGGAAATCTGCTGAAGTACCGCTTGATTAGAAGGATTTCTCCGTTCTAGGACGAATACATCTTTCGGATATTCCCATGGAGGGGGCTAAATTACGTGAATAAGAACGAACTCGTGAATAAGGTAGCAGAACAAACCGGCTTGAAGAAAAAGGACGCGGAACAAGCTGTCAACAGCGTGTTCGCTGCGATTGAAGAAGCATTGGCTGCGGGTGAAAAAGTCCAAGTGATTGGCTTTGGCACCTTTGAAACGCGCAAGCGCTCCGCTCGCTCCGGCCGCAATCCGCAAACCGGTGAAATCATCGAAATTCCAGAATCCACGGTTCCAGCTTTCAAGCCTGGCAACCGGTTGAAGGAACTCACGAAGTAATTGCGACTTGACAAGTTTTTGAAGTCTTCGCGGCTCATCAAACGGCGGACCATTGCCAAGGAAGTTTCTGAAGCAGGTCGCATTTTGATCAACGACAAGGTGGCGAAGCCCGGATCCGACGTCAAAGTCGGTGACGTACTGACCATTAAGTACGGGCAAAAAACGGTTCAAGCTCGCGTCCTTCAGTTGCTGGAGAACCCGCGGAAAGAACTTGCTGAACAGATGTTTGAAATCATCGGCGAAAGTCGGTTTGATGATGCGGAAGAAGAGGACGACTGACGGAAGTTATCCGGTCAGTCCCACGGCCTTGTGCTGTCAGTAAAGGCTGCTGAGACCCTGTCTCAGCAGCCTTTACTCATTTTGGGCGGGAGGGACATGGCCCACGACGCAGTTGCGTCTGATGTGTTCTAATCCAGTGCGAACCATGCATACATTGAACCAGATTGGATGGACGAGGTTTGGGGGTGTACGCTGTGCAGAACAAGGACGAACACGATATTCACATTCTTGGCCGCAAGTCTGTTGAAGTGACGGGCGTGTCCAGTGTGGAAAGCTTCGATACGGGCGCGTTTTCTCTCATTACGTGCGCAGGGCCACTCATCATTCAAGGATCCAACTTGCATATGAAGACCCTGGATTTGCAAACCGGAGTCGTCATCATTGAAGGAACCGTGACCAGCCTGTCTTACACCGTGCCGAAGGATAAGAAGAGAAAACTAACAGGAGCACTATTCCGTTAAGCGATGTCTGGACAGGTTTCCTATATCTTCGGTTTGCTGGCGGCTGGTTTACTGATGGGCATGGTGTTCGACATCTACAACACGGTGACAGGTGCATCGAAGTGGTTGAAATGGATTCAACCCACCTTGGATGTTGCGTTCTGGGTAGCTTCCGCGTTGGCAGTCTTTTACGTCGTGTTCACGACCGATGACGGCAAGCTTCGCATGTACACGTATGTGCTGCTGGCCATCGGATACAGCCTGTATCGGTTGACCCTTCGCCGTACGGTGGTTGCGAGTGCGTTTTTAATTGTTCGGTTCCTGCAGTCGGTGATTCGCGGTCTGTACAGATTGGTCTATACCGTGACGGTTCGGCCAATGACTGCCCTGCTTCGCGTGGCGTTCGCGCTGCTGAAAGGCGTCTATTTCGTGTTGTGCGTGTTGGAGACGTGGATTTTCCGAATTGTGCAGTTCTGGCTCAGGGTGACCTTGGTGCGCTGGATTTTACGACTCCCGTTCATTCAGCGTATTTTCGTAAGATTTCAGGCGTCGTGGGAGGAGATGTGGGCATCGGTGTCGAAGTGGCTGAGAGGAAAATGGGAACGGGTGTAACACATCCAAGCGTACAAGGAGATGGCATGAGGAGTGTCCCGAATCGCAACTTTGCCGGTGTCCCACCAGTCGTATCCCAGAGGCGCGAAATCACCTGCGCCACGCCGTCGAAAATGGTTTAGATTGCGGTACATTGCGTTACTCGCAGTGTGTGGATGGGCGACGTATTATTACTGGCACGTTCAGTATCCGCAATTGAAGATGCTATCCATGAAGCAGGCGCAGTTGCAACAAAGCCTGAATGCTGCCGCCAAACAACATGCAGAGTTAGTCAAGCAATCGAACCAACTCCAAGACGACAGTTACATTGCCCGGTATGCCAGCGAACACTACAACCTCATTCTTCCCGGTCAAGTCGCGTTTGACGTCAAACATTAAAATATTTGTGTGATTGGCCATGACGACTTGAATTGATCCTGCATAATTTCTTATATTAAGTACGGGTAGGTCTACACTCTTAAGGAGGCATTTCTTCTGTATGTCCATTGAGGTCGGCAGCAAATTGTCAGGGAAGGTCACGGGCATCACACATTTCGGAGCGTTTGTGTTGCTGCCGGGAGGTGTCACGGGTCTTGTGCATATCTCTGAGATATCACACAGTTACGTGAAAGACATTCACGAACACCTCAAAGTCAACGATGAAGTCACAGTCAAAGTCATCAACGTCGATAAAGACGGAAAGATTGGGCTGTCCATTCGGCAGACCATGGAAAACCCAAATCCTCCTGCACGGGGTGGGGACCGTCCGAATCGAGGTCGGCACGGCGGTGGCGGATTTCAACGCCAGACGTTTGAAGACAAATTGTCGCGTTTTATGAAGGATAGCGAAGACCGTTTGCAGGCGCTTCGTCGCAGTGAATCCAAGCGCGGTGGCCGCGGCGGTCGGCGTGGATAATACACGATATACCCGGGGGCACTCCAGTGCCCCCGGGATGTTTCTCCGTAAAGGATGTGAAGTGGACTGTGGGCAGTCCGGATGCGTATTACTTGGAGTATGAGTTGTCCGATGGAAGCCGAGTGATTTTGAAATTTGACAACGAGAACGACAGGGATGGCTGCCACATCTCGTTGGACATGTACAAAGTTCAGCTTGGGCCTGTGGATATGTCGGTGCTTGAAGGCATCACTCGGAAGTTCGGCGGTCAGTTGGTTGCACCGAATTCATAAATTTTTACATACAATCTGTGGATTGCTTTGACCCAAGAACCGCTTGTAACTTATAATATCGTCGTGGATGTATGGGCGACTGATGCGACTCGAGGTGAGCGCTGTGGGAGAACATTACCTTCATCCGTGGTTGATTGCCATTTTTCTGTTACTTTTCACGCTGATGTCCATTGTCGGACTCATTCGACTATTGCGTGAACGGAATTTGTTCGGAAGCGTGCTTTTGCTGATGTCCACCTTGGTCTTCGGATACAGTACTTGGATTGCAGCGACGCTCCATGCCTAGTCTTGCTCTCCAATGCGTGTCTGGAAAGGGGCAGGCATTCTTGGCCTCTTTCCAGGAACCTCGTCAAATAAAGAGGGAGAATCGGCGATTCTCCCTCTTTATTTGTGTGCGGCGGCCCGGTACCGGAAGAACGCCTGATTCAGCATTTGAATGGATTTCGCGTCTCGGTTTTGGAACGCCCTACGCAGTTGACTGCAAAGCCAATCCGGCATTCCATCAACCCCTCAAAGAAGGTCCTTACTTCATCATATGAACGTTCGCCCAATGTGCACCTATTGTTCCTGTGCTCGCAAAAAGGATTTCAGATTACTGTGCACCTGCTGAACGGGGATGCCGGCGAGGGCAAACAGTTCTTCTGCATAGGGGTCCGGTCGATACGGCTTTTCGTAATACACTCGAGCGATTCCAGCCTGAATAATGCTTTTTGTGCATTGCAGGCACGGCTGATGCGTTACATAAATGTCGGCTCCTTCCGTTGCAATGCCGAACCTCGCACACTGCAGGAGCGCATTTTGTTCCGCATGGATGGCTCGGACGCAATGGCCGTCGACGACCTTACAGCCTACGTCGATACAGTGAACGTCCCCGACGATAGAACCGTTGTAACCGCTGGCGATAATTCGTTTGTCACGGACAATGACGCACCCCACTGCGAGTCTCGTGCAGGTTGAACGCATCGCCATCACGCGACTTTGTGTGGCGAAAAACTCCTCCCAAGACATTCTTGTCGATTGCTGCGATCCACGCTCTACCATGGTTTTCCTCGCCTCTTTCGGCAGTGTCAAACTGCATCTTGTGTCTCCTGACATTATAAAGAATTCGCAGAACTGCATCGAGTTGTCTGGGATCCTGTCGACCCGTACGGTTTCTGTCGGAATATTTCTCGTCCTTGCTGACTCGGTTTGACAAACTTATCGCGCGCCCCTCCGTATAATGTCCCTACACATGAAGGAGGGGTAACGCATGGCATACTCTTTCGCGCAAAACGGTGGTGACACGCAAACCTCGTTGTTGCAAAGGCAGAGCACAAGAATGAAGGCCCACGCACGCAGGTGGGCTCGAACGGCGTTGTTGCTGGCCATGGCAGTTCTGCTCGGACACGCCGGTATAGAGCACGTGATCTCTCCATTTGCTTTGGCGTACTACGTGGTTCTCACGGAACTGACGGGAACCAAGCGCAGCTGGCCGGCGTATGCCACTCTAGCAGGCGCGTATTGGCAGGGCGGGATGAGCGCGGTCGCCATATTGGCCGTGGAAATGCTGCTTTACCGACTCTTGCGCAAGGTGGTATTTGTCCGTAAAAATCCGGATTTACACTGGATACCGTTCATCGCAGGACTTGTCGATACTGCCGGGCGCTTGGGTTCCGTTGGCACTGTATGGACTCGCTATGACATTTTGCTCTCGCTGGCGGAAGGCGCTCTGGTTATCCTGCTGTCTCTGATCTTTATTCAGTGCCTTCCGCTGTTTGCTGGTGCCCCGCAGACTCGAAAACTGAAACATGAACAGGTGGTGAGTCTGACCATTCTGCTCGGCTCCATGATCACCGGGCTGGCGGGTTTAGACGTACAAGGCGTGGCGCCGCTGCAGGTTGGCGTCGACTGGCTCGTTCTGGCGCTGGCTGCGGCTGGCGGAGCCGGGATGGGGGCAACCGTGGCGATTGTCGTCGGCGTGCTGGCGATGATGAATCACGCGCAGTCGATGTCTGCCGTCGCTGTGCTTGCGTTTGCCGGTCTGTTGGCAGGTGTGTTGAAGGATGCCCGAAGAACGTGGTCCGGTCTGGCGTTTTTGTTGAGCTTCGGTCTTTTGACGGTGGCTACGAATACGGATTGGACTGCGACAACCAGCACCATCCTGGCGGCGGCTGTGGCAACCGGGCTGTATTGGCTGACGCCGCGCAGCCTGATTCGTGAATTGGCGACCTTTGTGCCAGGAACCGCAGAACACACTCAAACGGAACAGGAACGCGCGCGTCGCATCCGTGAACTGTTATCAGAGAAAATCTACGATATGAGTGCTGTCTTCGAAGAACTGTCGGCCACATTCGCGGACACGAACGACAACGCAGTGGTGTCTGCACAACAATTGCTGGACCACACGGTGGGAAGTGCAGCGAAGGCCGTATGCAACGGCTGTCCATTGCGCGCGAAGTGTTGGGATAAGGAAGGCTACGCAACGTATCAGGCGATTGTACACACGGTTGAAAAATTGGAAGCGTCCGACAGCATACACGCTCAGCCCACGGCAGATCTGAAGCAACGCTGCGCCCGCATCGACTCCATGATGGGCGTGCTCCGTCACAATTTGGAGATGACGGACAGGGACGCGAAGTGGATAGATAAACTCAGGGAACAACGATCGTTGGTGTCCGCTCAATTGTCCGGTGTCGCTTACGTGATACGCGACGTTGTGAACGAGTTAAACCGGAGTAACGAATCCTCGATGTCAGGCGAAGAGCAGATCTTGGGGGCGCTTGAGCAGCTGGGCTTGTTTGTAGACCATGTTCACATCGTCAGCCTCGAGCCAGGTAAGGTCGAAATCGAGGTCAGTCAACCTTCTACCGGTGCGTATGAAAATTCCGTACGCATGATTGCACCGCTACTTTCCGGGGTGATTGGAGAGAACATTACGCTCAGCAAAGTGTTAGGCGACGAAGGTGGCCCCTGTACCAGCGTGTTCACGTCGGCTCGGCTGTTCAATGTGGACACAGCAGTCGCCACGGTGGCGAGAGATGGGCGAACGGTCTCTGGAGACACGTACGCTTCGGTGGACTTGGGGAACGGTCGCTACGCGGTCGCAGTCAGCGACGGCATGGGGAACGGAGAGCGTGCACGTCGCGAGTCAAAGGCCGCGATTGAGCTGTTGAAAAAGTTGTTGAAAGCAGGTTTTGACGAGCAACTCGCCATCAAAACTGTAAACTCCACGCTCCTGTTGCGGTCGCGGGACGAAATGTTCACCACGCTTGACATGGCGTTGATAGACCTGTATTCGGCTCGTGCAGAGTTCTTGAAGATTGGGTCGGCGCCGAGTTTTGTGAAGCGTGGCAATCAGGTGTTTGCCATTACCGGGGACAACGTGCCCATTGGAATTTTACAGGACATTGAAGTTCACACGATTGATGAACAACTGTACGACGGCGACATTCTCATTCTCGTCTCGGACGGGATTTACGACGCGCCGCAAAACGTCTACGACAAAGAGGATTGGTTGAAGCGGCAGATTGAGCGGTTGGAAACGACGGATCCGCAGGAAATCGCGGACACAATTGTCGAGTCAGCCGCCCGCCTGAACCACGGTGAGATTCACGACGACATGACGGTGCTCGTGGCAACCGTCACCAACTATCAGCCCGAATGGGCATCCATCAAGCTACCCGGACTTACGGGCCTGCGCAAGGAGAAGCGCAAACAGGGGGCGTAGTCTCGCCGAGGACTGGAATGACTCCTGACAAAACCGTCCATACTGGCTACTAACCAGGTACGGAGGTGAAAGAGTTGGGAGATGTGAAAGGAACCATTCGACAGATATTGGTGGTCACCGACGGCTGTTCAAACGTCGGGGACGATCCCGTCGTAGCCGCTTCCAACGCCCGCAAACAGGGCATGGTGGTGAACGTCATCGGGATTGTCGACAAAGGTGAGGTTGGGCAGCATGGCAAGATGGAAGCACTGTCGATTGCAGACGCGGGCGGTGGCATGTGTAGACTGGTACAACCGGTAGAACTCTCTGCAACGGTGCAAATGATGACGCATCAGACCATGCAATTGACCCTGCAGCAGGTCGTGAACCAGGAGTTACTCGAAGTGATGGGAAAATCTACGGAGGACCTGCCTCCGATGGAGCGCTCCAAGGTGATGCAAGTCGTCGACAAGCTGGAGGAGGAAGTGCGACTGGAAGTCGTCGTCGCAGTTGATACCAGTGCCAGCATGCGGGACAAGATTCCCACCGTGCGTGAAGCCATTCGCGATTTGTCACTGTCACTGCAGGCTCGGCAAGGCGATTCGCGGGTGGCTGTGATTACGTTTCCTGGCTCGGGAGACAGCATGGTGGAAACCGTTCAGCCGTTTCAATCTGAGGTGGACATGGCGAAACTGGACGACATTCTCGTGGCGCGTGGTGGGACTCCGACCGGACCGGCCATTGACCACGCCAGAGGATTGTTTCAGCAATTGCGCGACGTCGACGACTTTCCGACCAGCCGCTGGACGGGAGAGACACAGTCTCAGTAAATGCAGGTGGATGCAATGATGCCGCAAGGGACAAAGGTCGTCGGCAAGTGGACCAACACGGTGTTGTACGTTGAACAACACTTAGGCAGCGGGGCAAACGGACAGGTATACCTCGTACGGTCGCCAGCAGGCAGAGCCGCCATGAAAGTGTGTCCCAGTTCCAGCGACATCGCCATGGAGTGGGGATTGCTCGAAAAGCTGAGTGCACGCAGCAGTGTGTTCCCCAAACCCATGTTCATCGATGACTGTGCGCCTGACTTGTACTTTTACGTGATGGAGTGGATTGCCGGAGAACCATTTCACCGCGCGGCGAAGAATCTATCTCCCACACAGTTTCACGACGTCGTCGGAGCTCTGCTTGCGGGATTTGCAGAACTGCACGCAACGGGACATGGATTTTGCGACATCAAACCGGAGAACATCCTTGTCTCGGCAACGACGCCACCATCCATTCGGTTTGTGGACGTGGGTGGCGTGACGCAGTTCGGCCGCTCTGTACGGCAGTACACCCCGTTCTACGACCGTGGGTTCTGGGGGCTTGGTTCGCGAAAGGCAGACGCCTCCTACGACTTGTGCGGCGTCGCGTTGGCCGTTCTTTTTACATCGGTTCAGCCTCCGGACGTATTGCTTGGGAAATCACCGGAGCAGCGCAAGGAATGGCTGTGGAAGGCGCTAAGAAAATTTCCGTCCGCCTCCTACGTGCCATTGATACAACGCGTACTACGTGGAGAGGTGCTGGACGCATTGCAATTCCAGCGGGAGTGGGCCCGCGCAGGCTCGGCCACCGCGCGCTCCCGCAAGAACGTCAGGGCAGCCTCCGCGGCACATCCGCCATCCAGAAGTACTTCGGCAGCCACAGGTAAGCACCGGGCGGCGCCGTCCCGCAGGTTGCATAGACAAGTCGACTGGACAGAGTGGCTGATGTGGACGTCACTCGGGATGGCGGTCATGGTGACGATGACCGCATGGGCCTCATTTCTGGGATTGCTTTAGGCGCATGGCGGCACGTGCTTGGCACGTGCCGTTTTTTTGGCGGCGGGCGCGTGATACAATCTGCCCAGGGACAGGGGGTGAACAGGTGTCTCTCGTCAATGAGGTTCAGAACGCGGTGTTGGATTGTATTACAGGTCTCATCGCTTCCACGCGACCAGAGGAGGTTGCAACCGGGCCGCTGTTGGTAGCCGTTTCCGGCGGTGTCGACAGCATGGCGCTCCTCCATGCAGTCTGTACTGTTGCGCGTCAACGGCGCTGGGATGTACAGGCTGTTCACGTCAATCACAACTTACGTCCCACCTCTGCGCAGGACGCGGAGTGGGTGACGCAGGTCTGTGCTTCCTGGCAAATTCCCATCCGCGTGTACAGCGTACATCTCGGGGACATTCCGCACCACAAACGCAAAGGCACCGAGGCGGACGCGCGCGCTCTGCGGTACGAAGCCATGACCACCGAGGCTCGCCGTGTTGGCGCGTCGTGCGTTCTGCTTGCCCATCACGCAGACGACCAGGTGGAAACCGTGCTGTGGAGGTTGATGCGGGGGACGTCACTGACGGGATTGTCCGGTATGAGACCGTTGGTCAAACGAGAAGGGATTTACTGGTTGCGCCCGTTTCTATCCATTTCAAAAGCCGAACTCGCGGCGTATGCGAAAAACCATGGCGTGCCACACGTTGAAGATGAAACTAATGCCTCGGACGCCTATACCCGAAATTTTCTCCGCCATCACGTGATTCCGAATTTGAAGCAATGGCAACCGCGGTTGCCGCAGGCGGTCTCTCACCTGTGTACGGTGCTTCAGGACGAAGACGACTTTCTCGAGGCGGAGGCAAAAAGGGCGTTCACGCAGTTGGTTAAGAAAGAGGAGCGGGGGTACAGTATCGAGTGTAAGCGGATTTGCGCACTACACCGTTCTTTACAACGCCGCCTGATTAAAATACTATTGTATTGTTTCGCTTCTGGCGAGGATTGGACATTCAATGACGTTGAAGGTATCCTGACCTTAATTCACGGTCAAAACCCATCTGCGGAATTACACTTATCTGGTACACTTCGTGCCCGCCGCGAGTACGGCCTCCTCGTGGTGGAGACCGTTCCGGCAGAGGAGCGAACGTCTTTCTTCTATCGGTGGCAACCGGAGCACACTCGTCATCTGGAACTGTCGCTGCCGAATCAGCGATGGGTGTTCGAGAGCACGTGCTTGTCCAACGTGGACACGGTTCGCACTGAAAATCGGTATGAATTGTACCTTCCAAAAGTGGAAAACGTCATTGTCCGTACCGCGATGCCGGGTGACCGAGTGAGACCGCTCGGCCTAAACGGAAGCAAGAAAGTACACGACATTTTCGTTGATGCCAAGGTTCCACGCTTGCAACGAGCGTCTTGGCCTTTGTTTGAAGTGGATGGGAACGTCGTCTGGATTCCGGGTTTGGTTCGCAGCGAGCACTGTCTCGTGGTCAACCCGGAACAGGGTGTTTTGCGGATTCAAGCAACACCGCCCACGGACTCATCTCGGTCATTTTGACGTTCTCTTTGTGGATTTTGCAAATCGCTGGGTACATGTATCCGCGAGGACGACGTATGAATAAGATAAGCATGGCTCAGGGAGGCCCTTATGCATCCACACTTGAAAAAAATCCTCTTTTCAGAACAAGACATTCAAGGCTGTGTCGCAAAGCTGGGAAAACAACTTTCTGTAGACTACGACGGTAAGAACCCTTTGTTCATCTGCGTTTTGAAGGGTGCCGTCATGTTCATGGCGGACCTCGTCAAACACGTCGAGGTGCCCATGGAAATGGACTTTATGGCTGTCTCCAGCTATGGAGACTCTTCTAAGTCTTCGGGCGTGGTACGGATTATGAAGGACCTTGACCGGCCCGTGGAAGGACGACATGTCGTCATCGTTGAAGATATTGTGGACACAGGTCTCACCCTCGCGTATTTGAAAGATCTCCTGATACGCAGGCACGTAGCGAGCGTTCGCGTGGTCACGCTGTTCGATAAGCCGGAAGGCCGCAAGGTAGAGATTACACCCGATTACCACGGCTTTGAAGTACCGAACGAATTCATCGTTGGTTATGGCTTGGATTACGCTGAGCAGTACCGCAACTTGCCGTACGTAGGCGTCCTCAAACCGGAGATATATGTGAAGTAATCGTGAATCCACGGCCATTTCTGTTACGCGGTCAGTGCCCTATGGTACAATGATTGCGCCATGACCGAGAGGAGGTAAGGCATGAACAGATTTTACCGTAGCATCGTTTTCTACGTCCTGATATTGCTGGCGATTGTTGGAGTTGTCAACTATATAACGGGACAAGATCACACAAAGACAACCCTTACATATACGCAATTTGTCAACGATGTGAAAAACCATGAGGTCGAACCGGATGTTCTTGTCACTCCGGAGGGTTTGACCGCCACGATTGACGGTACGTTGACCAATGGGAACAAGTTTACGACGCGGGCCCTGATTATTGACAACGACATCACAAGCTTCCTTCAGGACAACAAACTGAACGCGACGTACGCTCCACAGCCGAAGGCGTCCATCTGGATTCAGTTCCTGGAATCGGTCGTGCCATTTATCTTCATTTTCATCCTGATGTTCTTCCTCTTCAATCAGGCGCAAGGTGGCGGCAGCCGCGTAATGAACTTCGGCAAGAGTCGCGCTCGCTTGTACTCAGAGGAAAAGCGGCGCGTCACATTCAGAGACGTTGCGGGCGCTGATGAAGAAAAGACAGAACTCGAGGAAATCGTGGAATTCCTGAAGGATCCAAAGCGTTTCTCCGCACTCGGAGCGCGGATCCCGAAAGGTGTTTTGCTCGTCGGTCCCCCTGGCACAGGTAAAACGTTGCTCGCGCGCGCCGTCGCTGGCGAGGCGGGGGTTCCGTTCTTCAGCATCAGTGGTTCCGACTTTGTCGAAATGTTCGTCGGTGTCGGTGCATCTCGCGTGCGCGACTTGTTTGAGACGGCAAAGAAGAATGCACCGTGTATCATCTTCATTGACGAAATTGACGCTGTGGGTCGTCACCGTGGTGCCGGACTCGGCGGCGGCCACGACGAACGCGAACAGACGTTAAATCAGTTGCTCGTAGAAATGGACGGATTTTCCGCGAACGAAGGAATTATCATTATCGCGGCAACAAACCGGCCGGACATTCTGGATCCAGCGTTGCTCCGCCCAGGCCGCATTGACCGCCAAATCATCGTCAATCGTCCGGACGTCAAAGGGCGCGAGGAAATCCTGAAAGTGCATGCTCGGAACAAGCCTTTTCATGAAGATGTCCGCTTGGACCAGATTGCCAAACGAACCCCAGGGTTTACGGGAGCGGATTTAGAGAACGTGCTCAATGAAGCGGCTTTGCTGGCCGCACGGCGCGGTGAATCGACCATCCGAAACAGTGACATCGACGAGGCCATTGACCGCGTCATGGCTGGCCCGGAAAAGCGAAGCCGTGTGATGTCGGAACGCGAGCGAAAGCTTGTCGCGTATCACGAGTCTGGACACGCGGTGGTTGGGTACTTCGTTTCGAATGCCGACACCGTGCACAAGGTGACCATCGTGCCGCGTGGAATGGCTGGCGGATACAATCTGATGCTTCCGAAGGAAGAGCGTTACTTCATGACTCGTCAGGAGATGCTGGACAAAATTTGCGGCTTCCTCGGTGGACGGGTAGCCGAAGAAATTGTGTTCGGGGAAATTTCCACCGGTGCGCACAACGACCTGCAGCAGGTGACGCAGATTGCCCGGCAGATGGTCACCGAATATGGAATGAGCGACAAACTTGGACCGATGCAATTCGGGAATCGACAGGGTTCGGGCCAAGTGTTCCTTGGCAAAGACTTGTCCGTTGAACCAAACTACAGCGACCAGGTGGCGTACCAAATTGACGAAGAGATGAAGCGCATTGTCGAAGAATGTCATGAAATCACGCGCAAGGTTTTGATGGAACACCGGGACAAACTGGACGCCTTGGCGAACATCCTGCTTGAGAAAGAAACACTGGTCGAAGAGGAAATTAAGGCAGTCATGGAAGGCTAAGCGGTCTAACTGAAAAAACTTTACCCTCGAGCGAGGACTCGAGGGTTTTTTGTCGAATCATGTACCCAACGTAGTGTACATCGGCAGCGGTGTAATGGAGGCTTATTTGTGCGTTGGGTATCACTCCGGACGATTCAACCCAATCGAGTTTTGGCGCAGAGCATCTTTGATGAGCGTGGAAGGGTGCTGTTGGCTCGTGGTATGGTACTTAGTTCTCGAATGGTTGAGCGCCTTCGTCGCATGGGGATAGGCTCCGTTTGCATTGAAGACACATCGACGGACGACTTGCAGACACAAGGGGTCGTCTCTCCTCAGACACGGCAACTCGTCTTGGATGCCACGTATCGTTCACTAAGGGAGCTCGCCAACGGCACATATTCACGCGTCGTCAAACCGAATCGGGTCAAACGACAACTCAGACCGTTGCTCTCTGACGTCATTGGTCAACTGAAAGCGATGGATGGCGCGGGAGAACATCTGGGGACTGTCTACGTATCTGGTGGAGATCTGTACCACCATTCTGTAAATGTGACATTTTTCGCACTTGGCGTCGGCATTGCTATGGGACTCACCGAAGAGCAGCTCATTGACCTTGGTATCGGTACCCTTTTACACGACGTGGGCAAGCTGAAAATCCCAGAGTCCATACTGAAAAAACCAGGGCGCCTTACAGACGAAGAGTTTCAGTATATCAAGCTCCACACCAGTTACGGATACGAGTTGTTGCGAGCCGTGCCCGACTTGTCAACGGCCTCGGCCATGGTGGCTCTTCAACACCACGAGCGCATCAACGGTTCGGGCTACCCCAAGGGGTTGCTAGGTGAGGGGATCCACTACTTCTCTCGCATTACAGCAGTGGTAGACGTTTACGAAGCCTTGACTGCAAACCGCGTCTATCGCAACGCGTATTTACCTCACCACGCGTTTGAATTACTGCTCGGGGGCGGTGGGACTCAGTTTGATCCGCTGGTGATTGAAGCTTTCGTCTCCACTATCGCGATTTACCCAGTGGGAATGACGTTGCTCTTGTCAACTGGCCATCGGGCAGTGGTGGTACGGTCGCCCCAGAAACAGACGCAGCGGCCGATTGTCCGCGTGATAGAGGATGCAGAAGGGAATCCAGTGCCGGTCCCTTGGGAGATGGATCTTTCGAAAGAGTTGACCATTGAAATTGTTGGGCGTGAATCGTAAAGTCCGCGATTTGCCAATCGCACACAGTGTGTGCCCGAAAACGGTCAAGGGAAGGATAAGGTTGAAACCTCGCAACATGGAACCGGTTCTTGATGGCATGTACGGGCAACCTCACAAAGGCAGGTGATTCCGCCTGTGGACAATATCCTCGTGATGGACGTCGGGAACACCAACACGGCCGTCGGCGTGTTTCAGGGGGAACGTCTCGCGCATCACTGGCGAGTGACCACCGCCAAAGACCGAACTGCCGACGAAATGGGCATTCTGATAAAGACGTTGTTTCAGGATCAGGGATTGAAATCCGAACGTGTGAACGGTGTCGTGGTGAGTTCCGTCGTGCCTCCGATGGTGTCCGTGATAGAAGACATGTGCAAGCTCTACTTCCGCTGTGCACCGTTAATCGTGGGCCCAGGCATCAAAACGGGACTTCTCGTAAAATACGAAAATCCCCGGGATGTCGGAGCGGATCGGGTAGCCAATGCTGTGGCTGCGGTCCACCGCTTCGGTTGTCCCGTCATCGTTGTGGACGTGCGGACGGCGACGACATTTACAGTGGTCAACCAGGAAGGGCACTATATTGGGGGCGTCATCGCACCCGGAGTGAAGTCTTCTGCGAATGCGCTGTTTCAACAGACGGCGAAACTCCCTAGTATTGACCTTGCCGCACCGCGGAATGTCATAGGTAAAAACACAGTGTCCAGTATGCAGTCGGGCATCGTGTACGGATTCGCTGGACTCATTGATCACCTTGTGGAACGCATCTGCCAGGAGGTCCCGGCCCCGTACCGCGTGGTCGCCACCGGACACTACGCGCGGCTCATTAGCCCGCACAGCAGCGTCATCACCGATGTAGTACCACATCTCACGCTGGAAGGTTTACGTATTTTGTGGGACCTCAACCGCTGATATGATACCGACTTGCAAGGAGGAAACCCGCTTGACACCAATAGATGTTGCCATTCGAGCGATTTCTGAAAACGGACATGTTCGTGCATTGACCTGTACTACCACACAGTTGACCAACGAGCTGCAGCGGAGACACGGAACCTGGCCCGTCGCAACCGCAGCGCTCGGACGTACAGCGTCCGTTGCCGCCATGATGGGCCTCATGCTGAAGGGGCGAGAGCGACTGACGGTGCAGGTGAAAGGGGACGGGCCGCTAGGTTCCATTCTGGTGGATGCTGACTCGGAAGGTCACGTGCGCGGGTATGTCCAGAACCCCCATGTACACCTGCCAGCGAACGCGCAGGGAAAACTTGATGTCGGCGGCGCCGTCGGGTCAGGCATGTTGTACGTGATGCGCGATCTCGGGCTGAAAGATGTCTATCGAGGGAGTGCGGAGCTGCAAACCGGAGAAATCGGCGACGACTTTACCTATTACTTCGCCATTTCCGAGCAAACGCCATCGTCCGTCGGCGCGGGTGTACTTGTGGATACTGACAACAGTGTGATTGTGTCAGGCGGGTTTATCGTGCAATTGCTCCCAGGTCATACTGAAGCAGATATTGAAGCGTTGGAACAACGGGTAGGACAGATGAAAAGTGTTACAGAGATTCTTCGCACGGGTGCCACAGCGAAAGACCTGTTGGACATGGTGTTGCCTGGCGCGGCGGTCTTGGAGGAGCGCAACATCCAGTTTCACTGCGGCTGTTCGAAGGACAGGATGAAGGTTCTGTTAAAGAGCCTCGGTGACGCGGAGATTCAATCTCTTCTGGAAGAACAAGGCGAAGCGGAAGTGGTGTGCCACTTCTGCAATGAGCGATATCATTTTGACAAGGCAGAACTGCAGTCCATATTAGACAACTGACTGGCTGGGGGTGAAAGGATGCCAACTGCATTGACCGAAACACCGCGACAGGCTTTGAAAACATCAGGTACCCTAATCATGGGGATTGTCAACGTGACGCCCGATTCCTTTTCCGACGGAGGCAAGTTTCTGGATCCCAAGGCTGCGATTGAACAAGCGTACCGCCTCGTTGAAGAAGGCGCGGACATCCTCGACATCGGGGCCGAGAGTACGAGGCCAGGTGCCGAGTACGTATCCGCCGAAGACGAGTGGCGCCGCCTGGAGCCTGTACTTCGTGAACTGTGCCAAAACAGCCCTGTCCCGATTTCTGTCGACACCTACAAATCATCCGTCGCGGCGCGCGCTATCGAGTTGGGCATCGACATCATCAACGACATCTGGGGCGGTTTGGCCGACGCCGACATGCTCAACGTCGTTGCCCAAGCGAAATGTGGGTACATATGGATGCACAATCGAGAACATCCAGTGCAAGAAAACGCCTTTGACGCACTCGTCCATGAGACGCGGGCTGGGATTGAACGGTGTCTTGCTGCCGGCATCGACAAGGCATTGCTGTGGATAGATCCGGGCATTGGGTTCGGCAAGACGTACCACCAAAATCTCAGCATTTTACGCCGTCTCTCCGAGTACTGCGCGCTGGGCTACCCGGTACTACTGGGAACGAGCCGGAAGAGTGTCATCGGCAATACGCTGAACGTGCCGCCAGCGGATCGGCTGGAAGGCTCCCTGGCAACGGCGGTACTTGGCGTTGCTGCTGGCGTGCGGTGTATCCGCGTGCACGACGTCCGAGCCACGGTTCGTGCGTGCCGAATGACCGAGGCGATTCTCCAAGCCGATGAATGAGCAGAGGACGTTTGAGACGCACACTGCCTACGTCGCTTTGGGTTCCAATTTGGGCAGGCGAGAAGCATTTCTCAAGAGCGCGGTAGAATGTCTCCGGACGATGGGTTCCATTCAATGCTCGTCCGTCTACGAGACGGAACCGGTGGGCTACACGGAGCAACCCCCATTCCTCAATATGGTGGTAGAGTTACAAACCACGTTGCCCCCACTGGAACTATTGAATCAACTGCTTGCTATCGAACGCGAGCACGGGCGGACCAGAGACATTCGGTTTGGTCCGCGCACCCTCGACCTGGATCTTCTATTGTACGACGACGAGTACATTTGCCTTCGTATGTTGCAGGTCCCGCATCCTCGGATGTGGGAGAGGGCATTTGTTCTGGTTCCGCTGGCGGAACTGGTTCCACATCGCAGGGGGCTCGGTGGATCTTCTATCAAATCGTTGGCCGAACAGATTGCTCGCGAAGGGGAGATTCGGCGTGTCGGACATCTTCGGTAGACGTTTGCGCGCATACCGTAAGTTGAAACATTGGACGCAGACGGAGCTAGCAGAGAAGATTGGTGTGAGTGTGGCCATCATCGGCGGTTTAGAACGCGGCACTCGGTATCCGACGAAGCCAATCCTGGACCAGTTGGCCGAAGTTTTGAATGTGTCCACGGCAGAACTGCTCGGTGACGCGAGTCCCCAACCGCTTGACAATGACTCGCAGCCGTCCTTTTAGTGTAGTCTGGGCGAACGTTTGGTATGCGTTGACATTCCGAAAGGGGCTCTCTATAATTGCGCATAGACGCAACTTTTCCGGGTTGAAGCGCACTGCTTAGTACATACTGTACTGGCAGTGTTTTCTACAATCTGCACACGAATACGAATACGGAAATAGACCCATAGCATATGTTGAGGTACGAGTTGCGGACAGTAAAGGAGAGACCAAAATGACCGAAAAGGAAGTTCTGCTGACGCCCGAGGGTTTACAAAAGCTCGAGGACGAACTGGAACATCTGAAGAGTGTGAAAAGACGCGAAGTCGCGGAACGTATAAAATTGGCCATCAGCTACGGAGATATTAGCGAAAACTCAGAATACGAAGACGCCAAAAACGAACAGGCGTTCGTAGAGGGGCGTATTATGACCCTCGAAAAAATGCTCCGGAACGCCCGCATCATCCATGAAGACGACGTCAATACGGATGTGGTCAGCATTGGATCGACCGTTTTGCTGAAAGATGTAGAATTTGACGAAGAGGTAGAGTACACTATTGTCGGCTCCGCAGAGGCAGATCCGGCGAGCAATAAGATTTCGAACGAATCCCCAGTTGGACGTGCGCTGCTCGGTAAGGCCATCGGTTCGATGGTGGATGTCGCTGTGCCCGCAGGCACGATTCGTTTTCAGATCCTGGAGATCAAACGGTAGTTTGCTGCTGTTACTGGCATGAAAAGGGTTTCTGAATGAGAAAGGATTCGGACGAGGAAACGTTCCTCGTCCGTTTGAATTGGAGAGGTGACGGATGGAAGAACAAGAACTGTTTCAGACGCGACTCAACAAGATGGAGTCGCTCCGCGCCAAGGGCATTGATCCATTTGGCCACCGTTACGAAGTCACACACCATGCCGCAGACATTTTGGCGTTCGGCGACGGCAAGTCGAAAGAAGAACTCGAAGAGGCCGCGTTGCACGTGCGGATTGCCGGCCGCCTGATGATTAAACGAGGTCACGGCAAGGCGTCGTTTGGTGTGGTTCAAGACGTCACTGGCACCATCCAGGTGTACGCGAAGGTGGATGTACTGGGCCAGGATACCTACGAAGTGTTTGAGCTGCTGGATCTCGGGGATTTCATTGGAGTGGAAGGTACAGTGTTCCGTACCAATCGCGGAGAGATCACCGTGCTGGTGGAACAACTCACAGTACTGTCGAAATCCCTTCGCCCGTTGCCAGAAAAATGGCACGGACTGAAAGATCTCGAGACCCGATATCGTCAGAGGTACCTCGACCTCATGGTGAATCCGGATACGCGGTCTACATTTGTGGCGCGTTCGAAGATTGTACAAGCCATCCGTCGCTATCTGGATGACCGTGGCTATTTGGAAGTGGAGACACCGACACTGCATTCCGTTGCCAGCGGCGCGAACGCAAGGCCGTTCGTTACGCATCACAATGCGCTCGATATGACACTGCATCTGCGCATTGCCCTCGAATTACACTTGAAGCGACTGATTGTGGGCGGACTGGAACGCGTGTATGAGATTGGGCGAGTCTATCGCAACGAAGGTATCTCTACACGGCACAACCCGGAGTTCACAATGTTGGAGCTGTATCAAGCGTATGCCGATTTTCACGACATCATGGACCTGACGGAAGAGATGATCAAATACGTCGCGCAGGCCGTCGTGGGCACCTTGCAAATTCCGTACGGTGAATACACGGTGGATCTGGAAAAACCTTGGGCTCGGCGTCACATGGTGGATCTGATTCGAGAGCAGACCGGTGTGAACTTCTTTGAAGTGAACAGTACCGAAGAAGCGCGGGAACTTGCAAAACAGCACGGCGTGAACGTTGAACCCAGCATGGAGTATGGGCACATTGTCAACGAGTTCTTTGAACAAAAGGTGGAGCAGACACTGATCCAACCGACTTTTGTGTACGGCCATCCGGTCGAAGTGTCGCCGCTCGCCAAGAAAAACGAAGAAGATCCGCGGTTCACGGATAGGTTTGAGTTGTTCATCGTTGCGCGTGAACACGGCAATGCCTTTAGCGAGTTGAACGATCCCATCGACCAACGCCAGCGCTTCGAACAACAAGCGGAAGAGCGTGCTAAAGGCAACGATGAGGCGCAAGAGATTGACGAAGACTTTATCACCGCGTTGGAGTACGGTATGCCGCCCACGGGTGGTCTCGGCATCGGCATTGACCGCCTCGTCATGCTGCTCACGAACCAACCCTCGATTCGCGATGTGCTTCTCTTCCCACTGATGCGGGAACGTACGGAGGGATAACCGACTCAATTCAGTCTTCACATCCCGGGTTGTTTCAGTGGAAACTGCGACAACCCGGGATGTTTGTTCTTTGCAGGACTGGCCTTCGCGTTCCCTCATTTACCCCGATTCTTCGCCGCTGCGCCTTGAACGAAAGTCGCTTGAAACATTCATTTACAAAATTGAAACATTCCTTTACAAAAAGGGTTGATCTCGTGAATGAACCGTGATATATTATTCGACGTCGCCGCTGCGGCGGTGATGAAAAATGAAGCAACAAACCGCGTCACATCAGCGTTTCTGAAGTCGACAGCGACCATGCCGGAAACAATTTCCGGTGGATCTCCAAGAGAGATTCGTGNTATATTGGTCGACGTCGCTTCGACAACGAGTGAAGCGGCAGGGCAGCAAAACCAAACATTTCCGCTTTACTTGAATGAGTGGAATGTGGTAACATAGTTGAGCTGTCTCGGGGCGGAGACTCTGGTCAAAGCTCCAACACAGAGTGGTTCCTTGAAAACTAAACACGCGCAGAGAGTGATTCAAAACACGCAAGTGTTTCGTCGGCAATCCAGATGCGAGTAATGCAAGGAACGAGACGAGCGAGGATGGG
>NZ_AXAR01000012.1 GCF_000472905.1 Alicyclobacillus pomorum DSM 14955 | reverse complement strand
TAACACCAAGTCATTCTTTGGGTACAAGGAACATCTCGCGATGACTGAAGAAGAAATCATCACGGCAATTGAAGTCACGGGCAAAACGAATGGTACAGCTGATAAATAAAATGCAGCCTTCCTCTTGAGCGAGGAAAGCTGCATTTTTACTGATCTTTCATCCAATAAAGGGATCTGTGTGGGATTAGCAACTACGTTGCTCTTTAAATAACCCCTTTTGCAGTGCTCTCTCTCGGGGTCATTTTTATTTGTGGTGGAGGCGACGGGAGTCGAACCCGCGTCCGAAGACCTCGCTACATGAACTTCTACGGGTGTAGTACATCTATTGTCATGTCCCTGCGGCACGCGGATGCACACGCTTGCGTGCAGGTGAGCTCGTTCAATTCATCGGCGGTCCCCGAGCAAGACCGTCGACTAGCCCGCTAAAGTGACGTTACCAGGTGATCACGGGCCCATCACAAGGTAACGGCCTGGAGCCTAATTAGGCAGCCAGGGCGAGGTTGCTGTTAAAGCTCTTAGCTTTGCCAGTTAATTTAGGTCCGCGTTTTTTACGTGGCCTCGCAGCCCCACGACCCGCCGTTCATGCTCGAACAGTCCCCGTCGAATCCAAAACGCCCCCATGAGGGTGTTTGGAGTCGGAACGTGCATCGAGCACTTCCGGATTTCGTAAACAGCAACCCATTCACAATGTCAACGTACAAAGCAAACTCTTACGCCTTTATGCTACAGCATGTGCAGCGTTTGCGCAATGTATGCTTGCTGCCATCACTGGCAGAGGAATGTAACAGAAACCAGGAAGTCATGACCATGTCGATGTCATGCCGGCGTCAGTACTTTTGTCGCGCCCGCAACGCCCTGTCGATTTCCCGCTGCGCGTCGCGCTTCTTCATGGCCTCACGCTTGTCGTGCAGCTTTTTACCTTTCGCGAGCCCGAGTTCCACTTTGCAGAACCCGTTACGCAGATATAGCTTGGTGGGAACAATGGTGTATCCTTTTTCCCGGGATGCTCCAACCAGCTTTGCGATTTCCTCCTTGTGCAGAAGCAGCTTGCGACTTCGAGTGGGATCATGGTTAAAGCGGTTCCCCTGTTCATATGGGCTCACGTGCATGTTGTGTAGCCAGACCTCGCCGTTCTCCACTTGCGCGTAAGCATCGCGAAGGTTGGCCGATCCGCGCCGAATCGACTTAATTTCGGTGCCGACCAACACAATCCCAGCCTCCAGCGTGTCTTCGATAAAGTAGTCGTGGTAGGCTTTTCGGTTTTGGGCCAACAACTTACCGTCGTGCTTTGCCATGGTTCCACCTCAGCCAGACTATCCCTCGCAGCCTGTCTCACGCGTTGTGCAGCGAGATGGCGCGTACGAGTTATCGTATCACGATTGTCATTTCCCGACAACCCTGTCCCACCACATGCGGGGCCATGAAAAGTAAACAGCAGGAGGGATGGGCTTAACTCCGTCCCTCGTACAAAGTATTTGTTGTATTACTGACGGGTAACCCACCAGTTTTGGATACCGTAGAAGTAACCGTACGGCAAAGACGACCGGCGCCCACTCGGGATTCCAGTGCACCTGGTTCGAGTACGCAATCGGGAGACCGTATTGGTACAGGAACACTTGCGGAAGATCTTGAGACATGACTTGTGCCGCTTGTTGGTAAATTCGCGAACGCTTTTGCTTGTCCAGTGTGGACACGCGTTCTTGCAATAGCTTGTCCACTGCATCCACTTGTGAACACGTCTAAGTTTCCTTATTCATACTGCGGACCGGGCTTTAAGATGACGTGAATGTTGGGCGTCGTCTTCACCGCATTCAAATCCGGAATAGGAACGCCCTCGTTGACGTCCGTGTCGCCCTTGATCGCCGGAGGCCGTGTCTTCAATAAAGAGCGGGTTGGTCGTCACAATGTCGGTGAATGAGGAACAATCAGTGTGCCACCGTCGACCGGCTTTTCGCTGGACGCGTTCTTCCATCCACCGTCTGTGTTTCCGCCAGCGTTAGCGGCCGACCCGCAACCTGCCACAAGCAAACTATATCTTAGAAAGCAGTGGCGCACGTCTGGGCGCACAAAAAAAGAGGGACGGAGTGAACATCCGTCCCCTTGTTGTCCTACCGGACAAATTACTGGTTGTTGTCAACCCACCAATTTTGCATATGGTAGAAGTACCCGTATTGGAGCGATGGCTCTGGTTTGTCCGCGTCGGCCCAATGGACTCTTGAAGAATACCCAAACGGTATACCATATTGATACAGGAAGACCGCTGGCAGGTTTTGAGACAGTTCCTGCGCGAGTTGTTGGTAAATCTTTGCTCGTTGTGCTCTGTCCGTGGTGGTTACGCCCTCTTCGAGCAATTGATCCACTTTGTCATCCTTGTACCAGTACATATTTTGACCGTTCGGCGGGAAGTACTTCGAGCCGTACAGGATGGAAACGTCAGGGTCCACCGACATGACTTCACCCAAGAGGACGGCCTCATATTTACCCGGGTTCAAATAGTTCGCGATAAGTGACGAGAAGTCCAGGGCTTTCGGCGTCGCCTCAATACCTACAGCCTTCAACTCCTGCTGAATCACCGCTGCGACCTGCTCACGACGGCTGTTACCCGTGTTGTACAGGAAGGTAAAGGAGAACCTGTGACCATCTTTTTGGAGGATGCCATCCGGACCTGGCTTCCAACCATCCTCGGTCAAGAGCTCCTTGGCTTTTTGCGGGTCGTAGTTGTACTTTGTAGCCGCGTCGTCAGCACCTGTCCAGCCAATCGGTGGCTTCAGGAATGGCGAACTCAGAGGCTGACCTGCCCCCTTCAGGATGTCCTTCACCATGCTTTGAGTATCCAATGCATATGCAATGGCTTGACGGGTCTTTTCGCCTGTGAAAGGATCAAATCCACCTGGGAAATTAGATGGCTTAAAGTTGAACCCAAAGTATTCAAATTGCGGTCCTGGCGCGTTGATGACGTTGAGCCCCTTGTGTTGCTGCGTTACACTCAGTTGCGTCACCGGAATCCCTTCGTCAAGGTCAACGTCACCCTTTATGTACGCTTGCGTGAGGGTGTTCTGATCTGCGTAAATCTTGTAGATCACCGTTGAAATATGCGGCTTCGGACCCCAGTAGTTTTCATTCTGATCAAATTGTAAGTATTGCTTTTGCTCCCACTTCGTCCACTTCCAAGGGCCGTCTGTGACGGTTTTGGATGGATCTGTACCAAATCCACTCTTTTGCAGGTCTTTGAGCGGAATGTTCTTCAGAATGTGCGCCGGGAGCGCTGGAAAAACGAGATTATACTGAAGCGGCGCGTACACCGATTTCATCGTGATTTGCACCGTATGTTCATCCAGTGCCTTGACATCTTTGACATGGTCAAAGTTGCTCACAATGGCAGAGCCGGAATCCGGATTCGCAGCCGTCTTAATGGTCCATACCACGTCATCTGCCGTAACCGGCTGTCCGTCGCTCCACTTGGCGTTTGGTTTTAATTTGAAGGTGTACGTCAAGCCGCCGTTGCTGACCTGAAGCGGACCTTCCGCCAAAGACCACGGCTCAGCCTTCACGTTTCCAGTACGGTCAATGTCGTAGATGTTCGCAAATATAAAGTTATCAACTTCACCGGACGAGTTGTCCTCGATAAAGAGGGGATTACAGTTTACGATGTCCGACCAGGTGCCAACGGTCAGTGTTCCACCGTCCTTCGGCTGCTCTGAAGTCGCATTGTTCGCATTGTTACCTGATGGGTTGGAACCGCCGCTGTTTCCGCAACCTGCCACAAGCAAACCTGCGATGGACAGGGTGGCGATAGGCAATAACCACTTTCTCGCCTTCCTCACTCTGCATTACCCCTTTTTTTGATAGAGTGATATGTCTTTCAAAAGAAAAGACGGGTTGCCTTTTTGGCTCTAAATTCCCCCTATTTCCTACTCTTTGAATTTTATCTGTTTATATCAAAACGTCAAGTAATATTCAAATAATTCATCTGTTTCGCTATCAACGAAATACATATACGTTAGATACGCTTACGAACCAAAAAGGACGGAGTTTATTGTCTCCGTCCTTCAACCGAATAGACTGCTGAGTTAGTGGGTACCCACCCACCAGTTTTGGATGTGGAACAAGTATCCGTATGGCAGTGCTAAATTGGGCGCATCGTCCGGGGCCCAGTGCACTTTCGAGGAGAAGCCAGTTGGATCTCCGACCTGGTACATAAACACGTAGGGCAGGTCCTGTGTGATCTTTTGAGCAATCTCCTTGTAGACCTCTTTCCGTTTCGCTTGGTCAATGGTTGAATCGCCTTCGACCCACAGTTTGTCAATTTCAGAATTTTGATACCACCCGGCGTTTTGACCGTTGGGTGGGAAGTACTTCGAACTAAAGATGGACTCGGAATCCGGGTCCAGGTTCCATTGCCACCCAATCAGTACCGCTTGAAATTTGCCATGGTTCAGATTCTGATCTATCTCCGCGGAGAAGTCGATTCCCTTTGGTTTGCACTCGATGCCGACATTCTTCAATTCCTGCTGCACGACGGCTGCAACCTGTTGTCGACGACTGTTGTTTGCGTTGTAAATCAATTCAAACGAAAACCGATGGCCGTCCTTTTGCAAGATTCCGTCTGGACCAGATTTCCATCCGTCATCTTGGAGCAACGCCTTTGCCTTGTTTGGGTCGTAGTTGTAATTCGTCGCTGCGTCTCCGGGGTCTGACCATGATCCTGGAAGAAACGGCCCGTTTTGGAGTTTTCCTGTGCCTTTCAAAATCTTGTCAACCATTGCCTGCCGGTTCAAGGCGTAGGCGATGGCCTGCCGCGTTTTGTCGCCTGTGAAGGGATCAAAGTTGTTGGGAAAGTTGCTGGCATTGAAGTTAAAACCGATGTACTCATAACTCGGGCCGGCCCCCGTCAGGAGATGAATTTTGTGCTTGGCCTTGACGGCATCCAGCGCCGTGACGGGCACTTCATCGTCTTCATCCACATCACCCTTCAACAGCCCCTGCAATTCGGTGTTTTGGTCGGCGTAGACCTTACACACAATGTCTTGAATGTGCGGTTTGGGTCCAAAGTAGTTCGGGTCTGCCTCGAACTTCAAGTACTGCTTCTGCTTCCACTCTGTCCATTTCCATGGTCCATCCGACACCGTTTTAGACGGGTCTGTCCCATACGCATTCTTTTGTAACTGCTTTGCCGGCACGTCTTTGAGAATATGCGCAGGCAACACAGGTGCCCAAAGTGCGTTGAGCGCGAATGGCGCGTATACGTGCTTCATGTCGATTTCAACCGTATTGTCGTCCAGCTTTTTGACTTCCTTGACCGGGTCGTAGTTGGTGATGCCAGGAGAGCCAACATCAGGATTTTTCAGCGCGTTGATGGTAAAGACGACGTCGTCAGCGGTGACCGGTTGCCCATCGCTCCACTTCGCATTCTTTCTTAGATGGATTGTGTATCTCAACCCATCATCGCTCACGTTGAGGGGCTGGTCTGCCAAAGAATACGCATCGTTTACAAGATTTCCCTTCCTGTCGATGCTATAAATGGGAGAGTAGATGAACTGTTCACAATCCCCTGACGGTACGTCGTTGGTGAACAGTGGATTTAAAGTGACGATGTCCGACGAGACGGAGAACGTGAACGTTCCACCGTCTACAGGTTGTCCCGCCAATGCGCTGTTCGTTTCATTCGCGGCCGCGTTGTGCGCCGGTCTCCCATTGCCATACCCAACAAGCAGGGTACCCGCTAGAGTCATCACTGCAATAGGATAAATGACCTTATGAGTTCCTTTCACCTAACATGCCCCCCTGTAATGTACGACGCCTTTGTCGCCTCCACCAACGTGTATCCATTCGATTCTATCGTTTATGTATATTTATATTTATTCGTCATTTGATATGTTATGTCGTAGAATCAAAACTCGTAGACGCACTGTACCCAAAAAAGCCACCATCCGATTGCGGATGGTGGCTTCTCCTAACAATCTCGCAAAACTCAAGAACTACTCGAGCGGAAAGTGGCACGCGACGAGGCGGCCATCGTCGACGGCGCGCAGTTCCGGCTGTTCCAGCCTGCACCGCTCCTGCGCAAACGGACACCGCGTATGAAAGCGACAGCCCGATGGCGGGTTCGCCGGTGACGGCACGTCGCCCTGCAGCACAATGCGCTCACGCTTTCGTCCCAGTTCCGGGCGTGGAATCGCGGACATCAGCGCAGCTGTGTACGGGTGCAGTGGATGCCGAAACAGTTCATCCGTCTCCGCCACCTCCACCATCTTCCCTAAGTACATCACGCCGACCCGATCCGAAATGTGACGCACGACGTTCAGTCCGTGCGCGATGAACAAGTACGTGAGCCCCAGTTCCCGCTGCAGTCGCATGAGCAGGTTCAGCACCTGGGATTGGACAGATACGTCGAGTGCTGAGACGGCCTCGTCCAACACGACAAACTTCGGATTGAGCGCAATGGCCCGCGCTATGCCGATACGCTGGCGCTGCCCACCGGAGAATTCATGCGGATACCGACCGCGCCGAGAGGGGTCCAGTCCCACCGTGCGCAGCAATTCTACCACGCGTTCGTCGATTTGCTTGTTGTTCATCTGTGTGTGCACTTTCAGCGGCTCTCCGATGATATCCCGCACGGTGAAGCGCGGGTTCAAAGATCCGTACGGATCTTGGAAGACAATCTGCATTTTCTTGCGCAGATTCCGCAGTTGACCGCCAGACATCTTCAGGATATCCTGGCCTTCAAACAGAATCTGCCCAGCTGTCGCGGATTGCAGTTGGAGCATGACCCGCGCCAACGTCGATTTGCCACATCCAGACTCCCCAACCAGGCCGAAACACTCACCGGGGCGAATGCCGAACGACACGTCGTCCACCGCGTGCACGTTCCCTACCGTGCGACTCAGCAACCCTTTCTTAATCGGGAAGTACTTCTTCACGTGCTTTGCTTCAATGAGATACTCACCACTGTCCCCCCGTTGTTTGGTGAGCACTTCCTGTGCTCGCTGACTCACGGCGTCACTCCCCCTTTCCGGATACAATCACCGCGCCCTGTTCCTTCGCCTTTAGCGCCACTTCCTCTGCATACCAGCACGCAGCGCGGCGACCACTGCCTATCTCGAGCAGCGAGGGTTCTTCAGCACGGCACTTGTCCGTCGCAAACGGGCAACGCGGGTGGAACCGGCAACCTGTGGGCAGGTTGGCTAAGCTCGGAATGGAGCCTTTGATGGTGTACAACTCCGTACCGCGCTGTCCTTCAAAGCCCGGGATGGAGTTCAGTAACCCAATCGTGTAAGGGTGGTGCGGTTGAGAGAAGATCTCTTCCACGGTACCTTCTTCGACAATCGTGCCTGCGTACATGACCGCGATTCTGTCCGCCATCTCTGCGGCAACGCCCATGTCGTGAGTGATGAGCAGAATAGACGTATGCAGTTCCGACTGCAGTTCGCGGAGCAAGTCCAAAATCTGCGCCTGAACCGTGACGTCGAGCGCCGTCGTGGGCTCGTCGGCAATGACCAGTTCCGGCCGGCACACGAGCGCCATCGCAATGACCACGCGTTGACACATCCCACCGGACATTTCGTGCGGATACTGCTTCGCGCGAATTTCTGGCTCAGGAATCCCAACCTTCCGCAGCATCTCAACGGCTTTGCGTTGTGCTTCTTCCTTCGACATGCCTTTGTGCAAACGGAGGGTTTCCGCAATCTGGTCACCAACGGTAAACACCGGATTCAGGGCGTTCATCGGTTCCTGAAAGATCATCGCAATTTTGCTGCCGCGGATCTTGCGCATGTCCTCCTGGCTCTTCTTGACCAGGTCTTCGCCGTGAAACAGTATCTCGCCTTCCAGGACAATCCCGCCGTCGTAATCGCTCAGCCGCATGACGTTCAAAGACGTCACACTTTTGCCGCTGCCAGATTCCCCGACGAGGCACACGACTTGGCCCTTCTCGATGGTGATGGACACACCGTCCAACGCTTTGACAATGCCACTTTCTGTGACAAACCCCGTCTTCAGATTCCGGATTTCGAGAATCGGTTCCGCCATTTTTTCAGCCTCCTCCGGGAAATCTTGACTTTCGTGCGCGGGTCAATGGCATCGCGCAGACTGTCACCGATAAAGTTGATGGACAGCACCACCAGCAGGATGCACAGACCTGGATAGACCGCTTCCATCGGATTGGTCAACATGAATTCCTGCGCGTTGTTCAACATCAAGCCCCAGCTTGTCTGCGGCGGCTGTACGCCAAGTCCCAAATAAGACAACGCGGACTCCGTCAAGATGGCGTTACCGATTTGCAAAGTGGCATTGACAATAATCGGAGCGGTTGCGTTCCGAATCAGATGCTTTGTGATGATACTCCAGTTGCTCACACCAATGGCTCTCGCTGCCTGCACGTACTGCATCTCACGCAGTTGCAGGAATGTCCCGCGTACGAGACGCGCGACGCCCATCCAACTCGTGAGTGACAAGATGGTAATCATCAACCAGAAGCCAGATCCAAACAACGACAATACAAGGATGTTCAGGAAGAGAGCAGGAATCGAATTCATCACGTCGACCAAGCGCATGAGCACCATGTCCACCCAGCCGCCGAAATAGCCAGCGACAGCGCCAATCAAGGTCCCGAGGACGACGGCGCAGAACGCGACGCAGAAGCCCACGATGAGCGATACACGACCGCCGTAGAGCAACCGGGCAAATACATCGCGCCCAATTTCGTCCGTACCAAGCAAGTGTCCGTCGGTTCCCGGAGGCACGCTGGCGTTCATCATATCGATGGCCGCCGGTTTAAAATGGGTGAACAGCGGCGCAAATGCGCACATCACAACGAAGATAGCAAGAATGATGGCGCCGAAAATTGCAAACGGATTGCTCACAAACTTGCGTACGGCAATTTTGGTGAGACTGGTCGGCGGTGCAGCGGAACCTTCCGCGGAAAAATCCATTTTCGTCGGATCAAGCTGTGCCGTTTCCACGACGTCTGTTGAAACAGGTGTTTGACTCACGCCGCAGTGCCTCCCTTCTTACCCAATTGCACGCGTGGATCCACGATGGCGTACAGAATGTCCGCCAATAGGTTACCGATGACAACAAATACCGCACCGAGCATGGTAATGGCCATCAACACCGCGTATTCCCGGGCAAACGCCATTTCTACGAACAATCGCCCCATGCCTGGCCAATTAAATACGTTCTCCGTGAGGGCGGCGCCACTCACGAGGTTTGGGAGGTCGAGACCGAGCACCGTGATAATCGGAATCAGTGCATTTCGCAAGGCGTGCCGATATATGACGTGCTTTTCCGGCGCACCTTTCGCTCGAGCGGTACGCACATAGTCCATGTGCAGGACTTCCAACATACTGGCTCGCGAGTATTTCAGATAAGAGGCGAGGAACACCAGGACCAACACACATACTGGCAGTATCAAGTGCCAGATTAGGTCGCCGATGTTTCCTTGTTTGTTCATAGAGTACATATCCGACAGCGGGAACCAGTTCAAATCCAGAGAGAGGAACTCCTGAAGCAAGATACCGAACCAAAAGGCTGGCATCGCAAACCCAAGGTAGGCGAGTACAGTCGAAATGTTATCGGAAATGCCATACGTACGAGTGCTGTTATAAATCCCCCAGGGAATCGCAATCAAGAGCGACAGAACCCACGCAACCCCCATCAAAATCAGTGTGTTGCCGACGGTCGGCCAGAGAATCTGTCCCACCGGCACGTGGTTCTTGTACGTATACCCGAGGTTGCCGTGCAATAATTGACCAAGCCAGTGCAGATATTGAATTGGCATGGGGTCAAGCAGTCCCGCATTTTTCTCTTGCGCTAAAATCGCTTGTTGTGAACCGCCCTTGGGCAGCATAACCATCAGCGGTCCGCCTGGAGCCGCATGCATCAGCGCGAAGGAAATGACACTGACGAGGAAGAGTACCAGAACCGACTGTACCGCACGGCGAATGAGATACTCTGTCATGTTTCAACCTCCCTGAACCGAAGGATTGTGGGTGGATACCTTGTCCCCCCACAAAATCCACAACAACTTCGTTCTCTGTGTACATAGACCTTATCTGCTGACTCGCAAGCGTTCAGTGGGCACACCCATCCACGCCTGTCGACGTAAACCAATCCATATACGCGTCACAGACGTGTGCAGTCAACCTCACTGGCCAAACCGAGAAAGATTTATACGATGAATCTGAATAGTATCTCTATCTTTGCGAGAGTGTATCCTGACGCGTACCAAAGCCCGATAAACACTATCCTGTCACCATATATCTAGATTGAAAGGCCACGTCCCAGGTGAAATCGGGTGGCCTACTCCACTTCGCATTGCGCGATGACCGCGTTACATCCGTGCTCCTTTCGACGAAGCCCCGCTGAAGAGACTCGCGCATGCCTATTCTCTTTCTCTCGTCTTTCTATCATGCCTCAAGCAAGGTCTCGTAGGTGTGCTACCGCTGTCGGCTCTCCCCCCCTTTTTACTATACCGAGATTGTCTCCATTTTACTTTGAAAAGTCAAGATACACGCCCTTTTCTGTAAAGTTTCGATATGTGAAATCAGAGTCACTCGACCGGAACATGATTTCGGAAACAGGAAGAGTTCGGTCCGTGTCCACACGACGTCCCGAACTCTTCCAAAGTATAGTTTCAACGATAGCCTCAGCATGGTCTTGATTGGGAGTAGATTGACTTCCTACCAAGACTTTTCCGCTCCCCGGCGGCCTTTGGATTTCGCCTTTTTGGCGGCTTGCACTCCGCCTTTGGCGAATTTTCCTCGACGGCGTTTCCCACTGCGACTATCACCGGAATATCCATCCCTTGCCGGCACCGCAACTGCGTCACCTCGAGTCCCCATTTTGCGACGCGACCGCCCACCCTTACGTCCGGATGGTACTGAACCCGCACTTCCGAAACTGGAACGGGTCCCATCTCCGAGGTCACCGCGATACCGTGTCCCCTTCGTCTTTCTCTCGCGTGCCAAGGCTTGGCGTTGCGCAATTTGCCGACGCCGATCCGCGGGCGACAAATCCTCGTCGTAGACGACCGTGTCTACGCCAGATTCGGACACCATGGTACCTTCCCGTTGATGTGCAATCAGCTCGAAGTCAATGGTCAGGTCTTCTTTATTCGCACCGCTCACGGCAATGCGAACCGGATCTCCCAAGCGGAATACGCGTCGCGTGCGCTCGCCAACCAGCGCCATCTGCTTCTCGTTGAGTACGTAGTAATCGTCTGTCAGATAGCTGATGTGGATGAGTCCCTCCACACCGTTGGTCAGTTGAACAAACAGCCCGAACTGTGTGACACCACTGATGATACCGTCAAACTCTTCACCCAGGTGTTCCAGCATGTACTCGACCATTTTCAACTGGTCGCACTCTCGTTCCGCGTCTTGCGCAATCCGTTCACGCTCGCTGGCATGCGCTGCCCCCTCAGCGACAAACTCTCGGAGTTGGGACAGCCTGTCTTCTGTGATGGAGCCTTGCAGCACCTCGCGAATAATTCGATGAATCATGAGGTCCGGATATCGGCGAATCGGCGAAGTAAAATGTGTGTAATACTTTGCCGCGAGGCCGAAGTGACCGACGCATTCCGGCGAGTACCTGGCCTGTCGCATGGAACGGAGCATCAACGTCGAGATGACGCGTTCCTCTCGCTTGCCTTTGACCTCTTCTAGTATTTGCTGCAGCGAACGCGGATGAACCTTGTTGTTGGCACCTTTCACGTGATAACCAAAGTTATGGATAAACGCGTTGAACTCCATCATCCGCGTGATATCTGGTTCTTCGTGAATCCGGTAGACAAATGGTACTTCCAGCCAAAAGAAGTGTTCAGCAACCGTTTCATTGGCAGCCAACATGAACTCTTCAATGATTCGTTCAGCGATGGTACGCTGTCGCTGTACGATATCCACGGGATGTCCCACCTCGTCCACCACGACTTTGACTTCGTCGAAGTCAAAGTCCACCGCACCTCGGTCCATGCGGTTGCGCCGCAAGATGAGTGCGAGCTCCTCCATCAGTCGAAACATCGGGACGAGCGATTGGTAGCGCGCTATCACATCCGGATCGTGATCCACCAGAATCCTTTTGACATTGTTATAGGTCATCCGTTCCGTTGTACGAATGACGCTCGGGTATATGTCGTGCCGGAGGAGTTCTCCGTCCGGTGTAAATTCCATTTCGCAAGACATCGTCAACCGGTCCACTTTGGGATTGAGAGAACAAATGTTGTTCGACAGTCGTTGCGGCAGCATCGGAATGACTCTATCCACAAGATAGACGCTGGTACCGCGCTTGTACGCCTCCTTGTCAAGGGCGCTGCCTTCCCGGACGTAGTAGCCGACGTCGGCAATATGTACCCCGAGGAGATAATTGCCATTGTCCAGTCGTTTGACATGTACCGCGTCGTCCAGGTCCTTCGCGTCCTCGCCGTCGATGGTAACAATCACCTCAGCGCGGAGATCCCTGCGCCCGCGCAAGTCTTCTGAGGTCAGTTCCGCCGAAATGGCTTCCGCCTCCGCGAAAACCTGCTCCGGAAAGGCTTCGGGTAAACCATACTTGCGGACCACTGCCAGGATGTCTATCCCTGGCGTATCCGGGTGGCCCAACACTTCAACCACTTTGCCTTCAGGTCCCCGTGTGGCGGTGGGGAACGAAGTGATTTCCGCCACCACGACATAGCCGTCATGCGCATTCATTGTGTCGTCTTTAGGTACAAATACATCCTGGGTAAAACGCTTGTCCAACGGTGTGACAAACGCGTGGTCGCGGTAGTTGCTCAATTTGCCCACAATTCGCTGTGCGCCGCGTTCGAGGATGCGGACAATTTTCCCTTCCCGGCGCGGGCCAGACGTGGATTTCTCAGCGCGAGCGAGTACTTTGTCGCCGCTCATCGCACCATTCAAATCGCCGGCCGGTACATACAGATCTGGCATACCAGGAACATCCGGAATGACAAATCCATATCCGCGGGCCTTCATTTGCAGGCGCCCCACGACGAGATTCATCCGTTCCGGCACACCGTACCTGTCGGTCCGCGTGCGAACAATCTCGCCTTTCTCCTCCATGTCGTTGAGCAATTTCAGAAACGCTCGAAAGTCATCGGCGGACGTAAGATGAAATACCTCAAGCAACTCGTGTACAGTCAGCGGTCGGTACGCGTCGTGTTGCATGTATTCTAAAATCTCTTGTCTATCCACCATCGCATTCACCTCGCCCTTCTCCGATGGGGTAGCTTCCTCCCTAGTATGATCCGGCGCACACTGACGTAATCGTATGGCACTGGCCTCTGGTCGCTGACGTTTAGGCGTGGTGTTGCACCGAACTGTAGTCACCGGATTGATGGAGACCAGACAAGAACTTCAGCACCAGCTGATTGACGGTCTCACATTCCGCGCCGTGGCAAATGAGGTGAGTAGACTGCGACAGAAAGTGTAACTCCTTCAACTCAGACGCCGCCTTCGTGCACACGTAGGAAGCACTGCGAGGTTCGACAATCTCATCTTTTTCGCCCTGGATGACACAGAGTGGCGCACGAATATCTGGTAGCGCAGCCTTTCCGAGCTGCACCATCCGCCGAAACTGTTTTACACTTGAAAGCGGTGTGTTGGATACCTTGTCAATCCGTTTACGCAACGCGGTGGCATTGAACTCTCGACCAGCCCACGATTCCTTGATGACCCCTGCAATTTGCCGAAACATCTGCCGCGGGCCAACGTAAAAGACAGCAGGAGACAGCATGGTGATGGAGGCCACAGGAAACTTCGCCGCCAACACCGCGCATACCATGGCGCCCATGGAAAAGCCGACGAGGTGAACCGGCCCGTTGGCGATGGCCGTTTCGACAATCGGCTGTACGCTTTGAATCCACGAAGAAGCTGTCGCCCCTCGCAAATCTTCGCTCGTAGGCCCATGGCCGTACAGGACGGGAACGGACACCTCGTATCCGGCGTCCCGCAAAGCGTCCGCCAAAGGTTCCAATTCTTCGGGTGAACCGGTGAATCCGTGTACAAGTACGCAATGTTCTTTGTCCACGCGCGTCCTCCTCCCTGCACGCCTTCGGATCCGAGGCTGCTGAAACTACACACCTGCACACTTTTCCAGCGTTAAAACAAAAAGTGCCGTCTGCAGACGGCACAACCATTGCGCATCACAGATGATGCACACTCAAGTATGCAATCAACAAGGTCACAAGAAAAAACAACGTGGCGATAACCACCGTGACTTTCGCCAGCAACGAGTCCAGTCCACGCGCGCGGCGGTTGACCATTTGGTCGGACCCCCCTGCAATGACGCCGGACAGACCGGCACTACGCCCGGACTGCAGTAAGACGACCAAAATTAAGAGCACGGATAAAATCGCCAAAATCACTTTTGCAGCAGCGAGCATTCGCTTCACCTCCACTCGCGCTTGTCCGCCAAACCGTACCTACATTGCCATATGTACGTCTGTGACGCAATATGTCTGAAGGGATAGGAGCGATTTGCAAATTCCACGAGCGTGGTTTCGCGCGACCCGAATTGAATCGGTTGCGGTTTGCACATCGCTGGGATACAAGAACTCTGTCGAACAAAGTCTAGCATGAAATCCATGGATCGACAAACAACAATTTTGTACAGTCGCAGGATACTCGCCTCTCATGAAAGAAGGGCCGGAGCTACACTCCGGCCCGGCTCAACGAGACTTGACCTTTATTTGGAATGTCCAAACAACACGTTACCGGCGTACACAGCGGCACTACCCAGCGACTCTTCAATCCGAAGCAACTGATTGTACTTCGCCACTCGGTCCGTACGGCTTGGCGCACCGGTCTTGATCTGTCCAGCGTTGGTCGCGACCGCGATGTCGGCGATGGTGACGTCTTCCGTCTCCCCAGATCTGTGCGAGATGATGGAATTGTACCGCGCCGTTTTCGCCATTTCCACGCCGGCGAACGTTTCGGTCAACGTGCCGATTTGGTTCACCTTGACGAGAATCGCGTTACCCACACCGCGTTGGATGCCCTGTGCGAGACGTTGTGTGTTTGTCACGAACAAATCGTCGCCGACCAACTGCAGGCGATGACCCAGTGCCTGGGTGAGGGCTTCCCAGCCTTCCCAGTCATCTTCGGCCAATCCATCTTCAATCGACACAATGGGGTACTTCTCCGCCAGCGACTCGTAGTAGCGAATCAATTCATCCACTGTGCGGGTGACGCCCTCCCCTTCAAACACGTACTTTCCACCGTGGAACAACTCGGTGGAAGCCACGTCGAGGGCAATGGATACCTGTTGGCCTGGTGTGTATCCAGCTTCCTCAATCGCCTGCACAATGATGGCTATCGCGTCTTCGTTGGTCTTCAAGTTCGGGGCAAAGCCACCTTCATCACCGACCGTGGTTGCTAAGTCGCGCTTTTTCAAAACCGATTTCAGGCTGTGAAACACCTCGGCACCCATGCGCAACGCTTCTTTAAACGTGGGAGCGCCGTGCGGCACCACCATGAACTCCTGGATGTCCACCGTGTTGTCCGCGTGTTTACCGCCGTTGAGGATGTTCATCATCGGCACGGGAAGCATGCGTGCGTTGAACCCACCGAGATGACGGTACAGAGGAATCCCTAACTCTGCAGCAGCGGCTTTGGCAACCGCCATTGACACGCCGAGAATGGCGTTGGCGCCGAGCTTGCCCTTGTTCGGCGTACCATCCAGCTCAATCAGCTTCTGGTCAATTTCGACCAAGTCGTTCGCGTCTTCCCCAATCAGCTCAGGCCCAATGACTTCGATGACGTTCTGGACAGCCTTGCGAACGCCCTTGCCCAGATACCTTTTCTTATCGCCGTCACGCAGTTCCACGGCTTCGTGCGCCCCGGTGGAAGCGCCAGACGGTACGATGGCCCGGCCGACGGCGCCGGAGTCCAGCTCCACTTCCACTTCCACTGTGGGGTTTCCGCGAGAATCCAGTACTTCTCTGGCATGCACGTCAAAAATCTCAGACATTCAGATCACCCTCCATTACGCTTCAATCAAAGACTGTCCTGTCATTTCTGCAGGCTTCGGCACGCCGAGTAAAGCCAACATGGTCGGCGCGAGGTCGGCGAGAATGCCGTCTTTCACTTTGTACCCAGTGCGAGTGACAACGAAAGGTACACGGCTCAGTGTATGGGTGGTGCAAGGTTCACCTGTTTCCGGATCAATCATAATATCTGCATTTCCATGATCTGCCGTCACGAGTGCGACGCCGTTCATCTGGTGAATTGCGTCCAGCACCTTGCCGAGGCATTCGTCGACCGCCTCAATGGCCTTGATGGCAGCCTCCAAGCTTCCCGTGTGACCCACCATGTCAGGGTTCGCGAAGTTCAAGATGACCGCGTCAATTTCTCCGGACAAGATCCGCTCGACCGCCGCGTCGGCCACTTGATACGCGCTCATTTCGGGCTTGAGATCGTACGTGGCGACTTTCGGCGACGGAATCAGCACGCGCTGTTCGCCGGGGAATGGTTCCTCCCGTCCGCCGGACATGAAAAACGTCACATGCGGATATTTCTCCGTTTCTGCGATGCGCAACTGAGTCAATCCGTGCTGCGACAGCACTTCTCCCAATGTATTGTCGAGGTTGGTCGGCGCATACGCCACGTAGCCTCCGACCGTGTCACTGAACTTCGTCATGCACACGTAATGTACGCGCGGAAACTTCGGACCACGGTCAAATTCGCGGAAATCTTCGTTCGTAAAAACGCGTGACAGCTGAATGGCGCGGTCCGGTCGGAAGTTGAAGAAGATGACTGAGTCTCCGTCCTGAACCAGTCCCACCGGCTGACCGGACTCGTCTACCATGACCGTGGGAATTACGAATTCGTCCGTGACGCTCTTTGCGTAACTATCCTTCAATGCCTGGACCGGATCTGTCGCGTGAGGGCCTTCCCCGTAAACCATCGCTCGGTACGACTTCTCCGTGCGCTCCCAACGGTTATCCCTGTCCATCGCGTAGTAACGGCCTTGCACGGTTGCGATTTGCCCAATGCCAAGTTCCTTCATGCGGTCCAGCACGCGCTGAATGTCTTTCACTCCACTCGTCGGTGCCACATCGCGGCCGTCGGCAAACGCGTGGACAAACACCTTCTGCAGTCCCATACGCTTCGCCATGTCCAGCAGGGCCAACAGATGGTTGATATGACTGTGCACGCCGCCGTCCGACACAAGACCCGCGAGGTGCAGCTGGGTTCCGCTGGACAAAGCATGCTGCATCGCTTCTTTCAACACGGGGTTCTCGTAGAACTTCCCAGACTCAATGTCCAAATTGATGCGAGTCAAGTCCTGGTAGAGAATGCGACCCGCACCGATATTGGAGTGTCCCACTTCGGAGTTCCCGAATTGACCTTTTGGCAGCCCAACGGCTTCTTCACTGGCTTTCAGTGTGGAATGCGGGTACTCGGCCCAAATTTTATCGAAGTTCGGTTTCCGAGCCTGTGCCACCGCATTGCCGTACGTCTCCTCTCGCAACCCAAACCCATCGAGAATGATGAGGGCGACCGGTCCGGAGCCGGATGGAATCGGTTTTCGTTGAAATGCCGATGTTTTTGTACCCTGTGTGCTCATGATTGCTCACCTCCTGCCATGGCCTGTGCCATCGCAACAAACGACTCTACTTCAAGACTGGCGCCACCGACAAGCGCACCATCAATGTTGGGTTGCGCCACAAACCCAGCAATATTGTTGGGCTTGACACTTCCGCCATAGAGAATCCGGATCTGCTTGGCTGTTTCTTGCCCTTTCGTATCGGACACCACGCGCCGGATGTGAGCAATGACCTCCTCTGCCTGTTCAGGGGAAGGCGTCATACCACTGCCAATCGCCCACACCGGTTCATACGCGATGACCGCTGTCGCGACTTGCTCGCCGGTCAAATCCGACAACCCAGACATCGTCTGCCGTTCAACGACCGACATGGTTTCATTTTGTTCTCGCTGGCGAAGGTCTTCTCCGACGCACAGGATGGGCGTCAAACCGGAAGCGACAGCGGTGTGAACTTTCTGTCGCACCCACTCGTCCGACTCACCGAAGAGATTGCGTCGCTCTGAGTGCCCGACAATCACGTAGCGAGCCCCCAATTCCCGCACCATCTCCGCCGACACTTCCCCGGTGAACGCGCCTTGTTGTTCAAAGTAAATGTTTTGAGCGCCTAGTGCTACCTTTGTAGGCAACACGACGCGCAACGTTTGCAGCGCTGTTACAGGCGGGCAAATCGCATAGTCCAGACTGTCCGCCAACAGGTGTGCGCTGCGTCCCAGTTGCTCTGCAAACGCCCGCGCTTCGGCCACCGTCTTGTACATCTTCCAGTTGCCGATGAGCATTTTCCGCCGCGTCATGCGCATTCCTCCCGTTGCCGATGGATTCGTTCCAACAAGTTTCGAGCGCCCTTCCATCACTTGTCCTGCAACGCAACCACACCGGGCAGTTGCTTGCCTTCGAGGAACTCCAGTGACGCGCCGCCCCCGGTGGAAACGTGCGTCATCCGACCCGCGAGCCCAGACTGTTCCACGGCAGCGACCGAATCACCGCCCCCGACGATGGTCGTTCCCTGTACGTCCGCCATCGCTTCCGCAATCGCAAGCGTACCCTTGGCAAACGGGGTCAGTTCAAACACGCCCATCGGCCCATTCCAAATGACCGTCTTCGCACTGCGAATGATCTCTTGATAGCGTTTCGCCGTATCCGGCCCGATATCGAGCGCCATTCGGTCGTTCGGCAGCGACGTCACTGCATACACCGCTGCATCCGCGTCTGCGGCAAACTTGTCCGCCGCCACGACGTCGGTTGGAAGGTGCAGTTTCTCCGCACCCGGGCGTTCCAACAACTGCTTTGCAACATCCTTCGCCTCCACTTCCACGAGCGACGTACCCATCTCATGTCCTTGGACGGCGAGGAAGGTGTTGGCCATACCCCCACCAATCAAGAGCGCATCCACCTTGGGCAGCAGATTCTCAATGACTTTGATTTTGTCAGATATTTTGGCTCCGCCGATAATGGCTACGAACGGTCGATCCGGTTCCTGGAGCGCCCTTCCCATCACATCGATTTCCTTTTCCATTAAGAAACCAGCGACCGCTGGCAAGTACTTAGCGACCCCCGCGGTGGACGCATGTGCCCGATGCGCTGTACCGAACGCGTCATTGACATACACGTCACCGAGCTTACTCAGCTGCTTCGCAAAGTCTGGGTCATTCTTCTCCTCTTCCGCATGGAATCGAAGGTTTTCCAAAACGACCACTTCGCCGGGCTGTGCGTCCGACACCACGCGCCGGGCAGATTCGCCGATGCAGTCGTCAGCAAAGTGAACCTTCGTCCCCGCTAAGAGGTCGCGCAAATGTGCCGCTACGGGTTCGAGCGTGTAGCTTAGATTCCGTTCCCCTTTGGGGCGCCCAAGGTGGCTCATCAAAATCACCGTGGCTCCCTGCTCTATCAAATATGTAATGGTTGGAAGCGCCGCACGCATACGTGTGTCGTCCGTGATGGCGCCGTCTTTCATTGGGACGTTGAAATCCACTCGGACGAGCGCGCGCTGGCCGTTCCATTCCATATCGCGAATGGTTTTCTTGTTCATGAGCCTCCTCCTTGGCAACTCGGATGATCTCGCTTAGAAAAGGGGAGAATGTTGCGTTTCATTCTCCCCTTTCAACACGTATTGTAACACACGCGGGACACAACGCGTCCCTCCGCAGTGACCACTCGTACGGTGTTGCGCTCGTACCTACCGTTTATCGGGCGCTGACCGGAAGCTTGCTCGCCACGTAAGCTACCAAGTCCACCACACGGTTAGAATAGCCCCATTCGTTGTCGTACCAGGCAATCACTTTGACCATGTTGCCTTCCATCACCATGGTCGACAGACCGTCTACGATGGACGAGTGGGGGTTGCCATTGAAGTCCTTGGAGACAAGCGGTTTTTCCGTGTAGTCCAAGATTCCTTTGAGACTGGAAGAAGCCGCCTGAGCCAACGTCTCGTTGACCTGTTCCACAGTGACGGTGTTCTTCAACTCTGCCGTCAGATCGACAACAGACACGTTCGGCGTCGGCACGCGCATGGCCATCCCGTTCAATTTACCTTGCAAATGCGGCAGGACCAGTCCGACAGCACGTGCGGCACCTGTGCTCGTTGGAATAATGGACAATCCAGCCGCACGAGCCCGGCGCATGTCCTTGTGGGGCAAATCGAGAATTTGCTGGTCGTTGGTGTACGAGTGGACCGTCGTCATGAGCCCGCGCACAATGCCGAATTTCTCGTCCAGCACTTTGGCCACGGGCGCCAAGCAGTTGGTGGTACAGGACGCGTTGGAAATGACGTGGTGCTGATCCGGGTTGTACGCGGATTCGTTCACGCCCATGACAATGGTGATGTCCTCGTTCTTGGCCGGTGCCGAGATAATGACTTTCTTCGCGCCGCCGCTGGTAATGTGCGCTACCGCTTTTTCCTTGTCCGTGAAGCGGCCCGTGGATTCCACCACAATGTCGACGCCGAGCTTCGCCCAGGGCAAGTTGGCGGGATCGCGTTCAGCCAGCACCTGCACCCGGTGACCGTTAACAATGATAGCTCCTTGTTCTGCTCGAATGTCGGCGTCCAAGTGACCGTGCACGGAATCGTATTCCAGCAACATGGCCAAAGTGGTGGCATCTGTCAAATCGTTGACGGCGACCACTTCAATGTCATTTCGTTTCAGCGCCGCCCGAAACACATTGCGACCAATACGGCCAAATCCGTTAATGCCGATTCTCGTCTTCACTGTGTATCCCTCCATGAAGGTTTAATATTTCCCTCGCTGCGCCCTCGTCTGTCACGAGAACGTCGATTTTGTACGCCTTGGCTGCTGCCGCGATGGCGGCTGCCTTGGACGAGCCGCCTGCAACCCCAATCACAAGGCGCATATCGGCGAGATCATCCAGGCGTAACCCAACTGTGGTCATAGCGTAGACAATTTGTCCCGCCCGATTGAAGTAGTAGCCGAATGCTTCCGCTACAGCGTCGTTCTCACGCAACAGTTGGATTTCTTCGGCGGACAATTGCCTCCGCTTCGCCATTTGTACAGCGTCGCCGATGCCGTGCACAACGACGGTGGCGTTGCGCACTTCCTGCAGGCGCTGCTGCACCTGAGGTTCCTGCATGAGGATTTCCAACGTTTCCGTGCTCAACCGGTCCGGAACGTGCAACATGACCGAAGTACCGCCTAGTTTGTCCGCCAGTTCTTCGGCGATGGTGTTCGCCTGCGCATACACCGATTCGCCCAGTCCCCCGCGTGCGGGAACTACCTTGAGCGGCAACTCGCTGCCCTTTTTCGGCATCATTCGGGCCACAGCAGCCATTGTCGTCCCACCGGTAACGGCCAACACGTCATCCTCACGCAGCAATTCCCGCAACTGCACCCCAGCCTGGTAACCCAACGTATCCTTCACCCAGGCTTCTTGGTCACTGTTCCCCGACACGATGTACACCGTTTGAATGCCGAGTACCCGGGACAACCGCGCGGAGAGTTCTGCGCGACCTTCGATAGTAGCCAACACTTTGTCGAGTTCGTCAAGCAGAGCGTTCCCCTCTTCGGTCAACGACATGCCCGCCGGCGCACTGACAATCAGCCCTTGTTGGCGGAGAAACTCGACTTCGGCGCGCAGAACCCGTTCGGTCGTTGCCAGTTCAACGGCCAAGGCGCGTCGACCAATTGGCTGCAACAGACGAATCCGGTGCAGCATCCATGCCCGCTCCTGCAGCGTCTCGATTAACTCAGGGACGATTCTGCGTGCAACAGAAAGGTCTATTGCGTCCACAACGCACCTCCTGACCACGGCCTGCCACCGTTCGGACGCATTGGCGTCCGCAGATTCTGCATAGGGACATTTTTTGTCCCGACGGATTCAAAGATGTCCCGCTCGCACCATAAAAATTTGCCTTCAGTGATATTGTACGTGAAGTGCGAAACAGACGCAACGGCTCCATCCGGAGCCGTCAGTTTGCAAACCTCCGCCGCCGCCAGGACGGAGCAATGTTCAGTTCTTCGCGGTATTTGGCGACAGTCCGGCGGGAGATTTGGATACCCTGCCTCTGCAAAGTGCGGGCAATCGCATCGTCCGACAAAGGGCGGGTCTCATCCTCCCGCTCCACCAGCCGTTGGATTTCGAATTTTACCGCTGCTGCAGACGTACTTCCTGCAGCGCCGTGCAGTTCGGACGTGAAGAAATGTTTCATCTCAAATACGCCTCGCGGTGTCGCCATGTACTTGCCACGAGTGGCTCGACTGACTGTGGACTCGTGCACGCCTGCAATCTCTGCAACTTGTCGTAGCGTCAAGGGCTTTAAATGCGCCGCACCGTGATCCAAGAATCCTCGCTGTACATCCACAATCACTTCGGCCACTTTGTACAGCGTCAAGCGCCTCTGTTCAAGACAGCGAACCAACCACTGTGCCGCCTGCATTTTCTTGAGCACATACTGTCGAGCGTCGCTATCCATTTGATGCCATTTGGCGTATCCACGGTGAATGTTCAACTTGGGTTCCGCTCCGTCGTTGGTACGTACAACGTAATCGCTCCCCACACGCTCAACGATGACATCAGGGATGACGTGTGCGGGCTGCTCATGCCCGTACTGCAGTCCGGGCCGAGGATTGAGTTGCTTGAGGGCGTCCACCGCGGATTGAACCTCAGCCGGTGTGCGTTTGAGCACCTTGGCGATGTGAGTGATCTTTCCAGCCGCCACATCTGCCAAATGGTTGCGCACAATGGTTTCCACCAAGCCGCGCAGGTCCTCCGACACGTCGTCTAGTTGCAGGAGAAGGCACTCCTGCAAACTTCGCGCGCCAATTCCTTTCGGGTGGCACATGTGAACCCATTGCAACGCCTCGTTCACGGTTTCGACACACACGCCTAGCGCATCTGCGATGTCCTGTTCACGCTCTCGTAAGAAACCGCTTTCATCGAGGCAACCAGCAATGTAGAACGCGACGTGCAAGAGTCGGGATGGGACAGTCATCAAACGGAGTTGCGAGGTAATTTCTTCGTACAGGGAGGGTTCAGAAGACACCAAGTTCTCGATGGGCAAACCTTGTTTTCGTTCCACTGGAGAGAGCTCACGGCTCACGCCATTCTTCGACTGCATCAACAAATGCTGGAGATCCGCAGGAAGCTCGAGATCCACGCACGGGTTGTCGGTGACAAACGCCTCGAGGTAGCCAATGAGATCAACACTGGCGCACTGAAGGAGTTCTATCGCTTGTTTCATTTGCGTCGTCATGAGCAGTTTTTGCGACTGTTCCTGTTGCAGAGCAAACCCAAGCTGCATGGCGGCACTCCCTCTTTGTTCACATGATATTCAGGATTGGTGAGATCTACTTCGACGACGTTGGCACATTTCCTGCATACGACTTCTCTCATTGTTATGCCGGAATGGAACCAAACTTGTCGGTTTTCACCCGGTCGTCCAGGGTGACTGGCTGACCACGAGGTGTGCGCAAACCCCCCGTATTCGAATACACATACAGTAAGCATGCGCCTGTGATGCCGGAGTAAGGGGGGCGGAGGTCCGACAGCCGAAGCAGAAGTTTGATCTACAACGGACAATTTTGGAGGGAAGACCATGCGCATTGGTGTCATCGGCACAGGAAACATCGGAGGCATGTTGGCCAAAGCATTTGCTGCATGCCCCGACACGCAAGTATATGTCTACAACCGCACAGTCAGCAAGGCTCATGCCCTTGCAGAAACATCCCAGCAGGTGTTTGTCTCACCGAGTCCCCGAGCTGTGGCGGAAGGGTCTGACGTGGTATTTGTCTGCACCAAGCCGTGCGACGGCAACGCGGTGTTGGAGGAGGTCGGTCCCTTATTATCGCAGAGCCAGTTCCTGGTTGCGACCATTAGTACCGTGCCGTTCGAAAAACTGGAGTCGTATACCGAAGCTGGCGTTGCGAAGGTCATTCCTAGCATCGCGCAATCCGCACGAAGTGGCATCCTGCTCGTTTCCCACGGGCCGTCACTGACTACGGCACAGCGACACACCTTGGAAGGGCTGTTCAAGGAAATTGCTACGCCGTTTGTGGTAGAAGAACAACAAATCCGTGTGGCCAGCGACTTAGCCAGTTGCGGGCCGGCGTTTATCGCGTGTTTGCTGGACATGTGGGCGGACGCTGCGGTTCGCACGGAGAAACTGAACTACGTTCAAGTCGAACATCTGCTGTCAGCCACGTTGATTGGCGTCGCTCAGTTGCTGCAGAGCGGTATGACGTTGAAGGACATCATCACCAAAGTCAGCGTCCCCGGTGGCGTCACGGAAATCGGCTTGCAAAGTCTGCGGCAAACGGCGCCGCAAATGTTTGATGATTTACATCAAACCACCGCACGGCACGCACACCAAAACCCGGTCGGCAACTTGTTTCGACGATGAATGGAACATGAGGGTGTTTGCGGGTGGATTCGGCCATCTTGCGCTGACAAGGCGACACCGGGCCGAATCCACTCAAACGGTAGTGAACCGCAGCAAGATCATGGGCTTATCCCTCATTCAGCAATTTCCGAAACAGAACGGTTTCGGGCCCGTCCTCCTCATTGGGGGCTGGCCGATAGCCACACGCCTGTAAGAAACTTTGCCCCCGCATGTTCGAACGCGATACGTTCGCCACGATGGCGTCGTTCGCACCAAGCAAGCGCAAAAAGGCTTCCACCTTTTCCAACGCGGCTGTCCCGACGTGGCGACGGCGCAGAGAAGGCTCAATATAGAAGAGTAGCAGGGCATGGACCGATACTTCTGTTTTCAGTACGCAGCAACCGACGGGCTTGTCATCGTGCATCACCAACAACGGATGATACGCACCCGCTGTCAACCACTGGGACACGGGCACGCCAAGCAGGTTGCCGGCTGCATCCAACTCGGGTCTCTGCCCTTCCAAGGCCAGTGTCTCCGTGTAGAATGCCGTCACCATCTTCCGGAACGGCTCCCGCGTGTCCGGCGACGCGCGTTCGAGACGAATCTCGCTCTGCGTGCCTTCCGAACGCGTCACTGCAACACGTTGTCCGGGCCGTCGAGCTGGCGTTGGACGAGGACGGTAAAGCTCCACCGAGCGCTCCTTCCTGTGCTTGGCAAAGCTCCGGCCGACTTCGTCAAGGAACAGAAAGATGCAGAACACACCGCCATACGTCATGAGCGCCTTGTTCCACAACGGTATGGGCTCATGACTCGCGCGCAAAAGCCCCGTATATCCGAAGCTGGCCAAGGCAATCACGACGGAAACCCAAATGACTGCCTTCCGCACAACCGCTCCGTTTGACAACCCGCACTCCCCTTTACAGAACGCTCTGCACAGACGGCAGCTTGTGCAGAGCGTACGTATCCTCTCCCAACTTACGGCAACAAACTGGACAACTCGTCAACCATCTCGGCAAAGAGACCCAGCGTGGCGCGAACGGGTTCTGGCGACTCCATGTCGACACCGGCGCGGCGAAGCAACTCAATCGGGTAGTCAGAACCGCCGCTCTTCAAAAACTCAATGTACTTCTGCACGGCACTCTCGCCTTCCTGCAGAATCTTCTGGGACAACGCAGTCGCTGCGGAAATTCCCGTCGCGTACTTGTACACGTAGAACGGCGTGTAGAAGTGAGGAATGCGCGACCACTCCATGGCGATGTCTTTGTCCACCGCGCACACCGCTCCAAAGTACTTCTGATTCAATTGGTAGTACGTGTCGCACAGCCATTCTGGCGTGAGCGATCCGCCTTCTTCCACGTAAGCGTGGGTGCGCTTTTCGAACTCCGCAAACATGGTTTGTCGGAACAGTGTGCCGCGGATGGTCTCCAAGTGGTGGTTCAACAGGTATGCGCGCATCTTTGGATCGTCCGTCGTTTGCAATAGGTGGTGCATCAACAACGCTTCGTTGCACGTCGACGCGACTTCCGCAACAAAGATGGTGTATCCTGAGTACACGTGCGGTTGATGCGTGTTGGAGTAATACGTGTGCATGGCGTGACCCAGTTCATGCGCCAACGTAAAGACGTCGTCAAACCGTCCTTGGTAGTTCAGCAGGATATATGGGTGCACTCCGTAGGCTCCCCACGAGTAGGCGCCGCTCGTCTTGCCTTTGGTCTCGTACACGTCCACCCAGCCGGATTTCATGCCTTCGTTGGCAATGCGCTGGTATTCATCGCCGAGGGGCGCAATCGCCTTGCTGACCACATCCACCGCGTCGCCGTAATCCATTTTCACATCGACATCTGCCACAATCGGCGTGTAGAGGTCGTACATGTGCAGCTCATCCAGCCCCAATACGGACTTCCGTAACTTCAAATACTTGTGCAAAGTGGGCAAGGACTCATCTACGGCAGCGAGCAGGTTGTCATAGACGGAAATCGGCACATTGTCCTCTTCGAGCGCTGCTTGCAACGCAGAGTCGTACTTGCGGACGCGAGCGTAAAACACGTCTTTTTTCACACTCGCGGAGTAAATGGCAGCCAACGTGTTCTTGTGTTTGGAATACGTCTGGTACAGCGCGTCAAACGCGCTCTTTCGGACATCACGGTTGCGACTCTCGAGGAAGTGCACGTAGCGACCGTGTGTCAATTCCACTTCGTTCCCCTCGTCGTCTTTGATGGTGGGGAACTTGATGTCCGCGTTGTTGAACATGGTAAAGATCTGTTGCGGGGCGCTCGCCACTTCGCCGGCAGCCGCCAGCAATTCCTCCTGTTCCGCAGACAACACGTGCGACTTTTGCCGCAGTAGGTCTTCCAATGCAAACTCGAATAGCTTCAGATCAGGGTATTCTGCGAGGTACTGGCGAATGGTGGTATCCGGGATGGCTAGAATTTCCGGAATCAGGAACGCTTTCGCACTATCTACCTTGACCCACAGTGCCATCGCTTTGTCTGTCATCGCCTGATATGTGGTATTCGTGTTGTCTTCATCGCGGCGCATCCGGGCATACGCGTAGACTTTGGACATGCGCTCACTGAGCTTGTCTTGCAGCGTCAGCGCCTGGTACAAGGCTTGCGCCGAAGAACCGACCGTACCCTGGAGAGACGACAGTTGTTCCGACAGACGAGAGACTTCTTCGACGTCTTTATCCCATTGCTCGTGTGACGCATACATATCCTCCAGCCGCCACTTGAACTCGTCCGGAATCTCACCCCGCGACGGCAGAGACGCCGTTCCATTTGCAGACTCGCTCCACTTGGGTTGTGACCATACTTTTTCGTTGTTCACAAAATCCGCCTCCTGTCCACCTGTTCAAATCATCCCAATGTGACATCCACATTACTTTGATCTGTCTTCATCCGAGCCTTGCATCTGCGCAGCGCCAAACGCGTATGGGAGAAGTTCACCGACCGTCGTCCGCTTGACGTTCCCTTTCATGTCAGCCAATTCAACCGGGGTGTCCGCAGTGCAAAACTCAGCCAATACTTGTCGACATGCTCCGCAAGGCGCCACAGGTCCATCGCTGTCCGCAATGACGGCAATCGATGCAATCCGCTCACCACGTCGATAGGCTTCGGACGTGACAAAACGGAAGATGGCCGTGCGTTCCGCACAATTTGTCAATCCGTAGGACGCATTTTCGACGTTTGCACCCGTGACAATCTCGCCACTTCCTAGGCGGATCGCAGCCCCTACGGCAAACTTGGAGTACGGCACATACGCACCTTCACGCGCCTGACGAGCCGCGCGCACCAGCTCGGAAGGCCCGGTTTCTGAGGCAGTCGCTTCCCCGACAATGTCCAGAATCAGAGGCGGGGTAAACGCAGATCCATCTGCAATCTCAATGCAATGTGCCAGCGCCTCAACGGCGGCCTCTGCGTCCGCGTCCGTCTGAGCGTGAATCTCCACCAATGGATCTCCCGCTACCACAGACTGGCCAACCTTTCGTTGCAAAACGACGCCAACCCCCGGGTGAATCTGGTCATCTCGAGTCGCCCGACCAGCGCCCAGACGCATCGCGACGAGGCCCACCCCTTCGGCGTGGATGGCCCGAACGACCCCCGTCGCGCTGGCATGCATCATGCGCACCACTGGTGCCTTGGGCAGTACAGCGAGATCGTCAACGACGCGCGAATCTCCCCCCTGTGACGAGACCAGCTCTTGAAACTTTTGGAGCGCAGCCCCGCTGTGCAACGCCTTCTGCAGTTTTGCGCGCGCTTCCTCTGGATCCGCCGCTTTGCCTGCAAGCACGACCATCTGCGCACCCAGGGTCAGGCACAACTCCGTCAAGTCCTCAGGCCCTTGGCCACGCAAAGTTTGCACCGCTTCACGAACCTCGAGAGCATTCCCCACAGCATATCCCAGCGGTTGCTCCATTTGTGTCAACACAGCCACTGTGCGCCGTCCCGCTTGATGACCAATGCGCACCATCGCTTCCGCCAGCATCTTGGCTTGCTCGACATCCTTCATGAAAGCGCCGTCTCCGACCTTCACATCGAGGACAATGGCGTCTGCACCACTCGCTAATTTCTTGCTCATGATGGAGCTGGCAATGAGCGGAATGGAACGAACCGTTCCGGTCACATCCCGCAACGCGTACAGAGACTTATCCGCAGGTGCGAGTTCGTGCGTTTGCCCTGCCACAGCAATACCAATCTTCTTTACTTGTTCCACAAACGCGTCCATTGACAAGTCTGCGCGAAACCCGGGAATGGATTCCAACTTGTCAATGGTGCCTCCTGTGTGCCCAAGCCCTCTGCCAGACATTTTGGCGACCGCAACACCGACAGACGCGACAAGCGGGCCCAACACCAGCGTGGTTTTGTCCCCGACGCCGCCTGTGCTATGTTTATCCACCTTGATACCGGGGATGGCTGAAAGGTCCAACGTGCTGCCAGATTCGGCCATCGCCAGGGTCAAAGCGACTGTTTCGGCGTCGCTCATCCCCCGCCAGCAGACCGCCATCGCAAACGCACTCATCTGGTAATCCGGGACCTGTCCAGATGTGTAGCCCTGGATGAGCGCCCGGATTTCCGATTCGCTGAGCTCCTGTCCATCTCGCTTTTTCTCAATGAGCTCCACCACTCGCATATGTATTCCTCCTCAGCGCACCGCCTAGGAACTTACCCTGACAAAGATACACTCATCTGGATCTTATCATACACAGCTGGCAAGCCGTCGACGAGTGCATCGATGATTTGTCACTTGACGCGGCAAGTGAGGATTCGCCATAGTTACACATGTGCCCGTTGTCGGCGGGATCAAAACCGTTGAAAACCCATTGGAGTTGAACACATGGCTTCTTCCCGACGAAAGACCCTATTTTTCACGTTCATTTATAAAGGATTGTACTCGTTCATCGCATTTATCAGCAGTGCGGTAGTCGCTCGCTATCTGAGCCGCGCTGACCGTGGTGAATTTCAGCTTGCAGGCACCTATCAACAAACCGGCATGACCATTTTTGGCGGTTTTATGAACTACTACGCATTTGCTGTACGAAAACGGCCTAACGACACCAAGGAAATTATCCAGGCCGGCAATTTTCTTGTGTACACAGCAGCTATCTTGCTGTGGTTGATCACCGTTGCCTTGTACTACATGCCCATCCACCCTATCCACCTGTCACGAGTCTGGTTTTTTGCGCTGATTGCGATGGGCTTTACCTTCATCAACGGGTATGGCACTCGTTTGCTTAACGCCCTTGATGAGCAAGCCTGGTTAAATCGCATGAACTTGGCGCAACCGCTGCTGTTTCTGATTATCTTTGTTCCGCTGTGGCTGGACAAAGGGCTGTCTGAACCGGATCGTTTGATGTGGACCTACAATTTGTGGATCCTCAGTTTTCTCATTGCGGTTGGCGTGACCATGGTTGTCACATACCGGCTGCTGAGGCGAGAAGGCGTCCTGAAATGGCGACTGTCTCCACGGGAATTAAAGGGAACGCTGAACTTTGGAGGATGGTCGTCTGTTGCCCAAGGCACAAGCTATCTTGCACTGCGCATGGGATATTGGTTTCTCCAATCTGACAAAGACATCATGAGTATTTACGGAATCGCGATGGTGGCAGCCGAGGTGTTGAATACGTTATCCGGCTCCATCACCCAACTAGTGTTTGCCCGCATGACGGGAAGTTCCCGCGATGACGCTATCACACTAACTCAGACGTCCACGCGGCAGACCCTCTTGTCTTCATGCATCGTAGCCGCTGGTATGTACGTGACGTTTCCATGGTTGCTCGTGCTAGCCTTCGGTTCTAAATACTATGGCGCCATTTTACCGTTTTGCTTGCTCTTACCCGGTTACGTGCTACAAGCTGCTGAAGGCATTGTCATGCAGTACTTTACGAACTCCGTCGGCAAACCGATTCAGGCTGTGTGGAGAAACCTGTTGTACATCGCAGTAAACGCAGTGTTTATCGCCATCCTGTCGAAGTTTTTGAATCCGCTGAACACCGTCGCAGTGGCCACCACGCTGTCCTCTCTGGTTGCATTTCTGACGTACGTCTGGTGGTTTAGCAAAGACACAGGGCAACCGGGATGGACTTTATGGAAAATCCAACGAGAAGACTTCCGCCCGTATCGCGAAGTGCTGCAAAGCGTCCTGGCGAAGGTGAAGCCTTCAAAATAACCGCAGTATCTCGCACCGAGACTGAAACCAATCCAGAAGAAACCATTCATCTGTGAAAACACGCGGCCGCCCCAACAGGTCATTGGCTGGAACCTGTGGGACGGCCCGTATTGTTTCAGAGTCCACTTCGTCTTTCCCCACCAACACGTCCGCCATCCGCATGGATCCGGTCCAACAGCAGACACTAGCTTCACAGATCATCTCAGATTGGAGGAGGCACACATGAGGCACAAACAGGATCCGACACCCAACGGAACGTACATATTCATCTTTGTAGCGCTCGCCGTCGCGGTGGTTGCCGTGGCGTTGATTGGACAGTACGCGAAGTGGTGATTCTTCCGCTCACATGCGCGAAGGGGCTCTCCCACCAGCATCCGTCGCTGTTTTGGGAAAGCCCCCTGTGAGAAGGGATTACACTACGTTATGCAAAAACCGGTTCCTTCAAGTCTTCGAGTTTCACCATAGAAGCTTCAGCCACATCCTTGTGCAAGCTGTTTCCGTGTGCGTCCATGGTGACAATGGCAGCAAACCCGTCGACCTCGAGGTGCCACATGGCTTCCGGTACGCCAAACTGGTCGAGGAAGTCTACACCGTTCACTTTCTTCACGCAACGTGCATAATACTGGGCTGCGCCACCGATGGCGTTGAGGTACACGGCGCCGGACTTCTGCAAGCCAGCCAGCGTCTTGGGGCCCATGCCCCCCTTGCCGATGACTGCCCGAATGCCAAATTTCTCAATGATGTCCGCTTGGTAAGGTTCTTCGCGCGAACTCGTGGTCGGTCCCGCAGCTTTCACTTGCCAGTTCCCTGCTCCGTCTTTCAACATCACTGGGCCGCAGTGATAAAGGATTCCACCCTGCAAATCCACGGGTGCGTCGTGGTGCATCAGGTACTTGTGCAATTCGTCGCGGCCAGTGTGGATTTCCCCGCGGATCAACACGACGTCGCCTACTTTCAGCGAACGGATCTGTTCCTCCGAAATCGGCGCCTGCAGCACCACCGCGTTGTCGAGGTTAAATCCGCCGGTCGGCTTCTCCAGGCGTTCTTCCTGATCTCTGTACAGCCAGCGCTTGATCTCGCCGGTCTGTGGATCCACCACAATGCCGAGTCGCCGGAACGCCCAGCAGTTGTACGCGACCGAGACGTAAAAGCTCGCCGGAATGCGGTTCATGACACCAATCTTGCACCCGAGCAAAGTGACCTTACCGCCAAAGCCCATGGTACCAATCTCGAGCTGGTTGGCCTTGTCCATAATGTATTGCTCCAGCTCGGCCAGCGTTTCGTTCGGATTGACGTCGTCCACGGGGCGGAACAACTGTGCTTTGGCAAGTTCATACCCGGTGGTCCGGTCGCCGCCAATGCCGACGCCGATAAAGCCAGCGCTGCAACCTTGTCCCTGCGCTTGGTAGATGGCGTGCAGGATGCATTTGCGAATTCCGTCCAAATCGCGGCCCGCTCGACCGAGTCCCGGAAGGTCAGTCGGCAGCGCATACTGGATGTTCTTGTTCTCGCAACCGCCGCCCTTCAGAATCAGGCGGATGTCCAGCTCGTCCTTTTCCCACTGGTGGAAGTGAATCACCGGCGTGCCGGGGCCGAGGTTGTCGCCCGAGTTTTTGCCAGTGAGTGGATCCACCGAGTTTGGCCGCAACTTGCCGAGGCGTGTGGCTTCAACCACCGCGGCGCGAATATCCTTTTCCAACTCAAGCTGGTTGTAGCCCACCGGGCACTTCACAATGAACGTCGGCATACCGGTGTCTTGGCAAATGGGTTGCACGTCTTCCTCTGCGGAGACGATGTTGTCAATGATAGTGTTGAGCGCCAACGCTGCGCGCGACCCGAATTCTTCCTGCAACTGAGCACGCTTAATGGCACGCCGCACATCCGGCGGAAGGTTGGTGGACGTCTCGGTGATGAGTTGTAACAAACTCTCTTGAATCGGGGTCACTCTGGCCATCTCCTCTCCACTTTGAAACCGCTGTATCTCATGTTTCCCCTCTGATAAAGCCATTACTTATTATATCACCCGCTGTACAGGTCTGAAGCCATTGGGAGACGATGGATTCCATGCCAATGGTCAGTGACGGATGGAGCGTTCCATCGAATCATCCGCGTGGGACAAGGGATGAGAGGAACCGGCTTCCGTGATGGGAATGTAGAGGTCTATCCATGTGATAAAATCGAGAGGAAGAAGAGGAGGTGTCCGCAGGTGATTTCCATTACGCCAGCCGCGCGAGAACAACTGTCGGAAATGTTGCGTGAGTCACCAGACTCGTTGATACGCATTGTCTTCACGCCTGCATGCGGCGGGGCCGGGTTGTCCATCTCGCTGACGGACATCCGTTTCTCGTCGGATACCTCCATCAACATCGACGGAATTCCGCTCGTTCACGCGAAGAACATCGCCCACCTTGTCGATGACATCACCATTGATCTCATCTCGACGGAAGACGGGCCGGATTTTTTCATTCACAACGGCCCGCCCAGTTGCTGAGGGGCTGTGCAAGCAGCCCCTTGCTCATTCCGCCTCCAACGGTCTATCCAACCGAACGACGTCTTCCCAGGTCTCCCGTTCCACAACCAGGCGGGATTTCCCATCCCGGACAAACACGACAGCGGGGTGCGGAATCCGGTTGTAGTGACTGACCATGGAGTAGTTATAGGCACCCGTTGCAAGCACAGCCAGGATGTCCCCCATTTGCGGCTCTGGCAAAGGCGCGCTGCGGACGACGATGTCGCCGCTCTCGCAGCACTTTCCCGCAATGGTCCAGGTCTCCTCGGCCCGTTCTGCCATTTTGTTGGCCATCACCGCTACGTACTCGGCGTCGTACAACGCCAAACGTGGATTGTCGGTCATGCCGCCGTCCACCGCGAGGAAGTTGCGCACATCCGGAATCACCTTTTGGCTTCCGACCGTGTACAACGTCGTTCCAGCAGCCCCGACAATGCTCCGCCCCGGTTCAATCCAAATGCTCGGCATGCCCACACCGTAACGGTCGATTTCTTTCCGAACCGCGGCAACCATGGCCCCCAAGTAGTCCGCGACAGGGGTCGGATGGTCGTCTTGGGTATACCGGATTCCGAATCCACCACCCAGGTTGAGCACAGAGAACGGCAACCCCATCCGAACGCCAGCCGCGTACAGTTCGCACATGAGCTCGGCCGCAGCGACGTGGCCGGAGGGATCAAAAATTTGCGATCCGATGTGGCAATGCAACCCGATGCACCGCACAGACTCCGCATCAAGCGCCGCCGCCATCGCTCGTTCTGCCTGCCCACTCTCCAAGTCAAAGCCGAACTTGCTGTCCTGCTGTCCCGTGGAAATGTAGTGGTGCGTGTGCGCTTCAATGCCGGGCGCAATGCGTAGCAGCACCTGTACCGTCTTTCCATGCCGCTGGCCGATGTCATTCAGTGCCGCCAATTCCACGAAGTTGTCGACGACAAAGATGCCCACGTTGGACGCCACGCCAAATTCTAACTCTGCTAACGTCTTGTTGTTGCCGTGAAAGCGAATGTTGGCGGCTGGTACGCCGGCTTTGAGCGCAGTGTACAGCTCGCCTCCGGAAACCACGTCGAGTGTCAAGCCTTCCTGATGGGCGAGTTGACACATGGCCATGGTGCAGAACGCCTTCGTCGCATACGAAATTTCATAGTTGACGCCCAGCTCTCGAAACGTCCGATGCAACGCGCGAATCTGTTCGCGTATGAACGCTTCGTCGTAGACGAACAATGGGGTTCCATACTGGGTGGCCAAGTCTACCGTGTCACATCCGCCAATTTGCAAATGACCGCGCTCGTTTATCTCCATCGTGCCGCAAAGTACTGCCCCGAGCTCCCTGTCAGTGCGTCCGGAAATGTCCTGCACGGTGTTACCTCCCAAAACACATCACCCTTCTCGCGTTATTACTCTAAAGCAGTAAAGCTCGGGGGTAAAGTCATACCGTCAACGTATATTTTAAAAGCATACCAGACATCGCTCACATTCGCACGCATATTTTGAGATAGACACCGTGCCGCTTGGACATACAATTCGGGTGGTGGCAAGAGGAGGAGGGGCCACCACCCGAAGTACTTGCCGAGATGCTATACCATATACGTTCCCGCACCCCATCGAAGCGATACATGCCCCCCTTCATCCGCCTCTTTCACACACGCCATCCCCGTGCACGCCCCACGTCACAACGCGCGTTGATACATCATGAACGCGAGAGGTCCGAACTCCACGTGCATGCGGTTGATTCGGCCTATCACCCCTAAAAAAAATCGTCATCCACAACGGAGCGGATGACGTGAATTGAATGGCATCGTATCAATAGGTCACTCGCAGCACTTCTGCCTGTTCAGGCACATCCACATGGTAGGTTCGGATGGATGTCGGAATTAACACGGTATCTCCGCGTTCCACGCTGAGTTCGCCGCCTTCCCAACGCAGTACCCCGGCACCTTTTACCATGATGAGAATGTCCGGCGCGTCAGGTTTCACCGATGTCAGCGACTGTTTACCGGCGTTGAGCATCAGTTTTTCCATGGTAAAATACGGACACGTAACGAGGCGTTCGCGGCGTACACCTTCTCCGTCGTCCAGCACGGTCGGCTGTACGATGGCAGACTGTGTTTGTTCTGCTCCGTACGCCAATACGTCCGCCGCCTTGTCGATGTGAAGTTCACGGCCTTTCCCGTCTGGCCCTTTCCTATCCCAGTCGTACACGCGGTAGGTCACATCGGACGTCTGCTGCACTTCAATCACCACGGTACCGGCCAGCAGCGCGTGCATTGTCCGCGCGGGTACGAATACCACCTGACCCGGCTGAACAGGCTCGTACCGCAAGTATTCCTTGACCCGCCCTTCCGCTACGGCCTTGCGATAGCTGTCTTTGTCCGCAAAGCGATGTCCAAACACCACTTTTCCGTCATCCGCGGTTTCGAGCACATACCAGGCTTCTGTCTTACCGAAATCACCTTCATGTTGTTGCGCGTACGCATCGTCCGGATGAACCTGAACGGACAGATCTTCTCTCGCTTCGAGAAATTTGATTAAAAGAGGAAACCTGGGCTGCGGCGAACGACCAAGGTACGCTTCTGGATAGGCTTGTACGATGTCAGTCAGCGTTCGTCCTGCAAAGTCTCCATTCACAACGACACTGGTTGCATTCGGATGTGCTGACAGCACCCAGTACTCGCCAATCGGGGCTGCCTCGCCGGTCACACCAAACCACGACTTGAGCCGGTGCCCACCCCAGATCCGCTCCTGAGGAATAGGCCGGAACTTCAATGGATACAGAGATGTCATCGCTTTCTACCTCCTGTATAGCTCGAGTTTTCGTGTCACCGCCGTTCGCAAGTGCCCAATTTGACATTATACCCGGATTATCGTCAGCTGTAATGCCCCCATTGACGGCGTTCGGATGGAGCGTAAAACGATATCTCAACATACCGACTACTGTCCGCACCGTTCGCAACATCCGACGCGTCCCCCCGTGGAACCGGAAACAACGACAGGATTCCCCAGGAAATGATGACAATCATCTCCCAAGTTTCACATAGACGTAGTACGCTGTATTCGTAGACAGAAATTTTTCCGTGACATCCGTAAGGAGGAGTCCATCTTGGGCATATCTTGGCCAAAGACGAAGCTGACGTCACTACTTGGGATTGACCTGCCTATCATCCAGGCGGGGATGGCTGGCGGATCGACAACCCCAGAGTTGGTTGCCGCGGTCTCCAACGCAGGGGGACTGGGGACACTGGGCGCAGGGTACATGTCTCCAAAGGCAATTCGAGAAGCCATACGAAGGATTCGCGAGCTTACCTCTCGACCGTTTGCGGTGAACTTGTTTATCCCCGGAGCTACCAAGGCATCCGATGAACAAGTCCAAGCGGTGAACCGGAGGTTGGACCGGTACCGCCGGGAGCTGGGTATCCCCACGGGCATCACACTTGAGCTTCAGACCGAGACCTTTCTGGATCAACTGGCTGTCGTGCTGGAAGAGCGTGTCCATGTATTTAGCTTCACATTTGGCATCCCAGAAGCCACTCAGATGAACGAGCTCAAAAGCACCGGGATTCGGGTGATAGGTACGGCCACAACCGTACGGGAGGCGGTGCTTCTCGAACAAGCAGGCGTGGATGCTGTGGTCGCCCAAGGCAGCGAAGCTGGCGGGCATCGCGGCACATTTGCCGGATCTTTTGACGCATCTCAGATTGGAACGATGGCGCTGGTTCCGCAGGTGGTAGATCACGTCTCTATTCCCGTGATTGCATCCGGCGGCATCATGGACGGTAGAGGAATTATTGCCAGTCTGTTCCTGGGAGCGGCCGGCGTTCAAATGGGCACAGCGTTCCTGACTTGCTCTGAGAGTGGCGCCCATGAGCTACACAAACTGGCGATTTTGCAAGCGACGGAAGAGGATACGCGGTTGACTCGCGCGTTTTCCGGCAAACCTGCGCGCGGTATTGTGAACCGCTTCATGCGTGAGATGGCTCCCTACGACAAGGACATTCCCGACTACCCCGCTCAAAATGCATTGACACGCGACATCCGACAAGCCGCAGGCCAGCAACAACGACCGGAATTCATGTCTATGTGGGCCGGACAAGGGGTCCGTTTAGCGACCACGCAATCGGCGGGCACATTGATTCAGCGTTGGGTTCAGCAGGTTGAATCTCTGCGCTAGCCCACCATCTACCATGCGCGCATGACGCAGGGCCAAAACCTGTACAATTGGTGAACCATCGGTTCACTGTTTTTTGCAAAATGCAGTTTAAATCTTCGGAAAGAGAGGAATGCTAATGTCATAGACTACCATGGGGAGATGGTTGCCGAATGAATCATCGCAGTCAGGATTTACGGGCACAAGCCGTGTCCGCGTTCCGGGAATATCCAAATATTGTACACGGATGGTGCGGCGCAAGCTTTCCTTTGACGACTGAAGAGGCGATGTTATTAGCGAACGTCATTGAAGAACAAGAATGCTATTGCGAGGACGCGCTGTCTACGGACACGAAAATGCCTACTTCCGAAGATCCGTTGCTTCAATACATGTATGACAAGGTCGTGCCACAGATCCGACTCGCCAAGCATGTTCTGCATGAGCTGCGCACCGAACTGAACTTCCAGGTGTTCATTTCGAACAGCGACACCATCGTTCTCGAACCGACACGCTTGCAATTGACCTTCTTGCTACAGACGTTGGAGTGGATGGAAATCTGCATGGATACGGGTGTCGTGGTAGATTTGGACAGATATTGCTTGAGCAGGAAGTTTTCCGCCGTCCACAGCTTTCCGTGTGCCGAATATGCCTATTGGCTGTCTGCGGAATACATCGATCAACAGTTTGGCCTGGCGCGGCCTTGATGCGGAGGGTCACACCATGAAACGTTTTCCCTGGAATGACCTGGCGTGGGCGGTATCAGGAACGGTGCTTGTTCTCTGCATCTTTGCAGGCATGATGTCACTACTCGGCATTCACTCGATATTTCTATAGCCACATGAGCGATTTGCAAAATTGCTCTAGAGTCGTGATTTTGCACATCGCTGACATAACACAACCGCCTCCACAAACGGGGCGGTTGCGAATGAGCGGAGCCCCCGACACGTGGCGCCAGAGGATTGAACCGGCCTTGCTTAGCGACCCGGTTGAAACAAGTCCAGGTGCTCCCCATTCGGGCCCTTGAAGAATATGTACCGGGCACCCAGTCTACGACTGTACCTGAGACTCACGATGTCTCAGGAGCGCTTCTCGTAGTGGACCGGCACCTGCAGCCGAGAGAACCGCAACGGCCCCCGCCACCCACCAAACCAGGCTTGGCACACCAATGGCTGCCCCCACTTGCAACAACAGTCCGCCCGTGCCTTGGCTCAGAGCACCTCCGATGGCCATCGCCAAGTAGTAAAAACCAAAGTACGTGGCTGTCAATTTGGGGTCAGAGAGTTGGGAGGTTACGTCAAAGCTTGCCGGCTGCACAGTCATTACCCCAACGGAAAACAAGATGATTCCCACGAGCAGTACCCATATTGAATTGGACAACCCGAAGAGGAAGAGTCCTCCCCCCATACTCAGCAATCCCCATTGAACAGTGAGAATCGCATTGTATTTGGACACCATGGTGTTGATGGGCACCTGGAACAAAATCATCATCACGGACAGCGTCAGAAACACGATAGACACAGAGGAGGCCTTGTTCGTCATTTCAACAACCCGATCCGGAATGGTGAGGTACAACTGCATGTACATGAAGAAATACCCTACCATCACCGCTACAAAATGGATGAAAGGTTTGTCCCGCGAAACCGTCCCCCACATGTGACGCCACGGCATCGGTTTGACTTGGACCTGAATGGATGGCAGGCGAAAATAGGTCAACAGACCCGCCAACACAAAAACGGCTCCGCAAACCAAAGATAGTAAGCGGAAACTCACGGATACGAGCAAGGTACCAATCAGCGCAGAGAACACCATCCCGAGATTATCGCTGACCTTTTTCACAGCGTACGTCCGTGACCTGGACGATTCGTCCGTCAGGGTTGCAAGTGCCGCGTCGCCAGTCGGCTCAAACAAACTCCCTCCAATGCCTGCGACCATCGCGGAAAGAAAGATCCAGACCACGCTCGTATTGAAGGCAAACATGGCAAACCCAATTCCGCGAATCAGAAATCCAATGGAGAGGGTGGCCCGGTATCCCACTCTATCCGCAATCATCCCTGTCAACATCATCGGCCCCTGCTGACCAAACTGCCGTACCATCAACAGGATTCCTGCCAACAAGGGAGACCATTGTAAAACATGGGTGAGGTATACGGAAAGGTTGGGAATGAGCGCATAAAACCCGACGGACATGAGAAACGAATTGACCAGTAACAGGGGGACCCCCTTCGGCCACGCCGCGAACCACTTCAAAAGACCACCTCGTGTACGATTGCATACAGTAGCGTGTGCATCCTCTATCCGGTCAGTTTGCACCATAGACGCCAGAGAGGATCACCAGTATGATATAAATTTCGTTGAGTCGGATATATAATGAGTCCGATGTCAATCTCGCTTATCCGCAGAATGCTCGAACCATTGGATATGGTCCACCGTATCCTGTTTCTAAGAATGCTCTGTTTGCAACATGCCACCAGAATTGTACGTCACAATTGCGCAAATCGCTAAGCATTCAATCCACCAAAGGAAGGAGAGAAAAAATCGTGCCGGAATCAACCGACAAGCGAGAGCCATCTGGCTTCGTCGACTGGGACGACATCGACGAAGAGGATGATGAGAAATACGGCAAGTTTACGTTCACGGAAGGAAGAACCCGTTGACGTGTGATGGGTAATGTAGGAATGGTTATCATATATGATTCCCCCTAGCAAATGAAAAACCCGCCGAAGCGGGTAGTGACATAAATGAATACTTCAGAACCGTCTGATTAGTATCCCACGCCGTGTCCTGGTACCAAAAGGAAGAACAGTACGAAGATAATCAGAAACACGACTGCCCATCGAGTAAAACCACCGAAACATCCACCATCGTACATGGACCTACACCCCTTTCCTTTCAGATGCTGTTAGGATACGCATGCTTGACTTGGTAAGATTGGGCCATTACCAGGTGTCACACGCCAGTATCAAATAAAAAAACCGCCGAAGCGGGCAATCATCTTTATCTCGATACTCGAACATGTAGAACCGCTCAAGTGGAATTTTGAAAATCGTCCATACTATCGGACATAAAGCGCAAATTTCGACGGCATGAGGCATTGAATCTGTTTTGAAGTAGAATTGGTATCTAGAGTGAGCGAAGAATGCACTTCGACAGGCTGCGTTGCTGCGCGATGTGAACGAGGGGGCTTGGTGTTGAGAGTACTCGTGATTGAAGATGATGTTCATCTCGCTCGTGCGGTCAAGGAGCTCTTACAAAAACACGACTTTGACGTGGATCACACAAACACTGCATTCAGCGCAATAGACCTTGCATTGACCAACGCCTACGATTGCATTGTGGTGGATGTCATGCTTCCAGACGGAGACGGCATGGATCTAGTGGCAAAATTACGAAAGCTGCAGATCCATACACCTGTTCTCATGCTCACAGCACGAAACGAACCCGTGGACCGAGTGAACGGTTTAAATGCGGGCGCAGATGATTACCTGGGCAAGCCGTTTCACTCCAGTGAGTTGATTGCCCGCATTGAGGCGCTGATTCGGCGCGCTGGCGGGTACACGGCCATCGACAACGTCACGTATGGACAAGTCACTCTACACAGAAATTCTCGGACGTTGGAGTACCACGGGAACATCCTCGAGTTATCCAGCAAGGAGTACTTACTCCTAGAGTGTCTCATGCGCCACCCGAACCAAGTGTTGGAACGCGATCAACTGATTCATCACGTGTGGGGACCCGATGCAGACCTCGCAGACAACGCGCTCGACACCTACGTGTACTTTCTGCGCAAAAAGTGTGCTCAGTTGGGCATTAAAAATATCATCAAAACGGTGCGGGGCCAGGGATATATGATCCACCCCAATGTATAGGTGAGAAAGCATGTTGAAACGTTTTTACTTACAAATATCATCCTTGATGATCCTGGGCACCGTGGTACTGTTGGTCTGTTTTGGAGGCTTTGTCTACCTGGAGCTCAATCACCAACTGCGCATGGAAGGCGACATGAGTTTGCGTTCTGAATTCGTAGAAGTTCATGAACGTGTAGTCACAGCTCCTCGTATCTCCGAGGATATTTTTCGTCTGCTGGACACATCCGACGATAAGGGACTGAGTCTATATACACTGATCCATACACCGCACGGAAATTATGTGTCGGAACACACCCCGGTTGCTCCATCTACGCTGCTAACCCACACCAGCAATGGGCATTTCACAAACATGCTGTATAACAATCAGCATTATCGGATTTTCTCTGACACGTTCGTGAAATCAGGTGTACCCGTGCAGATTGTTACATTCGAATCCACACAGCAAGTCTACGTAACGCTGAAACACGTTCGAAATCTTCTGTTCCTCGTCGGCACTGTCGGCGTAGTGGGCGCCATTTTGTTCCACCTATGGATTGCGAGAAAGGCGCTTATCCCCGCTCAAAAGACCTGGCAGGCGCATCAGGAAATGCTGGTAGAGCTATCCCACGAGCTACAAACACCGCTGGCTACCATGAATGCCATTGTGAGCACGCATGTAGCCGAGAAGGAGATTCAAGAAGATTTGTCACGAGAGATCCTGGAGGCTTCCACGCTGGTCAAGGACATTTTGTACCTCTCCCGCCTCAATGCCAAGTCATTCCAAGTTCATCTTCAGCCAGTCGCCGTCTCAGACTTGACGGACGAGGTGATTGAGCGCTTTCGTCCACTTCTCCAGCAACGCAACATTCACCTCTCCGGTTTCTCTCAACCAGGACTCTTTCTGATGTCAACGCCGGAAATGTGGACTCGGTTGATCAGCACGCTGTGCAAAAACGTAGTCGACCACGCCGAGGAAGATACAGAGGCAACATGGTCCCTCACGGCCGAGTCACATATGATTCAGTTTCGTTTGAAGAACCGCGCGCAAACCATGCCTACTGCGGTACATCCTCCCCGTGATATGACACGCGGGTTCGGCATGAAAATTGCCAACCGAATTGTCGAAGAAATGCAAGGTCGCATCGACGTACGGATGGATGGACCATGGGTTATCACGACCGTTGTTGTCCCACAAAAGATAAAGCTTTAAATTCCAATGCTTTTACCGACCCACGAGGGTTTGAGATACTTTTGAAGTACAACCCGTATCCTGTACCGCGGGAGGTAAAAGGTACATGACAAGCCTGTATCATTTGTTTCCACCGACCATTCACCCCATGGTTGTACACTTCACAATTGCCCTCGTTTACCTGGCTGGCCTGGCTGGGGTTATCAGTCTCTGTTATCGCAAGAGTGATTTTCCCGCCAAGTCGTTCCTCATTTTGCTGATTTTTAGCTTCATATCTGTGGGGGCGGCTGGTGTTGCAGGTGCGATAAGCGGCTCCTACCTCAGTCATGTTCCTGGTACTGCGGTACACGTGTTACATACACACAAGGAGTACGGAGAAGTGACCGGCGTTTTTGTGCTGGCCGCGCTGGTGTTACAAGGTTGGCGCTTCTGGAAGAACCCGCAGCGTGTTCAGCCGTCCGTGTTGGCCGTCATTTGCTCCATTATGGCTGTTGTCATGGTGACTGCCGCAGGACATTTGGGAGGTACACTCGTCTACATGCACGGATTGGGTGTTCAATCATCTTGAGAGACGATGAATTCCTCTCACCATATGTGAAGCCATAGAGGAACGCGGTACTGTCGTGAGAGACAGTACCGCGTTCCTTCGCTCAACACTTTCAATTTGAATTTCGTTTGATGTACAAGATGTAGCATGTTCCACGAGGAGGCTGATTTACATGGGTACAGACCAAGAAAAGCAAATCGCCCGGCAACGCAGGGAACGCAAATTGCGCTTGTGGCTGACCACGCTCTCTTGGAGTACGCCCGTGATTGCCTTTGGGTCGCTGCTCACGATTTGGTACCAAATTGCCGAGACGGCCCCAGCCACTCATTCAGCTCCAATCAAGTCACCTGCATTGAAGCCATCCGCCTTGCAAACAAGTACATCTGAGAATGGGCGTACGAGTTCTGAGAAGAGACTGTATGAAATTGGGTCCCGGGGCCCGCAGGTGAGCATGATCCAGCAACAATTGTCGCTATTGGGTTATTTCCATCACCCCATTACGCAGTATTACGGCACCGCGACTGCGGAGTCTGTAAGAACATTTCAGGCCGAACACCAGCTGCCGCAAACCGGAGCGATGGACCAAAATACATGGACTGCGCTGCAAAACGCTGTGAAACAAGCGAGGACCGCCAGCTTGACATCGCAGTCATCAAGCGCCGCCGTCGCGCCGACGCAATCCAGTTCTGGACGTGCGGGATTGAGCCAACAATCAATGCCCGACGCCACTTCATCCGGATCGTGATGAGACCATGAGCCATGTGACATTCCAAGCCATGGGCACCCAAGTGGACATTGTCGTTCCTAAGAGCCTGTCCACATCGACAAATGTCGGTATTGCAGTGCAACGCGCCCGAGACAAAGTCGAAGAGCTGGAAGCTCTGCTGTCGCGGTTTCGGCCAGACAGTGACGTCAGCCGGATCAACGCTGCTCCTGGACAGTGGGTGCCTGTGCATCCCGATACAGTGGAAGTTCTCAGACAAGCCAAACAGTCCTTCGAGGAAACGAAAGGTCTGTTCAATCCGTGTTTGGGACACGTTCTAGAAAGCATCGGATATGATGTCTCTTTCTATCGGCTTGGCGACCACCCAATCGTCAACGTCACCGATGCTCTTCCATTCTTAGCACCGTTGGTTTGCCCGTTTGAAGTAGATACAACAAAGAGCGAGGTGTTCTTACAACCCGGGTACAAAATCGACTTAGGAGGCATTGCAAAAGGGTGGATTGTTCAACAGGCGGCGGACATTCTGAAGCGACAAGGCATTTCACAGTTTCTGTTCAATGCTGGCGGAGACATGATATGTGCAGGTACACACGGTGAACGACCGTGGTGCGTGGCGATTGCTGACCCGTTCAATCCGGGCGGAGCGCATGTGCTCAAACTCGATGTGTCCGATATGACAGTGGCTACGAGTGGCACGTATCGTCGAAAGTGGACGTTCAACGGACAGACCGTACACCATATCATTGACCCGTTCCTCGGCATCCCGGTTGAGTCTGATGTGGTCTCGTGTACGGTGGTCCACCAGGACCTCGTTCAAGCTGAAGTCATGGCGAAAGTCGGTCTGGTCTTGGGTCGTGAGCGCGGCTCGACCTGGCTTAATGATCAAACCGTGGCCGGCTGGGTCCTCGTGTTGAATACAGGTGAGGTGATCCATTCGTGGAACTTTTAAATGAACGTCAACGGTTTCCGTTTGGTTTTGCCTGTGCGCTAACCTTCTTCATCATTGTCGGTTCATATGCGGCCATCCACGTGGTGAATCCAGGCCAGGCCACCGCGAACAAGTTCTACTGGTACATGGCCAGGTCTGCAGGATTTACGTCGTACTGTTTGCTGTCTCTGGCGGTCTTGCTCGGCGTTTCGACGACCAGTGCCATATGGGACAAATGGAAACTGCGCAAATTGATGACGCAGATGCATCAATACGCTGCGCTGCTCGTCCTTCCGTTTCTCTTTTTCCATCTCTGGGGTCTTTACCAGGACACCTCCGTCCCGTTTGGTGTATTTAGTCTGCTGATTGCCTTCGCAGCGAAGTATCGCCCCATTTACACGGGATTTGGAGTCCTGACACTGTACGGTTGGCTTCTGCTCGTTATCACGTCATACCTCAGAGAGAAGATGTCTGCCAAGGTATGGCGAACCATACATTACGCGTCGTTCCCTATGTTCATTTTGGTGACACTGCACGGACTGCTTACAGGAACGGATAATTCTCGCCTCTGGGCGGTGGCCATCTACCTGGTTCCTACCATCTTGTTCATCGTGCTTGTGATGAGGCGATTCCGGCCCTCCCGATTCACGTTGAAGCTGGGCAAGAAATGAAAGATGAAGTACCGCCACCCCGCCGAAAAGTCAGATACATCCTGAGCTTCTCTCCTGCATTACTTAATGATGACCATGAATTACGGGAGGGAACTCTTGTGCGGCTAACCAAGTTTGTCGATCCACTGCCTGTTCCCGGCATTCTACAGCCCCTTTATCGGGATGTACACGAGACCTACTATGAAGTGAAAATGGTACAGTTCTCCCAATCACTCCATGCTGAACTTCCGGATACCACCCTTTGGGGCTACGAGGGGTCCGTACCAGGGCCAACCATAGAAGTGCGCAGGGACGAACTGGTAAAGATCAAATGGATCAACAATCTTCCAGACAAACACCTTTTACCGGTGGATACCACAATACATGGAGCCGAAGCGGACAAACCACAAGTACGCACCGTTGTTCATGTTCATGGTGGAAAGAATAAATCGAAGTATGATGGACATCCTGAGGCGTGGTTCACGCAGGGATATCTGCGACGGGGCCCCCAGTGGAGACAGATAATTTACAAATATCCAAATCATCAAAGGGCAACGACGCTGTGGTACCACGACCATGCAGTCGGAATTACCCGCTTGAACATATATGCCGGATTAGCCGGTTTTTACATCATTCGGGATGCTCATGAAGATGCCTTGAACTTACCGCGTGGTTCATACGAAATTCCACTCGCCATTCAAGACAAATCATTGAATCCCGATGGATCTTTGTCGTATCCACGGCAACCGAGGGACGTAATCCCTGGTGTCACGCCAGATCCGTCTGCGGTTGCGGAGTTTTTTGGCGATACCATCCTGGTCAACGGAAAGGTTTGGCCATATCTCGAGGTCCAACCGAGGAAATACCGTTTTCGAATTCTAAACGCTTCGAATGCACGGTTCTACGCACTAAGCCTGGACTCAGGCCAACCTTTTTACCAGATTGGGGTCGAAGGTGGTCTGTTCGAGCACCCCGTTAAAGTTCATCAAATTCTGCTTGCCCCTGCGGAACGAGCAGACGTCATTGTGGATTTTCAGGGCATGGAGGGCAGAAACATCTTGCTGAAGAATCGTGCCCCCACACCGTTTCCGGGTGGTGAGCCAGCGGATCCGGATACGACGGGTCAAGTGATGCAGTTTCGGGTGACCGTTCCGCCTCGTGATGGAGATATGGGCTCGATACCTAGGAATCTAGGGAGAATTGAACCACTCACCGCAGAGTCGGCTAGACGTACCAGATATTTATCGCTCGTTGAATCGAAGGATGAATACGGGCGGCCGCTGTTGCTGTTGGACGGAAAACGCTGGAGTGACCCGGTTACAGAAGTCATTCGTGCAGGGAGCACCGAAATGTGGTGTTTTGTGAATGTAACCGATGATACACATCCAATCCATATTCATCTCGTCCACTTCCAGATTGTCAACCGTCAACCATTCAACGTGGAAAAGTACTTGTCAACAGGAGACATTGTGTTGACTGGTCCCCCAATGCAACCGGATGAAAATGAGCGGGGTTGGAAGGATACGGTGCGTGCCAATCCAAGGCAAGTTACGCGAATTATTGCCCGCTTTGAACCTTATGCGGGGGAATTCCCCTGGCACTGTCACATCCTTGAGCATGAAGACAACGATATGATGCGTCCGTTCATCGTGATCACCAAACGCATGAACAAGGAATAACCACCATGCGATAACCCGTAAATCCTTTGAAAAATACCATTCTTTCTAAAAGTACAGGCTGTAGCGATTCTCATGGACAGTCATTTTGAATTCTGTTTGATGTTTCATTGGTAGAGTCGAAAACAAACTTGCCAAGGGAGGAATGAGCGATGAAGAGTAACACAATGCAGAGACCTGTAGTGCCTGTGCTATTGCTGATCCTTGCATACGAGTGGCTGATCTCTTTCTTCAATAAATTGGTCATCAAGAATTACTACCAAAACCTGCGCGACCAATTGTCGCAGTCCATATCAGGCGTTCAACTTCACTTCTATGCAGGTCTGCTCAAGCATATCGGCGTGCCCCATTATCGGTTATTCGGGTCGCTGGTACTCGTCGGCGAGGCATTTGTAGGGCTCATGTTCCTGATCCTCGCTATCTACGGATTCCGAGGAAAGTTGAACAGAACAGTAGGCAAACTCGGTGCCCTCGCAGCGCTCATCGCTGCGTTCATGAGCTTAAACTACGCCATCCTGGGTGGCGATACGCTGTTTGTAGACTCAGCGAACGCGTTTCAAGAAGGAATTTCGATTGACTGGTTGATGTTTTTGATTGAGCTGACGTTCGCTTTCTACTTTTACTCCATCAGCACCCATCGTCGCCGCCAAACGAAGATGGAAGACGATGAAGAGGTAGCTTGAGAAAACGTTGGCGACCCATTTGCGAAGAAACCGAGGACCGACACCTCGGTTTCTTTGTTTTGCAATCGGCATTGATGTGAGTCGAAATTTACCAAATAGTAAGATGAAAGAACAATCCCGCATTACGAAGTGAGTAATTTAAATAATGCCGTTTTGTCAGACACACAGTTGCAATGGTTAGATAACGAATTGAAACATACCCCCCGAAATAAGCCGGCTTTTGTGTTTTTGCATCAACCCATTCCGAATACAGTAGCCGGAAGCGGAAATGATATTGTGAACGCTGATAAATTAACAAGTCTTCTCAACAAGTATCCTCAAGTTATCTTCTTCTCCGGCCACAGCCACTGGACTTTAAAAAACCAACCAGGAACAATGTGGCAAGGTTAGTTCACAGCATTTAATGATTCTTGTGTTCGCAATCCGTGGAATCCGGTCACGAATAGCTTGGTCGGGGACAGTGAAGGACTTTACGTTCAGGTGTACAACGATAAAGTTGTAGTCAAGGGAAGAGATTTCACGAACGAGCAATGGATCAATCAATACACGGTCCAGGTCCCTTCAGCCCACCATTCGACACAGGATAACCAGCTACAATCATCGAAGTGATCTAAAAACAACCTGTTGTTAATTTCGGAGCCTGAGTGATTCATTCCTCAGGCTCTTGCTCGTTTGATGGCACGCAATATTCCAGGACCGCACCGTTTCGCGTAATGGTCTACTCCAGTTCATAGCTGGGAATGGAAAACCGAGCAGCGGTGGTCTTGACGTATTCCTCCAGTTGATCCGCAGCATTGAAGACAGGCCCACCATGACACACTTCCACCCGTCTCGGTTTCAACGTCTTCACAATGGCACTGCTCTTCACGGCTTCTGCCATATCGGCCGTGAACATGGGCATCGGTCTGTGCAGCTTCCCGCGCTTGGACGTAAACAAATCGCCCGCGACCAGTACCTTATCCGCCTCGTGATAATACACAACGTGTCCAGGAGAATGTCCGGGTGTGAGATACGGCTTCAACCCCGCGACCCTCTCGAGGTTCCCGTTGGCGTCTTCGGCAAGCGCCAGGGCCAGCCCCTTCGTGATGTTGAACTCGGGTTTTTTGCGGCGTGGGTAAATGAGCTCTCCGTTCATGTACGGCAATTCAATCCGGTGCGCGTAAACGGGTACGGGAGTGTCTTTGACAATGCGGTCCACAGATCCGACATGATCCGAGTGCCCATGGGTGAGCAAAATCCTTTGCAGCGAACCTGCATTCAAACGATGTAAGTGCTTTAAGATGCCGTTCGCCATGAAAGAGAATCCAGTATCCACCAAAGTGACTCCATCACCGTCCATGACCAACCACGCGTGAACCGGAAATCCCACCCACGTCCTGAGGCTCCAGATGTGCTCCGACACCCGTTCCATTTTCACTTCGAACTAGCCCCTTTCGCGGTTTCCTTAAAGCCGGCCAACAGGACGTCTATTGCGAGATTGAACGTGGATGATAGCCTATCCACCAGAGCGTCGACAGACTCTTCTGACTGGTGATATGTAGCCAGAATCCCTTGCAACGTGAAGAAGTAAATCCGTGCGTAGGCCAACCCCAAATCGCTGAAGTCTTGTCTTAGGTTCAACGCCTCTTGAATGGCTTTGCGCAACATTCCAAACAGCTGGTTTCGCAATTTGTTCAGCTCCGAAGCGGGAGCTTCCTCGTCTACCCGAGCTGCTTTCGTCATGAAAAAGACGGTGTACATGTTGCGGTTGGCCAGGCAGAATTCGATAAACTGTTTCGTGATAGATTTCAGACGGTCATCAGTAGATAGGGTTTCGTTCCCGAGCACAGACTCCATTTGTGTTTTCAAGGACTGGAGTGGCTCCATGGAAAGCTGATGAAGCAACGCTTCCTTGTCCTTGAAGTAGATATAGATGGTTGTATGCGAACATCCCGCCGCTTTTGCAATCTCCCGCATGGTCACCGCATCATACCCTCGGTCAGCAAACAGTGTTCCGGCGGCAGTCAGAATCGCGCGCTTTGTTTCTTCGGATCGGATTTCTTGTCTGTTCGGCATGGTTGACAATACCTCCCTTCCACATGATGTGCGGCACAAAACGCGGTCGATAACCACCGGTTAGTAACCGTTGGTCACAATATAACCATTGGTTACACATTGCGTCAAGGGGTCAAACGAAAGACTTTTCCTGTGAGACGCCAACGGATAAATTGGACAAGGTCAAAAGATGTCTTGCATCTTTCCACCCTGCAAACACCTCCCTGTTAGAGGACGTGTAACATGGTCACCTGGTTTCCGTTTTGATCCAAATTCCGGCGAAGTCATTGATATGTTTTATCGATAAATATTATAATGATCTAAAAGTATACAGTCTAAAATTTTCGCGAGGAGGAATAAACATAAGTCATGGATGCGCTAGCGCGCCCGTGACTCCAGGCGAATGCAGGATGTTGCGCCGCTTGTGAAATGGCTAGCCGGAAGACATCCGGCGACTGTTGGATATTCATCAAAAACACTGAATAACGTAGCCTCGGGAGGAATGGAAGATAGTGAACGCAAGACGCATGCTTATCGTGAACGTGGTGATTATCCTCGTTGTCATCATTGCGGGATTTGTCGGGTACTACTTTTATAATCAGTCCACGCTGTACCTGTCTACGGATGACGCCCAAGTGACAGGCCAACAAATCGTCATTGCGGCTCCGGCCGCTGGTAAAATCACATCCTGGAATGGCACGGTCGGCACGCAATTCGCCGCAGGCGATGCGGTCGGCACCCTGCAGGTGACGACGGCCAATGGAACCCAGAACATCACGATACCGGAGCCTGTGGATGGTACCATCGTGCAGTCCATGGTGACGAAGAATGAATACGTGGCACCGGGTACGCCGCTCGCCTACGCCTACAATCTGAATGATCTGTGGGTCACCGCGAACATGAAGGAGACGGAAATCAGTCAAGTCAAGGTCGGCCAGAACGTCGACGTATATGTCGATGCATACCCGGGTACGACCTTGAGCGGCGTGGTGAATCAAATCGGTCAGGCCACCGCCTCGTCGTTCTCCCTGCTGCCGACACAGAACACCAATGCGAACTATACGAAGGTGACGCAGGTCATCCCTGTGAAGATCCAATTGCAAGGGTACAGCGGAGGCCGACTGGAACCTGGCATGAGCGCGGAAGTGCGGATTCACAAGTAAGGAGGGGGCGTTATTCATGAAACCAGTAGTCATCCGTCGGGATCAGGCCGCAGACGCCCCAAATTTGGAGGAAATCCGCAAGGTTCCGATTATCGCCTCGTTGGTTCTAGGTGCGTTTGTGGCGATTCTGAACCAGACTTTGCTGAACGTAGCCATTCCGCAATTAATGAATGACTTCAACGTCTCGGCGAACACGATTCAATGGTTGACGACGGCCTACATGCTGACGAACGGCATCATCATCCCGATTACCGCCTGGCTGATGGCGACGTTCACAACGCGCCAAATGTTTCTCGGCGCCCTGTCGTGTTTTACCGTCGGATCCATCATCTGCGCAGTGTCGCCCGGATTCAGTGTCATGCTCATCGGACGCATTGTACAGGCCGCCGGGGCTGGCACCATGATGCCGCTCATGATGACGGTCATCCTGAATTTGTTCCCACCGGAGACGCGCGGCAAAGCGATGGGAACTATCGGTATCGCGATGTTCTTCGCTCCCGCCGTGGGACCGACCCTGTCCGGCTGGATCATCCAAAATTACTCCTGGCGGTTGCTGTTCTACATCGTGATCCCGATTGCCGTCATCGCGCTCATCGTCTCTGCCATCTTTCTGAGGAATGTCACGGACGTGACGAAGCCGAAGTTCGAAATTTGGAGTTTTCTCTTCTCGACCATCGGCTTGGGTTCACTGCTGTACGGATTCAGCGAAGCCGGGAACAATGGCTGGGGCAGTTCGGAGGTACGAGTGAGCCTTATCGTCGGCGTGATTTTCGTCGCCGCTTTCGTGTGGCGGGAGCTGACGTCGGAAAACCCGTTGCTCAACCTACGCGTATTCAAATACGGCATGTACTCGCTCTCCGCCGGCGTCAGCTCGGTCCTCAACATGGCCATGTTCGGCGGGGCGCTTCTCACGCCCATCTACATCCAGAACGTCCGCGGCTATTCGCCGCTGGATTCCGGTTTACTGTTGTTGCCGGGCGCCATTGTGATGGGCATCATGTCCCCGATTTCCGGCGCCTTGCTGGACAAAATCGGGGTACGGCCGTTGGCGATTTTCGGCCTGCTCATCACCATCGCTACGACGTGGGAACTGGGCCATCTGACCATGGATACGACATACATGCACGTTATGATTGTATACACGTTCCGGATGTTCGGCATGTCGTTCTTGATGATGACCATCATGACGGCAGGATTGAACCACCTGCCGCGGCATCTGAACAGCCACGGCACGGCGGCGGCGAACACTGTGCGCATGGTCGCCGCGTCGCTCGGGACGTCGCTGCTCATCACTGTCATGTCAAACCGTACCACTCTGCATTACGCGCAGTACGTGAACAACGTCTCGTCGACGAACCCCCAGATGTACTATACGATGCACAGCATGGCGCAAGGCCTGGCGGCGCAGCTCGGGCAGCCATTACAAACCGGTATGGCGATAGCACAGCAGATGCTATACGGGATGGCCATGCAGCGGGCGACGGTACAGGGAATCGACGACGCCTTTCTGGTGGCCACCGGCATCGCCTGTGTGTCGTTTATCATGTCCCTGTTCCTAAGAAGGGCTAAGAAGGCCGCGAGCAAGGAAAGGCAGACGGCCATTCATGCGTTGCCTGCGCCGGCCAAGATGAACCAGTGATTGTTCGCGAGTTGAATGTGGGCCGGCCGCAGTGGCAGCGGACGGCCCAGTCTAATGGATATTTCTTCTAAGAACAAGGAATCGAATGTGCAATCGCACGTCGCGAAGTGGATCCGGAGACCACTCTAGCGTCTCCGGAACTCGCGGCACAGCGCTTTCTCCACAAGGATTACCCTGTCCATTCGCAAGCATCCGCGTCCACCGGCTTCGCGCGCGATGATGACCCCAATCTACTTGTATTTTCCCTCTCAGACCATCAAATAGGCACGGATGTTCAACTGCCATGGGTTGCGCTGAGGCGCAACGTATGTTAACTCTGTATTGACTGTAAGTTCACAATTACAAGTCCGTTTTTCATAGCGGACGTAGAAGGATGGGAAACAACATGAAAACGCGTGTGACCGAATTGTTGGGCATTACATATCCAATCATCCAAGGTGGCCTCGCCAATCTGGCGTATTCTGAACTCGCATCGGCGGTCTCGAACGCTGGAGGTTTGGGCCAAATCACGGCAACCTCACTCCCCTCTCCTGAACACTTGCGGGAGGAAATTCGCAAGACGAAATCTCTAACCGACCGTCCATTCGGCGTGAATATCGCCATTAGCCAGCACAAATCGGTGGACGACTTTATCGATGTGGTGCTGGAAGAAGGCGTATCGGCCATCTCGTTGACAGGCGGCAATCCGGAACCCATCCTTCGGAGGCTCGAGAACAGTCCCGTGAAAAAACTCGTTCTCGTTGGCACTGTTCGTCAAGCGCAAAAGGCGGAATCTTTGGGCGCAGACGCTGTGATGGCAGTGGGCCAAGAAGGTGGTGGTCACATCGGCCGAGTTGATACAGGAACCATTGTCCTCATTCCCCGCGTCGTGGAGTCCGTGCAGATTCCCGTGATTGCGAGCGGCGGCATTGCCGATGGGCGCGGTTTTCTGGCGGCGTTGGCGCTCGGGGCCGAAGGCATTGAAATGGGAACTCGGTTTGTCGCCACAAAGGAATGTATCGCGCATTCTGCTTACAAGGAAGCATTGGTGCGCGGACAGGAGACCGATACGATCGTGATTAAACGGACCATCGGCGCTCCAGGCCGCGTGTTACCGTCAGAATGGGTGGAAAAAATTCTCGAAGAAGAACGGAGAGGCACCACCGCGGAGAAACTGAGGCCATTCATTTCCGGTGAACGAAATCGCCACGCCGCCATTGAAGGGCGAATGGACGAAGGGTTTGCCTGGGCCGGTCAATCGATGGGGCTCATCAGGAATGTGCCGACCGTTGCTGAGTTGTTTGACGAGATGATCACGACCGCGCGCACGATGTTAGACAAAATTGGGCGGATGGGGTTGTAATGCGTCTCGCTGAACACGAGGCTGTCGTGGTATGGGCGAAGCGGACGCCCATCGGCAAGGTAGGCGGCGCCTTGTCTGACGTCGCCGTCGAGGATCTCGCGGCGACCGTGTTACGCAACCTGCTCGAGGAGACGGCTCTCAATCCAGCGCACGTGGACAACGTGGTCCTCGGCAATGTCGTCGGTCCCGGAGGGAATGTAGCGCGGCTGTCTCTGCTGCAAGCTGGTTTGCCCATCCACGTTCCTGGCTACACCGTGGACATGCAGTGCGGCTCGGGACTTCAAGCCATCCACCTTGCCGCGCAAGAAATTCGGTCCGGGCACGGCCATGTGTATCTCGCGGGTGGGGTGGAAAGCTCCAGCCGCGCACCGTGGAAACTGGAAAAGCCGATGAACCTCTACCGAGACAGCCCTCGGGTCTACCAGCGCGCCCGTTTTTCTCCGGAACACATTGGCGATCCAGACATGGGCATGGCAGCCGAGAATGTCGCGCGAAAGTACGGTATCACTCGGGAGGCGCAAGATAGACTCGCCCTCGCCAGCCACGAAAAAGCCGTTGCGGCACAACAGTCTGGTCTGCTGGCTGCCGAGATTGCACCGGTGCAACGAACGGATGGAACCACGGTGACGGCAGACGAAGGGCCACGCCCTGACACAAGTCTCGAGAAGCTGGGCAGTCTACCTCCCGTGTTTGTACAAGATGGCACAGTCACGGCCGGAAACGCCTGTGGCATCAGCGACGGCGCCTGTGTCTGTCTGATGGTCTCTGCCGCCAAAGCGCGCGAGATGGGGTTTACGACGGGCCTGCGCTACGTGGATTCAGTCGTCGTCGGTGTGGATCCCAACTACCTTGGCATCGGCCCGGTGCCTGCGGTGCAAAAATTGCTTGAACGGAACGGCCTCGCCATGACGTTGATCTGGTGGAATTCAACGAAGCGTTTGCTGCACAGGTGCTGGCCTGTGTGGACGAGCTTCGCATCCCGTTGGACAAACTCAACGTAAACGGAGGCGCCATCGCATTGGGCCATCCATACGGAGCCTCCGGTGCCGTTTTGGTCACACATCTCGTTCACGACATGATGCGTCGAAACGGATTGTTGGGTCTCACCACCATGGGGGTGGGTGGCGGGCTCGGCATTGCAACACTGTGGGAGCAGGTGAAGCTGTAGCCATGCGCATTGCAGACGGTGTCTTGTGGAAAGCAGGATATGATCCAGGCAAGGTGGCCGTCCGAACCACCGATGAGGCATTGACGTATGGCGAGTTGGCTGCGGGCATTCACAATGTTGGCCAGGCATTCCGCGCGCTGGGTGGCAGACCCGGCGACGTCGTCGCACTTCACCTGGAGAATAGCGTCACCTACTTGGAATTGTTCCTCGGCCTGGCTCACGCGGGGTTTGTGGTGGCACCCATGAACCCACGACTCACTGTGGAGGAGAACGACGCTATCCTGCAGCAGATGCGTCCCTGGCGAGTGATTGTGCATCGCGACGACGGCCTGTGGGTAACGAGCAGTCTCTCGCCAGACTCGGACGGCATCTCGCTCGAGGAAATTCGCAGTCTTTGCCACACAGGTACTGAAGCGCGCTCCCTCGACGAGGGTTTGTCGGACGACGATGTGTTTTATCTCGGCTACTCGTCCGGCACAACGGGTACACCGAAAGGGTTGCTCCGCACGCACCGCTCCTGGACAGAGAGCTTTTTCGGTATGACGCTGGAATTTCATATGAACGAGTCGACCGTCCTGCTCGTCCCAGGACCGCTCTGCTACTCTGCCTCCCTCATCGCGGCGCTTCACGTGCTATTCATCGGAGGCACAGTAGAACTTCAGCACCGTTTCAATCCTCCGCTCACCGCAAAGCGGCTCAACGAGTCGGACGTGAACGCCATCTTCATGGTCCCCGCCATGTACCGCTCGGTACTGGACGTGTGTGAGGAGAATCCACAGTGGGCGACGGACAAGCCGCTCACGTGCGTGACAGCTGGGGACAAGATGCCCGTGCAGACCCGCCGCACATGGCAATCGGTGTACCCGAACGCCCGCATGTACGAGTATTTTGGTTCCTCGGAGGTCGGGTTTGTTTCCGTCTGTCCACCGTCCGATAATCCCAGCGTGTACGAGTCCGTAGGCCGTCCGTTCTTCCCCGCCCGCATTCGCATTGTGAACGATGAAATTCAGGTCAAGAGCGGCATGGGCTTCGCAGGATACGCCGGCGATGCAAAGTTGCTTGAACAGAACATCCGACGCCGTGACGGCTTCCTTGCACCGGGGGATCTGGGCTATCTGGACGAACAAGGGTACCTCCACGTCACGGGCCGAGCAGCGGACCTCATCATTTGCGGTGGCGTAAACGTATATCCTGCGGAAATTGAACAGGTTGTCCTTCAATATGAAGGCGTCCGAGAAGTATGCGCGTTTGGCATTCCAGATGATAGGCTCGGTGAGGTGCCAGTGTGTGTCATCGTATGGAAACAAGGCATCGACGCAGCCAACGCGGAATTGGGATTGCGCCAATACCTAAGTCAGCACTTGGCCGGGTATAAGCGCCCCCGTCGCGTGTGGAGTCTCGACAAATTGCCCCGCAACGCCGCGGGAAAAGTGGCGCGTCGAGAACTGCGCGAGTGGTTCAGCCAGCACATGAAAAGCGAAAAATTGAGTCGTAAGCCTTGACACGAAAGCAGCGCTGCAACGTCAAGATCCCTGAACGAACCATGACAGCGCTGCTCCTCGGGTTCCCCACTAACCGGTTGTCGCGCTGCATTTCAGGAGGCTTCTCGATGAAACGGATAGCCCTATCAACTGTGGCATTGGCATCGATTTTATCCCTCGTTGGCTGCTCCACAGGAACAACATCAACCGCTCCAAATAACACGGTGAATCGCCCGAGTTCACCCCCTGGACAATCCAACAGCGTGTCCTCCGCGGAAAATGACACAGGGAACACTGACCGTGGTTCAACGAACACCGATTCTGGCTCAACTGTGGGAATGGGCAATCAATATCCGACGACCGCGGAGCAGAATGGACCTCCCAAGACGTCACACACATCCAGCTTTCCGACCATTATTCAAATGGCAATGAACCGCCTCCCGAGTGACGTGCGCAGCTGGGCGTATGCACCCACCATGTTTCCCCACACTGTCTTGCCTGGGGATACGCTGTTTTACCGCACGATGGTCGATACATCGTTTTCCATGTCATTCCCCGGCCGGGAAGTCGTGTACAATGTCTGGCTCAACGACAAGCGAGGAAAGATGGTGTCACAATTCCAGGGCACTCAGTTTGACACCGCAGCGCACGCGAACAGTGCAACCCTTGGTGGATTCGGAGATGTGTTTGGCGTGAACGGACAGAAATCTGTTATCAACCTGAACACTGGGATTTCGGGAACGGCTGTGGTCGATGCAGCAAACAACGAATCACACATTTTGTGGCGTGAAGGTCGTTGGAAAATCAACGTCAGTGCTGTCGGCACGACGAAGCCCCCGGTGACCACAGCGAATGAGGCTGTTGCATACCTCCATACGCATTTCCTTCCGGTACCGAACACATTGGGCGAAATTTCCGTGACGACCAATGCTGGGATATCCACGGTCATGATGACGTGGCAGGTAGGGAATCGAGTGTTTGCGGTTTCCACGGGAGAAGCAGCGAAGCAACCGATGGAGACGGCCCTAGCCCTGGCCATCTCCATGAAGAAGTATCAGTGAAGAAATAAAATGAGAGGGGACTCCATCTTCCATCGGAGTCCTCTCTCCTTGTGACACAAAAAAAGCCCACAGTGCCAGGGGCTTGTCCACTCAGTCCTTGCGAATTACAGGAATCTCGAAGTTTAACCGAACGGTTCCTGCGTAGTACTTGTTCATTTTTTTGGTAGCCTTTTTCGTGGGGCGAAGATCGGAAAACGTGACTGCCGTACGGACAACTTCAGCGATTGTCTTTAACGTATTCTTCATACAACAATCACTCCTCTCTTCTTAATCAATTCTACCATGATTTCCTTGGATCCATCCACAGAAATGATAGGCTCAACCAACGATACAAACGCGTCCACATTCGATGGGTTTGTAAGAATGCCTTGTTTATTAATGAAAACCATCATTCCCATGCTGAAAGCACCTGCATTTCGTATAAACGCGTACTCATATGCAGAATGCGTGGGATAGTGTTGACGAAGATTCGTTTCAGCAATCAATTCTTTTCGACGTAGAAATGCCGCCTCGATAACCCTCTTGTCCAAGTCATTCAAATGCTGATGACTACCCGTGAAATAATCGTACTCCCGCTCATGACCCGCCAACCAGTAGAACCTGCACTCATGTGGTTCCAGCCCCCAGGCATTGCGGATCCCCATCTCGATTTGCGAGAGCATATATGCAATGGAACGCATGACAGGCTCTGAGAACCGAGAACGTCCGAGACGAACCAGCTCGATAATCAGTGCGACCATTCCAGCGAGGAACAACATTTCAATGATGACCGTGACACCGGCGTATGCCCATTTCCATCCGTCCCATACGTTTGGTCCAGGCATCAGATGAAGGTACTCGGACAATGGCCAAGCAATCACAGAGATGGTTTTGGAGAGTGAACCGCCCGACAAGGCGTTCACAATGCCAGGAACGATGAATGCACTCACAATGAATACCATCACTCGGAGTAGCCAAACAAAAAGTCGTTTCACAGCCCCCATGACCTCCTAGCCACCAAGATCATGGTACAGGCTGTCAGTCTATTTGACAATCTATGAGTGATTCTTCTGACTTGACGGCAAACGTGGTTCCGTATCGGGAATTCGGTTTTTGAACCGAACCTTGCCTGTATAAAGTTTCTCACCGGTCCTTAACTGAATTTCGTGCTGAGACACGATTCTAGATCCGCTTTTTTCCTTTGACTTACGGCCGAAGATCCCCATCCTCAACACCCTCTCAAGACTACTACTTCGATTCACTACAAGTCTTGACAAGTGAGGGATGGATGTATACACGTCACTATATATACCAAAGAGCAGCGGGGCTGTCTCAAAGCCTATCGCAAGATGAGGTTGAGTGGACAGCCCCTATCCTTCCGAGTAGGTTGCGTTGTTGACAAGAATCGATGGTCAACCAAGAACTAAGCTTGCCTCGTCCAAAATTCGAGCGGGCGCATCCAACTCTGCTAAGTCTACTTCCAGATGACCGACTCGTACGCCGCTGGCTCTCAACTCCCGGGCGAGTTCTTCCGGCCACGATGACCATAGCTAGTCCTTCAGCTAAATGATATTTGTTAAATAGTATTTCTACTCTTTGATCATTTGGACCGTATAGGTGTCGGGATTTTGTGAAGTGATAAATCGATTAGGCTTACCTCTCACGACAATTCTAAGCTCGTGCATCGCGCGCGTGCATGCAGTATAGAATAATTGTCGTTCGATTTCGCTGTTATAGACGTGATCCGCCCCGTCATATATGACAACAGCGTCAAACTCCACACCTTTCGCTAAGTAGGCCGGGATAATGACTATCCCTTGCTTAAACATGACCGTTTCCTTGCTCACCAGAGATGCGGCCAGCCTGTCACCCAGCTCGTCAAATGCAAGTTTGCTTTCACGCGCGGTCTTGCAGATGATAGCAATCGAGGAATAGCCACACGCCTCTAGAGACCTCACTTCATTCAACACTTGCTCTGCGTGTGGCGTGTCCCCGTCAAGCACAACGACACTCGGTTTCGGTCCCTGACGCTCAAATGGAATAATCTCTTCTCCACCATCTATCATCCCACGTGTAAAGCGGACGATTTCCTCGGTGGACCGATAACTCCTCCGCAACTTGACCACTCGCGTTTTCTCTGCTCCATAGAGCGTCTCAAGCCCACTCGTATTGCCGAGTCCCGAAACATGTGCAAACACGGATTGATTTAGATCACCCAGCGCGGTCATACGACTACGAGGAAATAACCGGCGTAGAACCTCCATTTGCAGTAAAGAGTAATCCTGTGCTTCATCAATGATAACGTGTTTAACCGCCGTGTTGATGGTCACTCCTTGAATCAGTTCATTCAGATATAGAAACGGTGTCGCGTCCTCGAAGGCGAGCTTGCGTTCGTCCAATTGCTTGATGGTTTGCTGACAAATGTCACGCCAAAAAAATGGCATCTGAACGCCTTGAAAAACCTTGTCAAACAGTGTTTCGTCTGCGAAAAACTGACGGTAAATGCCGCGCACGTCGACAAACTCCAACCGTTTGATGCCGCGTCGCAGTTTTGCCACATATCGATTTACCACCATTCTCGACAGTATCTCTTTCTCTTTGTCGAAATCGTTGAACGACGCGTCAGTGACCCTCTTCATGCGGCAAACCTGATCGTAGGCTCGTTCATAGTCTTCGGGATCGAGCAATTCTATCTCTTCCTCGACCCAAGGCTCGTGAATCTCTCGATCCACAAATATATCAACTTGTTCCAGAAGCCACTCTCGAAGATATTCCATTCGCAAGTGCATACTCAAAGATGGATCACACGCATAGAACTGATCGCGAATTTGCTGACGAGATACGACGACCTTATCCCGAAATCGCACGGACTTGAACAACATACCGTCTGTCGTCAGCAGTTGTGCGTAGCGCCGCAGCGCGTCCGAAAAGGTCAGGGTGGACTTGAAGCGAATACCTTCCAGTCTGGCCTCGTAAGCCGGTGTTCCTTGTTGTGTCAATAGATATTCCAAATGGTCAAACGGGTCCTCCAACTCGAATGTCCGGCCTAGTCTATGCTGTAAATAATCCTGAAAGGTGGTTTGCTGCATGTTCTCCTCGCCAAGCTCCGGCAACACGGTAGAGACATAGCTGTTGAACATCGGGTTGGGCGAAAACAGGATCATTTGATTGGCTTCTAGCATCCCCCGATGTTTATATAAAAGGTACGCAACACGCTGCAACGCGGCAGACGTCTTGCCGCTCCCAGCTGCCCCTTGAACGATGAGCATACTCGATGTGTCGTCGCGAATAACTTCGTTCTGTTCCCTCTGAATTGTGGCGACAATACTCTTCATCTGCGTGTCGGCATGACGTCCAAGTACCTGCATGAGCAACTCGTCTCGAATTGTGACAGCGGCATCAAACATCACTTCAATCTGCCCATCTCGAATCACGTATTGTCGCTTTCTAGTCATCTCCCCGACAATTTTGCCGGTAGACGCTTCGAAAGAAACAGGACCCGGAATATGGTCGTAGTAGAGGCTGGAAATCGGTGCCCGCCAGTCATAGACGAGAAATTCGTCCGTTTCCTCGTCGCGAAACGAGCCAATTCCGATATAAATTCGTTCTGTTTCGTTTGACCCTTGTTCTACAAAGTCGATCCGGCCGAAAAATGGCGAACTCATCAATCGTTCAAGTGTTTTTAGAACACCCGTCGAGTGCGAGTACCGACGTTCTCTTTCTGAGAGCATTTCCGCCTGTTGTCGAATGGCGAAATGTGTTTCCCAAATTTCGTAGATGTTTTCAAGGTTAACCGTTACATCATCCCAAAAGTTGCGTCGCATCTCCACGACTTCTTTTTTGATACCACCTAATTCACGCTTTAAGGTTTCAACGCGTTCATGGATGCGTGTCGTGACGTGTTGGACGTATTTCTGTTCCGCTTCCCATTCTTCATTTACCATCCGACGAATTCGCCTCACATTCTGCCCGAGAATAATTTGTCACTAAGCGACTAGTCAATCTTATAGATGGTGTTGACAACGAGGCTAATCCGAGATAAAATATAATTGAGTTATTATATAAACTATTGAGTCACCCTCCTGCATAATCTCTAGGATATCATGTCATCTGCTTATTCTTCAATCCCCACTTAAAATAATGTCCACATAACATAGTGGCATAGGCATACCAAGAAGCCTTACCGGATCCGTTTGAATAAACGGGAGGTATTTGCATTCGCGGGACTATACGACACCTGGAGATCACCAGACGGAAAGAAGAAGATCAGCACGTTCACCATCATCACATGTAGGGCAAACATGTTTATGACGACACTCCATGACTGGATGCCCGTGATTCTCCCGCGTTTATCACTACCAAGATGTATTAATTTCACGAATTATACGTGCTATATCAATGTATATATGTATCCTTCGATACAGAGAGTTTCACGTAGTTCATGACGTGATTTTTGCAACTACTAAATGAACAAAAATGCGGTATTGTACATACCGCATTTTCAGTATTTATGCAGTTTGTTGGAGGTCCTCTTGTTGCGCTTAAGCCCCCGTTTGTCCAATATGATGCCTTCTAACATTTGTACTATAGATCTTAATTTGAAAGCCACCGAGCAATGACGCCTATGGAAAAATGGAACTGGCAGAACATGCCGTTCCGACGAGATAACGATGGGGAAGCCCTGTTTGGTTCGATTCCTCCAATTTGCGCTCTTGCTTACTTTAATATTCTCCCTTAATTACAAAAAATGAGCCACGAATTGTTCCAGCTAGTTTAGACTTCTGCCTAGCAAACTTAAACTTCCCTTCTAATTCCTTTGGTACCTCCATCCCCTCAGAAAGCTTAAAACCAACGGCCCGCTTCTTAGGGTCATCAACCGAATACATGACGTTGACCTCAAGACCATCCTCATAAAAGACGTAGGCCCATTTGATATTTTCCACTTGAAAACGCGATGTTTCTAAAGGTTTAGCCGCAAACTCAATATCACGTTCTTCTTTCAAAATTCGGTTTACATAATCAAGTGTCTCCCGGCTTTCGCCAGCTGGTACAACCGTAAATTCATGCTTGTATTTGTTCATAAAGTAACGGGCTTCATTAGCACGTAAACCAGCAAGCGCTTCTGCTACAGGTGAAGACTCTAAACCAACCGTAGACACATTTTTAAAATCAACGATATAGGACATTTCCACGGCTCCTTTTATCTCTTTATTTCCTAACAACAGGAATCCACATTTCTTGCTGTCGCTGCTTCCTGAAAGCAGCTGTTCCAGTTATTCCTCCGAATAATCACTCAGCCTCTTGTAGGGATCGAAGGGACCCGACTGCACGAGCATGTTCCAATCCATGCTGTTCACCGTATACCCCGGCAGCATGATTGCCCCTTCATTCAACAACTTTCACTTGTCCAGTGCCTTACTCATGTCGACGCACATGCTGCGACCGGTCCCGTTGCACTCCGGACACATGCCTTGTGGATCGTTAAAAGAAAACATGTTTGCTGGTCCGACATAAGGCTGACCCACTCGGGAGAGAGAAGGCGGAGAGAAGAGGCGAGATATCGGTAATCGTGCCCAACGTGGAATGGGAACCGCCGCCCAGCCTCTTCTGATCCACAATAACAGCCATGCTAAGATTTTCGATCGCGTCTGCACCGGTTGCGGAATACGCGGCAGAAAGGTGCGGACGGATTGTTTTCCCTCGCGCCCGAGACCACGATATACTACTGATTAGATTCGCTCATTGTTCCAACAGCTTTTCAAGCTGTCCGCACATGTTAGTCCAGCCATACTTAGCGCCTTGGAGTGCTTGCTCCGAACTGATATCGGTTTGATCGAGATGCACATGAGTAGTTCCATCCTCATTCTGTTTCAACGTCCAAGTAACCTTATTGCTTTCTCCGCCGCTTACCCATGTGTACGATAACCGATGAGGCTCGTCCACTTCGAGTACTTCACAATTTACAATTCCATCCCACCATTCTGTCGGCTCCGTCCGAAACTGAAATTTATGTCCAACGACCGGTTTAAAATCATTCTCTTTGAAAAACATCCATTTCGAAAGAGTATTCGAATCCGTTAAAGCGAACCACACCTTCTCGATTGGACTCTTAAAGTGAAAATCTAGTGAAATGGATTTCATTTTTTGTTCCTCCTGTAGTAAATGATTTAAAACGATCATTCTTTCTTTCCAGAATTTCTCGTAATAAGATACCCAATCTTGAATTTGCCTTAACGGAGCAGCATTCAGCCGATACAGCGTTTCCCTGCCGACTCTTCGGTCGGTTACGAGACCGGCATCTTTAAGGACCGCCAAATGCTTGGAAACCGCTGTACGCCCCATATGAAAGTGAACCGTTAACGCATGCAGAGGCAATTCTTCTGCATCTGCCAAGAGACGAAGCAATTTGCGCCGAGTTGGATCGGCAATGGCGTGATAAACATCCCGCATTTGACTTTTATCTGACAACATCACCCGCCCCTAAACCACAATTTCCAAAACGACACTGGTCAGTGTCCTATTTTAGGACACTAATCAGTGTCCTGTCAATCGTTAGGTGTTTGTTAATATCTCCCTGTATGACTACCTTCATTCGGAGGAGCTGCGCCGCGATATTAATGAATGTCTGAACGCCGTTATAACTGCAGCGAATCATATTCTCTTCATGCGTCCAACCATAGATTTTCCTGCGAACAGTCAGAAGATACAACTCGGTGAGAATCTTGGACTCTTTATCCCCGATTCATCTCAGAGAGGAAACGAGCTGGATGTCTATACAACTCAATAGGCAATCAAGTGACGGATATATATATTCGGCATTTCTAAGAAAGACATGGAAATCATCGCAAAGGCATATCTCAGACACCTACAAAAAATAGGATTAATTAAAAATGTCGGTAGTAGATTCACGGTGGGGCGTTATGTCACATACCTGTCCATAAGCGCCATATGAGTCAGCCGTGAATCTGCATGTTCATGCAAAACTGTTGCATAGGCAAACTGCAGTAAGTGCTAGGCTTATGGGGTATATGCCCCCGTCAAGCCCCGTGTCGTGATGAGGTTAAAGGCCCGGACCGAAGGCAAGGCTCGTCGACGGTTGGCACACTGATATCCGTGGGTTGGTTACCACATTTCGTACCTCCGTCATGGGGCTGCCTCGGACTAGCAACGTGCGTCAGGTTCTGGACCTCGCACAAACGGGGGACGAGGTTTCCCCTAGCCCCCAAGCACGCAGCTTAGTTTCAGGACGCCGATTGTGTCTGAGCAAGAACTTGGATATCCGATGCCATTTGGAGTTGCAAAAATAGCTAAACCTCCGAGAGCTCCGAGAGCCCCACCACTCATCCATCACACTCACAATCGGAGCGTAGTCTCGTTCTTTGACGTTCCGAATGTTCACGCTACTCCCCCTCGCATGAGGTCTTTACAACTCGTCAAACATCTCATAAAACCTTCCACTTACTGCATCCCAACCACAAACTCAATCGTCGACGCTCCGATAGGAGAATTAAAGCTTGAGTGAACCCGCCATCCTCTGGAATGTCGTCAACCCTGTCGTTCTTCTATCCTTTGTGTATTCACGTATTTTCCATAAAAGCGAGCCACCGCGTGAAACGCTTCCTTCGGTTCCCACGGCAGCTGTAACCGAGTTGTACCATGTCCCTCGGGCCAGGTACGTACGAGACTGTAGCTGGCGGTGTCCAAGTCATAACGGGGATCGAGACTGGAAGGATAGCTAGGGCTGACAAATGTGAAGACGAAGCAGCCGTCGACGCCTTCTGCCTCGAATAGAGTGAGCATCTCAGTCAGGTACCGTGCTTGTACGCCCTCGTCCCGTATCAGTGGCTTGCTGAGGCACCATGCTGTGGAATTGCGATTGATGACCATCCAGCCCATACTGCCTTGATCCTCTGCGCCGACGTAAGTGCAGCATCCAAACTCAGTCACAACTATCGGTTTGCCATAGATTTGGTAGTTACGGACAACATCGCGGCACCGACTCGCATTGCTCGCGTCTCGGTAGGCATCCACGCCAACGAAGTCGAAATTGTCCCAGTCGATATCCTCCCATAGCCCTGATGCGTAGGTGATTGGACCAGCGAAATGACGTCTCGCCTCCGTCGCGGTACGCGCTAAAAACGTGTTCAAACGCTCCAATGGCAATCCGTGTGCGAAAAAGTCCTCGGTCCATCGCGAGGGATCTGACAGCGTGGCCAGGCGCTCAAGTCCGCTGTTCCCCGGAATGATGCCGGACATGAATACGCTAAGTTCGCATCCAATGACCAGCACGACCTGTGTACCCATTTTACGTATTTCCTCCGCTGCGCAAGCCGCCTCCATGATTTGGTCGAACGTCTCTCGCTCATCGGCATCGTGCAGTGTCGGTGAGAGCCAAACGTCCAATCCCTGACTGGACGCTACTCGGGCTGCCATCTTCAGGCGTCCCATGTCCTGACCGATAACACGGACGGCATTACAATGCAACTCACCCGCAATAGCCTGCATCTCCTGTTCTACCAGATGCAACGGCAGGGTCTCACGGGTCAATCCACCGTTGATAGTCGGTGTTCCAACATCGTAGGTGACACCTCTCGTTTTCAGTGTCATGTCCTGCCTACATCCTTTCGGAACGGTTTCATGAGACCGAATCCTGTTCGACTCGTAGTGGCACCTTCGCTAATACCACCCATTATAGATGCAAAATTCAGAATTAAGGTAATGCGATTGGAAAGGGATAGGCCCACCGAAGCAAGTGGGCCAGAGTGGGGTTGACAGTTTCCTGTTATTTGGTAAAACGTGTCGACGCTACGCACTCCACATGGCTCGTCTGTGGGAACATATCCACAGGCTGTACCTTCTCCACCGCATAGCCGGCGTCCGCGAGATACCGCAGGTCCCGGGCGAGGGTGATGTGGTTGCAGGACACGTAGACAATGCGCCGGGGCTGGGCCTCAGCCAAGGCCTTGAGGACGTCGGGGTGGCAGCCTTTGCGGGGCGGATCCACCACGGCGACGTCGAAGCGTTCCCCTGCGGCAATGCGGCGTGGCAGCACACGCTCCACTTCCCCTACGGTAAACTCGACGTTCTGGACGTGGTTATGATCCGCGTTGGCTCGCGCATCCCGCACGGCAGCGTCAATGACCTCAATGCCGAGCACGCGTTCTGCCTGCCTGGCGAATAACAGAGACATCGTGCCTGTTCCGCAGTATGCGTCAAGGACGCGGTCGTTCGGCCCGACGTCGGCAAATGCCAGTGCCTGGTTGTACAGGACTTCCGCCTGCACCGTGTTGACTTGAAAGAACGAGCGAGGGGAAATGAGAAATTCGAGGTCGCCCATCCGCTCCACCAAGTGCGGCTTCCCGTGCAAGACGCGGACGTTCTTGCCCCACACGGGCCCGTGTGGGCGCGGTTGCACCGTCACGGCAACACATACCACCCGCGGCAACGCAGCAATGGCATCAACGACGGGGGAAGTCACTACGGCGTTGTCTCGCACGCACAAGATGACCATCTGTTCGCCGTTGGTGAACGACTGGCGCACAATGACGTGGTGGAGGGCAGATGATCTGTGACCCAGGGTTGATTCCAGCGAGCGAACCACTTGGCGAATGGTCTCTTCCATCTCCGGCGGTTCGAGGTGGCATGATTCGGTGGCGATGACTCGGTGACTGGCCGGACCGAAGAACCCCTGCACGAGGCGACCGGATGATTCATCGTAGGACAGCGGAACCTGAACCTGGTTGCGGTACGCCCACGGATGTTCCATGCCGAGAGTCGGCAGAACGGGCACGTCAGGCAGTTTCGCAAACCGCGCCAGCGCCTGAACCACCATCTCCCGCTTGTGTCGGAGCTGCTCCGAATACGTCACGTGCTGGAACTGACAACCGCCACACGCACCGAAGACGTGACAACGGGGAACCTCCCGGACATGCTCCGTCCGGCGAAGTTCCCCTGTCACTTTGCCGCGTGCAAACCGCTTTTCGACGGCCGAGATGACGATATTCGCCCGCTCCCCTGGCAAGAGTTGCGGTACAAACACGGTGAAGCCGTCGACAGTAGCAACCCCTTCCCCGTCGTCGTTGAGACGCGTCGCCTCTACTTCGTAGGTTTGTCCGACTTGAACGGGAACTTGGGATTGCATGTCGTACCTCCAATGCGCCACCAGGCCAGTTCGCCGCTGGCCTGGTCGTACTATGTGTTAACCGCGAATCCGTTCCAAAATCATCTTGTTCACGACAGCCGGGTTGGCTTTGCCCTTGGTCGCTTTCATCACTTGCCCGACCAGTGCGCCTAGCGCTTTTTCCTTGCCAGCCCGGTAGTCTTCCACCGACTTGGGGTTCTTTGCAATCGCTTCTTCGACAATGGCCACAAGTGCGCCTTCGTCGCTGATCTGCTCAAAGCCTTTCTCACGGATGACGACTGTAGCGTCTTTGCCCGTCTCACACATGATCTTGAACACTTCGCGGCCCTGTTTGATAGAAATCTTGCCGGACGCAATCTCCTGAATCAGCCCAGCCAGTTGCTCCGCCTTCACCGGGAACTGTTGAATCGTCAGCCCCTCGGCGTTGACGTAGCCGAGGACGTCGCTCATCACCCAGTTGGAAGCGGATTTCGGATCCACCCCGGCTTCAACAACCGCCTCAAAGTAATTCGCGATGTCGATATCGCTGGTAAGCACACCCGCGTCGTACACCGGGAGTTGCAGCTCTTTCATGTACCGATCCCGCTTCTCCAACGGCAACTCAGGCAACGAAGCGCGCACCCTGTCCAGCCATTCGTCGTCCACGCGCAGACGCACTAAGTCTGGCTCTGGGAAGTAACGGTAATCGTGGGCTTCTTCCTTGGAGCGCATGGAGACGGTGGTCTGTGTCGCTTCGTCAAAGCGCCGCGTTTCTTGTACGACGGTGCCTCCGCTACTCAAGATTTCGGCCTGGCGCTGGACTTCGTACTCCAGACCTTTTTGCACGTTGCGGAAGGAGTTCATGTTTTTCAACTCGGCCTTTTGCCCAAACTCCTGTTGCCCGACCGGCCGAAGCGAGATGTTGGCGTCACAGCGAAGTGAGCCTTCCTCCATCCGGCAGTCGGAAATACCGCAATACTGCATGATGGACTTAATGCCTTCCAGATACAGCCGCGCTTCTTCCGGAGAGCGAATGTCCGGTTCTGACACGATTTCAATGAGCGGCACGCCAGTCCGGTTGTAGTCGACGAGCGTATGGCTGCCGTCCGCAGCGTGCATGGACTTCCCGGCGTCTTCTTCTAGGTGAACGCGCACGATGCCAATGCGCTTGCGTTCGCCATTAACGTCGATTTCGATGTAGCCGTGTTCGCCGATGGGTTGGTCATATTGTGAAATTTGGTAGCCCTTCGGCAGATCCGGATAAAAGTAGTTTTTCCGATCAAACTTGCAGTCCTGGTTGATTTTGCAATTGAGCGCTGTCGCTGCGCGGAGCGCCAGCTCCACGGCTTCCTTGTTGAGCACCGGGAGCGTACCAGGATGCCCAAGGCAGATGGGGCAGACGTTGGTGTTCGGCGGCGCGCCGAAGTCCGTCTGACATCCGCAGAAAATCTTGCTCTTCGTCTTCAGCTCAACGTGCACTTCCAGCCCGATGACCGTTTCGAACGCCATGTTATCCCTCCACCTTCGGCGCCGGCATAGCGAAGCCGCGCAGTTGTTCGTACGCGTATGCAGCCCGGAGCAGCGTGCGTTCGTCGAACGCTCGTCCGACCATCTGCAGCCCAATCGGCAAACCGTCTGCAGACACGCCGCAGGGCACGCTGATGCCAGGCAATCCCGCGAGGTTAGCCGGAATGGTGTACATGTCGTTCAAGTACATCTGCAGCGGATTATCTACTTTCTCGCCAAATCGGAATGCCGGAGTCGGTGCTGTCGGCGTGACAATCACGTCGCACTGTTCAAACGCTGCCTCGTAATCTTGGCGAATCAACGTCCGCATCTTTTGCGCACGCAGGTAGAACGCGTCGTAGTAGCCGGAAGACAGCGCGTAGGTGCCAATCATGATGCGTCGCTTCACTTCCATGCCAAAACCTTCACTGCGCGTGCGCTCGTACATCTCGAGCAACGTCTCTCCGACGGCTCGCTTACCGTACCGCACACCGTCGTACCGCGCCAGGTTCGACGAGGCTTCGGCTGGAGCAATCAGGTAGTACGTGGCGACCGCGTACTGACTGTGCGGCAGCTGCACTTCGACGACCTCAGCGCCGGCACTCCTCAATGTCTCGACGGCCTTGTCGACGGCGGCCCGAACATCCGGGTGCAGTCCTTCCGAATCGATGTCCGTGACGACGCCAATCTTCAAGCCTTTCACGTCTGCACTGAGTCCGGAAATGAAGTCATCGACGTCGACCGGTGCCGACGTGGAATCGAGTGGATCGTGTCCACTGATGGCTTGCATCACGTACGCTGCATCTTCCACCGTACGCGTAAACGGTCCAATTTGATCCAGTGACGATGCAAAAGCAATCAATCCAAAACGGGAGACCCGGCCATATGTCGGTTTGAGTCCTACGACGCCGCAGAACGCTGCGGGCTGCCGAATGGATCCGCCGGTGTCAGATCCGAGGGCAAACGGCACCATTCCCGCTGCTACAGCGGCCGCTGACCCGCCGCTCGATCCGCCCGGTACACAGTTCAAATCATACGGATTCTTGGTCTTCTGGAACGCGGAGTTCTCCGTGGACGAGCCCATAGCGAATTCGTCCATATTGGTTTTCCCGACCAATACGCCGCCGGCCGCCTCGAGTTTCTTGACGACCGTTGCAGAGTACGGTGGGATGTAATTTTCCAAGATGCGGCTGGCAGCCGTCGTGCGAATGCCCTCCGTGCACAGGTTGTCCTTCAGCGCGTAGGGTACGCCGAACAAAGAGGCGTTGCCGTTCTCGCTCAACGACTTCGCGCGGTTCATCGCGCCTTCTTCATCCACGTGCAAGAACGCTTGAACCTTGGAGTCATGCTGGCTGATTTCCTTCAGGCTGGCGCTTGTCCAATCGACAGGGGTTGTTTCACGCCGTTTCAGGGACTCGACAATTTCCTTTACAGTATGTATCGGCATATTCGACTCAACCTTCCAACACCGCGGGTACGCGGACTTGTTCTCCATCTGTATCTGGGGCGTTCGCGAGGGCTTTCTCTCGCGGCAAACTCGGCCGGGGTTCATCCTCTCGAAGCGCATTGTACAGTTCAAACGGATGACTGGTTGGCGGCACGTCGTCCAGGGCGACGGATTGCAGTTGTTCGTTGTAATCCATGATGTCGCTCAACTGTGGGGCCAACTTCGCGACGTCTTCGTCGCTGACCGCCAATCGAGCCAGTTTCGCCACGTGACGAATGGTGTCCTCGGTAATCTTCACACCATTTCCTCCTCACTGACTATGTCATGTCAATTTTGTTGACGCACACTCAATAACGCTCTTCGGGGATTATAGCATATGGAAAGGGGAGGTCGCACATATTCCGCGCTCGTGGAGCGCTGATCCGTCGATGCGCAGACTTTCGGTGAGCCGCATACGCGAAAAAACTGGGGCTGTACAACACAGTCCCAGTCGCGGAAGTACTCACCGTTTCCTGACACGGATGGAGTATCGGGCCTTTTCGGCACTGTCAAATCGGTTCAACGCACCACCAGCAGCACCACGATGGAGGCCAACGAAAAGCAGATGCCAAGCAAATACAGAAACGCAACCGTTTGTACCTGGCTAAGGCCGGATTTCATGAGCATGTGAAACGTGTGGCCTTTGTCTGCGACGTAAATCGGACGGTTCTCGCGGAATCTGCGGATGATGACCCAAGTCGTGTCGAGGATGGGAACACCAAGCGCCAGTACGGGGACGACCAGAGACACCAAGGTTGCACTCTTAAAGGCACCGCCAACCGCAATGGCGGCCAGAACGTAGCCTAAAAACGTAGCGCCGGCATCGCCCATAAAGATGCGGGCTGGGTGGAAATTGTGACGGAGAAAACCGAGCGCACACCCGATGAGCACCACGGCAAACACGGCCATCGAAGGTTGCCCTTTGAGCAGCGCAATAAAAAACAGCGTTGTCGCGGAGATGGCGGCCAATCCCGACGCAAGACCATCCACGCCGTCCAGAAAGTTCATCATGTTGGTAATGGCGACAACCCACAAAATCGTGGTCAGCGCGGACAGCCAGAGCGGGAATGTGTAGAACGTGTGGTGAAACGGCAGACTGATGCCGCCGATACTGACACCAAACGCAACCAAGATGATGGCGGCCAATATCTGCATGATGAACTTCGGCCACGCTTTAAAGTCCTTCCCGCGCGTCTTGTAGTAGTCGTCAATCACGCCAATACTGAAAATGAGCAGGCCACCAGCAGCAATGCCCCAGAAGGTTTTACCACCGTCCCCGAAAATTCCCGCAGTGAGTACAAAGCCTGCGTACAACGGCAATCCACCGAGCAACGGAATGGGTTCCTTATGGATCTTGCGAGGATTCGGCCTATCGACAAATCCCAGCCTCATCGCCACCTTGCGAATATACGGGACGGACCCATACACGAAGACAAACGCAACGACAAAGCTGAGGATGTAATACCAAGATGAATGCATACCCGACATCCTTCCTGACCAATACGGAGTCAGCATCATAGTCATACGATTCGATGCGACCGTGTCGATTTCTGTCTGTCGCACACTGTACCATTATAGCAACAGTCCCCAACATGGGATAGGGTCAGCACAACGACAAGGTCACACAAAACGGACAGTGCATGTTTGTCAGTCTTGTCACATACCCATGAACTAGGTACTCGACATCCGTCACAACCACGTAGAAACGGAGGGGATGACGTTGACGCAAAACGAAATCATACTCGCTTGTATTGTTGCGGTTCCCGCCATCTTTGCACTGGGTAGGCTATCCACACGCGTCGCTTGGTTTCACGCGAAATCAGAAGAAAAGTACACGGTTCAGGAATTCATTCGCGGCCGCCAATAGCCTTCGCGAGAGCTTGGCGCATCGCCAAGCTCTCACCCTGTCGTTTAGTATTCCACGCCATGTCGTTTCAACGCATCGAGAAATGCTGCTTCATCCCAAATTTGAAGATCCGGTTTCTGACCGGACGAGATCAGCGCTTGCGCTTTGTTGAGCTTTGAGCCTGCCTTTTCACCGGCAACCACCACGTCCGTCTGCTTGCTCACGCTGCCCGTCACCTTACCGCCCAATCGTTCCACCCACTCAGATGCAACTTTCCGATCCATGTTTGCCAACGTACCGGTCAACACGAACGTCAAACCGGCAAACGGCTGGTTCTCCGCACTATCTGAGCCGGGCCGAGGACCCAGATACTTCGTATTGACACCGAGGGCTTCCAGATCTGCGATGAGTTGTTGGGCGCCTGGACTGGAGAAGTACGTCACAATGCTCTCCGCCATTTTCGGTCCAATTTCGCGGACAGCGGTCAAATCTTCAACCGTACAAGACATGAGCCGATGGATGTCACCAAATTCCTTCGCCAGCGTCTTCGCTGCCTTTTCTCCCACCAGACGGATTCCAAGGCCAAACAACAGGCGCTCCAGCGAATTTTGTTTGCTCGCTTCAATGGCTTGGAGGATGTTGCTGGCGAGTTTGTCACCCATCCGTTCCATCGTCATGAGCTTTTCCTTGGTCAGTCGATACAAGTCTGCCACGTTGCGCACAAAGCCCTTCTCCAACAACAGCGTGATCCACTGTTCACCCAAGCCCTCGATGTTCATGGCGTCGCGAGAAACAAAGTGAATGAGGCTCTCGCGAATGAGTGCAGGGCAGGAGGGATTCACACAGCGCCATGCCACTTCCTCCGGCAGGCGTACCAAGGGCTGACCGCACTGTGGACAATGTTCCGGCATGGTGAAAGGAACTTCCGCACCAGTGCGGTGCTCAGGGAGAGACCTCACCACTTCCGGGATAATATCCCCAGCCTTTTGCACCACAATGGTATCCCCCACGCGAATGTCCTTCTGACGAATGAGGTCCTCGTTATGCAATGACGCTCTGGTGACGGTGGTGCCTGCGAGCTGCACTGGATCGAAGACAGCCGTCGGCGTCACCGCGCCTGTCCGCCCCACACTGAGAATGATGTGGCGCAGCACGGTCTCCGCCTGTTCTGCCGCGTACTTGTACGCGATAGCCCAGCGCGGACTCTTGGCTGTGAACCCCAACTTTCGTTGCGCCTCCAGGCTGTCCACCTTGACCACCATTCCGTCCGTTGCGTACGGCAAATCATGGCGTTTGTCCGCCCACGACTCGATGAACGCTATCACATCTTCAATATTGTCAAACACGCCGCGATTCGGATTGACCGGAAAACCGAGTGCATCCATCCATTCCAAGCACTGCGAGTGGGAATCCAAAGAGACGCCGCCTGCGTCAGCCAGCGAGTACACAAACACGGACAGGCCCCGGCTCGCCGCGACCTTCGGATCCAATTGCCGAAGAGAACCGGCTGCGGCATTCCGTGGATTCGCGAACAGGGGCTCACCTGCCGCCTCCCGCTGTTCGTTCAAGCGCACAAACGCGGGTTTGGGCATATAGGCTTCCCCGCGCACTTCGATACTCAACGGTTCCTTCAACCGCAAGGGCACCGTGCGAATGGTTCGGATGTTAGACGTGATATCTTCCCCAGTCTCTCCATCACCACGTGTGGCCCCTTGGACAAGAACGCCGTTTTCGTATCGTAAGCTCACGGCCAAACCGTCAATCTTCAGTTCGCATACATACCGAACCGGGCCCTGAATCACGTCTCGCACGCGGCGGTCGAACTCGCGCATGTCATCCGGACCGTACGCGTTGGACAAAGAAAGCATTGGGATTTCGTGGACCACCTTGGCAAATCCCTCCGCCGGCGCGCCGTTCACCCTCTGCGACGGCGAGTCTGGCGTCAGCAGTTCGGGATACGTCTGCTCGAGGTGAATCAACTCCCGCATCAACAGATCGTACTCGGCATCTGTGATTTCCGGGTCATCGAGAACGTAATAGCGCCGGTTGTGGTACGCAATTTGCTCCTTCAATTCCTCTATGCGTTTTGCGGCATCTGACAAAGACATCATCCGGATACACAACATCCCTTCGGACAAGCATCTCTCCGTGAGTGGCCATCCAGCCCCCACTTACGCACTGACTTTTTTTATCGGCGCAAATTTCGCCAGCAATTTCTTCACACCTATCGGCGCAGGAAACGCGATGGTGAGTTCCATATCCTCGCCGTCGCCCTTCTTTTCAACAATCGTGCCAATACCCCATTTACGGTGTTCCACCTTGTCACCGACGCCGTACTCCACACTGAGATCCGCGCCGAAAGACGGCGGAATGTTGGAAATGGGCGCGCGTCCCGCAGAATCGATGCGAGGCGCCCACGCTGTCCGCGGGCGACTCATCCCGTCATCGCGTTTCAAGTACTCCGGAGGCATTTCAGCCAAGAAACGCGACGGCATGGAATGCCGAAATTGCCCGAAGATGGTCCTCGCGGTGCACGTGGTCACATACAATTTCTGCTTTGCACGGGTGATCCCGACATAGCATAACCTGCGCTCTTCTTCCATTTCCGAATCCGAATCCAGTGACCGGCTGTGTGGAAACAAACCTTCTTCAAAACCGGGAAGAAACACGATTGGAAACTCCAGACCCTTGGCGCTGTGCAACGTCATCAGGACAACCTGGTTCTCCTCTCCGGATGGCGCAATTTCTTCCGGCTTCCCACCGTTCATATCCGTATCTGCGACCAAAGCCACTTCCGTGAGGAACGCGGTCAGTTCATCCTCGTCGTCACTGGTTTGCCAACGGGCATCGTACTCCCGTGTCACCGACAGGAACTCCTGCAAGTTTTCAATGCGGGCATCCGCTTCAAGCGAACGCTCCAATCTCAACGATTCAATATACCCGGTATGCTTCAAAATTTCCTCAGTCAATTCCGTGACACTGAGGAATTCCTTCATGTTCAGCAGGTTGTCCATCATCTGAAGAAAGCCGCTGAGGGCGCCGAGCGCCCGACCGCTGATGCCGGCTTGACTCGCGCGCTCCAACGCCTGGTACAAAGATAATCCATATTGGTTAGCCAAAGTCTGCAACTTCTCAACCGTACCAGCACCAATCCCGCGCTTCGGCACATTGATGATGCGTTCCAGGCTGATGTCGTCGTGCGGATTCACCATGAGCCGTAAGTACGCCAGGATATCTTTGATTTCCTTACGGTCATAGAACTTCAGTCCACCAAAGATGCGATATGGGATACCTGCCTGCAGAAACACTTCTTCAATCACACGAGACTGCGCGTTGACGCGATACAACACTGCGCAATCATCGTAGCGGCCTCCGTTTTTCACATGCTCCTGAATCCGCTCGACAATATACCGCGCCTCCACTTTCTCATCCATCGCCTGAAACAGGACCGCTTTGTCCCCTTCTGGATTTTCCGTCCACAGCGTCTTTTCTTTGCGCTGTACATTGTTCTTGATGACGTGGTTGGCAATGTTGAGAATGGTCTTGGTGGACCGGTAATTCTGTTCCAAGCGGATGACTTTCGCATCCGGATAATCTCGCTCAAACTCGAGAAAGTTTCGGATGTCCGCTCCGCGCCAACTATAAATGGACTGATCCGAATCCCCAACTACGCACACGTTCTTCCGTTTCTCTGCCAACAGCTTCACAAGTCGGTACTGCGCGTGGTTGGTATCCTGATACTCGTCCACGTGAATGTAGTGGAACTTGTTGTGATAAAACTGCAGCACATCCGGATGTTTTTCAAACAACTGCACCGTCTTCATAATCAGGTCGTCGAAGTCCAGCGCGTTGTTGGTCTTCAGGCGCCGCTCGTACTCCAAATACACGTCGCCAACCGTCACTTGCCATGGATTCCCGGCCATGTCGCGAACTTTCCCTGCCGTCTTCAATTCGTTTTTCGCCGAACTGATGGCAGACTGAATCGCCCGCGGTTCAAAGCGTTTGGAATCAATATTTAAGTCGGACAGAATCCGCTTGATGGTCGCCAGTTGATCTCCGTCGTCAAGGATGGTAAACCCGCGCTGATAACCGAGTTGCTCGATATCCCTGCGCAAAATCCGTACACACATCGAGTGGAACGTCATCGCCCAAATGTCGTTGGCCGCCGGACCGACCAGTTGCTCAATCCGCTCCCGCATCTCCCGCGCCGCCTTATTGGTAAACGTGATGGCCAAGATACTCCATGGCGGCACACGCCGTGTGGCCATCAACCAGGCGATGCGCCGCGTCAGCACACTGGTCTTGCCGCTCCCTGCCCCAGCGATGATCAGCAACGGGCCCTCCGTTGTCTCCACCGCCGTGCGCTGTTCTGGGTTCAGACCAGACACTATGCGCTCCATCTCGGGCGTTACAGAAAACACGTCCATTCCACCTTTCTCAAACGTCCACTTCATTATAGTACATACGTTCGCTTTCCTGAGTCGAAAATGAGTGAACTTCACAAAATGAGACAAGCAAACATTTCCAGGTATAGAGCGGTTGACGAAGGGTTTAGGGACGTGGTATATTACCTCCTGTCGACTTCGCCTGACGGAATGTAGCTCAGGTGGTAGAGCGCACGGTTCGGGACCGTGAGGCCGCAGGTTCGAGTCCTGTCATTCCGACCAACGTTGACACGAAAAACCACTTGCATCTCGTACGTAAAGTACGGAAGGCAAGTGGTTTTTTGTTGGTGGCGATTGCTGCACGTTGCTTGAGCATCTTCTTCAAAGGAAATTCGCGCCGGCGGAAGATTTGTCCACCGACGCGAACAAAGTGCTGCACTCGCAGTGTGAGCGGCTACAGGTTATTGCAAAGCCTTGACGTCACGGATGATTTGATCAAAGTTCGGCGTAACGCAATCGTATTCGTTTTGAATCTGTCCTTCGCGGTTTATTAGGTAGAAACTGCGTCCATGCATGATATCATTGTTGCCCATCTGCATTAAATGAAGGTTGAAGTTTTTGGAGGCAAAATTCTGGATTTCACTAAAATCATAGCCGGTCAAATAATGGTGAACACGAAAATCATCATGGTATTTTTGGCCGTACTTTGTTAATACCGACGGTGTGTCACGCTGGGGATTGACAGTAAACGAACTGTACATCCAACCCCTGCTGCTTAAACATCTGTTCCAGCTTTATGATATTGGGGGTGGTCAGTGGACGGACGTGTTTGCAATGGGTAAACATGAAATTCGCTATCCAGACCTTCCCCTTCAGGTCGGCAGATCCAAACGGTTTTCCGTCCTGATCCGTGAATTGAAATGATTGCACTTTCTGATCCTTCGAAGCCGTTGGGACAAATTTTATCAGTGTTCCGGAACCCTGTGATGCATTTGATGTCGTGTTTTGTGCACTTGTTTGTTGATTTGATTGTGCCGACGGCTAGAATCATGACGAACTGAGCGCCTTCTTCTCATCATTGACCGCACACGAGCAGAGGAAGGAATACCCCGCAATGACCGCAAACAGGAGACATCCGATGAGATTTAGCTGTACAAAGCGACCTGTATCTAAGTGCGCGTTCTTTACAATCCAAGCCGCGCCAATCAAACCTCCAATGGTCGTGAATGCGCCGATGGTGAACAACCCTACGAACAGTACGGTGGCTTGTGTACAGGCGATTCGCACGCGAGACACAGGACTCGCCAGCAAATACGCCATCGGCCCGCGGTCCACCAAACGCGCCATCATTTACTTGCAGTCGGCAGCGTGTATACAGCCATAATGATGATGAAGATGAGTCCGTAAAATTCCCCCGCCAGGTAGTCACCGAGTTGCTGCATCCCCGCCTGCATTCCAAACAACCTCAGCATACTTTGAGGCATTGCCTTCAGCACAGTGTTCAATGCGGAAGAAGACGCGATGGACGGATACACCCAGAGCAACATCCACAAGTAGAACACCATTCCGATGGCGTAACTGAAGATGGTTTGTGCATTGGTCTTCAGCATGCATCGCAACAATGCGGCATTCATCATTCGGCTACCTCCGTTCGGTCGTAGTAATGCATAAAAATTTCTTCGAGACTGAGCGCGTGCGTGTCAAGACTGGTCACCTGACATTCGGACAACGCTCGAATAAATCGGTTGTAGTCTCCGTGCACTTCGACGTCCACACGAAGCCCCTCTCGGCGGATGACGGTACATCCCGAGGAGAGTATGCGCTGTACATCGTCCTCGTCAGAGACTTGTACGGAAAACACCTTGCGTTGGTTTGCGCGAAGTGTGGACATGTCCTCCACCGCGATAAGTCGCCCATCCTTGATGATAACCCGGCGATTTCCGCTACACCCTTGTCTGGCCGAAGGAACCCCATCAAGTGGCGGATGGTGGTGGATTTTCCGGCGCCGTTTGGCCCGAGGTAGCCAAACACCTCACCTTCTCCCACCGTAAACGACAAGTCAAAAATGCCTCTTCCATTGCGAAAAACCTTTGTCAATCCCTCAATCCGAATCATGGCTCCTGCTCCTCCCGGTAAATGCCGTGCTTGAGGATGGCGAAATATTGGTCCATCTCTTCGAGTAGCTGCGCACAAAAGGCGTCAAACGACTCGCCATCGGTGGTTTCAGGCGCTGTCCCAAGGTACTTGTCCTGAATCCCCTCGGAGATCCAGAGGACCAGCGTAATCGCTTGCGACCAGTCCACGCCAGGCCGAAGTTTGTCTTGCGGCAGCAACCTCGTCACATCAGCCATGTACTTCTGCGTAATGTCGTCAAACGTGTGCACGATTTTTGCGTAGACCGGATGCTCTGGATTTTGCGTTATTCGGAGAAGCAGCCGATACGCCGCGGGATACCTTTTGCTCATTTCAATCTTTCGGATGGCCACCTTCTTGAGTAACGCAAATAAATCTGAATAGGACTCGGTATCGGGTATACGCAGCTCATCCAGCCAAAACTGGATGGTTTCATGACAGACGTAGTGGAACAGGTTTTCTTTGTCTTTGAAGTATTTGAACAGTACACCTTTCGATATGCCGGCCCGTTCCACCATGCGGTTTGTCGACGCCGCGTCATACCCATACTCAGCGAATTCCGCCAGACAAGCTTGAATGATTTCGCTTCGCTTCTCAGGCGGCAAGTTCCAAAACTGCTCCGATGGCATATGGACGCCTCCTCAGCCAGTGTACTGACGGTTTACCACGCTCCTGTGACCATGTGGTCACGAACAAAGTACACCCATACATGGCGAAAGTCAATGCATGGGATTGAATTCCTCTCACCTTGGGGGCTATCTTTTGCCTACAGTTTCGTAGAACCGCTCTCCTGTTTGTGGGTTGAACCAGACGCGCTGTGTGACACCGGTTGTGGGATCAACAAACACTTCATCTGTCCTGACAAATCCAATCGGCGGCTTCCCACTTTGTCGCGTTCGGCGGTGATAACGAACCCATAGCGTTGCGATAACCGCAAGAACCACAATCAAGACTTCAAAAGCAACATAGGAGGCGATAAACTTAGGCACGTTCATCCTCACAAACGACGACAGCTGTACCGTACGCGACAATTTCGGACATCGACTGCCCGATTTCACTGGAGTCAAACCGCATCATGATGACAGCATTTGCCCCCATCGCGTGCGCGTTCTGTACCAAGCGGTCAATCGCGGATTTCCGGGCGTCTTCCAGCATTTCCGTGTACTCCACAACTTCTCCGCCCTTGATACTGCGAAGCGCAGCTGTGATATTGCCACCAATGCCGCGACTGCGCACCACCACACCGAACGCACTGCCGAGCACCTTTTCCACTTTGTATCCAGGAATGGATTCCGTCGTGACCACTATCATCGAAAACAGTCCTCCTCATGGATCTAGCGTATCATCTGATAAATATACTTGATTTTCAACGATTATATTGCTCATTTTGTCAAGCGCAAGATACAAAAAACCCCCGCATGGTGCGGGGGCGTGGAAGCCTCTGCCGTATGGCAACGACTTGTCCGCTGACTAGTGCACAGCTACGGGTTCTGGAACCGATTGGTACGTTTGGTGCATCTTCTGCAGCAAAGTACTCGAAGCCGGCTCCGAAGGATACCATCCGTGCTTCACCATGTACTCGGCGACTTCGAACGCGTGCCGCGAACACATCGTAAAGGCATCCTCGAGAAATGTTCGCAGCTGCGGATCGGAACATTCGAATGTGGCCCATGCGTAATCGCGACCTGCACGCTTCAACGTCAGTAGATACGACGTAGCGACGGACCGGTCATCGAGCGCAGTCATGTCCGGATTCGGTGTCACCGCCTGTGGTAATTTGTTTGTCCCGCCCGCCGTTTGCGAAGGCATTGACGGTACTTGAAGCTGCTGCGTACTGGTGCCTTTCGTCGCCCATTCCACTTTCATGTTGTAGTCTTGAATGTGCGCAGCCATGTGCTTCTGAATGATCCCCTTCAACTCAGGGTCCTTCACTTGGCTGAGAAATAACCCCATGGAATTGATGCTGTTGACACAACTCATGAGCAGTTCATTCAGTTCACAGGCTTCATGGGTTAAGAGCGGCATCCACAACGCCTCCTTCGAAAGGTTGATGCGAGACGGTTGTCAGCGTCACCATTTTCGCCCCAGTCCATTCAAGTGATTTTTGCCATGCAAGGCGTTTCCAGACCATTTCTACACGGGAACTTCACCAACACTGACATGACGAAGCAACTTGGTGCGTACACTAACCAAACGCCACAGATGCGAGAGTGACAATACGAGGTGAAGTCATGCACGTTCAGAACACGCCACAGGGCAAGATGGTCATCGTCACCAACGCGCTGTACAAGCTCGCGGGATATGCGAGTGTTCTGTTGATTGCCGATGTTCTGGTGCCCGGCTTGTACTCATCCCTCGTCCCACTGTTTGCGACAGTCCTGGTTCTTACCGGCGTGGGGGTCATCGCGGATCTTGTCATCCTCCCCCTGCTCGGAAATGTGCTATCCCTTCTGATTGGGGCCCAGGGATTTGTGCTGATTCTCTACGTGACACCTCTGCTGTGGCCTGGATCCACCGTGACGCTCACAAGAGCCATCGTGTTGGCGCTCTGCATGGCTCCCTTAGAATTTGCCCTCCATCGATATGTCTTGCGCTGGTTATTTCCGGACGGTTCATAACAAGTGATTTGCAAAATCCGAAGCGGATGGCTCAGCACGACGAAAACCGCTGAAATGCCCATGCTTTTCGTTCTATGTAGGTTCCAAAAAGTATAAAAAGAGTGACAAAAAACTGAACATTCCCACGAAGCTTATAGATGATGTTGTCGTCACTCGAGGGGGGTATCCGTGTGAACCTGATAGACCTTTTGGAACACAGTGTCCGTGCGCACGGAGGGAAGGAGTGTCTCCGCTACAAACAGGGGGACGTTTACGTCTCCATGACGTACGACGAATTCTGGAAGTCCATCCTGGCGTGTGTTGGCGGTCTTCGTCAGATTGGCGTCAAGGCGGGTGACAAGGTTGGCATTATGGCAAACAATTGCCCGCAATGGGCCGTGTCCGACTACGCCGTCCTGGCTATAGGCGCCGTGGTGGTTCCTGTGTATCCGACGCTGCCCGCAGATCAGGTAGAGTACATTCTGACAAACGCGGAAGTGTCCGTCTGTATTGTGGAGGATGAACAGCAGTACGCGAAAATTCACTCCCGACGTCCTCCAAACCTCGAGCTGGCCGTGGTCATCCGGCACGAAAACATGCATGATGTGGAGACCTCCGGCTTGCCTTGGCATCGATTCGATGAACTGATCACACTCGGTCACGAAGTCCCATGGTCGAAGAAGTCCCCGGCAGATATCGATGCAGGTGCACTCGCCACCATCGTTCACACCTCCGGGACGTCCGGCCAGCCGAAAGGCGTCATGCTGACCCATCGAAACCTCGTTTCCAACGTCAAAGCGTGCCTCGACGTGACGCCTGTGTACCCCACCGACGTTGGGCTGTCCTACCTCCCGCTGTCGCACATCTTTGAACGGACCGTCGGTCAATTCGCCGCACTGTCGGCAGGCAGTTGCATTGCGTATGCAGAAAACATCGAGTCCATCCCGAAAAACATCCTGGAAGTTCGCCCAACCATTCTCGTTACCGTACCTCGACTGTTGGAGAAAGTCTACGGAAAAGTCATGGACACGGTGGCTCATTTGCCATCCCCCATCCGTTCCTTGCTGCAGTCTGGAATTCGTGAAGGTAAATCCTCGGGCTTGACCTACCGACTGGTCGACAGGTTGGTCTACCAGAAAATCCGCCGTGGACTCGGTGGCAGAATGCGCCTGGTGGTCTCTGGAGGCGCCGCGCTGTCTGCAGAAGTAGCCCATTTTTTTCTCCGCGCCGGCATCCCTGTGGTCGAAGGCTACGGAATGACGGAATCTGCTCCGGTCATTTGCGTGAATCCACCGCACGACATCCGCCCCGGCACCGTGGGGAAACCGGTGGAAGGCGTCACTGTGCGACTTGCTGAAGACGGAGAGCTCCTCGTCCAAGGCCCGAATGTCATGGTCGGCTACTACCGAAATGAAGAGGCAACCCAGGAAGCGTTGGAAGATGGATGGCTGCACACCGGTGACATTGCGGAGATTGAGGACGAGTACGTGAAGATTGTGGATCGGAAAAAGCACATCCTGGTCCTTGCGACTGGCAAAAATGTCGCCCCCGCTCCCATTGAAGCTGCCATCATGACGAGTTCTTACGTCTCGTCCGCCATTCTCATTGGAGATGGCCGCAAGTACGTAACCTGTCTATTGTCACCCAACATCCAAGAACTGCGCCCGGTGGCCGCCAAATTGGATCTCCCGGACCATCCAGAATCCTGGGTTACTCACCCAGAAATTCGCAATTTGTACGCACGCGAAGTAGAACGGAGGATCCGCAGCTTTGCACCGTTTGAGCAGCCGAAGCGGGCGATTCTGATTGCAGAAGAACTGTCCGTCGAGTCTGGGGATTTGACGCCGAGTCTCAAAGTTCGAAACAAGATTGTCATGGCAAAGTACGCACGCCAAATTGAAGCCATGTATGAAGGTGCCGACTTTATTCCGTTGCTCAGCACCGGTCACGATGGCGACGACAGCACCACACACGAGGATACACCGTCGTCACCGTCCATACCCTCCAGGGAAGGACCCACAACTTCACCACCGAGACGAACGCGGCGCCGCGGTCTGTATTTCCTCGTTGGAGGCGTGGCGGTCGTGGTGCTAGCGAGCATGACGGTTCTCAATTCCCCTCATCTACCTAAAAACTTAGACATCCTGAGCATGGTGAAAGGCATCCACAATACGAACAGCAAGATCAGCAACGAAAACAATCAAATTGTGTCGAGCCTGCAGCACATCGACCAGTTGGCAGGTTCTACAAAAACAATGTCAGGGGATTTGCAGACACTGTCCGCTGGCGTCGGTACGGATAAAGCCATGCTGTCTCAGTTACAAGAGCTGAGTCGACAGGAAGTCGACCTCAGCCAGCAGTTCTACGGACTGGCGCAGAAGTTGCACACTGACCTGGCTTCCATAGGCGAGTCATCTGGGAAGCAAAACCAAAGCACCAAAACCATGAACACGTCTGCACAGAGCATTTCATCAACACTCTCGCAACTGACCAACGTCAACCGTCAAATCTCGGGTCAACTACAGACCGCAGACAGTAAAGCCAGGGTCATTGCGGATGAAATGCCGTAACGGGGGAGGGTTTGTAGATGTGGAAAAAGTGGGTACTGTACATTGCCAACGTGGTAGTTGTTGGCGTACTGGTACAGCAGGTGATGACGACGACCTATTTGGCCAAAATCGACTATGGACTTCACTCGAGCCTTCAATCCACCAAGCAATTGGCCAGCATCGAGTCATCCATTATCGAAAAAAACCAGGCACTGCAAAGCATGGCGTCAACGACCCAATCCATGAGTGACCAACTGCGTTTGACATTGCAAGTGACCATGGCCATCAACAAGAACATCCACGCGATTGATGCGCTGAACCAGTCGACGCTCGACGTCAACCAAACCCTCGTGGGACTGGGTAAGCAGAGTCAGGTCAATCTCGCGTCCATCGCCAGTCAACTCGGTCAATTGAACAGTTCCATCGGTCAGGTGGGCGGCCAGCTCGGCCAACTCAAGGAAACGATTCAACTCGACGCCTCCACGCTGCACGATATGAAAGCGCAAACAGACCAAATGAACTCGAAAGTCCCGGGGGTGACACAGTGAACATCCTGAAGTCGATTCCATGGCGCAAGTGGATCTTTGTTGCCGGCCTCGTCGGGCTCGGAATCAACGGATTGGTTCAAGTCACGCTGCAACGGGATATGCGAGACAAGACAACCGTTCTGGCCTCACAGGTACGGCAAGCGCAATCGCTGAGTGGCAAAATGACCGATAGCCTGTCGGGCCTGCCAGTGGTCGAACATCAGAGCGAAAACATGGCTTCGACGCTCCAACAACTGTCTTCCCAGACGGCAGATATGGATCATGGTTTGGCCATCCTGCAGCAGACGGTGCAAGGTATCGCGAATGCAATTCAATCGCTTGGAGGGAGCACTTCCGCGAGCAGCACCTCCCTGACGCAGGCGTCGCGCGCTGCGCAAGCGCTGCTGTCGACTCTGCAATCCATTCAGAGCACAAATACCGGCGTACTCGCGAACTTGAATCAGATGGAATCAGACCAGCAGGCTATCAACGCAGATTTGCATGCGATGAATCAGAAAATGGCATTGGTTCCATAAAAACAAGGGAGGGAACCCTATGCATCTGGGACTCGAGTCGCGGAAGCGAATCGCTATCTTGGCGGCGTTCGCGGTGGTCCTGGTGGGCGGTGGATACGCTGCTGTACAAAACGCGAGCGGATGGACGGTACCAAGGGGCAATCTGTTTTCACTCATTGGAAACCTGAACACAACCACCAGCCAAGTGCTCAACAATACTTCTGCCCTGCACAAACAAGTCAATGGCGTCGCCAACCAGTTGGCAGAGCTGAATACACAGTCCAACATCCTGCAACAGCAATTGCAAACCAGCGACGACTTGACAAGTCAGCTGAACACGCAAGTGCAGCTGACGAATCACGGTGTCTCTCTGATGCAACAGATCTTGCAACGACAAATTCAAACGGAGTCGTTGACGAGAACGCTGGCTTCCAATTCGACTCAGCTGCAAGGTACTGTGCAGCAAAGTGCTGAAACGTTGGGCGAGCTCCAAGGGGCAATGCAAGGAAGTCTGAACCAGTCCCTCCAACTGCACAACCAAATGGGAAGCCTTCTCAACGAAATGTCCGTGTCGGAAGACGAATTCAAGTTCTTCGGTCATGTGAAAAAACTGTTATCTCTACCGAGCAACGTGTTGCAGCAACTGCTGGGCACCCTGTTCGGGAAAGCGCCCGTATCTGGCAGCGGAGCCAAATCTTCTGGAGCCACCCTGTCGGGCGCCCCTTCCCAATTGCTCGGTTCCAATCCAGTAACTGGAGCTGCAGGAAATTTGCTCGGTTCCGTCACAAACCTGCTGCCCCATTAACCCTCCCGAGCAACCCCTCGATGAAGGAGGCTACAACGTGAACTCGATACGTATTCCATGGAAGATCAGTACCATCGCGGTCACTTTGTTGTCGGTCGCGGGCCTTGCGGCGTTTGTCTACAGCCTGCTCCAGCTGACTGCCATCCAGGCGCAGATGGATCAGACAATGGAGGCCATCCGGACTTCGGTGGGTACCACCAGCCAATTGGTCGGACAGACTTCCAAAGCACTGCAACCACTCACAAAGACAACGCAGGCTCTGCTGGCGATTGAACAGAACCAAAAAGACACAACGTCTCACCTGATGTCCATGAACAACCACTTGCGCCAAATTGGAAACATTGAATCATCCATCATAGACAGGCTGGATTCGCTGAACGCCAGTACAAGCCAGATCAATGCACAGCTGTCCGGTATGCAAAACGTAAACGCACAACTGTTGTCGCAGAGTCGACAATCCGTAGCACAAGCAAATCAGGAGACGGCAGGTGTCGCGGATCTCAATGGCATGACAAGCACCTCCATCCAGGAAATGCACCAATTAAACGGAAAGTTGAGTGTGCTGCGCCTGCTTCCGTAGCAGCTGCCACGTGTAGTTCCCTACGGTTTCGAACATACTACCCTCGACTACGCTCTTCATGGAGCAGCGATAAAGGGGTAATGCACTGTGGCGATGATGTCTGACGAAGCCATGGCGGATCTTCTGTCCCACACTCGACTGATTGCATCGGTGGGGCTCGTTAACGACCCAAGTCGACCGAGCTACGAAGTCGCCAAATACCAACAGTCCCAGGGGTACAAAGTCATTCCTGTCAACCCAAACGAGGACTCTGTCCTTGGACACAAGGCGGTGGATACCGTCAGCCAGATTGAAGAACCGATTGATGTCGTCAACGTGTTTGTACATGGCCGGTCGGCTCCTGCCATCGCTCAAGCGGCCGTTCGTGCCGGCGCCAAGGCGTTGTGGCTACAGCCTGGTGTCGACAGCCCGGAAGCAGTGCAAACGGCCAGGGCCGCGGGGTTGACTGTGGTTTCCAACAAATGTTTTATGCGCGAACACCAACGGTTGCTGTCAGAGTCCCCCCAGTGATGTGATTTGCAAAATCACGACGAACAAGTGATTTGCAAATCACTTCCCCTATGTAGAGACACACAGAAACACGTGTCTGTGACAAGTTGATGAACCCTTGTCAAGCCGACCGACTTTTCACGGGCGGCTTGTTCGCATTGGTTTGCGGTTTCCAGTGGGCTGCTGGTAGAATGCGAGAGAATAGTAGTTGGTCTCGGCCGGGAAAGGGGGGGTCAATTTGGCACAAACCTTGCCATATATCAATGAGGCATTCATTATTCTGAGTGCAATTTCCATGGCCATTGGCTGGTACCTGATCCGCCAACGCAGAGTGGAAGCGCACAAACGCTTCATGCTCACGGGCTCTGTGCTCGCCGCGCTGTTCTTTATCAGTTATGTGTTGAAGACGTTCGTTTACGGCGACACCGCATTCGGAGGGCCGGCCCAGTACAAGCTTCCGTACCAAATCTTCCTGCAAGCACATTCCATCCTCGCGACCGTCGCTGCTGTCCTCGGAGTCATTACCCTTGTTTTTGCCTTCAAAGCGAATTTTAGAAAACACAGGAAAATCGGTCCGTGGACGGCGTCGACTTGGTTCGTCACGGCCGCTACGGGGTTGGCCGTATTCCTTATGTTGTACGTCGTGTTCCCGCCAGGCCCGACAACCAATGTGTTCCGCGCCTGGATTGGACACTAAAGGGAGAATCACAGAGGGGGCGCCGGTCATCACAACGGTGCCCCCTGTGTTTTCCGATTACGCTACCAAGCGGCGATAGAACCGTCCGTTCGCGGTTCCGTCCCACCGGCGAGGACGCCCTCTTGGTTCCGCCAAATGATCTGGCCACGACCGAAACCACCGCTGTCCACCGCTACGCGAATGTCATGGCCCCTCTTCACCAGTGCGGAAACGACGTGTTCCGGAACGGATGGTTCAACTTCTACGGTCTTCCCTTCTGTCCACCGCCAGCGCGGCGCGTCCAAGCATGCCTGCGGATTCAGGTGAAAATCAACCGCATTCATAATGACCTGAACGTGCCCTTGTGGCTGCATGAATCCGCCCATCACGCCGAACGGCCCGACTGCCTCACCATCCTTGGTCAGGAACCCTGGGATGATGGTGTGATACGTGCGCTTTCCAGGCTGCAGCGAGTTCGCATCGGTTGGATTGAGAGAAAACGTATGACCCCGGTTTTGCAATGCAATCCCTGTCCCCGGTACCACGAGACCGGAGCCGAACCCCATGTAGTTGCTTTGTATGAAGGACACCATGTTTCCCTCTCTGTCTGCGGTCGCCAGATACACGGTGCCGCCTCGCTGAGGTTTTCCTGATTCCGGTGTGATGGCCGTATCTCCAATGCTGCGTCGGCGCTGCGTCGCGTAGTCGTCGGACAGCAGCTCCTGAACCGACACAGACATGTGTTGCGAATCCGTAATGTACTGTTTGCCATCCGCAAACGCTAACTTGACGGCCTCAATCTGCTTGTGGTAGCGGTCGACGCTGTCGTACTCGGCAAACGTAAACCCTTGGACTATGTTCAGTGCCATGAGGGCGACAATCCCCTGCCCATTGGGTGGGATTTCCCAGACATCGTAGCCTCGATAGTTCACACTCACGGGTTGCACCCATTCCGGCGTGAATGCGGCCAAGTCAGCCTTGCGCAGATATCCACCGTGTTTCCGGGAAAACGCATCCATCTTGTCTGCCAATTCCCCACGGTAGAACGCCTCCGCTCGGCTTTCAGCAATGGCGCGAAGCGTGTCCGCGTGTCCTTTGGATCTCCACATTTGTCCTGCCAGAGGTGCCTTTCCCCCAGGGGCAAACGTGTCAAACCAGTGAGCGTACATGGGACCGTGCAAGTGCTCGGTGAAGATACGTACGGCGTTCGCCCAATTCTTCGCAAGCACAGGAGACAGTGGATACCCGTCTTCCGCGTACTGGATGGCTGGTTCTAGGACAGTGGTGAGTGGCAGCTTGCCGAACTTCCTGGACAGCTCAGCCCAAGCCGCTGGCGCGCCAGGGACGGTGACCGGAGCCCAGCCGAAGCGAGGCATTTCGGTGATGCCTGCTTGTCGCAACACGTCAATGGACAGTGCCTGTGGCGCCGGCCCACTCGCGTTGAGACCGTGCAATCGACCGTCGGTCCAGACCAGCGCAAAGGCATCACCACCGATACCGTTGGACGTCGGCTCCACCACCGTCAGCGCAGCTGCCGTGGCAATCGCGGCATCCACTGCGTTGCCACCTTGCTTCAAATTATCCAGTCCTGCCTGCGCAGCCAGTGGCTGTGACGTGGCCACCATGCCGTTTCGGGCGTAGACGGTCATTCTGCGAGACGGAAAAGGAAGGTATACGTCGTCGTACATGCGCGGCACCCGAAGCATCTCCTCTTCTTTGGTTGAGCGATAGAATGGTAGTCCACCTTCGTCTAGTGACGAGTATACCACCGGGTGTAGTCTATCAGAAAATTCTGTTGTTCAATTGTGGAAACTCAGCAGGATTTTCTTGGTATATATCGAAACGTATGCAGACAGGGGCCCCAAGGGTTATGGAAGTTTTGAGCGGAGGAGTGTTTTGTGAAGTGCTCAACCCTGCGCTCACACAACCGGTGACTGCTGAAACTCCATCGGCAGACTTGTCCTAATGGACTGTACCCTGAAGAAACCCCGGCGAACGGTCATGTCGCCGGGATTTCATGTTGAAACGCAAAGATACATACGCTGCGAAAGCTGACACTGCGTGAAAATGCACGGCACAATCGGCCTATGCCGTGACCCTGGCAATCGCAAACCCATCGTGTACCGGCAGCAAGGTCGCCTCGAGGCGAGGGTCTGTCTGCAAGCGGCGATTAAATTCCCGCATGGCAGACGGACTTGGATGGGGATTGTCTGGATCTAACACCCTATCCCCCAGTAACACGTTATCCGCCACAATCAGCGCCCCCGGGTTCGCCAAGCGAAGGGCGTAATCCAGATACGTCGGATAGTTTGGCTTGTCCGCGTCAATGAAGAACAGATCAAACTTCGCTCCTTCTCTTTCGAGTTGCTCCAGGCTCTCCGCAGCCGGCCCCACACGGTACTCCACTTTATCTCCCAATCCGGCGGCCACGAGATTACTGCGGGCAAATTCGGCAAACGTTTCGTTTAATTCCAGGGACACCAGTTTTCCACCACGTTGTAACCCCCGAGCTAAACAGATGCCACTGTACCCCCCAAGCGCTCCAATCTCCAGTATGGATGTAGCACCTTGGGTTTTCACCAACAATGTGAGCAACTTGCCAAGCTCTGGCGCTACCGAAATGGAAGGCATGTCGCGCTCCACTATCTTGCGCCGTACCTCTCGTAGCACTTCATCTTCTTGAATAAAGTTGAGAACGTACTCTTCCCGTGTCGTCATGGGCTCACCCTCCCTCACCATTGTGTACTCGGTTCACCTCAAACGACCGAAGGTTCCCTGCAGTATATCACCGCCGTATCCATCCGCGGATGGTGAATACGCCATAAGCACGGAGGAATGGACCATCACGCAGGGAATTGAATACAACAAGCAATTTACAAAAGTCCGCACATGTTTGGAAAGGGTGACATTTCTTGTTTACCTACCACATGGATACGCACATCGAATTTGGGACTGGAAAGGTCCGTGAACTGGCCGACATTTTGAGACACCACGACATTCCACCAAGGTTGCTGGTGGTGACCGATTCAGGCGTGGTCCACGCGGGCCTGGTTCAGCCCATCCTCGATAACCTATCCACTGAAGGCTATACCTGCACGCTGTTCACTCATGTACAACCCAATCCACGAGATGAAGACTGCATGCTCGGAGCGCGCCAGTTCGCAGAAACCGGGGCTGCCGCGATTTTGGCCATTGGTGGCGGAAGCGCCATGGACACCGCCAAGACGATTGCCCTGCTGGCGGCATCCGGTGGAACTCCCGCACAATACGCCGATGGTCATCTCTCATATGCCGCTGTCCACCCCGTAGTGTGCATTCCCACCACCGCAGGTACAGGTTCAGAAGTGACCCGCTCCGCCGTCATCACAGAATCCAGCACCCACCGGAAAATGACCCTTAAACACGCCCGTCTTCGTCCACGACTCGCGATTCTCGATCCCCAACTGACCCTCACGGTTCCCCCGTCCGTGACAGCTGCCACTGGCGTCGACGCCCTGGTACACGCCATTGAAGGGTATACCTGTACGGTATCCACCCCTATCTCGAAGGCGTTCGGGCAGGCTGCCATGCCGAAGATTGTCGCCGCACTTCCCACAGCCGTGTCAGATGGAAACAACCTTGCTGCACGTGAAGACATGTTGCTGGGCAGCCTGCTCGCAGGCTTGTGTTTTGGAAATGCCGACGTCGCCGCAGTCCACTGCCTGGCGGAAGCACTCGGCGGGTTGTACGATACCCCCCACGGTGTCGCAAATGCGGTCTTCTTGCCATATGTATTGCGGTATAACGCTGAAGGAGAACCACGGTTACACGCCCACTTGGCGCGTCTCATGAAATTCGCCACCGAGGAGGATTCTGATGAAGAAGCGGTGTTGAAACTGGTGAATGGCGTTGCGACTTGGACGAGGAAACTTGGCATTCCCACGCTGCGTGCGCTCAAAGACGTTCGCCGGGAGGATTTCGACCAGCTCGTGGAGTTGGCGTTCGCCAACGGATCTAATCCAAGCAACGTCCGTCCCATCGGGAAATCCGAATATCGAACCATTCTGGAGAACGCGTGGAACGACCAGTGAAGATGTGAGCCAAACGATATGTGGCTGCCCCGTTGTCCGTTGGAACACTTGTGGGACAGCCCATCATCTTTCTAGCGCTGATAGACGGGGCGTCCTTCCACCCAGGTGCGGACTACGGAAAAAGATTCGTCCAACAGCACCAAATCGGCGTCCATGCCTACGGCAATGGAACCTTTTTTGTCAGCCAATCCGAGTTCCCGCGCTGGGTTTGTACTCGCCATGCGAACCGCGTCCGGAAGCGTTACGCCCACTTTCTGAATCATGTTGCGCACCGCCACATCCATGGTCAGCGTACTGCCGGCAATGTTGTGGCCCTCGGTGAGAAAAGCCTTTCCGTTTTCAACAGTGACATCGAGATCGCCGAGCGTGTAGTGTCCGTCTGGGCGCCCTGCGGCGGCCATGGCATCTGTAATCAAGCAGACCCGTTCGGCACCTTTCATTTTTAGCACCAGCTGCACAATTTCAGGCTCCAGGTGAATCAGGTCGACAATCAACTCCACAGTGACGTCGTCTGACAGCAAGGCAGCGCCGAGCACGCCGGCTTCCCGATGGTGAAGTCCGCGCATCCCGTTGAACAGGTGCGTCGCGTGGCAGTGCCCGAGTGCAATCGCGGCATTCGCCTCGGCCAATGTGGCGTCCGTGTGACCGAGCGAGGGGATGATGCCACGACGCTGCATCCACTCGATGACCTCAAGCGCGCCAGGCACCTCTGGCGCGATGGTCATCTTACGAATGATGTCTTCAACTCCACCCGTCATTTGCTGAAACGACGCGATAGACGGTTCAGCCACAAACGCTGGGTTCTGCGCACCGATGCGTTTGATGGAGAGAAACGGTCCTTCCAGGTGAACGCCCAACGCTTTGGCCCCCGTGGAAGCGTCCTTGCGGAAGGCGTCGACCGCCCGAACGGCTTTGGCAATGCGGTCGATGGGCGCCGTCAACGTGGTCGGCAGCCAGCCCGTCGTACCGTGTGCAGCGTGAAATTGAGCAATGGTTTGCAGCGCGCGCACGGTGCCATCCATCACTTCAGCGCCGTCGCCGCCGTGAATATGGATATCAATGAAGCCTGGCAATAGCCACTGCCCGAGGCCGTCAATATACTCCACAGCGGTGGACTGTGTTTGCACCGCTGGCGGCACTTCGCCCAGCCCGATTTCCTGGATTACGCCACCCACAACTCGAATCCAGACCGCTTCACGGATTCCGTCGGCATTGACAAGCCTGACGTTTCCGAGGTAAAACTCGCCCATCTTCTTTCCACCGCACTTTCTACCCGCGCTTGATCTTCACCTTGAACAGCCAGTCTTTTCCAGCTTCCACATGCGGCTGGTCGGTGATGACCAACTCCTCAATTTGCGCCATGTTGGTCACGACCACCGGTGTCACCACGGATTTCGCCGTCGTTCTCAGGGTTTCCAGGTCCATGCGAATCAGCGCAGTCCCAGTGGTTACGCGCTGACCCTGCTCTGTCAGTTTTTCAAACCCTTGGCCCTTGAGTTCGACGGTGTCCATGCCGATGTGAATCAGAACTTCCATCCCTTGGTCTGTCGTGATGCCAGCAGCGTGGCCCGTCGGGAACAGATTGGTCAACGTTCCATCCACCGGCGCAACCAACGTATCGGACGTTGGATTGACTGCCGCACCGTCACCCACCATTCGCTGCGCAAACACAGGATCCGGTACGTCGTTCAGCCGCACGACGTCGCCGCTGACTGGCGCAAGGACAGTGAGCCACGCTTGCTCTTCCGTTTGCTTTGCGGATCTGCGGTTCCAAAATGCCATGTATACACCTTCTCCACCAAACTCACAACGATGTCAAATTGCGCGTTTCGCAATCGGGCTACTTTCAACGCTGTTGCAGATACGCACGCACTTCTTCTGGACTGCTCAACTTCACCACTTCGTCTGCAAGTCGAGCTGCTGCGGCTCGTTCGGTGGCCTTGACTTTCCCCTTCACGGACGGGATGAAGGACGCGGACATGGACAGTTCCTGAAGCCCTAGTCCCACAAGCAATTCGGTGAACTCCGGATCTCCAGCGAACTCCCCACACATCCCTACCGGAATACCTGCGGCCTGGGCAGCTTTGCAAGTTTGGTGAATGAGGCGGAGTACCGCGGGATGGGACGGCTGATAAAGATTGGCCACGTCAGCGTTCCCTCGGTCGGCAGCCAGCGTATACTGCGTCAGGTCGTTGGTGCCGATGCTGAAGAAATCTGCCTCTTTCGCCAGAATGTCCGCCGTAACTGCAGCTGCTGGGGTTTCCACCATGATGCCGACTGGAATATGCTCAGCCATAGCATATCCTTCATTGGCCAATTGCTGACGGCACTCTTCCAAGTGCTTCCGCGCCGCGCGCAGTTCATCCAACGTCTCAACCATGGGGAACATAATCCACAGGGTACCGTGTGCACTGGCGCGAAGTAACGCGCGCAGTTGCGTGCGAAAGACGTCCACTTGCTGCAGGCAGTAGCGGATGGCGCGCAGACCAAGGAACGGATTTTCTTCACTTGGTAGCGCGGCGTAGGGCAATGCCTTGTCGCCGCCAATGTCGAGCGTCCGAATCACCACTGGTCGAGTCCCGAACGCCTCCAGCGCCTTGCGATAGACCTCGTACTGTTCCTCTTCCGTCGGCCAGTGGTCATTCTCCAAGTAGAGAAATTCGGTGCGGAATAACCCAACGCCGTCTGCCCCATTGGCGAGGGCCGCGTCAAGGTCCTGTAGGCCGCCGATGTTCGCAAATACGTCAATCCGCACACCGTCGGTCGTTTCCGCAGGTTGCTGCGCTGCCTCACGGGCACGCCTCAGTTCTTCTCCTCTGCGGGCCGCTGCCTCCATGGCCGCCTGAACATCCTCTTCCATGGGATGAACGACCACGGTTCCAGCGTCGCCGTTCAAGATGACAGCCTCGTCTTCGGAAATCTCATGGATGGCATCCCCCAGCCCGTACACCGCAGGCAATCCGAGGGTGCGCGCCATAATGGCAGTGTGTGCCGTTTTGCTGCCCTTGGCGGTGATCAGGCCGACCACATTCTTCGGCAACGCAGACAAATCGGAAGGCATCAACTCGTCGGCGACGAGAATGGTGTGCGTGTCCCATCCAGAGACATCCGTCTGACCTGTTCCTCCCATCAGGCATTGCACCAGACGTTGGCCGACGTCGCGAATGTCGTCCGCCCTCGCTTGCAAGTACTCGTTGGGCAGTGAGGCCAACATCTCTCGGGTCTGGTCGGTGACGTCCTGACAAGCCGCTTCCGCGTTGAGGCGCTCGGATTGAATCTTTCGCTCAATCTCACCCACGTACGCGGGATCCGCCAGGAACGATAGGTGCGCGTCAAACACCTTGGCCTCTTCTTCGCCGATGTCGCGTTCAACCGATGCGCGCACCTGCTCAATTTGCCGCTTCGTTTCAGCGACAGCCGCCTGGAACCGATTTACTTCAGCAGCAACCTCGCTGCTGTCAATCTCACGTCGTTCGATGACCGCTGCGGCCTCCTTGCGCAGCCACTTTGGTACACCAGCCGCTATCCCCGGGGAAACGCCAATACCTTGGAACGTTTCCGGAGCTGCGTTGTTGTGTTGACCCATTCTATATCCCTCGCTTCTACTTCGTGCACTTCAAGAGGTTGTCCGAAGAAGGTTCAGGCACGCTGCCTGTACAATCCCCTCTTCAGACACGCGCTTCCAGTGAACCTCCCTGACTCACGCTTCGCCAAGGCCGCTCTCAATCAACTGGACGATGGCAGCCAGTGCTTCCGCCTCGCCTTGTCCATCGGTCTTGACGGTAATGGTGTCTCCACACGCCACAGCCAGCGACATGATACCGAGGATACTCTTCGCGTCTACTTCCTTGTCTCCTTTACGCACCCAAATGTTGCAAGGATGCTTACCCGCTTCCTGCACCAGCAACGCCGCCGGTCGTGCGTGAAGTCCACTCTTGTTCTGGATGGTAATGCTTTTTTCTACCATGAATACTCCAACCTCCGTCATTTCAACGCAACTCGTTTGCTTGCAACCCTACAATACCCTGAACATAGCGGTTTCTATGTCCCGAACCACAACTCGCGGTTTGTGATGAGGTTGCAAGCGCTTGCGCCACCACAGTGAAAACCAGAAAAAGGCAGACACGAGCCCTATTAAGCTCATGCCTGCCGGTGCCAATACGGTCAACACGGTAGTAACACGCTTATCGCGTAAATGATATCATTTCCCCTGTCACAGCTCAACGTCGTCATGCAAATCCCGCTCACCAATGAAGCGCGCTACGTGCAGCGCCAAGTCGGCAACTTCATCTCTTGGAAACGTCGTCTTCAATCGCTCTTCCAACGCATCTGTCACGGCCGCGGCGTAGGCATAACTCTTCGGAAGACGTTCTCGAATCGCGGATGCCAACGGATTGACGATGCACTCCTCTTTCAACACGCGCTGGATGGCAAAGCGCAGGTGCGTAACCAACCTCGCATAATCCAGTGAATCCTTGGATATCGGACGGCCCGTCTCCCGCTCCAGCACATCGACCGCAACCCGAATTGCATCCGTAACGCGAGCTGCCTCGGACAACCCATCTCGGTGCGCGGCGGCTTGAAGGTGCAGCGTTAAGAATCCAATCTCCGACTCAGGCATGACAACCTGGAAACGCTTCTCAATTAACTGGGCTCCCGCTTCGGCTAACGCCCAGGCTTTCGGATACAGCGTGCGAATTTCCTCCAGAAACGGATTCTCGATTTCCAGACCACCTTGAAGGCGGGTCAACGCGAACCCGATGTGGTCGGCGAGTGCCACGTGAATGTGTTCGTGAAGAGATGTTCCAAGTCCCTTTACCGCTGCAGCAATGATCTCCTCGGATACGCCGATGACTTCCGGGCTCACCTGCAAGTACAGTTTGCGAAATTTTTCCTGATTCTCCTCTGCTACGAGCGTAAAGCGCTTTTCAATCCGCTCGTCATCCGAGTGAATGCTCGCGCCAGGCCGCACACCAAAGCCAAGCCCCCTGCCGACGAGAATCTGCTCTCGTCCGTCATCGGTGCGAACAATCAATACGTTGTTGTTCAACGTGCGTTCGACGATGTATCTCCTGTCCGTCATGACGCGTGCCCTCACCATCTATAGTGACCTATTCAAATCAGCCGTGAACCTGCCGGCTCCTTACTCCCCTGCATATCGCTGTTCGACAGCGCGGCTGCAAATCCTCTCCATTTCCAGGAACTTACCTCAACTTCAGCGATTTGCAAAATCACGACAAACCAATGCCGTGGAAACCATGTATCGTGCATCGCGTCAGTGTTGTAGTCGCGTGCACTGAACGTATTGCGTAGTGGTACACTATTGCAGAGTGGTATACACTCATGTAAATAACGAACAAAAGTCCTTTATTGTAGACTGTAGCCGAGGAGGCTCGTTATGCACCGCGTTTTGGTTGTGGACGATGAACCGTCCATCCGTCAATTGGTTCAGTACAACCTAACCCAAGCCGGGTTCGACGTGGTGACCGGCGAATCTGGCAACCAAGTATTGCATCTGGTTCGGGACAAGCACCCGGATATACTCGTTCTCGACCTCATGCTTCCCGGAATGTCAGGGATGGAAGTATGCCAACAACTGCGGCGGGAAGGCATCACGACGCCCGTCATTATGCTCACCGCACGAGACGATGAGATTGATCGGATTCTCGGACTGGAGATGGGGGCTGACGACTATATCACAAAGCCGTTTTCCCCTCGTGAATTGATTGCCCGTATTCGGGCTGTGTTGCGACGAACGACCTCTGGGTCCGAATCCGCAGGGGGCGATGTGTATCAGATTGGAAATATGCGCATCGACGTCACCAAGTATGAATTGACCATCAACGGCACGCCGGTAGATTTGACAACGAGGGAGTTTGAACTGCTCGCGTACCTCTGTCAAAACGCCAACCGGGTGCTCACCCGAGACCAACTCTTGGAAAACGTTTGGGGCTACGAATTTGCGGGGGACACCCGCATTGTGGATGTCCACATCTCGCACCTGAGAGAAAAAATCGAAAAAAACCCAAAAGCCCCTGAGTACATTAAAACGGTACGTGGGGTCGGGTACAAGTTGGTCAAGGGGGAGGCAAACCGTGGCGCGGATTCGTAATCGCATCACCCTCACGGTGGTGGTAGTCATCACTGCCGCGCTGTTCTGTGCTGCCCTACTGGCATTACAATTCATGGAAAACAACCAAATGCAGCACCTCCGCGACAGCCTGCTCGGGGAAGCTCGACTGATAGCTACGGAGCTGACGACGACTGCCTCCGAGGCGCAACCTCAAATGGCGCGTCAGTCGGCAGTCACGTTAGGGCGCGCGGTCTTCCTTCTCTCCCGCGACAGTCGCGTGCTGGTTTCCGCCACCCCTACAGGACACGTGGAACGAGACATTCCATGGCCATTTGACCATCCGGCGCCCACTGTGGGACAAGCTCACGATTTCCAGGCCGCTCTGCACGGACAAGACATGGTCCTCGCGGCCGCCCCGGTGTCGGGCAACCCTGCAGTACACACGGTGGTTATCGCCACGCCGCTGGAACCTGAATACGCCCGTTTATTAACGGACTGGCGCTGGCTTGCGGTGGAATTTGCAGGTGTCGGTGTCCTATTCATCCTCATCGGCTACCTTTGGGCGCGGCGAATCGCTTCTCCGCTTGAACACATTGCAGCGACAACCGAGCAGATTGCCGCCGGCGACGTACGCAAGCGGGTGCCTTACTGGGGCCAGGATGAATACGGCAGAATCAGCTCGGCCATCAATTCGTTGACGGGTAGACTACTGGAACAGATGGACGACTTATCGCAAGAGAAAAGCAAGGTGGAAGGCATCATTAAGCACATGGGTTCTGGCGTGTTGGTGGTCGACCGCTCTGGTGTCATCCTGGTCGCCAATGAAACGGCCACTGCCATGCTAGGCGGGTCCCAAACGCAGTTGGTCGGCCAGACACACTGGGTGGCGACAACATCGCTGCGCATTTCTGAACTGATTGACACCGTATTGCTGAAGGGCCATCCACTGCGTAAAGAGGTGGTTGTGAACAATGACATCAACGTGGAGTTGTTTGTCACACCCATCTTCGGGGCCAATGAGGAAGTCGTAGGCGCCGTCGCCGTCCTGCACGACGTCACACAGTTCCGCCGCGTAGAGCGGATGCGCACGGAATTCGTCGCCAACGTGTCCCACGAGCTGCGCACTCCGATTACAGCTGTGAAAGGATTCGCGGAAACGTTGTTGGACGGTGCCTTAGAAAATCCGGATTTGTGCCGACAATTTGTCCAAATTATTTACGACGAGTCCGAACGACTCAGCCACCTTGTTTTGGATTTGCTGGAATTGTCAAAAATGGAGTCTGGCCACTCCGTGTTCCGCTTTACTCGTGTAAATATCTCGGAACTGGTCGACACGGCCGCAGCGCGCCTACAAAATCAGGCGACGCAAAGCGGCATTGATCTGTTTGTCCATACACCGGAGTCTCCTGTGTTCGCCGACGTTGCCCCTGAGCGCATCACGCAGGTCTTGATCAATCTGATTGGCAACGCCATTGCATACACCCCTGCTCCAGGGCGCATTGACGTCTCAGTACTGGATGCAGATGAGGAAGTGACCGTAGAGGTGGCGGATACAGGCATCGGTATCCCGAAAGCGGACATACCACGTATTTTCGAACGCTTTTATCGAGTCGACAAGGACAGGAGCCGCAATACTGGCGGCACAGGGCTGGGGTTGGCGATTGTCAAGCATATTCTGGAAGCCCATCGTGGCACCATCAAGGTCACGAGTGAGGTTGGACGCGGATCGACCTTCTCGTTTACACTGCCCAAGCGCCAGCCCGAACGCAATCCGGATGGCCCGTCGAACAGTAACCCATGATGTGAAAGCGCCGTCCAACCGTTGCAAGGAGTTGTACTCAGCGATTTGCAAAATAACGACGAACACCTGGTTCAGCACAATATGTAGTGTTTCCGGCATTACGGAAACACTGCATCTAGTCGTGCTGAACCGCTCTGAAGGAATTTTGCAAATCGCTCGTACTAAAATAGCGATAAACGACTACAGTGGAATTTTGCAAATCGCTAACTTACAAAAATGAAGCAACTATGTTACTATCAGAGTGGTGATGAACATGGACGAATTGCACCTTTGTCCAAAGTTTGAAACGGCTTTTCAAATTCTAGGCAAGCGTTGGACCGGATTGATTATTCGCTGTCTGATGCATGGTCCGATGCGGTTTAAAGACATCTCCGAGCTGATTCCAAACATGAGCGACCGCATGCTTGCGGAACGCTTTCGGGAACTGGAAGCAGCCGGTATTGTCGTCCGCCACGTGTACCCAGAAACGCCAGTCCGCATTGAGTATGAATTAACACCGAAAGGACGGGCGCTGGGTCCAGTGATGGACGCGCTGCAAGCGTGGGCAGACGAGTGGGTCAATGTCTGATCCCATCGTCGCCGCGTGGTTGCGACATTGCTTGTGCTCTCGTAAAAAGAGTAAGAATAAACCATCCCGAGTTGAATCATCTAGAATCACAGCGTGATGATGTATGTAAGGGGGGTGTCCCAACAGGGTACGTAAGGTACCCGTGGGCCACCCCCCTTCGGTGTACAGATGGCTCTCAGGAACATGTCGTGGTCGTCAACCCTAACAACATGCGGACATCATTGCGAGACTTCCCGTACCTTGTATTCCGGGCGAATTTGGTCCCTCACATCGCTTTGTTTGTGATTCATGTACAGATAAAACGGAACACCTGCAAGCATGAGTAAGAAACCGTACATCACCGTTTGCGCACCTGAACCGTAAATCGTCCAACATGCGTAGAGAAAGCCAAGGAGTGGAACAAACGACATCTTGATGAACTGCAACACATTGATTTTTTTGTCCATCTTCTTCATCAACAGAATCTCAGATGCGGCAGTCATCGCGTACACGGGCAAGTACGATAGCGTTGCAAGTTGTGTCACAAAGTTAAACGCTGCGTTAAAGCTCTTCGTGTAATTCATCAAGAGAAGAATGTTGGCAAGAACGGATCCAATAATCAACGCCATATAGGGTGTTTGATACTTCGGATGTACCTTCGCAAAGGCTTTTGGAAACACACCATCCTCACCAGCAGCAAATGCAATGCGGGCAGTAGATAGCAACCACCCCACGGTTGTCCCCAGAATACTAATGACGGCACCCATCGTAATCAACTTCCCAATGCCACTTCCGAGAAAACTGCTCAGGATATCCGAAATCGGTGCGGTACTGTTCGCTAAATGACTGGGGCTCATCGCACCCATCGCGAAGAAGTCAATGGCAATATACATCACGGTCGCAATGGAGATACCGAGAATCGTGCTACGCGGAATGTTCTTTTCAGGATTGCGAATCTCCCCACCAGCAACCGTAGCCGTTTCCAATCCAATAAACGCCCAAAGCGTAGAGGATGCAGCGAGAGACATCGTACTCATTCCCTTGTCAGCGGGGAACAGAGGCGTAATGTTTCCAGCATTAAAATGCATCGCCGAAATCGCAATAAATCCTAAAAACAGCAGGATTTCGAAGACAGTGATGGTTGTTTGGACTTTGCCAGCTAACCGAACACCTAAAATGTTAATGGCAGTAAAAATCCAGAGAATGCAGCTCGTAAAGAGAAAAGCGACCAAATGATTATTCGTCAAGATGGGAAATAGCGCACCTGCATAACTGGCAATGGCGATAATGACCGCAACATTTCCTATCCATGAACCATTCCAATACAGCCACGCGTTGAGGAAACCCGTGAAGTTCCCAAAAGCGCGTCTTGAAAATTCATAAGGTCCACCGGTCCGTGGGTACTTCGCCCCGAGTTTCGCAAAGGATAGGGCCAAGAAAATGGAACCAATCCCTGTCATAATCCAAGCGAGAAGTATGGCTCCTGGACCTGATTTCTGTGCCAAAGTTGCAGGTAGCATAAATATTCCAGAACCCATCATATTTCCAGTCACAAGGGCCGTTGCAATAAACAACCCGATGCCTTTCTTCAGGCGCTGTTGTTCCACTGAATACATCTCCTTTCGACTGCATAATTATGCAATCTTTCATCCAATGACGTCAACGGCACTTTATTCCACTAAAGCTCAGCGATTTGCAAAATCACGAAGAACCGCTCTAGATGCAAATCGCTCAAGCTAGATACCCTTCACCTCGTCTCATTTGGACGCACCACGGCGCTCGAGTGCAGGCAGACCCGAGCGCCGTTTTTCTCCTGTCCCCACTGATTTTTGGCGCGTAGACGGAATGCGCCCAGTCATATCTTCAGGCCCCTCATAATACTGTAGGAACGTTTCTAGCAAATGTACTCCGACAAGAGAAGGTGCTGAGCTGACATGTGGCGCTTGCGAAGAATCGTCCTCACTTTACTCCTTTCGGCCACGTTTGCATGGGGATGCGCTCCCGGACTTTCGCACGGTTCAGGCGAGCACGCAAATTCGGTGCAGCCGACAACTGCGACGCCCCAACCTGGAGCACCGGGCCACGCGAGTGGGTCTCCATCCCAGACAAGTAAGAACACCAGCTCACCCCCAGCGAATGTGTCTCCGTCGGCGCCAAAGCCAGTACCTCCCAAGTATCCGGTTCTCAACGTGGGAAACAGCGGAGCAAACGTGCTGCGGCTACAACAACTGTTGGCCATGGAAGGATACCTGCCGTTGGTGTGGCACTCGAAAAACACAGGCCGCGTCTCGTCGGACGCTTTGTCCACACTCCAGTTGCCGCCGGACGGCACGTGGACGTGGCGGTATTCCAACGTGCCTTCCTGGGTGCGGCCTCAGTGGAAGCCCGGCAGTTACACGGTCCTCGTGCAAGGTGCCGTGATGACCTATCAACAGGCGCACCACCTGCCTGTGGACGGCGTGGCAGGCCCACAAGTCTGGACCTCCCTCCTTGCCAACGCAGGAAAGAGCCAAAATCCGTACGGACTGACCTACGTTCAAGTCACCCTGAAGCAACCGCAAACGCTGACCGTCTGGTGGAACGGCAAACAGGTATTGCAGACGCTGGTCAATACAGGCATTCCGCAGTCACCCACTGTGGCCGGAACCTACGCTGTCTACCTGCAGTTCAGTTCACAACGCATGTCTGGGACAGATCCCTGGGGTCATCACTATGACGATCCAGGCGTACCCTACGTCAGCTACTTCTACAAAGGCGAGGCGATTCACGGGTTTGTCCGCGCGCACTACGGATATCCACAAAGCCTCGGCTGCGTCGAATTACCTGTGAACAACGCCAAAGTGGCGTGGACATACATCCACTACGGGACGCTCGTACACTTGCAGTAAGATTGGCGTGGTCTCGAAATACACAGACAGCCAGTCCGACAACCTCGAACGAGGAACGGACTGACTGCCACAACGCTTCAAATCACATCGTCAATCAAACCGTATTCCTTCGCGGCAGCGGCGTCCATAAAGAAGTCTCGGTCCATGTCCCGCTCCAGCTTCTCGTACGACTTGCAGCAAGCATCCGCAAGCATTTTCGTCAATCGGCGTTTGTCCTTCAATATTTTCTCCGCCTGAATCTGGATGTCGGAGGCTTGCCCACGCGCACCGCCCCATGGCTGGTGAATCATCACTTCGCTGTTTGAAAGAGCGTAGCGCTTGCCTTTCGCACCGCCTGCGAGCAAAACCGCGGTCATGCTTGCGGCGAGCCCCACGCACATCGTGGACACGTCCGGTTTGATGTGCTGCATGGTGTCGTAAATGGCGAGGCCTGCCGTAACAGACCCCCCCGGGCTGTTGATGTAGATTTGAATGTCTTTGTCTGCATCATCTGCAGCCAAGAAGAGCAACTGCGCAACAGCGGAGTTGGCTACCTCATCGTTGATTTCCGTTCCGAGAAAGAGAATCCGGTCCTTAAGCAAGCGTGAGTAGATGTCGTACGAGCGCTCGCCTTTGCTGGTCTGTTCAATCACGTACGGCGTCAGGTTCATTCGAGAACCTCCTCGCAGGATTCATTATGCGGCGAGGGCCAGGCTGCTTCGTGTCGTGTGGAGGGAAATCGCAGGCGTATCCTGTGTGTCCCGCCGTTGGCAAATTTCCATGTGATTCCTGCAGATGTCGCCTGCGTGCACATCGGATTGCATCTGGACTCGTGCAAGCAACTGCAGGAACAGCTGTGGATTGTCGTTGGCAATGGCCGCCAGGTACGCAGCGACGGTGTTCTCTTCGTGCTGAACGTCCCGCTGCCCCACCGGAGTATCCCCTGGAGCATCGTTCCGAATGGACTGCAGCTTCTGCCGAGCGCGGTACAGGGCAGCTTTTATCCCGTGCACTCTGCAATATCAGCGGAAGTGTACTGGAAAACTTCGCGCAACAGGAAGATCCACTGCTGCCGTAACGAGAGGTGACGTACTAGGGTCTGCACCGCGTCGCGTAATTCCATCGGATCTGCGTTTTGAGGTGCCTCTGCGTCGAAGTCTTCCAGTGGCATTGTGGTGACCCGGTGTTTTCGGTGAGCGAGCGACTTGCAAAACCGGGACAGTGCCGATAACTGCAACTGGATCTCATGGCAAAATGCCTGGTCAACGACGTGCTCACTGCCGTGCTCGGTAGGTTGCACAGTATGAAGCACCACTTCTCCTCCTCACGACGCGCTGTATGGCCACTCTGCTGAGAACAACGTAATACGCGGTTCAGTAGATACGGCCGACGTCGAAAATTTTCTGATTTCTGTATACCCACAGGATATGAGCAACAGGAGGCTCGTGGAGTGTGCCAAAGTGATGGGATGTGAACAGAGGACAAGAGCAGGTATGTACCATGCGAAACCCCACCAATGGCTTCGGTGGGGTTCGATACAACGTGTATGACTACATTCTCAGAAAGATGTTTACAACCAGCGCTGCTAACAGGCCACTGACGGGAATGGTGATAATCCAGGCCGCCACGATTCGGCCGGCAACCCCCCAGTTCACTTGATGGAACCGCTTGGCTGCACCGGTGCCCATGATGGCCGACGAGATAACATGGGTGGAACTGACAGGAAGTTTCATAAGCGTTGCCGTCAAAATGACAGTGGCCGACGTCAAATCGGATGCAAACCCGTTAATCGGCTCCAACTTAATGATTTTCGATCCGACCGTTTTAATAATGCGCCATCCCCCGGAGGCAGTACCTAATCCCATGGCTGTAGCGCAGATGAGTTTGACCCAGAACGGAATGTCCATCGTACTCTGATAGTTTCCCGCGATGAGCGCGAACGTGATGATACCCATCGTCTTCTGTGCGTCATTGGTACCGTGCATAAACGACTGATAGGCGGCAGTTAAGATTTGCAGAAATCTGAACACCCGATTGGCTTTATGTGGAGACGTCCCAGCAAACAAGAGCTTCAGGACCGTCATCAGCAAATACCCCACAATGAGTGCCGCAATCGGGGACATAATAAGTCCTTGTACAATGCTTGTGAAACCTGCGTAATTGACACCATGGATCCCTGCCGCTCCGACCACGGCTCCGGCCAGTGAACCAATCAGGGCGTGTGATGAAGAAGAAGGAATACCAAAGTACCAGGTGATGAGGTTCCATGTAATAGCTGCCACGAGGGCTGCTAGTACAATCACCGTACCATGCTGAATTTTAGACGGATCCGCGATTTTTCCGCCAATCGTCTTGGCGACACCCGTAAACGTCAGTGCTCCGAGAAAGTTCAGTACCCCCGCCATCAGCACAGCCTTGCGCGGTGACAGCGCCCGTGTCGACACGGTCGTGGCGATGGCATTCGCGGTGTCATGAAATCCGTTCGTGAAATCAAACGCCAGGGCCAAGGTTACAACGAGTACAATCAGGACGGTCATACGGCACCTTCTTTACGCGTTTTTCACTATGACGGAGTCTAGCACGTCTGCGACATCCTCGCATTTGTCCGTAACGCTTTCGAGGATTTCGTAAATCTCCTTGAACTTGATGACATGCAAAACATCCGTCTCCTGTGAAAACAGGTTCCGTAACGCTGTCCGCAACAAACTGTCTCCGCCCTTTTCCAATTCGTTTAGGCGCTGTGTGTGCTGGCGCAGGTCGAGCAGTTTACGAGCTTCGAGCTTTTTCATGGCCGTGAGCACTTCTCGAGAACTCTCAGCGATATTGCGCGCAAACTCCACCATCACAGGTGTCGCTTCGTGAATGCCGAACAAGTCAAACCGCACAGAGCAAGCTTCAAGTCCATCCACGATATCGTCCATTTTGATGGCAAGTTCCAAAAAGTCTTCGCGTTCGAGCGGTGTAATATATGTAGCATTGAGCAATGTCACCAATTCGCCCGTCAATTCGTCGCCACGTGTTTCATATTGTTTGATGGACGCCGCGAATTGTGCAGGGTTCGAGATATCTTCTTTCAGACCCTGCATGAAGAACAAGCTAGCCTCCTCCAGATTGATCGCAATTTGAACCAGCAGGTTAAACAGTTGTCGGTTCCGCTTTGACACAAAAGCATCTCCCTTCAGTCTTGTCTCCCAGTTCGGGACTGACCGTGTCCAATATTAAACATACTTTCAGTTTGTAAACACATCGTATTCATTGTGTAAAGAATACGTAAAAAATGTGTGAGAAATTCACACACTACGTCAACCTCTGAGGTTAGGATAGCCATTTCCACCTCGGACATCCGTGTCAGCGATTTGCAAAATAACGACGAACACCTGGTTCAGCACAATACGAAGTATTTCAGGCAGTAATGAAACACATCATCTATGTGTGCTGAACCGCTCAAGAGGAATTTTGCAAATCGCTCATTTAAATAGGCGCACACTGCTACGTCTACCAAATTCGTGTATAATCCCAAGTATATTTCATCCATGAGGAGACGTTTGGTTTGACCTGGACGCGCATGAGCCCTTCGCAACGCATTGCCCTCAGTTACTTGGTCGTGGCGCTGCTCGGCGCGCTATTTCTCATGCTGCCTATCTGTAGACAGACGGAAGTCAGCTTTACCGACGCCTGCTTCACGTCAGCGAGTGCATTGTACGTAACGGGACTGTCCTCTGTCGTGACAAAGACGACGTGGACACCTGTGGGCGACTTTGTCATCGCACTCCTGATTCAAATTGGGGGGGCGGGTATCACACTGGTCACCACATCGATTTACCTCGTCACGGGCCGTAAAATTACTCTGGGCGATAGAATGTTCATCGCAGAGGACAAAAATTTTCAATTGCGCGGCATCGTCCGGCTGATGAAGAGCATTCTCTACTTCAGTTTCGCCATTGAAGGCACAGCGACAGTGCTGTTTGCACTGTATTTCCACTTCGTCTACCACTACTCTTGGCTGAAAGCGTTGGCCATCAGCGCGTTTCACTCGGTGTCCGCATTCAATAACGCAGGGTTCGATGTCTGGGGTAATAACTTGGAAGGATTCCAAAACGACGCGTTCGTCCTACTTCTGACCAGCCTGCTGATTATCCTCGGTGGTATCGGCTTTCTCGTCCTTGTGGAGTTGTACAACTATCGACGCAATCATCAACTGTCATTGCACACAAAAATTGTCTTGAAAATGACGGGCCTCCTGCTTGTGGTAGGGACGTTGCTTACACTGGTCTTTGAAGCGCATGGGTCCATGGCGCACCTGAGTTGGCCGAGCAAAGTACTCAACGCCTGGTTCACCTCCGTCACAACGCGCACCGCCGGATTTGATTCGGTGCCGATTGGCAACATGCACGAGGTGACCTGGATGGTGCTGATTATTCTCATGTTCATCGGCGCGTCTCCGAGTTCAACCGGTGGCGGGATCAAGACGACCACGTTCTTCATGCTCATCAAAACGGCGATGGCAACCATCCGCGGCAGTGCCGACATCACCGCATCGCGCCGAACCATTCCGTGGCACATCGCGCACAAGTCGCTGGTCATTTTTCTGCTCGGTATGGGGGTGGTCGTGACCGGCACGCTGATTGGCGCCGTCCTTGAGCCTGGGATCTCGTTGCTGCGTATTTTGTTTGAGGAAGTCTCCGCGTTTGGCACTGTCGGCTTGACCACTGGGATTACAGGCATTGTCGGGGTCCCGATGAAATGGGTCATTATCTTTACAATGTACCTCGGGCGAATTGGCATCTTTACATTCTTAATGAGCATCGTGCAAAAGCGTCAGTCGAAGGTGCGTTACGTAGAAGAAAAAATTCTGATTGGCTAGATGGACGTGACGCAGAGCAACATTTTTATCTGGGTAGGAGGACGCTGAATGGCGAGAAAGAAAATGACGTTTGGCATTATCGGCGCTGGGCGGTTCGGCACAGGGGCTGCGCGGGAGCTAATTCGGCACGGGCACCACGTCCTCTTGATTGACCGAGACCCAGCCTGTCTCGAACCCTTGGCTCCGATGTGTCACACCGCCATCGGCAACGCGGAAGACATCGAATTCCTGGCGGAAGTTGGCATCAAGGATGTTGATGCCGTCATCATCGCCATCGGCGACGACGAGACGGCGTCAAACCACGCCACCATCAACTGCAAAGATTTTGGGCTGTACGTCGTTGCCAAAGCCATGCATGCAACGCACGGGAAGATCCTCGACCGTCTGGGGGCGGACAGAATTGTGTATCCAGAACACGACTCCGGCGTCCGCCTGGCCCGCTTGTTAACCCGCTCGTCCGTCTTGGAAATGATTGAACTCTACGAAGAAGTGTTCATGATGGAATTGGCAGCGTCCGGGGAGTTGCTGAACAAATCTCTGGTGAAGCTGAACTTACCGAAACGTTTCGGCGTACAAGTGGTGATGATTATCCGTGGAAAGACCACAGTGTTCCCCGTGACCGCAAACGACGTGATTCAGCCGGAGGACATCCTCGTCCTGGTAGGACCGGCGGAATCGCTGCAGCAAGTGGCGAATCTGGCACAGGAGTAGCCGGCCGATTCCGTCATCGGTCCTCGCGTGCGGCTGGCTTGGCGCCCGTGTCTAGGCGTTGCGGTAACATGGAAACAAAGAAGTCCAATGAAACCGGGGGAGTGAACATGCTGAGTCAAGAAAAAGCGGTGGTTGTATTCAGCGGCGGACAGGACAGCACGACCTGTCTTGCGTGGGCGCTTCGTACATTTCGGGAAGTTGAGGCGGTCACATTTCATTACAACCAGCGCCACGAAAAAGAAATTGAATGTGCGAAAAACATTGCCAACAAGTTCGGTGTCCGCCATCACGTGTTGGACATGGCCTTGCTGAACCAGCTGGCCCCCAGCGCACTGACGCGCGCGGACATCCCCGTTGAAGCCGGGAAGGACGGAGCTTTACCGTCTACCTTTGTTCCCGGCAGAAACCTGGTATTCCTTGCATTTGCCGGTATCCTCGCCAGCCAGGTCGGGGCAAAGCACATCGTGACGGGCGTCTGCCAGACCGACTTCAGCGGTTATCCAGATTGCCGGGATGTGTTCATCAAATCGCTCAACGTGACGCTCAACTTGGCCATGAATGCGGAATTTGTCATTCACACACCGCTCATGTGGCTGGACAAGAAGCAGACGTGGGCCCTTGCCGATGAACTCGGGTGTTTTGACCTCGTCCGCGAGGAGACCCTGACCTGCTACGAAGGGATTATCGGAGACGGATGTGGAAAGTGCCCAGCTTGCGTGCTCCGCAACAACGGATTGCAAGCGTATCTCATGGAACGCAACACCATCGACTGAAAGTGCAAGTCATCCGCTGGATTGAAAACAGCCGCCCGTGGCGAGTCACACCACATCGGCGGCTGTTTCCATCAGTGCCAGTTTACACGCCTCGCTTGTTCCCCCACAACAATACGTGCAGTTGTGGCAATACGCGAACATCGTTCATCTCTGGATCCGCAATGATTTTGTCCGTCAGCCACGCCAACTTCTGCAGCAAACGTCCCGATACATCTCCTTCTGACGTGGTATCGTCGTTACCCACCGAGAGGTAGAACGGGACGGCCGGCCACCGCCGATGGACTTCCTTTGCGTATTCGTAATCCACGTCGTCAAACACAACCACTTTTAAAGACGCGTGAATGTGGTCCGCCTCCACCCTACGAAGAAGGTCCGCCAGCACATGCCAGTCTGTCTCCATGCCAGAACTCGGTGGCTTGGGGCTAATTGTCAAGTCGTCAATCGCAGAAAACCAGTCCCTCCAGATACTTCCCTGGGTCTCCAACCCGGTCCGAATTCCGTTGTTCTGCAACAGTTCCAGAAACTCCGCCATCGCATCCTTCAGCAGCGCTGGATTTCCGCCCGAGATAGTCACATAATCGAAGTTCCCGCGAGCGAGGCGGTTCAGTTCCTGCCAGACCTCTTGCGGCGTCATGGGCTTCGCCTTGGAGGAACCGTCCCACGTAAACTTCGAATCACACCAGCGACAGTGGTAATCACACCCTGCGGTTCGAACAAACATCGTCTTGCGGCCAATCGCCATACCTTCCCCTTGGATGGTCGGGCCGAAAATCTCCATCACTGGCAACTTGGCCATTAGTAGTCGACTCCCTTTTTCGGGCGAAAGACCACGTAGCTCGTGGGCGTTTCCCGGACGACCACCTGAACGCAAACCGGCTTATTGGGCTTGCTGTCCAAGACCTCCTGCACGATTTCCCAAACCTTGCGCGCGACCACTTCCGTGGTCGGAAAGTGGTTGCCATCGGTGGCGGAAAAGAGCGGATCGTCATTCAGCAGTCGGTGATCCCAGCGCTCATGCACAAGCTCTTTGAGCAGTTTGAAGTTGATAAGAAATCCGGAACTATCCAGTTCGTCACCAGCGACGGTCACGTTGATAAAGTAGGTGTGGCCGTGGACGCGCTGGCAGACACCCGCCCCTTCATCGGGGATATAGTGTGCAGTGGACAAATGCATGTCCTTGTTCAATTCGTAGCGAAAGTCATGTTGCACCTGCGGGTAGAATTGTTGCAACATTCACAGCCCTCCTTTCCTCCATCGTAGAACCGAGCGATTTGTCAACATTGAAATGGTAGTATACGCGACGGAATCGCGCAATCCAAGCAAAGCCCGCCGGTCGGCGGGCTCTCCATCGCGCGATTTGTAAACTTTCACCAGATTCGTCCGTCGTGGTGCTGCGCATGCCGAGTGTGTCGAAAACGCGTCCTTACAGCCACTTTTTCCGTTTGAAAAACCATACCATCCACCACGTGACAACGCCCATCAGAACCATGACGAGAATGGAGGAGATCCAGTAGTGCTGCAACGGAAGAGGTACGTTCATACCGAATATCCCTGTAATCAGCGTCAGTGTAGCCGTCAGCGTGGTGATGACGGTCAGGACCCGCATGGTTTCGTTTGTTTTCGCGGTTCCCAAGGAAGAGTACGTGTCCAGTGCACCAGACACGAGGTCGCGGTACACTTCGAGCGTGTCGGCAATCCGCTCCAGGTGGTCCGTTAAGTCCATGTAGTACGGAATGTTTTCTTCCTTCACTTCAAACGAATAGGGAGATCCGACCGACGCAAAAATTCTACGCTTGGGTTGAATCACCCGCCGAATCGTAACGATGGTCCGCTTGAGCGCGAGGAACTCTTCGGTGATTTCCATGGCAGGATGCTCGTACATCTCATCCTCGAGCTCATCAATACGAACGCCAAGCCTATCCATAATCGGAAAGTACGTGTCGACGATGCCGTCCACAATCGAGTACAACAAAAAGTCAGCGCCCTTGTTCATGTATTGCGGTTCGCGAATGGAACGGCTCGCAATTCGCCCGACTGACTGAATGGGGTGCTTGTGCACCGTCACGATGTAGTTCTGCCCGAGGAACACGTTGAGTTCTTCGCTGGTGATCTCTCGCTCACTTTCCTCATCGTACTTCAAGGCGTGCAGTTCAAAAAAGTAATACCCATCATACGAGTCCACTTTGGCACGCGGTGAGTCGTGCATACAGTCTTCGATAGTAAGGGGATGGAAGCCAAACGTTTCACCGACAAACTTGACCTCCTGAGGCGACCAGTTAAACAGATCAATCCATAAGAGATTTCGCTCGTTGGCCAGCAGTTCGTCACGCTTGGTCAGATCCACATCGTGAAACGTCTGCTTGAGTTCGTCGTCATAAAAGTAGGTTTTGATCATACCGCACATCCCCTTTCTTGCGGCCCAATCGCCATCATAAAAAAAGCCTTCACCGAAGTGAAGGCGCCATCCTCTATTGCCTTCCCCACTCGTCGAAGTTTTAGCACGTACATAGCTAGAGCCTGTTGGCTCAGCCACATTAGGCAAAACCTTAATCCGGTAATGCCTGTTAACCCAGTTGGCGTCTCTCGACGTTTCCGGGCAGTGGCGTGTGATCTATGCAGAAGCCTCACCTAACGAAGAACCCCATATGCAATTCCACGATTTCAAGCTACATCTATATAATAGCGGCTTTCCTAGAACAATCAAGACAACTCAGTGTTACAATGTCCGCGAGGAGGGCTGCTTATGACATATGAAGATCAATTTCGACACGTGATAGAACGACTTTCCACAAAGTATGAAGTAAAAGATATTCTGCTCCCGACATCCAACTGCATCTTTCTCCTCGAGTCACCGCACGTCCAGGAATTGAAGTTCGGCGCCCCGGTTTCTGGTACTTCCGGACAGACGATGACCCGTCACTTGTTTGGCGAGGAATTCGCGAAGTTCCCTCTGGGGCGGCTCGTGAAAAAGAACGCGGATGACCACCTGAACCGGCCTCGACTGAGCCGCATCGGCCTAGTGAACGTCTGCAACATCCCAATGCAATCCAGCGCCTACGCACCCGCGGATAGACAACAATACCTGCAATGGTTGCGAGCCATGGAGCAAGTTCGAACCGCAAACCACAAAGACGACCTCCGCGACGACCTATTAAACGCAGTTCAAAGCACGTTGGTCGCTTCACTGCGGCACAAGTTACAGCTTTTGCAGGACCGCCCAGCCTTCATGATTCCGTGTGGCCGGTTTGCACAAAAATTCTTTCGCCTGGCCCAAGTATCGTCAGCGAATTGGACCGTCATCGATGGTGTCCCGCACCCTTCCTACAATTCGTGGGATAGGCCTCGGTACAGGGAGGTTGTTTCGCAAGTCCAACGTGCTCTTGAGACGTCGGTTATCTACCAACAGGCAAGTTCCTGAGCTACCGGTATAGATATCACTGTGATACTCGATACTAACCGACGAAGGATATAGAATCGGAACGGTATACGGAGGATCTCAGTGAAACACATCGCGGTTCAGCAAATCGTGGACAAGTTCGATCTAGAAGTGGTTGCAGGGGGAACAGGATTACGTCGACACATTGAGAGTGACGATATCCATCGGCCTGGATTGGAGTTCACGGGGTATCTCGAATATTTCCCACAGGAACGAATTCAGATCTTGGGGAGAACCGAAATTACATACCTCCATTCTCTGCCCCTCGCCGAACGAGACTTGCGCATTGGTCAGGTTGTGGCACGAGAACCCCCTTGCTTCATCATCACCCGTGGTCAGCAGGGGCTCGACTTTTTCTCGAAGCACTGTGACCAGCGTCACATACCGCTTCTTCGCACAACGAGTAAATCTACGCGGTTTATTAGCTTGCTCAGCAACTTTCTGGAGCGTGAACTTGCAGAAGAGGCCTCCATCCACGGCGTCTGCATGAATATTTTTGGTGTCGGCGTCATCTTGCGAGGGGTCAGCGGGATTGGTAAGAGCGAGTTGGCACTGACGCTCATCGAGCGTGGGCATCGCCTCATCTCAGACGACATTGTCATCGTCAAGCAAATCGGGCCCGAAACGTTAATCGGCACACACAACGTAAACAACCGCGAACTATTGCACCTTCGCGGGATTGGATTCATCGATGTGACCCGACTGTTTGGATCCGGTGCGTTCCAAGACGAAACGCATGTAGATCTGGAAATTCAGCTCATCCATTGGGATGACCATGTAGATACGGAGTTGCTGGTGCTCGGGTCAGAAGCGGAAGACGTGGAATACCTGGGTGTCTCGATTCCCCAAATTGACATTCCGGTACGTCCCGGTCGAGACATCGCATCATTGGTGGAGGTCGCGTGCAAGAACTGGCGTTTAAAGCTCGCAGGATATGATGCCCTGAAAGTATATCAGGAGCGGATTTGGATGACAGATTCAACGTCAGATTCCCAGAAGTCGAACAGCAATGGGGCTGCCCAGTGAGGTAAGCGTTGTCACCTTTGGTCAGACAGCCCCATCGCATGTGTCAATGAGGCCCGGCTTCCTGCCTGGGCAGCACACCCTTAACGTGCTGCATCCTGACATTCCTTACACAAACCGTGGAAAATCAGGTGGTGGCGTTGAATCAAAAAACCTGTTTCCCGAGCCACCTCTTCCAGGAAATCTCCAGGCAATTCGGTGAGAACTTCCACCATCTTGCCGCACTTGTCACAGACCGCGTGGTGATGCTCCTCCATCCGTCCGTCGTACCTGGAGACACCACCCGTGATATGTAGCTCCTTGATCAATCCCTGCTCAACCAAGTACTTCAGGGAATTGTATACTGTCGCGTATGCGAATTTGTACTGCTTTTCACGAAGTCTATCCATGATGTCAGCGGCGGTCGGATGGTCATGCGATGCCTTCACGACTTCCAGAACGGCTCGTCGCTGCTTTGTGAGATTCGCCATGATTCTCCACCTCTCCGCTCGAAATGATACTTCAATCATTGTAAAGGTTCCGCCTTCAATGAGCAACGCAACCCCTGCTTATGGACAGTAGGGCCGTGCCAAAAGCATGCCTGCTGCTTTTGGCGCGGCCCCGTGTGATGTATCGCGTACCTTCGCTCGTGCTACAGGAGTACGTCGAAAGTCCAATGACTTCAGGCGCGCAACATTCGTTCAAGCCTCGACAAACTGCTCCTCTTCCGTGGAGCCGGTCAGTGCGGTCGTGGACGCCAATCCACCAGCAATCACCTGTGCCACTTCGTCGAAGTAGCCCGTACCGACTTCCCGCTGATGGCGAGTTGCGGTGTAGCCGTACTGTTCGCTTGCGAATTCCGCCTGCTGCAAGTCGGAGTAGGCTGCCATACCGCGTCGGTTGTAGTCCCACGCCAATTGGAACATGCTGTGGTTTAACGTGTGGAATCCAGCCAGCGTGACGAACTGGAACTTGTATCCCATTTGTCCGAGCATCGTCTGGAACTCCGCAATCGTCTTTTCATCCAGTTTCTTGCGCCAGTTGAACGACGGCGAGCAGTTGTAGGCCAGCAACTTGTCTGGGAACTCCGCGTGAATCGCCTCCGCGAACTTGCGCGCTTCTTCGATGTTCGGTTCGGAGGTCTCACACCAGACCAAGTCCGCGTACGGCGCGTACGCCAGTCCCCGTGCGATGGCCGCATCGATACCGCCCCTCATCCGGAAGAA
>NZ_AXAR01000011.1 GCF_000472905.1 Alicyclobacillus pomorum DSM 14955 | reverse complement strand
CATACAGTAGAGGCCGTAAGAAACCTCGTACGTCAACTCGACGGCGAGGGAGTAAAACTGGAGTTCTGCTACGAGGCTGGACCCACGGGCTATGGCCTGTATCGATTGCTCCATGCAATGGACGTCTCTTGTACTGTTGTGGCTCCTTCACTCATTCCCAAAAGACAGGGCGATAGGGTAAANACNGACAAGCGGGATGCCTTACGGCTGGCACAACTATTTCGAGCTGGTGAGTTGGTTCCGGTCTTTGTTCCGAGCGAGGAAGACGAGTCTCTTCGGGACTTGGTACGGGCCAGAGAAGACGCCCTCGAGGATAAGCTCCGTGCAAAACAACGTTTGTCAAAGTTCCTCCTTCGACATGATAGACGTCCAACAAAGCCGATGAAAACCTGGAGCAGCACCTATAGACGGTGGTTGGACAGTCTTAAGTGGACGGACAGACGGGAGCAAATGGTGTTTCAGGAGTATCTGCATCAGTTGGATGAAATCGAGGGCCGCTTGAAGCGTTTAGAAGCTGCGATTCATCTGGAAGCGACAGAAAGCGAGCGAGCGCCGGTTATTCAAGCGTTACAGATACTACGTGGTGTGGCAGAGGTGACAGCGATCTCTTTGGTTGCAGAGATTGGGGATTTTCGAAGATTCCGTAACCCCAAACAGCTCATGGCCTATGCAGGACTGGTCCCAAGGGAGTACTCGAGTGGTTCGTCTCGATGGCAAGGCCGTATCACGAAAGCAGGGAATTCACATTTACGACGGACGCTTGGAGAAGCCGCATGGAGTTACCGACACAAACCAGCTGTAAAAAGAGCGATAAAGAAGCGCCAAGAAGGGCAGAGTGCACGAATACGAGATATAGCGTGGCGGGCACAGGACAGATTGCACCGAAAGTATATGAGAATGGTCTCCCGAGGGAAAAACCACAATGTAGCTGTTACCGCGGTGGCGAGAGAATTGCTGGGGTTCATATGGGCCATTGCATGTGAGGCGGAGAGACAGATGGAAACCTCCACTCCTGCATAACCGAGTCCGAAAGTAAAGTTAACGAAGACTGTTACTGTTTGAGGAACAGGGTTGAAGGTCGGGCCTGAAGGCAAAGGAATCCGGTACGGGGAACCCTCGTCGTCTTTTTGTGCAAGGCTCACAGGTGCCTCACGCACGTACATAGTCCGAGGCAGCCCCTTGACGGAGGTACGAAATGCGGTAACCAACCCGCGAATATCAGTGTGCTAACCGTCGACGAACCTTGCCTTCGGGCCGGGCTTTCAACCTCACCACGACACGGGGCTTGACAGGTGTCGTTCATATCAAAAGGCGTTATTGGACGATTTTCGAGTATCCTGTTGTTCATTGCAGGGCCTGTTCTCAGACTCCGTCAATTCGGCGTTCTGTGGTATATGTATACTCAGCACTGCCGCCGATTGAATACATCGAAGAGGGAAGAGGACACTTGGCGATGTCAGACCATCCTTTCACTTATGAATTTACCATCCCAGAGGCGTGGCATGGCAGGAAGTTGAAATCCCTGCTGCAGTCTGAGCTAAAGTTTTCGACACGCCTGTTGCGAACCATGGCTCCGTATGAAGGCGTTCTGAAAAATGGGCAACTCGCATATTTGAACCAACCTGTGAGCGAAGGCGACAAAATACTTGTTAAGTTACCTCGGGAGCATTCCGACATCCCCCCAGAGCCAATGGACTTAGACATCCGATATGAGGACGCCGAGGTCATTGTCATCAATAAACCACCAGGAATGCTGACACATCCAACGGCACGCGAACGGACAGGCACCCTGCTGGCGGGCGTTGCGTACCACCTGCAGGGCCAGGGAGCCGTGCCACACTCTGTGCACCGATTGGACAGAGACACGTCGGGCGTCGTCATGTTCGCCAAGCACGCGCACATTCATCACTTGTTCGACATTGCGCTGCGCAACGACAAGATGCACCGTGCCTATTGCGCGCTGGTTTGGCACGACCAGGCGTTCGACATTGGGGAAGTTGGGGAGTGGCGCACCATCGACTTGCCCATCGGGATGGACCCAAACCGACCGTCTCGCCGAATCATCACCGCTTCCGGACAACGCGCCATTACGCACTACCGCGTGTTGGGGCGGACCGAGCACATTAGCGCGGTACACATTCGCCTGGAGACGGGCCGCACGCACCAAATCCGTCTGCATTTCTCCGCGATGGGCATGCCGTTGGTGGGCGATCCGGTGTATGGCGCAGGCTCACAGCAGAACCCCAGCACCGCTGCTCTTCCAATTCCGTTCGAGCGGCAAGCGTTGCACGCGGTGCATCTCACGTGGGAGCATCCGGTTACGCATCAAACCCAGACGGCGACAGCGCCCGTTGCATCGGATATCCGGCGTTTGTGGGTAGCGCTAGGCGGCGATGAAGTGGTGTGGCGCGAGGTAGAGACCACACCGGACGCGTGAACTGTCCGGTGCATCCGCCGTTCCCACGTCCAATCCAATCGACAGCGCGTATCTGGTAAGATGTACATATGTGTGGAAAGGGGTGTTGACGTGACGAGGCAGAACCACAAAGACACACTCATTGATCTTCTGGAATCCCACGGGGGACCCGGCTTTGAACAAGCTGTGGCCGAGAAGTGTGTCACTGCATTCAATGAGTATACCGAGGACGTCCAGATAGACAAACTGGGCAACGTCATCGCGCTGGTGCGGGGTGAAGGAGACGGCCCGCGCCCGAAAATCCTGCTGTCAGCGCACATGGACGAAATTGCGCTGGTGGTCACGAAGATTGACAAAGGCGGATTTCTCCGTGTGTGGCAGGCGGGCGGATTCGATCCACGCACACTCGTCGGCCAGGAAGTCGTCGTGCATGGCAAACAGCCACTGCTGGGCATTGTCGGATCCAAACCACCTCATTTGACCTCACCGGAAGAGCGAAGCAAGGCGGCTCCGCTGGAAGACCTCTTTATCGACGTCGCCATGTCTGAAGAGCGTGTGCGCGAATTGGTGAACGTGGGCGACCGGATCACGCTCCACCGCGAAACCATGGATCTATTAAATAACCGTATTAGTGGCAAAGCATTGGACGACCGAACCAGCATCGCAGTCATTCTGGAATGCCTGCGGTTGCTGAAACCCATGAGACACGTCGCGGACGTGTATGCTGTAGCCACTGTCCAAGAGGAAGTGGGGGTACGTGGCGCAACCACGGCTGGGTACGGAGTGAACCCCGACATTGGCATTGGCATCGACGTGACTTTCGCAGACATGCCTGGGCAAGATGCGGACGTCAGCTTCAAGATTGGGAAAGGTCCGGCCATCGCCTTCGGTCCCAACATCCATCCGAAGGTGTTTCAAGGACTGCGCGACGCGGCTGTAGAGCATCACATTCCGTACCAACTGGAGTTGTCGCAAGGTCCGACCGGCACCGACGCGCGCGCCTTCCAGATCACGCGAGAAGGGATTGCTTCCGGATTGGTGGGTATCGCCATTCGATACATGCACTGTTCGGTCGAGACCGGATCGTACGATGATATCATCGACTGCGGCCGCCTGTTGGCGCACTACATAACGACTGTTGACGCCAAAACCGTGGAGGGACTCACATGCTACTGAAGAAATTGACGGAAGCGATGGGCCCGTCCGGGTTTGAAGACGAAATCAGAAACGTCATCCGCGAAGAAGTGACGCCTTACGTCGATAAGCATTACACGGACGTGCTGGGCACGCTCATTTGCGAAAAGGGCGTGAACAAGAACGGACCGCGCGTGATGCTGGATGCCCACATGGACGAAGTGGGCCTGATGATTGTACACGTGGAGGAAAACGGTCTGTTGCGGTTCCGGCCACTGGGCGGAATCGATCCGCGCGTCCTCGTGTCCAAACCGGTGCAAATCGGGCCGCAAAAGCGGTTCGGCGTCATTGGGGCGAAGCCCATCCATTTGCAATCCCCGGAGGAGCGGACGAAACCGCTCTCTCTGAAACAGCTCTACATCGACATTGGAGCCAAGGACAAAGACGATGCCCTGTCTGCAGTGAAGTTGGGCGACGTGGCGATGTTCACGACGAAGTACGAAGAAATCGGCGACCATTGTGCGAAGGCGAAGTCATTTGACGATAGAGTCGGATGCGCTGTACTGGTGGAAACCCTGAAAGCGCAGTTCGACCTGCCACTGTATGGCGCCTTCACCGTTCAAGAGGAAATCGGATTGCGCGGTGCCGGTCCAGTGGCATACCGGTTACAGCCCGACATCGCCATCGCCCTGGAAGGCACCGTTTGCTTTGACGTGGCGGATGCACCGGGGCACGGACAATCCACCATCATGGGGAAAGGACCAGCGCTCACAGTTCATGACGGGCAGACCATCGCCAACCGCCGGTTCCTCGAGTTCATGATGTCGGTTGCTGAAAAATACAGCATTCCCTACCAATTGCGGCGGGTGAAGGGCGGATCGAACGATTACGGTGCGATTCACAAGGTCCGGGAAGGCATTATCGGCGGCGGAATTTCCGTACCCGTCCGCTATATCCATGCCCCAACCCAATTGATTTCACTGGATGACTACCAGAACACGATTCGCCTGGTGTCCGCGATTCTGACGGAACTCGCTAAAGGGGGATTTACGGCATGAAAGACTTAATATTGAAGCTCGCCGGCTACGTAGCGCCGTCCGGTTCGGAGTCTGCGGTGCAAGAAGCGCTGCTTGAACTGGTGAAAGACGTGGCGGACGAGGTCTACACGGACGCCTTAGGCAACGGCATTGCCAAGAAATCAGGAAACGGTCCACACGTTGCGCTGGCAGCACACGCGGATGAAGCGGGCGTCATGGTGATTCACATTGAAGATGAAGGGTTCCTCCGCGTGATTTCCGTCGGAGACGTGAAAGCACAGGCGCTGGTGGGCCGTCACGTGAAGTTCACCAATGGCGTGACGGGGGTCGTCGGCGTCGAGTCGAAGGTAAAGCTCGAGGATATTTCTTTCGACAACCTATATGTGGACATCGGCGCAGAGAACGGAGATGTGGCGAAGAGCAAGGTCTACATTGGTCTGTCCGGCGTGGCATTGGAGCCCGTTGTGGACATTGACGAGCATAAGTTGGCAGGGCGTGCGCTGGACAACCGCGTGGGCTGTGCCATTGCCATCGAAGCGTTCCGCCAAGCTGCAGCCGCGGGGCACAACGTCTCCCTGGTTTTCACGTCACAGCAGACAGTGGGGGCGCGGGGAGCCAAAACGGCTGCGTTTCAATTACAACCGGACCTGGCTATTGTGGTGGACGCGGTACCTGCGGGAGATATGCCCCAGGCCACGCGCATGGATTTGAAGCTCGGAGCTGGCCCAGCCGTGAAAATTATGGACGGGACTGCGATTGTGCCGCTTAAGGTCAAAGATCATCTGATTGAAACGGCCAAGAAGGAGGGCATCGACATTCAATATGAAGTGTGGCCGCGCGGCTTGTCCGACGCAGGGTCTATTCAGTTGTCAGTGGACGGCATTCCGGTCGGCGGTGTGTCATACCCAGCGCGGTATGTGGGCAACACGTCGACTATGGTGGACCTGCGTGACGCGGAAGCGGCTGTACGTTTGATTGTGGAAGCCATTCGTTCCTATTGAGTCGGTAGGAAACAGGGGGCTGCCTGCGTGCAGCCTCTTTTCGTTCCACCGAAAATCCCGTCCGTTCCACCGTCTGTGTCCATGTTATAATTATCAAAACGTACTGAGCAGAGAAGAGACTGGAGAGAGGACGAACGCCTGATGATTCGCTATTTGTCTGGAGGGGAATCCCACGGACCGGAACTTACGGTCATCGTGGAGGGGTTTCCGAGCCAACTGAAAGTATCCAAAGAAATCATTGATGAGCAACTCAAAAAGCGCCAACAGGGTTATGGTCGCGGCTTGCGGATGAAAATTGAGTCCGACCAAGTGGAGATCACCAGTGGCGTGCGGTTTGGATACACGTTGGGATCACCCATCACCATGCATGTGGTCAACCGGGACTTCTCGCACTGGACGGACAAGATGGCGGTGTGGGACAGTCCACCGGAATCGCTGAAGGAAATTCATCGACCGAGGCCCGGGCACGCCGATTTGGCGGGCGCCATCAAGTACGACCACCGCGACATTCGCAATGTGCTGGAGCGTGCGAGTGCGCGCAACACCGCGACGATGGTGGCAGCAGGTGCCTTGGCGCGCCAGTTGCTCGCTGCCTTCAATATTCAAGTCACTGCGCACGTGGTGGAGATCGGCAGTGTCAAGGCACAGTCAGTACCCAGAGACTGGGCGGAACTGGTGGCAACTGCTGATGCGTCGCCGGTGCGGACCGCAGACAAAGACGCCGAATCCAAAATGATGGCGTTGATTGACGAGGCAAAAGCCAATGGGGACACGGTCGGAGGGGTCTTTGAAATTGTCATCCAGGGCTGCCCCATCGGACTTGGCAGCTACGTGCACCCGGACCGGAAGCTGGACGGGCGGTTGGCTGGCGCGTTGATGAGCATCCAGGCTATCAAGGGTGTGGAGATTGGGCTTGGTTTCGAGGCTGCAAGGCGGTTCGGTTCCAAAGTACACGATCCGATTGCACACGACGGCTCCCGGTACATGCGCCCGAGCAATGGTGCAGGCGGTCTCGAGGGCGGCGTCACCAACGGCGAACCCATTGTGCTGCGCGTGGCCATGAAGCCCATTTCGACGTTGTACAAACCGCTGAACAGCGTGGATATGGTGACCAAGCAGGTGGAACCTGCCGCAGTGGAGCGGTCGGACTACTGCGCCGTGCCAGCGGCATCTGTAGTCGGTGAAAACGTGGCAGCGTGGGTGATTGCAGATGCGTTCCTGGAGAAGTTCGGAAACGATTCGATGGATCAAATTCGCGACGCGTACAACGCGTACCTGGAACGGGTGAAGCAACGATGACGGCGCGCCTGACAGTTCGTACGGGGTCTGCGGCGTATCCGGTGCTGTTTTCGGACGGGTTGCTGGACGAACTTGGCCAGCAACTACAGGAACTCGGCGTCACCACGAGTCGTCCACTGTTTCTCGTCACCGATGAAAACCTGGCGCGCCTTGGCTACCCAGACCATGCGGCAGAGAGTTGCAGGAAAGCGGGATACGTGCTGCACAAGGCGGTTGTGGCGCCGACGGACGCGAGCAAATCGCTGGCGACCGCAGAGCGGCTGTACGAGGCAATGGTAGAGGCGGGCATTCCACGTAACGGCATCGTCCTGGCATTAGGAGGCGGCGTAGTGGGTGACCTGGCCGGGTTCGTGGCCGCGACGTACTACCGCGGGATTCCATTCATCCAGTTGCCGACCACTTTGCTCGCCCACGACAGCAGTATCGGCGGCAAGGTGGGGATCAACCTGCGAAGCGGCAAGAATCTGGTGGGCGCGTTTCACCAACCGTTGGCCGTCATGTTCGACGTGAGTCTGCTGGCGTCCCTTCCTGCGCGGGAGTGGGCGGCAGGAATGGCCGAGGTGATCAAGCACGGTTTGATTGGAGACGCGGAATTGTTCCGGGAACTCCTCCGCGCTCCGCTCACCTGTTATCCTGGGCCCGCTCCGACGGAAACCTTGCTGGCGCGTGCCTGCGCGGTGAAAGTGGCCGTTGTGGAGCGAGACGAACGGGAAAGCGGAGAACGCATGAAGTTGAACCTCGGTCACACGGTCGGACACGCCGTGGAACAATACTCACACTACCAACTCAATCACGGAGAGGCGGTGTCCATCGGCATTGCCGTCGAGACGCAGATGGCAGTGCATCGCGGCCTGGTTTCCACAACCGAGAGAGATCAGATCTTTGCCGCGCTTCAGGCGCATGGTCTTCCCCTGAGAACGGCGGACTTTCCGCTCGCGGAAGTGATGGAGTACTTGCGGCATGACAAGAAGCATACGAGTGAGGGCTGGAGGTTTGCGCTTCCCAAAGGGATTGGGGAAGTCGTCGTGGTGCGCGACGCGACATATGACGAAGTGGCCCGTGCCTGGACGGATGTACATCAGAATGGGGGATGGACATGTTAGTACGCGGAATCCGCGGTGCGGTCACTGTGGACGAGAATACGCCGGAGGCGATATTTCGCGCGACGCGGCAATTGATGGAGACCCTCATTATGCGCAATGACTTGGACGTGAATCACGTAGCGAGCGTCTTGCTCACCATGACGCCCGACTTGAATGCGGACTTTCCGGCCAAGGCTGTTCGCAGTATTGAGGGCTGGCAGTGGGTGCCCCTGATGTGCGCCACCGAAATCAGCGTGCCGGGAGCCATGCCATTGTGTATTCGCGTGCTGGTCCATGTCAACACAGAGAAGTCTCAGCAGGACATTCAGCACGTGTATCTTGGTGACGCCGTTCGGCTGCGCCCAGACGTAGCCGATGCAAAGTAGCATATTTTGCACATGTCTGTTGACGAAATGGCCAACAACTCGTAATATGGAACACAATAAGTTTTCGTAGTTGAGTGATTTGCAAAATGACGGATTCGTCGTCGGGTTGCAAATTGCTGAGTTGAGTCGAGTGCAGTCGCTGAGAGATGAGATGGAGTAGAGCCGAGCGGAGGAACGAGATCCCACGTCTATTTGTTTCGCAAACGAACTCTGGGATACTGCATCCGCAGGTTGGGCGACGCCTGGTCCTGTGGATTTTGTTTTTTCTCCGACGGCAGGCGACGACGCGACGAGTTGAGCAGAGAGGAGTCGAGGCACATGGTGGTCAAGGACGTATTGAAAGCCGTCTCGTCAGGTGACATTTTGACCGCGGAAACGGCGGAGGCGTTCATGGATGCCCTCATGAACGGTGAAATTACCCCTGTGCAGACGGCCGGATTGCTGGCTGCCCTGGCAGTACGGGGGGAAGCAGTATCGGAAATTGTCGGTTTCGCCAGAGCTATGCGGAAAAACAGTGTGCGACTCAATCCTCCGTTCCCCGTGTTGGACACGTGCGGAACAGGTGGCGATGGCGCGAATACATTCAACATCTCCACGGCGACCGCGTTCGTGTGTGCAGCCGCTGGCGTGAAGGTCGCCAAACACGGCAATCGTGCCGTGTCCAGCAAAAGTGGCAGTGCCGATGTGCTCGCGGCGCTTGGCATCCACCTTGAGTTGTCCCCTGAAGCAGCGCTCGAGTGCTTACAAGCAGCAAATCTTTGTTTCCTCTTCGCACAGCACTTCCATCCGGCAATGAAACACGCAGCAGAACCGCGCAAACAACTTGGATTCCGCACCGTGTTCAACATTCTGGGCCCGCTGACCAACCCCGCGGGCGCGACGCGCCAGGTGCTCGGCGTGTACCGTGTTGACCTCGTCGAGAAGGTCGCCGAGGCATTGGGACAGCTCGGCACTGAGCACGCGCTCGTCGTCCACGGTGACGGCGGCATCGACGAGTTTTCTCTACAGGGCCCGACGGAAGTCGCCGAAGTGAAACACGGTCGCGTGACCCGCTACACGGTGCATCCTTCCGATTTCCGGTTACCGACCGCTCCACTGTCCGCGGTGGAAGGCGGTGACGCGGCAGAGAACGCGAGCATCCTGCGCCGCGTCTTCGATGGGGAACGGGGGCCTCGGCGCGATGTCGTCGTACTCAATGCCGGTGCGGCGCTGTACGTTGGCGGCAAGGTCACCAGCATCGCAGAAGGCGTGCGATTGGCTGAGCGGTTGCTGGACAGTGGGGCGGTGTCTGCTGCGCTGCAACGAGTCGCTGTAGCGTCCAACCGATACGCGGCACAAGCGGAGGTGGCCCAATGACCGACTTCTTGCCCAGGATCCTTGAGACGAAGCGCGAAGAAGTGTCCCAATTGAAAAGTCAATCCATCGACTTGTCCGCTCTGTCGAACTTACCGCCCTGCAGGGGATTTCAATCCTCCATTCGTCGTGCAGCCGGACTGGCGGTTGTCGCGGAGTTCAAGAAGGCGAGTCCATCGAAGGGCCCCATTGCCCCTGAGTTGGACCCGGTCACCATGGCGTCTGCGTATGAGCGGGGTGGTGCATCAGCCATTTCCGTACTGACGGATACACGCTACTTCCAGGGCTCCCTGAAGGATTTACGCGACATTCGCGCGCACGTGAATCTACCGGTGTTGCGCAAAGACTTCATCATCGATGAGCTGCAAATCGCGGAGGCGCGGCTGGCTGGAGCAGACGCGGTGCTGTTGATTGTGGCGGCCCTGGAGCCAAATCGACTGGTTGAACTGTCCGCCTACGCACAGTCCATTGGCCTGGATGTTCTGATAGAAGTGCACGCGTTGTCGGAGCTGGACGCTGCGTTGAAGGCCAATCCTTCGGTGCTTGGTGTCAACAACCGGAACCTGCACACGTTCGAAGTGGACCTCAACACCACGAGAGATGTGATCCGAGAGACACCCAAAGGTCAACTGGTGATTGCGGAAAGCGGTGTGCACAGCGCAGAGGATGCCCAGCTCATGTTGTCGTACGGCGCGAGTGGCATTCTCGTGGGCGAGTCCCTGATGAGAACGGGCCATCCAGAGGACGCGGCGCAGAAAGTTCAGGAACTCTGCGGAGTCACCGCAAAATTAGAACAACGGAGTGTTTCGGGATGACGTGTGTGAAAATTTGCGGCTTGCGCCCCGGAGATGATCTCCGTTTTACTGCAGACAAAGTGGTGACGCACATTGGCTTCGTGTTGGTTCCGCAGAGTCGAAGATACGTCGAACCGAGCGCCGTCGGCGACATGGTGCGAACGGTACCTTCGGACACCGTGAAAAGCGTCGGGGTGTTTGTCAACGCGTCGGTGTCAACGGTAGATGCCATCATGAAAACCGCGCGGTTGGAAGTCGCTCAGTTGCACGGGAATGAGACGCCATCGGACTGCCGCCAGTTGCGAGAACAGGGGCGAACCGTCTGGAAATCCATTTGTGTTCCGTTGCAGCATGCAGATGTCAACAGGCTGGCTGAACGCGTCCTCCAGTACGCAGAAGTTGTGGACGCCATATTGTTGGATGCGGCGCCGCCCAAGGAAGCGGGTAGCGTGTCTGGAGGACACGGCGTCGCCTGGGATTGGTCCATTCTAAAAGAGATGGCCGCCGCGTGTGAAGGAGCATCGCTCCCGCCGCTCTGGGTGGCGGGCGGCATACGGCCGGATAACGTCCAGTCGCTACTGTCCAACTTCAGGCCGTACGGCATCGATGTATCTTCTGGTGTGGAGCGAGCCGGGCGGAAAGACCCGAACAAAATCATCGAACTGATAAAGGCGGTGAGCCGTAGTGAGCAGCAAAGCAACGTATCCTGACGTACATGGCCGTTTCGGACCGTTTGGCGGACGGTATGTTCCAGAGACACTGATGTCCGCACTACACCAGTTGGAGCAGGACTACCGACGCCTGTCCGGCGATGCGTCGTTTCAGCGGGAACTGCAGTATTATCTCGCGTACTACTCCGGCCGCCCCACGCCACTGTACTTTGCGAAACGTCTGACGGAGGCACTCGGTGGCGCGAAGATTTACCTCAAACGGGAAGACCTGAACCACACAGGTGCTCATAAAATCAACAACACGCTCGGCCAAGGCCTGCTGGCCGTGCACACGGGGAAGAAACGTGTGATTGCAGAGACGGGCGCTGGTCAGCACGGCGTAGCAACCGCCACCGTGGCAGCCTTGTTCGGGCTGGAATGTACCGTGTTTATGGGCGAGGAAGACATGAAGCGGCAAGCGTTGAACGTATTCCGGATGCGGATGCTGGGTGCGGAAGTGGTCCCAGCAACGTCCGGAACCCGCACTTTGAAGGACGCCACGAATGAAGCCATCCGCCACTGGGTGGAGCATGTAGAAGACACGTACTACATCATTGGCTCTGTCGTCGGACCTCACCCATATCCCATGATGGTCCGCGACTTTCAGCGCGTGATTGGCGACGAGACGAAGTCGCAGTGCCTGGAACTGGAAGGACGGCTGCCAGACGTGGTCATTGCATGCGTCGGGGGTGGCAGCAACGCCATGGGCATGTTCTACCCATTCCTGGAAGACACTTCGGTCCGGTTGGTCGGCACGGAAGCGGCAGGTCACGGCATCACCACCGAGAAGCACGCGGCCAGCATTGCGAAGGGGCGGCCCGGTGTACTGCACGGATCGCTCACGTATTTGCTGCAGGACGAATATGGACAAGTGACGCCTGCGCACTCCATCTCCGCAGGTCTCGACTACCCCGGCATTGGGCCGGAACACGCCTGGTTACACGACTCTGGCCGAGCCACGTACGTTCCCATTACGGACGACGAAGCGCTCGAAGCGTTTTCCACGCTGACGCGACTGGAGGGCATCATTCCGGCGTTGGAAAGCGCACATGCTGTCGCCGAGGCCATCAAGGAAGCGCCAAGGATGTCCAAAGATCAGGTGATTGTGGTGTGCCTCTCCGGGCGCGGGGACAAAGACGTCGACCAACTTGCTCAAAGGACAGGGGGAAAGTGACCATGGAGCGGATTCAACGCGCGTTTTACCGCCGCCAGGACCGCGCGGCACTGATTCCATTTCTGAACGCGGGTGATCCGACGTTCGCGGATTCTTTGGCCCTGTTTCGGAGCGTCTTACGGGCGGGTGCCGACATCATTGAAATCGGAACCCCATATTCTGACCCATTGGCAGATGGCCCTGTCATCCAAAATTCCGCGCTGCGGAGTCTTCGCGCCGGGTTTCAGTTGCCGCACAGCTTTGAACTCGCCGCTGCTCTACGAAAGGAAGGCGATCACGCCCAAGTCTTGTTTACCTACGTCAATCCGCTCCTGCAGTATTCGGTGGACCGCTTCTTTCGAGACGCGCAGGCCGCGGGTGTGGACGGCGTCATTGTTCCGGATCTTCCGTTTGAGGAGAGCGAGAGTATCCGAGCGGCGGCGGATGCATATGGCACCGCCCTCATTCCGCTGGTGGCGCCGACGTCAGGGGAGGACCGGATTCGCGACATTTGTGCGCACGCTCGCGGGTTCATCTACTGCGTCTCCTCACTCGGCGTGACCGGAGAGCGGGCGAAAATGTCGGATCGGGTGAAATCACTGGTGGCTACGGCCCGCCAGTACAGCCAGTTACCCGTTGCTGTCGGCTTTGGCGTAAGCACACCGGAGCAGGCACGAGACATTGCAACCTATGCGGACGGCGTGATTGTCGGCAGCGCGTTCATTCGCAGAATTGAAAAAAATTTAGAAAATGAATCGGTAGAGGTTTCGGTCCTCGAAGAATGTGTGTATCATTTTGCACAAGCACTCGTCGAGGCGATGGCGCAGACGAAGCGGCGTTTCGTTCAGGGCGTATAGACAGGAATGGAGAGGAGAATGAACGGTGATTGTAGTCATGAAGGAGGGCGCTAGGCGCGACGACATTGACAGTGTCGTCCAGTTACTCAAGAGCAAAGGGCTGGGTGTACACATTTCGCAAGGCGAAGAAAGAACCATCGTGGGCGTCATTGGTCCCAAAGAGAGGGTGCGCGAGTTGCCTGTGCAAGCAATGGCTGGTGTGGAAAAAGTGGTTGCTGTAAGCAATCCGTTTAAACTGGCCAGTCGAGCGTTTCACCCACAGGACACCCTTATACAAGTCGGTGAACACGTGGTGGGTGGCAGCGAGCCGGTCATCATTGCCGGGCCTTGCTCCGTAGAATCGCGCGAGCAAATTGTGGAGACCGCAGAGAAAGTGAAGGCAGCGGGTGCAAACATGCTCCGCGGCGGCGCGTTCAAACCCCGTTCATCCCCGTACTCGTTCCAAGGTCTCGGTGAAACCGGGCTGAAGTACCTCGCCGAGGCGCGTGAAAAGACCGGACTTCCTGTCGTCACCGAGATCATGGAAATCGACGTGCTGGACATGATGCTTGAGTACGTGGACGTGTTACAAATCGGCGCGCGCAATATGCAAAACTACCCCTTGCTCAAAGCGGTTGGCAAGACACAGAAGCCCATTCTACTGAAACGCGGACTCTCAGCGACCATCGAAGAGTGGCTCATGTCGGCTGAGTACATTCTGGCGGAAGGGAACCCGAACGTCATCCTCTGCGAACGTGGCATTCGGACGTTTGAACCATATACGCGCAACACGCTGGATCTGAACGCCGTTCCTGTCGTTCAACACCTGTCGCACTTGCCGGTGGTGGTAGATCCAAGTCACGGCATCGGCCAGTGGCGGCACGTGACGCCAATGGCGCGCGCAGCCATCGCTGCCGGGGCCAACGGCTTGATTGTGGAAGTTCACCCCAATCCGGAAGAGGCGTTGTCGGACGGAGAGCAATCGCTCACGATTGAGAACTTTGAAAATCTGGTCGTTGAAGTCCGCCGCATCGCGAAGGCGATGAACCCAGTCACGGACCCGATGTACGTCGGGAAAGCGTGATGTGCGAGGCCATCGGTCAATGAACGAGCGGTTTCCCGAGTCCGTGCTGGTCGTCGGATGCGGTCTGATTGGAACGTCGCTGGCTCGCGCCATTTCCAGCCGACTGCCAGACATCACCATCACAGGCGTCGAGATTCGCCCCGATTACCGAGGTATCGCAGCGGAATGTGGAGCATTTGCGTCGATAGACGCAGATGTTCCACGTGCCTCTCGATTCGACTTGGCTGTACTGGCAACGCCGGTCGATGTCGCTTGCCGGCAACTGCCTGCAGTGGCCGCAGTGGCGGACGTCGTTTTGGACGTCTGCAGCGTGAAACGGGATATCTGTCAGGTTGCGGAACGATTCAATCTACGGGACGCATTCGCCCCAACTCACCCGATGGCTGGTTTGTCTACGCCGGGGCCGACCCATGCGACGCCAGACCTGTTTGCGGGACGAACGTGGATTACCATCGCGGGCTGGCCCGCCTGTCGGAGAGTGTACCCTCTATTGGAGACGCTGGGGGCGCGCGTGGTCGAACTACCAACACCGGATTTACACGATGCCGCCATGGCCTCCGTCAGCCACGGTATCCACTTGGCTTCCTTGACAGCACTTCTGGCGTCTGACGCGTTGGCGACCGACCGCCAAGGGGGATGGGCAGAACTGACAGGTCCCGCGTTTCGCGACGTCACGCGTCTCGCAGAGTCCCCGACGCAGTTTTGGCGAAGCACTCTGCTTGCCAACCGAGACCATGTGCTGTCTTATATATCTGCACTTCAAACGGTACTGGGGGACATCGCAGCGGCTTTGACTGCGGCAGACGGCGATTCCATCGAACAGTGGCTGGCACGCGCGCAGTCCGTACACAAAAAGTGGAAAGAGGAACGTCTATGACAGTACCAGTAGACTTGCAACATTCCGCACTTCGTGCGTTTCACAAATCCCCTGCGCTCTCTGGTTCCGTTCGTGTTCCGGGAGACAAATCCATCACGCATCGAGCGATTCTCCTCGGGTTGATTGCGGACGGCACCACGACAGTCGAAAACTGGCTGGATGCTGGCGACTGTCGGTCATCCATCGAAGTGGCCCGGGCCCTCGGAGCGGACATCGAAGTGGAACCCAACAGGTTGGTGATTCAGGGAACCGCCGGACGACTAAAGGAGCCGCTGGACGTCCTGAATTGCGGCAACTCGGGCACAACGACACGGCTTGTCCTAGGCATCCTCTCCGCGCGCGTCCCGTTTGCCTGCGTGACCGGTGACGCATCGCTTCGGAGACGGCCGATGGGGCGTGTGATGGATCCACTCACACAAATGGGCGCTGACATCCGGGCTCGCTCTGGACGCTTTGCGCCTCTCGTCGTACAGGGACGACCGCTGCGCGGGATTTCCTACACGTTACCTGTAGCAAGCGCACAGGTGAAATCTGCCATTCTTCTGGCCGGTTTGCTGGCGGAGGCAGGAGACACGACAGTGACTGAACTTCGCCCCACGCGCAATCACACGGAGAACATGCTGACAGCGTTTGGGGCTCCATTGCGTCAAGTATCGGACGGAACCAGCCAAACCATCGTGGTATCGCCCGGAGCGACCTTGCAAGGAACGCGAGTCGTGGTACCAGGGGATATCTCCTCTGCGGCATTTATTCTCGCGGCCGCAGCCGTGGTCCAGGGTTCTGTCGTCACCGTTCAAGGCGTCGGACTCAACCCGACCCGGATTGGTTTCCTCAACGTCCTCTCGCGCATGGGTGCGAACGTCCAGATTGCGAACGTGCAAACGATTGCCGGGGAACCCATCGGCGATGTGACTGTCTCTTCTTCAGCACTGCAGGGGGTGCGGATTGATGAAGCAGAGATCCCTTCGCTGATTGACGAGCTACCCATTCTCGCTGTGCTTGCCGCTTACGCAAACGGAGAGACGGTCGTGTCAGGTGCAGAGGAACTGCGCGTGAAGGAGACCGACCGAATTCGAGCGGTTGTGGAGGGCCTCCAGGCGATTGGGGTAGATGCGGAAGAACGCCCCGATGGATTCCTTATTCGAGGGCAGGGCAAGGTGAAGGGCGGCACGGTTCACAGTTACAACGACCACCGAATCGCCATGAGCTTTGCTGTCGCAGGGTTGGCAAGCCAAGATCCCGTGACGGTTCAGAACTGGGATTGTGTCGGAATTTCTTACCCGACGTTCTTGGAAACACTGCGAATGGTCGGAGCGGATCTCTGATCCGCTTTGGCTTCATCAATTATCTGAACATTTAGTATTGACACGGAGTTATGAAAGCGCTATCCTTTTTATCGAAGGGTGTTTTGTCTGATTTCTCTCCACTCCTAGCAAATTCCCATTGGGAATCTGAACATTCAGATTCCCGCTTTTTTTTGATTCACCCATTCTCCCGCACTTTCCTCCGTATACCCAACTCCGCAAAAAGTCATACTGAAGAAAAGAATACCAATATGTGCAACAGACTGGGATGCCTTGATTGGCCGCAAAAGGAGGCGGAGTGTGACTGGATTGTTGTACGTTCAGGGTGACGGCACGCTGTTGGTTCAGTCGGACAACCCGGACTATGACGCCGCTCGTGCGGACCTCATGGCTTTTTCCGACCTCGTTCAGCGCCTGGATCCCATCCACGTCTACCAGGTGCGCCCCATCTCGCTGTGGCAGGCCGCGTCTACAGGCAAAACCGCCCGCCAGGTACTCGCGTTTTTACGTCAGTATGCGGCCCATCCGATTCCTTATGCACTGCAGCAATTGATTGCTGGAGAAATGTCCAAGTGGGGCAGGTTGGCGTTGCATCAAGGGGCGCGTGGACGCATTGTGCTGCGTGGATGTAGCGCAGACCTCGATGCAGCCAGAGCCGTTCCGGCCGTGCGCGAACTCGCCCTCTCCGACGACGGCGATGGGCTTGTGTTTTCAGCGGGCTGTCGGGCAGAGGTGAAGCAGATACTGGCCAGCGCAGGATGGCCGGTACGCGACAACGTCGGTTATCAGGACGCACCGGCTATCTCTTTTTCGTGGGATGGACGGACCCAATTGCGGGATTACCAGTGGGCCGCCGTGGAGCAATTCTATGCGAACACGCGGGACCAGAGCGGTGTGGTCGTACTCCCGTGTGGGGCGGGGAAGACCATCGTGGGCATCGCCATCATTCAGGCCCTTGGACGGCACGCACTGGTTTTGACGCCCAGCGACACATCCGCGAAACAGTGGCAAAAGGAATTGCTGGAGCGGACCACGCTCACGGACGACGACGTTGCTCTGTATCACGCGAACCGACCGCTAGCGCCCATCACGATTACCACGTACCAAAAGGTTGCGGCGAAGAAGCGGAGCGGCGAACGGGAACACCTGAGGCGATTGACTGGACACCCGTGGGGTATCGTGGTGTACGACGAAGTACACATGCTGCCTGCGCCCTTGTTTCGGCTGGCAGCGGACCTGCAAGGAGCGCGAAGGCTTGGGCTGACCGCTACCCTCGTCCGAGAAGACGGTGCAGAAGCTGACGTGTTCAGCCTCATTGGCAGCAAGGTCTTCGAAGTGCCGTGGAAACAACTGGAACAGGCGGGATACCTGGCTGCGGTTCGCTGTGTGGAAGTACACGTGCCGTTATCTGCCGCGGATGCGGCGTTGTACGAGCGAGCGAGTGTCCGGGAACGACACAAGATTGCGGCACTCAACCCGGCCAAAGTGTCCGTTGTGCGCGCACTGTTGGCGAAGCACCCTGGGGAGAGCGCAATGGTCATAGGCCATTACTTGGAGTCGTTGCAGACATTGGCTGCCGAGCTGCACTGCCCCATGGTCAGCGGCCAGACGCCGCAGCCAGAACGCGAGCAGTGGCTGGAACAATTCAGGTCCGGGCAGATTCGCCAGATTGTCCTGTCCCGCATTGCCAACATGGCAGTGGATATCCCGTGCGCATCGGTTGCCGTCCAGGTGTCAGGGTTGTTCGGATCGCGTCAGGAAGAAGCGCAGCGATTGGGCCGGCTGTTGCGACCACACACCAAAGAAGGTGTGTTTTACACGCTGGTCAGCAAGAACACCGTTGAGGAGAGAACTGCAAAACACCGACAGTTGTATCTCGTGGAGCAGGGGTATGCCTACGACGTCATGGACGCCGAGGAAATATTAGGGAGTGTGCACGTCGCCGGGGTGCAGAAGTGAGGGACTTAGAGCGAGGTGGCTTGTCGCCAGTGGCGACCGTCGAGGCCCCCGAAGCGAGGAGGAAATACCATGAAGTTGGCCGAGTGTCTCAACACCGCTGATATATCTACATTAAGGGCCATTGCTGAGCGCTACGACTTGCGCTGCTCACGACACTCAAAACTGTCGTTGCTGCAGGAAATTTTGTACACCTTTCAGTCGTCGGCGTTCCTTCAAGAGCACATGGAAACCTGGGTCCACGGAAGAGAGTACGCCATGCTCCGTCTGAGCCTGGAACAGCGTCGGACGTTCTCCCAGGAGGAACTCGTGGGCGTCTTGCAGGGCCAAGGGGCCGACAACGCCCTCGACAAGGCGGTACAGGAGGGCTGGTTGTTTCCGACCACCCGGTATGGGGGCCGACTACTCTATTGCGTGCCCGAAGAGCTGCAAAGCAAGATCCGCGGAGTCATGGTGCAACGCTTCTCCAAACAATTGGAAACCATGGACGACGGACCACTTCTGTACCAGGAGGAAGGGCACGCCATGGTGCGCGACGTCGATGTGTTCCTGGAATACGTCCGCAACCACGATGTTCGATTGACCACGGACGGCAGCATATACAAGCGGAATCTGACACAGATTCTGGAATTACTCGAAGTGCCTGAAGAACCCTTGCAAAGCGGGTGGAGGTTCGGTTACGGGAGAAGATTTCACGATTATCCGGACAGGTTCGCTTTGTTGTACGACTACGCCTACCATGCAAACTTGATCAGCGAGGATAACGATGGCCTGCTTCGCCTGGCTGACGGCGTGGCGGCCTGGGCAGGCCTCGATATGCTGGATAGGCAACGAGCGCTCGTGCGGTTCTACATGTCGACATATCGCCGCCCTATCAAACGACTGCCTCAGGTGGCGCAGCTCATTGCACACGCTGCACGCAAGTGGACCTGCAGTGACGGCATGTTGACGGCCTTGTCCGACCTTGTGCAACCCTACTACTACGACGAACAACACCAGGTCTGGAAAACAAGAATACTCAAGATGTTGATGCATCTGGGTCTGATTCGAACTGGGAGCGACGAAAGTGGGCGAGAGTGGTTTCAAATCACTCAACTTGGTCAACAATTGCTAACACCGGACGCTTTACCGGTCATTCCGGACCAAGCGAAGGAGAAACAACGTATCCTCATCGTGCAACCGAACTTTGAGATTGTCGTCACAACGGATCAGCCGATGATCACTGCCGAATTGTCAATGTTCACCGAGTTACGACAGGCGGGGGTCATTCGAGTCTACCGAATGACGGAAGAATCGGTCCAAAAAGGAGTTGCGGCAGGCAAGTCACTCACAGCCTGGCTCGACTTCTTGCAGACCTACTCGCAAACACCCGTGCCAGGCAATGTCGAGCGTACGCTGGAGGAGTGGGACCGGGTCATGCGTGCAGAGCGAGCGGTGGAAGACGATACCCTGACGAGTTGATCCGTTGGGTACTGAACAGAGAGCCCAATCTCTGAAATCGTTCCACAGTATGGACAGTTGTGCAGGAAAATTTGACTGTCCGCTCGAATAGAATACTCAAAGCATTCTTACTTCTGCTGGTTGCCGGTGTAGGTGCGGATATTCTCAATCTTGGGACAATGGGCTTCGGCCACTCAGGGAGGAGACGGCTATGGGCAATACTGTAACGGTCGCCGAAAAGAAACACTTTCTGCGTTGGTTCCTGGGCAACTACCAGTTGCAAAGCCGGGAGGCGGAAATGCTCCTGCGCTACATGATGACACGGGAAAACTTACTGCGCAGAGTCCATTTCGTCGAAAACTTCCGTCAACTGCCGCGTGTCATTGTCGTGTCCACTACGTGTGTCCAAGTCGCACCATTTCGCTACTATCGCCGGAACAAACCGGTGTCTACCGATGTCGAACAAGCGTTCCTGGACCTGTATCAACACCCGGACGACGACGTTTACGTCGGGCTGTTTTTCAAGGACCGGACGACCAGCACCGCCTATGCTTCCGTCTTGGAGGAAACGGTTACAGCCGAGTTGGAGCCGGCGGTCCGAGAGTTAATCACGATGCAAGCGGAATGGGTGATTGACCAGGCAGTACGAAGTTACCAGCGGGAGATGCTCATGGAAGAAGTCAACCGCGCACTCGACCTCGGTGATCGCCAGGCGTTTTATGAAGCCAGTCGCAAACTTATCGACTTTGACGCATTGTCGCTGCCTGTAGGATGACGCACTTGACCTGATCAACCCCCTCGCAACCACTGCGAAGGGGTTGTTGATGTGTTCCGCATATGACAACATCGCGGAGAGCCAGTCTGGTGGACTGTTGTGACTCGCTATTGTTGTACCGCGATTTGTCGCCCCGATTGGCGCATGTTACTCTGTACATAGCTCCGACGACCTGAATGGGGGAGTCCCTGTGCAGATGCAACATCTGACGCCACACCAATTTGAGCCGTACCGTGAGTATGTCGACACCCTCATCATCACCTCTTTTGAACCGGCACCGTTGGACATTGCAGCGCCCTTCGCGGCGAGCGCTTGGATTGTGGAAAACCTGGCACAACGACTCCTTGCGCGATTTGGAGGACGCACAACCCATCTCGATGCAGGTGCTACCTTGCTGACGCCGGTATCCCTGGACATGGTTTCTGCGCTGCCCAAAGCGTGGTTTCATCCGTTGAAATACGTGCTGTGGTTCACAGACCGCACGTTGGTGCAAGACGCGTGGAAACCTTCTGAGAGGCGAAACTGCGTCATCCTGGACTGGTGGCAGTGGCTGCGGCGACGGGTCCCTGAACACCGTCTCGCCGATGCCTGGTCATATCTTGCATTCGCCTGCCCGCAGTACTGGAACAGTCCAGCACGCCAGGACATCGGCATGCCTGAGTCCATGACTGCTGCCATGGCTGCCGAGGGAAGAAAACTGTTGGACGCGTTGGAGGAATGGGCGGTCGGTGAACTGTCAGACTTGTGGCAGGGAACGCCAAACCACACCAGCTGAGGACGGGCCCTCCGATTTCCGTCGGTGACAGCATTTTTCTGTTGTGCTGCGGTTCCGACCTCCGACATCCCTACTGGGACAGATGGATGAATCCAATAGAGACGCAAGGCACTGCTTGACACATGAAACGTCTGAAAGATATGATGATTTACATACAGTGGGTGCCACGTCTACATATGAATTTTGACGAGAGATGGGTGAGTCGGCGGAGGTCAGCGCCATATCTAGGTTCACTTGCTTTAAAAACGAAGAGAAAAGAGAATGAGCGCTGTTTCCGGAGTTTCTGGCGCGAGGGAGCACGAAGCCATGATATTCGTGGAAGCGTTTCATCTGTGGCGTCGCCAGGGCATCCATCGCGGTGACGTGCCGGACCGGCGACCCATGCATGAATCGGTGCCATGTGATGGACGAACGCCAAGAAGATGTACGAAATTTTTAGAACAGTCAGGCTCATCTCTTGCAGCTCAAAACCGGCCGCTGTCTCTCTTGTGTCGCCCCTCGATGCGCACGTCCGCTGTGAAGTGCACGGAACGCGCGGTCTGCACGGCAGCCGGGACCGCTGCAACAACGCAATCGCTCAGGGCAGGTGATGACGTAACATGTTGAAAAAAGCCTACGACTGGATTGACGAGCGGCTCAACGTAACACCGCTGTGGCGCGACATGGCGGATCACGAGGTTCCGGCCCACGTGAATCCAGCGGTGAAGATGTCTGCGTTCGTGTACTGCTTCGGTGGATTGACGTTTCTGGTCATTACAACACAGATCCTCTCCGGTATGTTCCTCGCGATGTATTACACGCCCGACATCACGAATGCGTGGTACAGCGTCAAATACATCACGGACGAAGTACTTCTTGGAAATGTCGTGCGCGGAATGCACTTCTGGGGAGCCAGCTTGGTTATTGTCATGATGTTCTTACACATGCTTCGCGTGTTTTTCACAGGGGCGTACAAGGCTCCTCGTGAGCTCAACTGGGTCGTCGGCGTACTGATTTTCTTCGTTGTACTTGCTTTCGGTTTTACCGGTTACCTGCTGCCATGGGACCAGAAGGCGTACTGGGCGACCGCCGTGGGTAGTCAAATCGCAGGGTCCATTCCGTGGGTTGGGCCATATATCCAAACCTTGCTGCTGGGAAGTCACACGGTGGGCGCTCTCACATTGACGAGGTTTTTTGCAATTCACGTATTCTTCCTGCCTGCCGCACTGCTTGTGTTGTTGGCCCTGCACTTTATCATGATTCGCTCTCAACACATTGCTGGTCCGCTGTAATCGGTGCGGCAGAGGCAAGCGCGCGAGGCGCAGAGTACGGCTAAGGAGGGTGTGGAATGGCGGGAGGCGAACGGATTCCTGGCACGCCCAGGTATCGTCATCACCATCTGAAGAACCCCGGTACGGAGCCGTTTTTTCCAAACTTCCTGTTGAAGGAATGGATTGTCGGATCCGTGTTTCTGTTGTCCTTCATGCTCTGGATTGTGTTCAATCCGGTGGACCTCGGCGACAAGGCCAACCCGGATGATACGTCGTTCATTCCGGTTCCGGACTGGTACTTTTTGTTTCTCTATCAAATCTTAAAGTATTATCCGGGTTCCGATATCGTCGTTGGAACGGTGTTGGTCCCGATGGTTGCCTCGCTGTTGCTGTTGTTCGCCCCCTGGCTGGATACTTCCAAGGCGCGACACCCCTACAAACGACCTCTGGCCACCGGCGCCATGGTGCTCACAACGCTGCTCACCATTTGGCTAACCAACGAAGCGGCCGTTCAACACCAGGCGGAGGTAGACGCTGCGAGTGGCAAGGCGTCCGCAGGGTTGCCGGCATTACCAAAGATTTCGGCTTCCCAGATTCACTTGGTAGATACCAATATGCCTGGCTACAAGTTGTTTGAACAAACGTGCGCGAACTGCCACGGCAAGTCCGGTGAAGGTGGAATGGGACCTCCGATTTACGCCATCGGCAAGTACTGGGATGCGACGAAACTGAAGCAATTCGTCAACAACCCGTCCGGCGGAATGCCCAAGAACGGGACCTTGTCCAGCGACGCCGACGTTCAGAAAGTCGTCGACTGGCTGTCTAAGCAAAAGGGATAATCTCGCGTTTTCAATACGATGAGGCCTGCAGCGTATGTCGCGTGCAGGCCTCATCTCATCTTGTTGAAGCGCTCGAGTAGAATTTTTCGAATCGGTCATCACAGCTGATTACGGAGAGGGATACGTAAAGCCCTCTCCGAGTACTTCGTGGACATCGTTTACGACGACGAAGGCGCGAGGATCAATGTCGTGCACAATTTGCTGAATGCGCCCAACCTCTTCCCGCGACACCACGCAGTAGATCACGCGTTTGGCCTCTCCGGTGTAACCACCACTGGCGTCGAGCAGAGTCGTTCCTCGATTCAGTATCTCGTGAATGTCGCGAACGATGTCCTCGTACTTGTCCGAAATAATGTGCACGGCCTTGCCCGCCTTGACACCTTCAATGACAAAATCAATCACTCGACTGGACACGAAGAGTGCTACGAGGGAATACATCGCAGTCTCTCGACCAACCACCCAGGCTCCAATCCCAATCACCACAACGTCGATTGAAAACAGCGTCTTGCCCATGGAGAGCCCGTACCAGTGCCGAACAAATCGCGCAATGATGTCCGCACCACCCGTTGTCGCTCCGGCCCGAAAAATGAGACCCAAACCGAGGCCTGTGACGACGCCGGCGTACAGTGCGCCCAAGAGGTGGTCGGATGTCGGCAACTGAAGACGAGCGGTCAGTGCGCTGAACAAGGATACAGCCAGTACGCCCACTGTGGTGCGCAGGATAAAGTCGTGTCCAAACAGCCGCCATGCGGGAATCAACAGAGGTATGTTCAAAAGAAGAAACGTGACCCCGAGCGGCAACTTGAATTTGTATAGCAGCAGCACGGAAATTCCGACAAAACCACCTTCGGCAAGGTGGTTGGCGACCAGAAAAGCGTTCAGCCCTACCGAATAGACCAAACTGCCTAAGACGATGGATGCCCACTTCCACCATTCCCGCAACATATCTTAACTTCCTCCGATTGAAACAACGTAGTTGTACGTTGCCTCATTATACGGAACTGGTCACGGGACAGGCAACTTTTCCCTCGGCCACACAAGCGCGAAGACAAATAGGGTACTGATCCAACTAAACACTCCGTACACGTATGTCACCATGGTTGAGAATCCAACCTGACTACCTAGGTACGCCAAGACCAGAATGACTCCCGTCACGATGGCGGAAGAACGGTGTGTGCGCATACCAAATTGCGCACCCAGACTGTAGACATTGCCTACCAAGGTAGAATAGATCTCCCCCCACAGAACAAACAGGAACGCCCACTGCAGGTACCGCCCAATCTGTGAAGCCACATACGCCATAGGAATGTCCAAAGTCATCACCTTCGGATAATGAGCAAACAAGGCACATGTCACGGCCAACAGCATGCTACCAAGCGCGATTGCCCCCATACATGCACCCAGTCGAAGCGTCTCTACGTCTTTGACGTTGGCACCCAGTGGAATTAATACGCCGGCTGCTAACCCAATATTGAAGGCTGCGTACATGACGCCTGAGATGAGACTCACGAGAGGATGGTGCGTCGTCAGCATCGCGCCCGCGCTCCAGATGTGGGGGAGACCGTACTTCCGAAGGACATCAAAGGCGGCGAACAAAACAAAGGAGACCATGGTAGGGACAATCACGGTGTTGGCTTCCAGTATTCCCTTTATGCCGCGAACGATGGTGATGTATGTAATCGCGAGTGTCAGCAAGGCCCCGACTTGGAACGACACGTGCAAACTTTCACGAAAGAGCGCCCCAGCACCGGCCAGCATGGCAACCGTGACACCGAATAACATCAATACCAGAACCACGTCGAATACGCTTCCTAATGTCCTGCCAAACAAGAACGCATTCAGCTCGCGGTAAGAGTGGGCCTGTAGGCGATGCCCGAGATACATCACTTTGTACCCGAGCCACGCAAACAGCACGACGGATAGCAGAATGGATAGAAATCCCCAGTTCCCATAGCGTCCGAAAAACTGAAAAATCTCTTGTCCGGAAGCAAAACCGGCTCCCACCACTGTCCCCACGTAGGTGCAGCCGACTTGAAACGCAAGCCATTTCGATTGTCCCGCGCGATGCATTCGCCATACCCCCTACAGACAGAATATGGCCTTGTCCCCACAATGATGATTGCAGCCCGAAGAACCGTCCAGCATGTCCGCAGGGAAGGACAAATATAGATGAATATAGCGGAGCCAGTCCACGTCTTGCTCTCGCGCGCAAACGGAAAGGGGGGAAGTATATGACCACATGGCAAGCCATCATCCTTGGCATTGTACAAGGTGTGACAGAATTCTTGCCCATCAGCAGTTCAGGCCACCTCGTACTCCTGCAGAAGTTGTGGAACATCTCCGGAGAAGAGCTCCTCTTCATTACCTTTTTGCATTTAGGTACCCTCATCGCAGTGGTGTGGGCGCTGCGGAACGAAGTCCGGTGGCTGATCCGACATCCCTGGTCCCGCACTGCAAGAATGATCTTGGTTGCGCTCATCCCAACGGCGGTCGTCGGCGGATTGTTCGAGGAGATCTTCGAGGATCTGTTTCAAAGCGGGATCACGGTAGGCTTTGAGTTCGTCATCACGGGCGTCGTGCTGTGGTGGATGGACAGCGTGGGGAACACCGCACAGTCAGAGGATGACATGTCCCCAGCGGACGCCCTGTGGATTGGTACGCTGCAAGGCGCTGCCATCCTGCCAGCGCTTTCGAGGTCTGGCCTCACCATCGCCGCTGCACTGTGGCGCGGCATGAGCCGAGAAGCGGCAGCACGCTTCTCGTTCTTACTGTCTGTTCCAGCGATTCTCGGAGCGACCGTCGTTGAACTGGATGATGTGTTCGAGGACCCGAGCTTGATCAACGGAACGAACTGGACAGCCATCGGCTTAGGCACGTTGGCGGCCGTCATTGCCGGCTACTTCGCTGTCAAAGGCACGATGTGGCTTCTCAATCGCTCTCGCATGCGCATTTTTGCCGTGTACGTATGGGTGCTCGCAGCGTTTGTCCTTGTCGACCAAATCTGGCTTCACCACTGGTTTCCACCTTTGTTCTGATGTGCAAGCGAGGTGACCTTTACAGGTGCTTGCAGTGAAAGCCTAAGAGCGTGCGAACGATGCTAGCCCTGTTGGTTTTGATGCTCTGCAAAGTGCGAACGTCCGCCATGGCGCCCCGAATTCGGCAAAGAATTCGTGGGCGCCATCGTTCACTTGATAGGAGTGACTGTGTGCTTGCAAGATCACGAAGGGGAGACGTTCCATCCGTCTCCCCTTCGTGATGTCCGATTGACTTGTGCTGCGTCGATGTCACTCCACCGCCCATAAGCGAGCGGTGGAGGACCTGGATGGTGCACCGAGACTGAATGTATCATGTTTCGAACCATCCCACCGTCACATCTGTGTGTAGTCGTCAAGCTCTCGGCACTTTCGCGCGCCAGACAATCACCCGAACCCTCTTGATAATATAGAGAGCCACAGACACCACGAGCATGGCGAGGATCAGCCAAACCCAGGCCGACAACCCTCTCTCCATGACCTGCCACCACGGGGCGCCTGCAGCCGCCGCCTGTGTCGACGCGAACGCGGGTACGGCAAAGGAAAACGCGTGTTCGGCTGCGTTGCCCAACCCCAACCACCACAGAATGTACGTAAACACGACCGCCAACACACCGTGCAGGAACCGTGCCAGAAAATAAGGTGCCATACGGATGTCCGTGTTTGTGATGACGCTGGCAACCTGGGCATGCACAGCCAAGCCGCTCCACCCGATGATACCGCCCACAATGGCCACCTTTTGAATGAGCGGCGCAGCCGATGCCCCCGCTGCCTGCGCACTGCCGATGTCAATTTCCACGAGACCGGCGAGCGTCGGATTCACTAAACTCGTGTCGATGCCGAGCAGGTGGTAGATAAAGGCCACTGGAACACCCAGTACGGCGAGAATTCCGGACAACCGCATCACTTCAATCATCACCGCGAAAAACACGATAAAACCGCAGATCATCAAAATGGTCATAATAGACTCCGTTACAGCTTCCCGTAATAGCTTACCAAACGGGCGACCGTCTTCCTCGCGGGCGACCACCACTTCTCGAAACGCGCGTGCAAAAATATTGCTCTTTCCCGCTTGCTCAGTCTTTGGCGTAGATTCACTGCCACGACCCCAGAATTTGAAACTCACGCCAACCAAAAACGCAGAAATATAATGTGCGAGTGCGATGAGCGCACCTAATTCAGGAGACTTAAACATGCCGACAGCCACCGCTGTAATCATGAACAACGGGTCTGCCGTATTCGTGAAAGCTAGCAACCGTTCACCTTCGCTACGGGTACACATCCCCGTCTCTCGAAACCGGGAGGTAATGACTGCATCCATGGGATACCCTGCTGCGAGACCCATCGACAAAGCGAAAGCACCGGCACCCGGAACGCTGAACAGCGGTCTCATCAATGGTTCCAACAGCACCCCGAGTCCGTGCACCATCCCCAGTCCAAGCAATAATTCCGCTAAAATGAAGAACGGAAGCAGGGACGGGAAGACGATGTCCCAAAACATTTTCAGCCCGATAATCCCGGCATCAAATCCTTGTTTCGGGTAAACGACCAGCGCAATTGTAAATACGATAACTGCGGTACCAAGTAAATACGTGGTCCACTGGCCCTTACGCTGTTGACTCAATCCATCTCATCTCCTTTTGCCGCGCCCGGGCCTCGCACTTGTCCCGGTCAATCAGTACATCATATTGTCCAGGCATTGGGTTTATGTTTGTCATGCATGTGCGGAATACCTTTGTTCGGTATAATGGGGGAGAACGAAGGAAAAGCACTACAAGACAGATTCCGTGAAAGAGGTTTGCACATGGCGCTCACCCTGGAGGACATGCAACGACGCGTGGACGCGTACATCAGCCAATTCAAGGAAGGCTACTTCCAACCGATGACACTGGTCGTTCGCCTCACAGAGGAACTGGGTGAACTGGCCCGTGAGGTCAACCACGAATACGGTGAAAAGCCGAAGAAGCCATCAGAGGAACCTGGCAGTATTGCCTTGGAGCTGGGGGATCTGATGTTTGTCATCGCTTGCCTTGCCAACCGGTTGGACATTGATCTATCCGATGCGTTCATGCGTATCATGGAGAAGTTTGAAACGCGTGATAAGGACCGCTGGACGCGCATCCATCCAAAGACACCATAGGCATAGGCACGAGGCGTCGTCCTAGGCCTTGGTACAATCCACCGCACCTTGGTTTCCATAAGCTGGACCAGAGGTGATTTGCGGTGGTGGAAGACCGGTGGTTGAACACTGCATATTCGTACTTGTTCATTCGCGATTTTGACAAAGCTATGGACGCCTTCAGAAACGCCATTTGCAGCAATCCGCAAAACCCGGCGTACTATTTCCACGCATCCATCACGGCGGTGCGTAGCGGAAATCTGACGGAGGCCATAATCTGGGCGGAATCCGCCAAGACGCTAGAGCCAGATAACGACCTGTACAAGCAACATTGGCATGTGATTCGAGCCAAGTTGCTCGTCAAGGATGGACTCGAGATGTTGCAGCGCGGTCGCCTCGCGGAGGCGCAACATCTATTTGCGTCCGCGTTGAGCCATGACCCCCTGAATCAGGAGGCGGAGTACTTCGTATCGCACTGTGATCCATCGAGTGCCATCCTCGATGCGACAGAGCAGGCACCACCCTGAACGGAAATCAATCGACGGAGAGATGAAGATGAATCATTCCCAAAAGCAAATCTCAGTGGCTGTTGCTGGAGCGAACGGTAAGATGGGGAGAGAGGCCGTTGCGGCCCTTTCTTCCAGCCCACAGTTCAAGCTCAGTGCGGTGCTGGTGAGATCCCGTGGACAAGCGTCAGAGACTCCATATCCCGTATACGACGATGCATCGCAGCTGCTGATGGAGCAGCGCCCCGACGTTTGGTTGGACTTTACCGACGCCGACAGCGTTGTAGACAACATCGACCGTTGCATCGCATTTGGTGTGCGCCCGGTTGTCGGCGCCACAGGCTATACGCTGGAGGACGTGGAACGGTGGAACAAGCAATGCCTGGCCAACGAGATTGGCGGGATTGCCGCGCCAAACTTCGCAATTGGCGCCCTGCTCATGATGCGCTTCGCTGCGGAGGCCGCACGGTTCTACGAAAAGGCTGAAATTGTGGAGTATCACCACGACGGAAAGAAGGACGCTCCGTCCGGGACGGCCAAACGGACAGCGGAGCAGATGGCGAAACAGCGTCAAGATGCGGCATCGGAGCCGTCTTGGCAACCATCCCAGGGACAGGCCCCAGAACAGCCGTCTACACCGGCCCGAGGGCTCCTCTACGGCGAAGTGCCTATCCACAGTGTCCGCCTACCGGGGCTCGTAGCGCACCAGGAAGTCATCTTCGGCGGAACGGGAGAAGTGTTGACCATCCGACACGATTCTTTGTCGCGCGCGAGCTTCATGCCCGGCGTGGTGCTGGCATGTAGTAAGGTCATGGAAATCCAGGGCATGGTGTACGGACTGGAGCACTTACTCTGGTGAGCTGGAGGGATTGCACGATGAATGTCGCCCTGATTGCGCACGACAACAAAAAGGAAGACATTGTAAACTTTGCCATTGCTTATAAGCATATCTTCGAGAAAGCCACATTGTACGCCACCGGAACCACGGGACTGCGCATTGCAGAAGCTACGGGCCTGACGCTGCGCCGTGTACAGTCCGGTCCACTCGGCGGCGACCAACAAATTGGCGCTAAAATCGCGGAGAACGAGATGGATCTCGTCATCTTCCTTCGCGATCCGCTCACCGCACAACCTCACGAGCCGGACATTACGGCACTATTGCGACTGTGTGACGTCCACAACATTCCCGTCGCCACGAACCTCGCGACCGCGGAAGCGTTGCTCCGCGCCCTGGAGCGCGGTGACTTGAACTGGAGGAATGCAGTGCATGGCCATACCTCCGACTGACGTCAACAATGCGCTGTACATACTTGCGTTTGGGGCTCACGCGGATGACACCGACATCGGCTGTTCCGGTACGCTGGCCTGGTACGCACAGCAAGGATACCGGGTGGGCGTGTGTGATCTCACACACGCTGAACTGTCCACGAATGGCACCGTCTATACGCGATTGGAAGAGGCGAAGCGAGCGGCGGAAGTGGTTGGCCTCGCCGTGCGGTTGACGTTGTCTTTTCCGGATCGGGGCCTGTCTGTACGACCAGAGACGGTGTCTGCCGTCGCTGACATCATTCGGCAGTATCGGCCTACGTACGTGTTTGCACCGGACTGGGAGGATAGACACCCGGACCACAGAGCTTGCGCGGCGATTGTGGAAGAAGGGGTGTTCAACGCGGGCCTCAAACGGTTCGGCACGCCATCTGGAGAACCGCCTCACAAGGTGCGCCACCTGTTCTATTACGCCATAAACGGCATGGAGCGACCGGATATCGCCGTCGACATCTCAACTGTGGCTGACAAAAAGAAGTCAGCATTAGAACAGTATGGATCTCAGTTTCATTCTGGTTCAGGGAGCATCCCGACTCCACTCAACCAGGGGTTTGTGGATGCCATCATCGGACGCGATGCATTAACGGGACACCAGGTTGGGTGTCGATTTGCGGAAGGATTCCGGATGAAGCGGCCGCTGCTCATCAATCCCGAACCCAAGTGAATCGTGCAATGGAGAGGGAGGTGGCGCGATGCGCATTGGCATTAGTTGTTATCCGACCATCGGAGGTTCCGGCGCGGTCGCGACGGAGTTAGGAAAGGCGCTTGCGAGACGCGGACACCAGGTTCACTTCATTGTGACCGACGTTCCGTTTCGACTGGGCGAGTTTCACCAAAACATTTACATACACGAACTGGATACGGTCTCGTACCCAGTCCTGCGGACACCACCGTATGACTTGTCGCTGGCTGCGCATATGGCTGACATCGTCAAGCGGTACGACCTGGACATTCTGCACGTTCACTATGCGTTTCCGTTTGCGGTCTGCGCATTTCTCGCGAAGGCGATTGTCAAGAATCACTCATTCAAGGTGGTTACTACGCTGCACGGAACGGATGTTACCGTCCTTTCGCAGGATAAGAGTTTATACGAGGTTATCAAACTCGGGATTGAACAGAGCGACGTCGTGACTGCCGTCAGCCAAAGTCTAGTCACGCAGACCCAAGCGTTGTTCGGCATCGAGCGACACATTCACTGCGTGTACAACTTTGTGGACACGGATGTATTTCATCCCGACCCCAACTCTGAGCTGCGGCGTTGCTTTGCCGACCGCGATGAGAAAGTGCTACTGCATATCTCCAACTTTCGCCGCGTAAAACGCATCTCCGATGTGATTCACGTGTTTGCACAGGTGCGGCAGAGTATGCCCGCAAAACTTCTGCTCGTGGGAGAAGGGCCGGAGTTAAACCACGCCCGCGACCTGGTACAGTCACTGCAGTTGGACGCGAGCGTCCTGTTTCTCGGCAAGCAAGATCAAGTGGCGCCCATCTGTGCAGCGGCTGACCTGTTTTTGCTTCCTTCGGAGAAAGAGAGTTTTGGCCTGGTCGCCTTGGAAGCGATGGCGTGTGGCGTTCCCGTGGTTGGAACGACTGCAGGGGGCATTCCCGAAGTGGTTGTCCACGGTGAGACTGGATTCCTCGCCAGTGTCGGGGATGTGGACACCATGGCCGGCTACGCCAAAACACTGCTGACTGACGATGCGCTCTACGCTCGTTTCTCCGATGCATCCGTCCAACGAGCGCAGCAGGTCTTCCACATCGACCACCGAGTACAGGAATACGAAGACATCTACAAGGCTGTGCTGAAGGGAAGTTGCTGCTGATGGAAATGGATTGGCCAGCGCCCGTTGTCAGCGTACTCAATACGCTGGAGGCAGGCGGATATGAAGCGTACCTGGTCGGAGGCTGCGTACGCGACCGCTTGCTCGGAAGGCCAGTCACGGACTTTGACGTCGCGACCAATGCGACGCCAGACCAAGTCGTATCCCTGTTTCCGCGGACAGTACCGACAGGACTGAAGCACGGAACCGTCACGGTGCTGTCCGAGGGACTGCCGGTGGAGGTCACCACCTATCGCAAAGACATCGGGTACTCTGACGGGCGCAGACCAGACAAAGTCGCTTTCTGTCACTCGCTGGAAGAGGACCTGAGCCGACGGGATTTTACGGTCAATGCGATGGCCATGGATGTTCGCGGTCACATCGTCGATTGCTTTGGTGGACGGTCAGACCTCGCTCGCAGAGTCATTCGCGCGGTCGGTGTGCCGTCGCATCGGTTTCAGGAAGACGGGCTTCGCATTTTGCGCGCCTTTCGGTTCGCCGCACAGTTGGGCTTTCAACTGGATGATGACACTTGGCGGGGTATGGAACAGAACGCGGAGAAACTGCGCGCCGTGTCTCCCGAGCGAATCGGTGTGGAAGTGGCCAAAATTGCTGCTGCGGACTGGAGTGCTGTCATCGATTCTATGGCAAAGAGCGAGATCTGGGCGTATGTCGACCCTCATCTTCGGCCGCTGCAGCAAGGATTTAAGCGTCTGTCCACAGCCGCAAAGTCGCTGCAGTCATGGATGAAGCCGCACGCGGTGGAGGACAGAATTGCAGAAGCCTTGGCCATCTGGTGCCATGCGGCTGGATTGACACCGACCTCCTGCAGGGCGATGGGGCGTGCGCTGCGCTGGTCAAACCAGTACTGTCAGGAAGCTGGCGACTTTCTCGAGTTGCTGCAGGCCAATCCTCTGAAATGGAGCACTTGGGAGTGGCGCCGCCATTTGTTTGAATTTGGAGAAGGCCGCGTAGAGCGTGCTTGCGCGGCGCTCGACATCTGGGAAAACGTCGGCGATGATCACCGACCACGATGGACCTTGTTTCGCGAATACGCTCAAACCCAGCCCATCTGGAGGGTTCAGGACCTGCAGATTTCTGGTCAGGACATCGTGGCTTTGGGAGCGCGCGGCCCCTTGGTAGGGCAGGTCAAGCAACAGTTGACCGAAGACGTGTTAATGAAGCGCGTGTTGAACGACCGATCTCACCTATTGAAACGTGCAACAGCGCTGATCCATTCGCTCGCAGGAGGGACAACCTTTGACTTCACTGATGGATAGCATCGGCATGACGGAGACAAACGACCTCCGACAGAAAATTGTCGCGGCATTTTTGACGGAACCGGACAAGAACATCTCGGGAACAGAACTCAGCCGAAAAACGGGAGTGTCTCGCACCGCGGTGTGGAAACACATTAAGGCTTTGGAAGGTCTGGGGTTCCGGTTTGAGTCGACGCCGCGAATTGGCCACCGCATCGTTCACGTTCCCGACCTACTTCTGCCGGGCATCATCCAGCCCCACGTGCCACCTGGCCAGAACATCGGCCAACGGGTCATCTGGTACCGCGAGGTGGACTCGACCAATCTGCAGGCCGTGAAATGGGTACAGGAAGGGGTTCCTCACGGAACAGTCGTCACTGCCATGATTCAGACGGGCGGAAAGGGCCGCAGGGGCCGGGTGTGGTTCTCTCCTGAGACGGGGCTGTGGTTCTCCGTCGTGTTTCGTGCGCCAATACCTGTTCGCCAGGCTGCAGACCTCACGCTCTTAACCAGCGTGGCTGTACGGCGAGCCGTCATTCGTCACACGGCACTGCCTATCAAGATCAAGTGGCCAAATGACCTCCTCATTCACGACAAGAAGGTATGCGGCATTCTGGCTGAAATACGCGCCGACGGCGAAAACCTGGATTACGCAATCGTCGGTGTCGGCATGAACAGCAATATCCCGCGGGACGACTTCCCGCCAGAGTTATCGGACCTAGCAACGTCGCTTCTCGCCGAGAGCGGACAGCCAGTTTCGCATGTGGCGCTCGCGACCGACATCTTCGCCGAGATGGACGCCCTGTTTACTGCATTGATTCACGATGGTCGCGGTTTCGAAAGCGTGGTGGAGGAATGGCGCAGTGCCAGCGCCACCTTGGGACGGCGTGTCCGCGTCCTTAGTCCACAGGGGACCATTGAAGGGGTAGCCACTGACATTGACGCGACCGGCGTGCTGTACGTGCGGAAGGACAGTGGAACCACGGTGCCCATCCACAGCGGAGACGTTCTGTTTTGACACAGAAGAGAGACAGACATGCAAGTTGCCCCGTATAACACCCCCCGTCGCAGCCCATTCTAGTGTGAGAGGGGGGTTATTTTGTGTTTGAACAGGGGTTTGCAACGCTGTTTCGCGCCGTAGAGCGAATTCGTGGTCAGCTGGAGACAGCCGATTCCGACCTTCGGCAGCACCTCACGGAAGAGTTGGTGTGCATTCAAAAACTCGGTGAACGTTACATCGACTATTGGATGACGCTCGATGAGCACATTGCCGAACTATTGGAAACCTACGCAGACATCCCTTCGGAAGAGCGAGGGAATCTGAACGCCGGTGATTCGACATCGTTACATACCCCAGCCCTCACCACGTCAATAAACCATGTAAAATCCCGTACTTGCGAGGATTTGGCTCTTCTCAATGACGATGACGACGCCGATTGGATGGACGCCGCATTCGACCTGTCGGATCCGCTCACGTGCGCCTTTCGCAAAGGGTTGGCTTACTACGATCTGTTCATGTTTGAGGACGCTGCCAAATCGTTGGAACAAGTGGTCGAGGCGACCGGCAGCGCCATCGGACGCCTATATCTCGCGGGCAGTTACGCCGCGAACCAGCATGTGGATGAAGCGCTCGAACAACTCTTGCAACTGCGCAAAGAAACACGTGAACCGCTGTATCTGGCTGCGGCCGATGAACTGGAGGCATTACTGCAGCTTCAGCGGAACAACCCCGAGCGCGCCATTGAATGCCTACAGCGTGTCGCGCGCCGGATCCCGAGATACGCGGATGTCTGGTTTAACTTGGGTGTGAGCTACCTCTTTACGCACAACCACCACGCTGCCATTGTGGCCCTCCGAAACGCTGTACAACTGGATCCCCAGGACATTGAAATCTGGCGGGTCATGGGCTACGCAGAACTACAGGGTGGCAGTCTGGCCGATGCTGAAGCAGCGTGCCGGAATGGACTGAACGTGCAGCCGCTCAACCTCGAGTTGCTCTACTTGCTCGCACTCATACAACGTGCCAGTCGAGATTACGACGCATGTATCCGGACTTGTCGCAAGATGGTGCAAGTGGATGCCGGAAACGCGCGTGCGTGGTCGCTCCTCGCATGGGTGTACGCGCGCACGGACCGGCTGGAACAAGCGACCGCAACCTTGAAAATGCGCCTCTCCATCCAGCCGGATGACGCCGAAGCGCTGCTGCAACTCGGAATTGTCCAGGTGCTGACTGGAGACGCGAACGCCGCGGAACGAGTGCTCCTCAAGTGCTTTCCGTCCTCTTCGCACAAATCACTGTTGTGGATGGCACTGGGGCGGGTCAGTGCGATGATGGGACGACACCATCAAGCGCATACTCGTTATTTGCGGGCCATGAAGGAACCGCGAAAACCGATTCGGCGCCTGGCGATGTACTCGTATGCCCAGCTGCTGATGGAGCAAGGTCAATACCAAGACGCGGAGACCTACCTAAAAGGTGCGGCGCTCATCGGACAACCCAACGCCGCTATTTATGAAGCGCTCGCTGAGTGCGCACGCGAACAAGGACGTTCGCACGAAGCGGAAAAACTAAATTTGCAAGCTTCTGCATGCCATGAACCCGCATCCGACATCGAATGAGATCCAATCCAATTTGGCGCGCCTGCCCTGTCCAGCCCCGATTTGTTACAATGAACGTATTCTTATGACCGGGGGACGCGCGGATTGGACATTGTTCTTTTTCACCTCACAGAAATTGAAAACACCACCCAGGAAGGCATCAAAACGGCTGCGGAAACGTTCGAAATCGGTGCCTTGCGATGGACGGATGGAGCGCTCGCAGAGCCGTATGTGCGGCGTTGTGCCAGACTCCCATCTGCACCGACAAATGTACCGATGGAAGAAGCGCTACCAGGCCTTTTAAAATACATAGAGGGGCGTACGCTGGTCAGTTTCTACCCAGAGACCCAACTTCGCCTGCTTCGCCAACTGTGCGACGAATGGGGATACGTTCTGCCTATTTCTAGTGAACCACTTGACCTCAGGGCAATTTGCCGTGTGCTCTATCCGACGCACGTTGAAGACACGTTGACTGCGTTTTTGCAACTGGCCAACGTCGATATTCCGGATTCAACAGCACAGCAGTTGGTGTCGGCGCAAGGTGAATTACTCACTCGTTGTTATCGCAAGGCCAAGGAACTTCCCTACGTCACATTGCAGCATCTTGCGCGACTTGGGGCCATGTACGCTACCCAACTGGGACAGTGGTTTCAGAGGGTGGCCGACGTACGGTTCCACACATTCACAGCCTTGCCGGATCATTGCGACCAAATTCATCAGTTGGCGTTTACTCGAGTACAGTCAAATCCTTCTCAAGACAGCGTTGAATCTGCCGACGAAACACCGGACAGCGACTTGGTTGCCCATTCTCGCAGCCTCCTGATGGCAGACAGCCCGTTGGCGAAAATGATGCACGGCTTCGAGGTTCGAAAAGGACAAATGGAGATGGTAGAAGCGGTCGCGGAGGCGTTGGAAGGGGATACTCACTTGCTTGCGGAAGCCGGAACGGGTACCGGAAAATCGCTGGCTTACCTGATTCCTGCTGCGTTGTACGCGATTCATAACGACACCCGCGTGGTCGTCTCCACACATACGATATCCCTGCAAGACCAAATCGCGAAGCGCGACTTTCCGCTGCTGCGTCAGGTGATTCAACATCCGTTGTCGCTTTCTGTATTTAAGGGGAGAACGCACTACGTATGCATGCGAAAGCTCCTCCAGGAAGTGAGATCCGTTGGATTTGCTTCCAGCCAAGACGAAATCGAAGCTTATATGAAACTACTGGTTTGGTTGACAGAAACGGAAGAGGGCAACCGAGAAGAATTGCGACTGCAAGGCAAGTTAACGGACGTCTGGCCCCGCGTGCAGAGTGAAACGGAGACGTGTATTAACAAGCGGTGCCCGTTTTTCAAGCCGTGTTACTATTTCCGGGCTCGCGGCCGGGCATACGAAGCGGACGTGATTGTGACCAATCACTCACTCATCTTGTCTGACGTGAAGGCGAATCACCGGGTGCTCCCGCGTTACGACAAGTTGATCCTGGATGAAGCACACCATCTCGAAGAAGAGGCCACCAAACACCTGGGCGACGAAGTGCACCAGCTTCAGTGTTCCGCGTTGATAGGACGTCTGTCTCGCGACAACGGAAAGCACGGCGTGATCCCGGAGTTGCTGACGCGCCTACAAGGGTCTGACGCAGTCTCGGTCAAGGCGGTTCCTGCACTCGAACACGTGGTGGATACGCTTCGCGAACTGCGGGGCGTTGTCGAAACGACCTTCGCGACATTTTGTGAATGGCTCCCGCCAGGCGAGAACGTGTTCCGGATCACACGGGCAGTCGAAAACACGCCCACGTGGAACAAGTACCTCGAGCTCGTGGATGAATTACAGGAACTCCTAAAGGAAATAGAATCCCAAGCGGCTACGATTTCCGACACCGCGGAACAGGAACCGGACGAAGATTTGGCGGGACGACTGTTTGACGCGGCCGGATTCCTGCAGGAGTTGCAGAACCACGTGGGACTTCTCTGCAGTGCGGCTGTGCTGTCGGACGACTGGGTGGTCTGGATTGAGGCAAGTGGCCAAGGTGATAAGAAGTTTGTCAGTTTGCATCAGGCACCCATCGATGTCGCAAAAATACTGAGGACCAGTCTGTTCGACGAAAAGAGCAGCGTCGTGTTGACGTCGGCGACGTTGTCTGCAGGCGGATCGTTCGATTACGTGATGGCTCGCTTGGGGCTGAAAGACGCTGCAAGGGACGGTCGACTTGCCAGCGTTGTCGTCTCATCTCCCTTCCGCTACGACCGACAAGCCTTGTTGTGTGTGCCAACCGACGTGCCGGAGCTCGCGAAAATGAGTCCGGGGGAAGCGGCGGTGTGGTTGAGTGATTCACTGTTCCAGTACGCGAAGATCAGCAGGGGTCGGCTGTTGGCCTTGTTTACCAGTCACGCGATGTTGCGGGCCACCGCAGAGCAGCTTCGACAACCGCTGAAGGCGCAAGGGTACGACCTGTTTGCCCAAGGCGTAGACGGCAGCCGCAGTTACCTTCTCGAAGCGTTCCGCAAACACCCGGAGTCCGTGTTGCTGGGTGCACAGTCGTTTTGGGAAGGGATTGACTTGCCGGGAGATCAATTGACGACGCTGGTGATTGTTCGTCTTCCGTTTGCGCCGCCCACTCACCCCGTAACGATGGCCCGACACGAACGCCTGCAGGCGGAAGGGCGAAGTCCGTTTACGTTCGACAGTCTGCCGGAGGCTATCGTTCGGTTTCGTCAGGGATTTGGACGACTCATTCGGACCGTGCACGACCGCGGCGTTGTGGTGGTGATGGACAAGCGAATTGTCACCGCCAAATACGGCTCCAGTTTCTTGAAGAGTGTTCCAGGCGTACGCCGTTGCATTGGTCCGGAGGCACAAGTCTTACAACAGATGCGCCGCTTTCTGGCCGCAGATCACACGTAAAGTGTCTGGCGCTGTCCACGGCTTGTGCAACAACTTCCTCGGATGAGGATCTTCGCCTCCGAAAACACTAGGAACACGGTGTTGTGAAGTGCGGTCCGAAAAGAGGAGGCAAGGCGATGCACACGATGTGGAAAGGCGCCATCAGTTTCGGTCTAGTTAACGTACCGGTGCGGATGTTTGCAGCGACTGAGTCGAAAGACGTGAAGTTCCGTTATTTACACAAGGCGTGCAAAACGCCGATTCAATATACGAGGACGTGTCCGCACTGCGATAAAGCGGTGGAGTGGGACGAGATTGTACGCGGGTTCGAGTACGCACCGGACCAGTTCGTGGTCCTGGATAAAGAAGAAATGGAGTCTGTGCAGAAAAAGCGGTCGCAAACCATTGACATCGTCGACTTTGTGGAGCTTTCGGAGATTGATCCGGTCTACTACGATAAAACGTACTACCTGGCGCCCGAGACGTCCGGACTCAAGGCGTATCGGCTGCTTGAACAGGCGATGGAAGAGACCCAGAAAATTGCCATTGCGCGCATGGTCATTCGAAGTTCTGAGACGCTGGCGTGCGTTCGCGTAGCAAACGGCGTGATTCTGGTGGAGACGCTGTTTTGGCCCGACGAGGTACGTCCCACCAACGAACTCCCGAACATCCAGTCGGAGGGGAACGTCACCGAGCAGGAATTGAAGATGGCCGTGACGTTGATTGGGCAACTGGCCACGTCCTTTCAACCGGAAAAGTACGTCGATGAACATCGAAACGAAGTGTTGGCCATGATTGAACGAAAAGTACAGAACCAGGAAGTCGCTACGGCGCCAGCAGCAACGGCTAAACAGGACAACATCGTGGACTTGATGAAGGCGCTGCAGGAGAGTCTGAAGGCGACCAAACCTGCCAAACGGGCGACGCGAAAAAAGTCGTCGTGATGAGTATCGCGGCGGCTTCTTGTCGTTAGCGGGCGAAGGGGAGTAGAATCGTGGAAATCGCGGCGGAGTATCCAGTCAAAGTGACGAATCCGGACAAGCTGCTGTGGCCAGACGCTGGCATTACGAAGGTTGGCTATATGCAGTACCTGGCTGAGGTGGCGCCGTACATGTTGCCACACCTCAAAGGGCGGCCCTTGACCATGATTCGCTTTCCGGACGGCGTGAATGGCCACTCGTTTTATCAAAAGGACGCGCCTCAGGGGACACCGGAGTGGGTGAAGACGGTCGCGCGCTGGTCCAGTGACCGAAACGACGATATACACTCGGTCTTGGTGGATTCCATTGCAACCCTGTTGTGGCTCGCCAATATTGGGTGTCTGGAAATGCACATTGGCTTCACCACGATAGACCATCCTGACCAGCCCACCCATATCGCGTTCGACTTGGACCCCTCTGTGCCCGGATTTGAACCCGTGCGCGAGGTCGCCATGTGTCTACACGAGTTGCTGGATGGATTGGGATTGCCGCACGTAGCGAAAACCTCAGGCGCCACGGGGTTACAGGTGTTTCTTCCGCTTGCGCAGGGCTATTCATTTGCCGACACCCGCCTGTTCACTAAGGCGGTTGCCGACTACCTCGCGAGCACGCTGTCTCGCATCGTAACCCTGGAGCGTTTGAAAAAGAATCGTGGGAATAAAGTCTACGTGGACTATCCGCAACACGGCAGTACGCGCACCCTGATTGCGCCATACAGCGCTCGGGCCACCAAACGAGCCACGGTATCCACGCCATTGCGCTGGTCGGAGCTGGCGGCCGGCGCTGTCCCTACGGATTTTACGATTCACAGCGTGCCGAACCGGTTGCAACGAGTCGGTGACCTCATGGACATTGGGCCGGGAATCGCCCTCGAGGACATTGTTTCGTTTTTACGCCGTCAACCGCAAGGCAGCGTCTAAGCGCGCTGCTTTTTTCTGGTCAACCCGATGGAACCCTCGCCCAACTTCACGTATAATCGGGTGTCGTAGGACAGGCGAGGAGGAAACAGCGTGCAAGCAGAATTTGCCATTATCGGTGGCACAGGCGTATACCATCCAGACTTGCTGGACGGGGCGGAAGTTCGGATTCTCGAAACGCCCTATGGACAGGCCAAAGCCACCGTGGGTACATACAAAGGGCGCGGCGTGGCGTTTATGCCGCGGCACGGCGCGGCCCACAGCATTCCGCCGCATCGTGTGAACTACCGAGCCAATTTGTGGGCTTTGAAAGCGTTGGGCGTTCACCAGGTATTGGCCACCGCTGCTGTGGGATCACTGCAGCTGCAGTACGCCCCTGGGAGTTTGGTGGTGGTTGACGATTTTCTTGATTTTACCAAGCAGAGAACGCAGACCTTCTTTGAAGAAAACCACGTGGTCCACGTGGACATGTCGGATCCCTATTGCCATCGATTGCGCCGGCATCTTGTGGCAAGCGCGCGGCAGTTGGAAATCCCAGTTCACGACGGGGGGACGTACGTTTGCACTGAAGGACCTCGCTTTGAAACACGCGCTGAGATCCGCCTGTATCAGTCCTTGGGCGGTGCGGTCGTGGGGATGACCACGGTGCCAGAAGTGGTGCTGGCGAAGGAATTGGAACTCTGTTACGCGACGGTGGCCATGGTCACCAATTACGGCACAGGCATCAGCGCAAACCCACTGACTGTGGACGAAGTGGTACAGGAGATGAAGCGCAACGCGGATAACATTCGGAGATTGTTCTTCCACACGATTGACTCGTTGTCGGTAGACCGGGATTGTAACTGTGGGGCGGCCGTTTCTGGACAAGCGCCACTGACGGGCGACCAACCCAAGTGACGTGAGGAGGAGTTCTGCTGAAAGCACTACGATGGAACACGAACACACTGGAAGTACTGGACCAGACCGCCCTGCCGCATGAAGAACTGTGGATTTCATGCGACAACGCGGAAGATGTGGCAAAGACGATTGTCGAGATGAAAGTTCGTGGAGCGCCGGCCATTGGCGCTGCAGCCGCCTTCGGCGCAGCGCTCGAAGCACAGCGTTTGCGCGACCTGTCCCTGGACACATTCCGCCGAGAAATGACGAAGTCACTGGAGCGGTTAGGAGCAACGCGCCCGACTGCGGTGAACTTGTTCTGGGCCATTGAACGGATGACAAAGACGCTGAAGCGGCCGGCGGAAAACGCGGGTCAATTGGCAGATTGGATACGGTCAGAAGCGGAACAGATTGCTCTGGAAGACGTGGCCACGAATCGCGCCATTGGCCGCCATGGGGCAGATTTGTTCGATAAACCTGTTGAAATCTTGACGCACTGTAACACCGGCTCATTGGCCACCGTCGACTTTGGCACGGCACTCGGCGTCATCCGCACGTTGGCTGAAGATGGCAAGCTGACCCACGTGTGGGTCGATGAGACCAGACCTTACCTACAAGGTGCCCGTTTGACCGCGTACGAACTGTGTCAGGACGGGATTCCGCATACCTTGATCACCGACAACATGGCTGCGCATTTTATGAAGCAAGGCCGAGTCGACGCTGTCATCGTGGGTGCCGATAGGATTGCGCGAAATGGGGATACGGCCAACAAAATCGGTACGTACGGCCTAGCTGTGCTGTGTGCGTACCATGAGATACCGTTTTACGTGGCGGCTCCGTTGAGTACGTTCGACTTGTCCATTGCGTCCGGGGAATTCATTCCCATTGAAGAACGAAGCGCTGAGGAAGTCACGTCCATCCGCGGACATCGGATATCACCGCAGCAAACCAGCGCAGCACACCCCGCGTTTGACGTAACACCGCACTCGCTCATCACGGGCATCATCACCGAGCGCGGTGTCATTCATGCACCGACGGAGGAACGGATTTTGACGTGGATGGGTGACGGGAAGGAGAGCACCGAATGAGCCAAGTATTGCTTGAAGTAGGTTCGCTGATTCAATCTGCAGAAAAAATTGTGCCAGGGCCGGCATATGTACTCATAAAGGACGGCATCATCGTGGAGGTCGGCGAAGGTCGGTACGGTGGAGTCAGAGAGGGGTTGACCGTCTACAGGCGTCCCGCGGCGGTCGCCATGCCAGGATTCGTCAACGCACATGGACACGCCGCCATGACATTACTCCGCGGAATCGGTGACGATCTCCCCCTGATGACTTGGCTTGAGGAAAAAATGTTTCCGACGGAGGCCAAACTGACGCAGGAAGCGATTTACTGGGGCACCTTGCTCGCTTGTTGGGAGATGATCCAATCCGGAACCACGTGTTTCACGGATATGTACTTCATGATGCACAGTGCAGCACAGGCTGTAGAAGAGTCGGGCATGCGCGGCGTGCTGTCGTGGGGCATGGTGGGAATGGACCAAACCTCGCGGCAAAATGGCGTAAACAACACGAAGTCTTTCGTCAGGCAATGGCACAAACAGGCGTCTGGACGCATCACCACCACCCTCGGTCCACACGCACCGTACACGTGTCCTGCCGACTACCTGACCTTGGTTGCCGACTTGTCTGCCGAACTGGACGTCCCGATTCAGATTCACCTTTCCGAAACCCGGGTGGAAGTAGACAACAGTTTCCGAGAGCACGGTAAGTCACCCATTGCCCACTCGGAAGCGTGCGGACTGTTTACAAGACCTGTTTTGGCCGCTCACTGCGTTCATGTATCCGACGAGGATATCGCCATCCTCAAGGCACATGATGTCCGGGTGGCGCACAATCCGCAGAGCAATTTGAAGTTGGGTTCCGGTGTGGCACCGATTGTGGCCATGAAACAGGCTGGGCTCACGGTCGGCCTCGGTACAGACGGTGCAGCGAGCAACAACAACCTGGATATGTTTGAAGAACTTCGACTTGCGGCAACGCTGCACAAAGGGATCCATCTGGATGCCACCGTCATTCCTGCTGCAGAAGCGTTTGCCATGGCCACCGCCGAAAGTGCACGTGCGGTATTTCTTCCCGAAGGCCATGGGACGTTGACGGTCGGTGCGCGTGCCGATATCACGTTGTTGGATCTGCGTAGCCCACATTTTCAACCGACGCATGATCTGCTGTCCAACGTCGTATATGCAAGCGGGGCCGACGACGTCACAGACGTGTTTGTCGACGGCCAACCCCTCTTGCTTAACCGAGAACCAGTGACATTGGACACGGAGCGGATTCGCTTCGAGGTGCGAAAGATTGAAGAATTTCTCAAGCGGTAACAGATTACGCGCGTAACAAGGTATTCCGAAGTTGGGTGACCACGTCCGGGTGCTTGAGGTCGAAGGCGCACTCCCATGCGGATAGCCACAGGTCCATTTCGGCGCCCGTCCGTCGTGGCGGTGAAACAGGTGCATGATCTGCTGTAGAAGGTGACACAAGGGAACTCGATTTGGTGCGGACATTTCGCCCTGGCATATGACGTGCACCTCCTCGCGTAATACTCGTAGTATCCGCGTGGCGTCTGCTCGTATGTGGGCGGTTTGATGGCAGGAGAGGAGACAATCGATGCGAATACTGATCAGCAACGACGATGGCATACATGCTCCAGGGATACGCGCCTTGGCGGAAGCGGTCAAGGATGCAGGGGAACTCGTTGTCGTCGCTCCTGATAGGCAGCGCAGTGCTTCCAGTCACGGTATATCTTTGTACCAACGACTGTACGTGAACGAAGTGGATTTCGGCATGCAGGGTGTGCAGGCATACTCCGTTTCTGGAACCCCGGTGGACTGCGTCAAGTGGGCGATTGCGTCGTTATCCGACAAGCGGCCATTCGACCTGATGTTATCTGGTATCAACGAAGGGCCGAATTTGGCAACGGACGTGCTGTACTCCGGCACGCTGGCTGCGGCCGGCGAAGCGGCTCTGCACCAGGTCCGGGCCATTGCATTCTCCCTCACGGGCACTCCGTTTTTATACGAAGATGCGGCTCAAGTATCTCGACGCATTATTGATGTTCTGAACGACATCCCGTTCCCAGCAGACACATTTGTCAGCATCAATTTCCCGAACCGGGACATCGTAAAGGCACCGTGGCGCGTCACGCAACTTGGAGCGCGCAGCTACCGTGACCTCTTCACGCAAAAAACTGACGAACAAGGAAATCCGTATTTTCGTTACACCGGTGAAGCGTTGGTGGACGCGGGCGGATCAGACACCGACGTGTACGTCGTGGAGCACGGGGGAATTAGCCTGACGCCGCTGAAGTATCATTTTACAAACGATGAAATGATTGCTACGCTGAAAACAAAGTTTGAGGACAATGAGAAAACTCGCAGGTGACATCGAATGGACGACAAGTTGAAGTTATCAGTCATTGGCACGCAGGTTTGCACAGCAACGGATGACCTGTATCAGTTGGTCGATTTTCTCAATCGCAACCTGAAGGATAAGGGCGTCATTTTTGGACTGTCCAAGCATCAAGAAGAGGAAGGGAAGATGCTGTTGACCCTGTACCGGGCATAGCACTATGGCTAGGTGGAGAGTTTGGTTTTGGAGTATTTTTGCTGTCGTTGTCATGGCCATGATTGCCTTGGTGTGTGCGGTGTGGAGCAATCTTTCCAGCGAATGGGATATCGAGGCGGACGCGGCGCAGTTTGCGCTCAACAAGTCCCCGCTGACTCACATTGACCATCACGATGTGTTTACCGGTGCAGATGTTCAAGAGGTCTTTGAAGGCACGGACTCGTTTGGACGTGCGTGGTACGCGTTCGTGTATGGATCTCCATTCGTCGTACATGCAGTACCGGCAGACAGCGTGATGAGCAAAGATCAGATCACGCAGCGAGCCATTTCGGCACACATCCATCCCACTCAGATTCACTTGGGCTATCTCGATGCCAACCAGCAGACGCGATTGCATACGAATGCGGAGGTCGTGTATGAAGTCAGTGGTACAGACGAGACTGGCGCGCTCGTGTTCCGCTATTTCGACGCTCGGTCTGGCAAGCCATTATCGGCGTGAACACGCCCCCGAAGGAAATATGTGTTGTCTACATAACTCGGAGCACATGTTATACTAGTGCCTGACATCGAGATAGACCAATAGAGGAGGCGGTGACCGTTGACTCGCATTCGCCTCGTTCCAGTGATATTGATTGCGCTCATCAGTTTCGTCGTGCTATCCGGCGGCTGGTGGGCGTATCGACAATACAACGTGGTGAACCCGCTCAAAGACAGTCTGGGGCATATCTCCGGCGTCCAAAGCGTTCAAGTGGACACCGGTAACCCCAATGTCATCACCATCACGTTGGGGCGAGTTTCCGACTTACAGTCGACGTACCAAACCATCTCAAAGGCTGTACGCAGCGTACTTGGAGATCCGCAGTCCGTGACGGTCAACATTCAGGACAATCGGAACCAAGATCTCAACGATGTATACGAAGCGCTTGTTCCAGTACTACAGCAAGGTATTGCTCATGGCAGCTTCACAGATATGATCTCCGCGACGCAACAAAAAGCAAAGCAGATGCACGCAGACGCCAGAATTACCATGGACGAGCACAACATATACATTCAGTTGGAGGAAGGAAGCCACTACTTGTACCAAGTTATGCCTTACACGCTTCTTCGACAAGGAGGTGGAGCTTCTTGATTAAGGAGTGGATTGTCGGCGTCGGCGTGGCGGTGTTCGTTTTCCTCGCCGTTTTGGGGCTCAATGTGCTGCCTATCTTTTTCCTCGTCGGAGTTTCAATAGCGTTGTGGTATGTGATGGACCGTCGCTCGGCGGCTCCTGTAGCAACCCGGGAGGCACCCGTTCGACATCAGGTTTCGTTCGACCAGATTGGCGGTCAGGAACATGCAAAGCGCGAATTGATGGAAGCGCTCGACTTTCTTAAGTACCGAGACAAGATTAAGGCGCTTGGCATTCGTCCGCTCAAGGGAATTTTGCTCACCGGACCGCCGGGAACCGGTAAAACACTGATGGCGAAGGCTGCAGCGACGTACACGGATTCGGTATTCCTGTCGGCATCTGGCAGTGAATTCGTGGAAATGTACGTCGGCGTCGGCGCCCAGCGCGTACGCGACCTGTTTCGCCGCGCACGGGCCCAGGCGAAGAAAGAGAACAAGGACAGCGCCATCATCTTCATTGATGAGATTGACGTTCTGGGGGCTCGTCGAGGCCAACACAGCCATCAAGAGTACGACCAGACGCTCAACCAGCTGCTGACCGAGATGGATGGCATGTCCACCACCCAATCGCCGCTGGTTCTCGTGATGGCCGCAACCAACCGTCCGGACATGCTGGACTCTGCACTGCTGCGTCCGGGCCGATTTGACCGTCAAATCAAGGTCGACTTGCCGGACAAAGAGGGACGTCTGCACATCCTTAAGATTCAGACGAAGGGAAAACCGTTGGCGGCTGACGTGGACCTCGAACACATCGCCAAGGAGACGTACGGTTTCTCCGGTGCGCAGCTGGAATCCCTCGTGAACGAAGCTGCCATCATCGCCTTGCGGAACGACAAGCAGGAGATCTCGCAGGAGATGTTCAGAGATGCCGTGGACAAAGTACTGATGGGTGAGAAAACGGGGCGGAAACCCACGGACGAGGAACTTCACCGCGTGGCCATTCACGAGATTGGACACGCGATTGTGAGCGAATTGATGCGTCCCGGCACAGTCTCGCACATTACCATCGCACCGCGCGGGAACGCGCTTGGATTTGTCCGCCAAATTCCGGAGAGCGACCGCTACCTGTACACCCGCGAGCAGCTGCAGCAGCAGATCAACGTGGCTTTGGCTGGCTGCCTGGCCGAAGAACTTCACTTTGGCAATCGCAGCACAGGCGCGCAGAACGACTTTATGCAAGCTTCGTCTTTGGCGCGCACCATGGTGAAGTGCGGGCTGTCGAGGATTGGTATTGTGGACGAAGAGAACCTACCCGACACGGTACTCGACACGGAAGTTCGCTATATCCTCAGCGAACAGGAAAAAGCCACCCGCGAACTTTTGCAGCCGTTCAAGGATGCGATTGCGGAGTTCGCCAAATCTGTGGTGGAAGAAGAGAGTATCAGTGGGGACGCATTCCGCGAGTGGTTGGAGCGCACACAGCGGCAGCCGAATCCTGAACTTCCTGCCGTTGTCAACGATGCTTCCGCACTTCCGTTTGCGTAAACCGTCTTTCGGAGACAAACGCCGGTTCATAGGGGAATCGGCGTTTTGTCGTCTTCACCCTCAATTGTTCATTGGTACCTGGTTTTGCTATAATCCGATGTATTGACGTTGTCTGGAGGGAAAGACTGTGTACCCAGTTACGACCATCCACCACGTTGGCGACTATGTTGGACAAACAGTGACACTTCGTGGCTGGCTGTACAACAAGCGCTCGAGTGGGAAGATTCAATTTCTGCAATTGCGCGACGGCACCGGTGTCATTCAGTGTGTCGCGGTCAAGAACGAAGTGGGCGAAGAAATTTTTGAAAAGTGTTCCAAACTGACACAAGAAAGTTCTCTTATTGTGCACGGTGTCGTTCGTCAAGATGAACGCGCTGCCGGCGGTTATGAAATTACAGTGCTCGACGTGGAACCCGTCGGCGAATCAGTGGATTATCCAATTACGCTGAAAGAACACGGCGTGGACTTTCTCTTGGATCATCGCCATTTGTGGATTCGTACGCCGCGACAACGCGCCATTCTGAAAGTACGTGCGGAAATTATGCGTGCAATGGCTGACTTCCTGGACAGCCGCGAATTCACACGCGTAGATCCACCGATTTTGACACCGTCATCCGCTGAAGGTACGACGGAACTGTTCCACATCAAGTACTTCGATGAAGATGCCTACCTGACCCAAAGCGGGCAGATGTACATGGAAGCGGCAGCGATGGCACTCGGTAAGGTGTATTCCATGGGTCCCACTTTCCGCGCGGAAAAATCCAAGACGCGCCGACACTTGATTGAGTTCTGGATGATTGAGCCGGAAATGGCGTTCTACACACACGAAGACAATGTGAAGCTGCAGGAAGAGTTCATCAGTTACGTGGTGCAGCACGTGTTGTCACACTGTGAGTCTGAGTTGAAGACCATCGGACGCGATATTTCCAAGCTCGAAAGCGTGAAACCTCCGTTCCCGCGACTGACGTATGACGATGCCATTGCCTGGTTGCAGAAACAAGGCCACGATATCCAGTGGGGCGACGATTTTGGCGCACCACACGAAACAGAACTTGCCGAGCAATTCGACCGGCCGGTGTTCATCGAGAAGTATCCGACGAACATCAAGGCGTTCTATATGCAACCAGATCCAAATCGGCCTGAAGTGGTCCTGTGCGCGGATCTACTCGCACCTGAAGGATACGGTGAAATCATCGGCGGCAGCGAGCGCATTCACGACTACGATCTATTGAAGCAGCGCTTTGAGGAACACAACCTGCCCGAGGAGTCGTATGGCTGGTACCTCGAACTCCGTAAATACGGCAGCGTGCCTCATTCAGGATTCGGTATTGGACTGGAACGGACGGTTGCGTGGATTTGTGGACTGGAACACGTGCGGGAAGCGAATCCTTTCCCACGCATGTTGTATCGGCTCTATCCATAATCCCATACGCCCCAGTCAATCCGTGATATACTGTGGATGACGTTTGGGAGGGGGCGAGATCTGTGAAACCTTCTGAACGGGAACTGGCAAACGCGGATTTTTTGAGTGGGTCGTTTGTCACCATCCCGTATCTCTGGTTGTCACGGTACTGCGAGCTAGGGTTAAGTCCTTCGGAGTGCATCGTGTTGTTACAAATCTTTGCCGCCATCCAGGTAGAAAAACGGGACTTTCTGACGCCCCAGGAGCTTGGTGAACGGTGCGCCATGACGTCCGCTGAAGCCGCTTCACATATTGAGCGGCTGGTTCACAAGGGGTTTCTTACCATTGGTGAACGCATGGACGACCAAGGGACGCACAGCAATTACTTTGATTTAAAGCCCCTCTGGACGCGTTTACGTGGGCGAGACCCACATCATACGCCCGTCCGGGAGTGGCGCAAGGATACAGTGACCCTCTTTGAAGAGGAATTTGGACGCCCGCTGTCGGGCATTGAATGTGAACAGATTCGTCAATGGATGGAACGGGACGGCCATCCAGAGTGGTTGATTGTGGAGGCACTGCGCGAAGCGGTGTTGGCGAACAAATACAGCTTTAAGTATATCGACCGAGTTTTGTACGACTGGTACCGCAATCGCGTTCGAACCAAGGCAGAACTCGAAGCGTACCGCCAGAGTTACCGGGAGCGGAACAAGGCTCGCGACCAGGCGGCGGCGACGTCTACAACCAACAAGTCTCACACCAGTGCGCCGAAATCTGCGAGCAAGCCGGTGCGTGATGAGCGCTATTCCGCGTTTTATCAACTGTTCCCCGACAGTTAACAACGCTATCACGGTGCACGGTGTGCAATGGCACGAGAGTGATGTAACCCGGTGTTGCACATCGCCAATGCAGTGAAACCGCGAGACGGCCAGTGACATCTGTCGAGGCCGTCTCCTTTTGCTGTCCAAGGAAGACTTACGTCTCGACCCGGTTCGGCACCTCAAACAGAACTTCTTCTTGCGGCTTCATCACGACGATGTTTTCGTCACCTGGCATGAGTCGGCGACCACTTCGAATAATCCACCGCAACCAGGACCCGGCCATCCAGGAGGTTACCAACGCCAGCATGACCAGAATGGCGAAAAAGTCCTGATTGATAATCCCCAAAGCGTATGCAACAGTCGACAAAACAATCCCCGGGCCACCCCTCGCGTTCATCGCCGCTGCTAGATTGGTGCTTGTCAGTTTATCCTGTTTCATCCACCGACACGTAAAATAGACAACCGTAAATTGCACAATCGTCGCGACAAGCAAATACAGGACAAAGAATCCAACGCTGAAATTTTTCGCTAAGTCCAGGCTGAGGCCAACAATCGCGAAATACAGCGGGATGAACAAAGAAAATGAAATTTCCCGGATACTGGTCTCCACGCGCTGGAACAAGTGCGCTGGAAGTGTCAGCTTCGTGGCAATGCCGGCGAGCAGAGCCCCGTACATCACCTCTACGTTTAAGTAACCGGCCAAGTCAGACAGCGCAAACAGGATGAGCAGGAAATACCCCAAGAAAGAAGCGCGAAACAAGAAGTTTGCAGGTTTCGAGTTGATCCTTTTCAAGATCCACGGCACGAGAACCAAACAGACAACCAAGAACGACAACGTGATGACCAGACTTTTTGACACGACCCAGACATTCACGCCTTCGTGAGTGCTGACAATCCCTGAGGCGACCGCCAACGCGACCCAGAGAATGATGTCGTGGATGCCTGCCACACCGATGACAATTTTGGCGAATCTTGAATGCATGATACCTAAATCGAAGAGAATCTTCGATATCACAGGAATGCTGGTCACCGCAATGGAAATGGCGACCACAATTTGCAAGGCCACTATGTTGTTCGCAGGTCCCAGGAATTGCTTGAGGTTGAATAGGTAGGTGACGAGCCATCCAACCGCGAACGGAATTGCAGTCGATCCGACGATAATCGCGGCCCCAATCTTTCCGTCCGCCTTCTCAAAACGCGTTTGAAACTTCAATCCAGAGGTGAACATCAGCAGTATCAACCCCAGTTGGTAGACAAGGCCAAACAGTTTGCCCTCCGATGCAAAGCCGAGGAAGATCCAGTGAAACACTCCTGGAGCAAAGAAGCCGAGCACGGTCGGTCCCAGCAGCAGCCCTCCGCAGACTTCACCGATGACCCGTGGAACTGTCAGTCGTTCGGCGACGTAGCCGAGCACGTTGCCCGCGACGAGTAAAGCCACGAGTCCCAGGAGGAATCGGGCTAACTCCGGTCCTGCCAAGCTAAACATCTCGACATTCTCCTTTCCAAGTGAATCACGCCTATCTAAACGTAGGTCGTTGTACAGGGTATGCACACGAACCTGACTAGTACAGGGCATGTATCCGTCATGGACATTCTCCTAGCGACAGATACCTAGACATTTCCACACACGCCCTTTACGGGTGCTTTCACACAGGGCGGTGTTACGGTACGATGGTACAAACAGTGGGCGGGAGAGGATACAGGTGAAGGTGTTCGTGACTGGTGGAACCGGGTACGTAGGTGTGCCCGTGGTACGGAGACTTGTTGCTTGCGGACACGAGGTCTACGTGTTGCAACGGGAAGAGACAGCACGCCCGCTACGGGAGCCCGGTGTTCACGTCGTCTTAGGAAGTCTATTTGCTCCTGACAACTGGCTGTCGCGATTGAGAGAATGCGACGCGGTGATCCACTTGGTCGGCATCATACGGGAGGTTCCGCGCGAGGGTGTCACCATGGAGCGAATTCATGTTTGCGGCACGCGCTGTATCGTGGATGCGGCACAAGCGGCCGGAGTGTCTCGATTTCTACACATGAGCGCGCTTGGCGCGCGCGATGGAGCTGTTTCAGCGTATCACAAATCGAAGTGGGACGCGGAGCGAATTGTACAGTCCTCGCCATTGAACTTCACCATTTTTCGGCCATCCGTAATCTACGGGGACGGGGGGCCCGGACCAAACTTCATCAGCCTCATGACACAATTGATCAAGACAGCACCGCTCGTTCCCATCATTGGCGACGGACACTTTGAGCTGCAGCCGGTGGCCATAGAGACCGTCTCTGAGGCGTTTGTAACCGCCTTGGACACGCCCGTCGCGTATCACAACACGTACGAAATCGGCGGACCTGAAAGAATTGCGTACCGGGACATCCTTCGACGCATGGCTCTCGCTCTGAACAAGCCGCTGCGGACGGTGTCTGTGCCGGTGTTTGCCATGAAGGCACTCATCCCCGTGTTGGAGAAATTGCCTGGTTTTCCTCTGACGAAAGACCAACTCGCCATGCTCCTCGAGGGCAATGTTTGTGAAGACCCTGAAACGGTCTACCAAGAATTACATCTGGAGCCGATACCCTTTCTGCTGCCATACGTTTGATGGGACATCTGACTCGGACAAACGAAGACCCTTCGGCATGCAATATACGGTGGAGGTGTTTCGTATGGTGCAATGTGCACATGACGTGATATTGGCGTGGTGCGGCCTTCCACACGGCATCCGAAGACCCGTTCCAATGCCACGCCCATTCCCGATTCCACGCCCGCCGGTTGGGCGACCTTGGTAACCCCAATCAGTACCCAGATGCCAGGCACACCGATGGTAGGTGTGTCTGGTTTCGTGTTTTCTCTAACGTTTTCGAATAATGCATCCCAAGCTCGTTCACCCTAAGACGGATTCGGAGGGATGCGGGTTGTGGTTGTGCTTAGGATTGTACGCTGCACAGGTCATCTTGTTGTGCACCGTGGCGTTACGAGATGTGAAGCTCCCGATGCGCTCACTGGCATGGATTGTCATCGGTCTTTGTATTCCGTTTCTTGGTTTTGCAGTTTACTACATCCTGAATGGACCTCTTCCTGAACGGCCTGAACCACGAAGACAGGGCTCACGCTCGGATGTCAACGCGAATTCGCTTCCGGCTCACACGACGTCCGCAGCGACCATTCACCGGGTCGTACAGTCCATCACGCACGTGCCCGCAGTCGAAGCGCGTATCCGGTTATTTCACGACGGTAACAGCACCTACGCCGCATTGTTGCAGGCACTGTCGAGCGCCAGGCACACGATTGACCTCGAATTCTACATCTTTCGTGACGACCACATTGGACGGCGCATCATGCAGTTGCTCTGTCAACGAGCGAAAGAAGGCGTAAAAATTCGGTTTCTGCGAGACGGCATGGGAAGTCGGAAGCTCCCGCCATCCACCGTCGCCCGCATGCAGTCCCACGGCATCGAGTGTCGAACGTTCTTCCCGGTTCGCTTTCCATGGCTCACAAGACGCCTGAATCACCGGGATCACGGGAAAATTGTGGTGATTGACAAACACATCGGCTTTGTTGGAGGCATCAATGTCGGAGATGAGTATACGGGTCGCAAGCCGGGGGTGGGTCCGTGGCGCGACACACACGTGCAACTTCTGGGGGACAGGGCAATTCAGGCACTGCAGTCCATCTTCGACATGAACTGGGCCATTGCCACCCTGGACCGCGGTCAGTTGAACCGCGTGCCTCCGCGAACCCGAGGGGTAGTGAAAACCCGCCAGCCCGTACCAAGCTACGCTGGCGAATGGGCAGAGGAACTGACCGCGTGGCCAGCGCACGGCGCCGACTGGACGCAGGGTTTTGTACAAGCCATAGAGAGCGGACCGGACAGGCGTATGCAATCCATTCGCAACCTGTTCTTTACCGGCTTGACGCAGGCGAACGCATCCGTGGATATTACCACACCCTATTTCGTACCTGACACCGACGTCCTCACGGCCATCAAAACTGCTGTGCTCAAGGGGGTTGTCGTACGGTTGCTCGTTCCGGAACAACCGGATCACAAGGCCGTCGGGCTTGCCAGTCGAACATTCTACAAGGAACTGTTGGATGTGGGTGTTCAGATCTACTTGTACACGGGAGGAATCCTACACGCCAAAGTGATGACCATAGACGATGACGTTTCCATCCTCGGGGCTGCCAATTACGATTTGAGATCTTTCCGCACAAACTATGAAGTTTGCCAGGTCGTTTACTGTCCCGACGTCGCGTCCGAACTGCGTAGACAGTTTGAACAAGATTTGCAACACTCGTTTCCCTTGACGACCGAATGGTTGCAGAAGCCGCCACCATGGCACCAAGGGGCACAGCGCATCGCGCGGTTATTTGCACCATTGCTGTAACGTGGGACAGCGACTTCCAATATTTGTATGACTACACGTCTTTGAAAATGGGAATTTGTTTAAATGGCGTGGCTTCACGGCCGACGCTAAGCTCGGAGACAGAACGGGAGGATGAATTGAATGACCGTCGCATCACAAGTGAAGCAGACTTTGGCGGGACTCAAAAGTGCGCAGGCTAGCCTCGAACAGTTCGCTTTGCAGACGCAAAACCAACAGGCCAAACAGAGTTTTACGGACGCGGCCAACCAGACGCAAGCCATCATTACATCACTCGAACAGCGGGTGCAACAACTCGAGACCGAGGAGCCGCAGTACAAGGGCTTCTGATTTCGCCAACAGCCCTTGCCTCGTTGCCGCATCGGCACGGGCAAGGGCATTTCAGTCCTTACACCACGCCGCGAGGTGATGTCCATGCAACCGTATTTGTTGATTCTTTTAAGAACAGTAGCGGCATTTGTGCTCTCGTTGATTGCGAGCCGATTTGTCGGTCAACCGCTGAAAGTGGTCTCCGGCATTGCGCTGGGCGCGCTGACCGCATGGACCATCCTGGATCACAACGAACCGGTGTACTACGGTCTATTGGCCATGGTCACGTGGGCTTTGCTCAACGTCTGTGTGCGATTCTTCGCCATGAAATCGATGCCGTTCCGCAACTTGGTCAACGGCAAGGCCACCCCGATTGTCCAAAACGGCAAGGTGATGGATCAGAACTTACGCAAATCTCGCTTGACCGTCGACGACGTCATGACCATGCTGAGAACCAAAGATGCATTCAAGCTGGCCGACGTGGAGTTCGCCGCGCTGGAACCGGACGGCAATCTGAGTGTGCTGTTGAAGTCCGACCGTCAGCCGTTGACTCCGAAAACCATGAATCTGTCTGTGAGCAACGAGTCAACGCCCGCGGTCGTCATATTAGACGGCAAGGTACTGCCCGATGCGCTCGCCAATCTCGGGTACACGCGCGCCTGGTTGCTAGAGCAAATTCGCACCCAGGGTGCCACGACATGGGAAGATGTGTTCCTAGCCCAAGTCGACAGCAACGGTCAGGTATACGTGGATTTGTACTCTGATCTGGTAGCCCAACCCGCTGCGCCTCCGAATCAGAAAAAGCTGGTCCTAACCAGCCTCAAGAAAATTCAAGCGGATTTGGAGCTGTTCAGTTTACAGACGAACAATTCAGATGCGAAAGCAGACTATTATCGACATGCGCAAGCGCTCAAATCCATGATTCAGTATCTGACCCCTCACATGCGGTAACTGCCGTATGAATGGGGGTTCCTTCTTTACGATTTTACGAAATGGTCCTCGCCTCAAAATTTGTTGTCTTGACATTTCGCTTGCAGCAATAAATACTTTAATGGGTAAAATAATCATCGTGACGTTCGTTAAAAATTAGGGAGGTTGAGGTGTTCGTGAACACACGAAGGCTATTGGTATTAAATCTCGTGATCATTTTGTTGATTGTCGTGGCGGGTTTTGTGGGCTATTACTTCTACAACCAGTCGACGCTTTATTTGGAAACAGACAATGCGCAGGTGACTGGCCAACAGGTCACTATCGCAGCGCCTGCGACGGGAAAGTTAGTCCAGTGGAAAGGATCCACTGGAACCCAATTTAAGTCTGGAGACACGGTTGGCATTGTAGAAGTACAACAAGCCGGGAAAACCATCGATGTGCCTGTGACGATGCCAAGCAATGGAACCGTTGTGCAGAACTCTGCAGTACAAAACGAATTCGTCGCGGCTGGTACGCCACTGGCCTATGCTTACGATATGAATCACTTGTGGGTGACCGCAAACATCAAGGAAACCCAAATCAATGATGTGAAAGTGGGACAGGACGTAGACGTCTACGTCGATGCGGATCCCGGAGTGACCATCAAAGGAAACGTCAGCAGCATTGGGTTGACGACAGCAAGTACATTCTCGCTTCTTCCGACATCCAACACGTCGGCGAACTATACGAAGGTGACGCAGGTCATTCCGGTCACCATTTCCATTCAGGGATACGAAGGAACTGGCTTGGTGCCTGGAGAGAGCGCGACCGTGCGGATCCACAAGTAAGGGGTGTCTGCGTTGGCAAAAGGAAATCAGGGGAGAGTGAACGACGCACGCAGAGCAGAGCACCGCATGGCGATTTTGCTCGTGTTGCTGCTTGGCGTATTCGTAGCGATTCTCAATCAAACGCTACTCAACGTTGCGATACCACACTTGATGAACGCCTTTAATGTGTCTGCGGATACCGTGCAGTGGCTGTCCACTGCCTATATGCTGACCACGGGAGTGCTGGTGCCGTTAAGTGCTTTTCTGATTGGAACATTTACGACCCGTCAGTTGTTCATCACATCGATGATGCTATTTACTCTTGGTTCGTTCATTTGCAGTATTTCGCCGACGTTCAGCGTGATGCTGCTGGGACGAATTGTACAGGCGGCCGGCTCCGGGATCATGATGCCATTGATGATGACGGTCATCCTCGACCTGTTCCCGCCGCAAACCCGAGGAAAGGCGATGGGAACCATGGCCATTGCCTTGTTTTTCGCTCCAGCGATAGGGCCCACGTTGTCCGGTTGGATTCTTGACCACTGGAGTTGGCGTCTCCTGTTCTACGTCGTGATACCGATTGCGGTGGTCGACATCATTTTGGGCATTGTGATGCTGCCGAACGTGGAGACGCCCGGGCCCAAACCCAAGCTCGATGGACCAGGAGCCGTCACATCCATCGTCGGATTCAGCACGCTCTTGTACGGTTTTAGTGAAGCTGGCAGCAAGGGTTGGGGCGATTCGCTGGTCTTGACGTGCATCATCATCGGTGTCATTTTCTTGGTTCTGTTCGTCATCCGTGAGCTAACGACTCCGTCGCCGATGCTGAACCTGCGCGTGTTTCGCTTTGACGTGTTTACGCTCACGACCATCATTGGCTCGGTGGTCAACATGGCGATGTTTGGCGCCATGATTTTGACACCGATTTACCTGCAGAACATTCGCGGTTTCACACCGTTGCAATCTGGCTTGTTGATGTTGCCTGGCGCATTGTTGATGGGTATCATGTCACCCATTTCCGGTGCGTTGTTTGACCGCATTGGCGTCCGCCCGTTAGCCATCATCGGCCTCGCCATCACGGCGGTGACGACGTGGCAGTTCACGAAGTTAACCGCGGACACAACCTACGGACACGTGATGTTGCTTTACACCTTCCGTATGTTTGGTATGTCGTTTATCGCCATGACCATTCAGACAGCGGGATTGAATCAGCTGCCACGCGAGTTGTACAGTCACGGATCAGCTGCGTCGAACACGGTTCGACAAGTTGCGTCGTCCCTCGGTACAGCCATTCTGGTGTCGGTCATGACCACAAGGACGCAAGTGCACTACGCAGACTACCGCAATTTGATGACCATCAATAACCCGCACCTGACGCAGACAGTTGCCAGTCTGGCACAGGGTTTGGCGGCCAAAATGGGATTGCCGTTGCAAGCTGGGCAGGGGATTACCAACTATTTGTTGTACGGTCTCGCCATGAAGCAGTCTACGATTGATGGCATCAACGATGCCTTTTGGTGGGCGACCATTGGAACTGTGATTGCGCTGATTCTGTCCCTGTTTGTCCGGCGCGTCAAAGTCGAAAAATCTCGCCCAATGCTTCCGAAACCTGAAGACCAGCCGAATGCGGGATATCTCGTGGAAAGCAAGGAGCCACGTCTCGTGCGCACATGAATCCAACTTCCGCCCCCCGTGCAGGGGGGTTTTTCCCTCACAGATTCCATTCATCATCGCCAGGCTGTAGCCTCTCTCATGCATTTCTAATCCTCTTTAAAGACACCACTCACCTGTCCGAGGTATGATGAATAAAGTGTAGCCCTCGCTTGTGTTCAACCTAAGTCGAACGGATTCCGTAGACACTGCGAGCGGCCAGGACATGTGCATGACTTGACCCCACTCACCGCATGTGATGCGATAGGCAGTGTGTACCCTTTCACGAAAGTAGGCATGTTATGGATGGGGATGCACACATGGCTCGCACGCGTGAGTGGGGCTTTGTGGCGTTGGAAGCACAAAGTGGGAAAACTCGGTTTTTCCACGTCAACAAGGGTGAAACACACGGAGGATTGCCATGAATGAACCGCATCGTATTCTAGTGGTTGAAGATGAAGAAGATATCGCAGAATTCTTGGCGATGGAGTTTGAGTACGAAGGATACAAAGTGACCAAGGCTTTTGATGGTCGTGAAGGCCTGAAACTGGCCTTGGAACAGAAGTGGGATATCATTCTATTGGACGTCATGTTGCCCGAGATGAACGGCATGGAAGTGTGCAGACGTGTTCGAGCGGTCAGCAACGTTCCTATTATCATGTTAACCGCACGGGGCAGCGTTCCAGACCGCGTTGCCGGCCTCGATGCTGGAGCTGACGATTATCTGCAAAAGCCGTTTGCCATTGAGGAACTTCTTGCCCGCATACGGGTGTTACTGCGGAGGAACCGAGCTTCTATTGCGGAACAAAAGACACTCACGGTGCAAGACCTGACGATGAACACCGCCACGCGTGAAGTGTTTCGTCAGCAGAAACCGATTACGTTGACGGCGCGGGAGTTTGACTTGTTGGAGATGTTTATGCGAAATCCAAACCAAGTCTTGTCTCGGGATCTCTTGCTCGAACGCGTGTGGGGATACGACTACAAGGGAGAGACAAACATTGTGGACGTATACGTCCGGTACCTGCGTCAGAAAATCGACGTGCCCTTTGATCCTCCGCTGATCCACACGGTTCGGGGGGTCGGGTACATGCTGAAAGGCGCGACCTCCTCGTGAAAATCAAAATTGCCATCCTGTCTGCGTCGATTTTGTTTGTCATCCTTGTGGTGTTCGGGGGATTCATTTATTTCACGGTATACACCCGAGTGTCAACCATTCAGAACAGCGAGCTCGCCAACACCGCGCAAACCATCGCCCAGTACTACAGTGCCCACGCAAACAATGGCAGGACCGCGAATTGGGGCTTGAAGAAGTGGTTAGTGCAGTACAGTAGGCACGATCAAGATGTCGTGATTTTCGGACCCAAAGGGAATGTCATTGAAGCTGTCGGGCATTTAGACCTAGCCGACGTCGTGACTCATTTCCGTCCAGTCAAGAACATGAAGCAACAAATGGTACGACTGCCAAACGACAGCAGTGTCATGTTCACAACGCTGCCGGTATCCAATGCGGCAGGGACGGGCTTGGTCGGATATGTCACACTCGCGTCGGATGTCAGCCCATTCCAGGAGTACATGGAATCGTTACTGACGGTACTCGCAGTGGGCTGTCTTGGTGCTGTGGTACTCGCTGGGTTCGGTGGATATTTGATTGCTGCGGCAGCGTTGAGGCCCATACAGCAATTGATTCGCGTCGTCGAGGGGATTGAAGCCAACCGGTTAGACGAGCGAGTACCTCCTCCAAGTACCAAAGACGAAGTGGGGCGTCTCGCGCTGACGTTCAACAACATGTTGTCCAGAATCCAGCGCTCATTTGCCCAGCAGACTCGCTTTGTGGCAGATGCTTCCCACGAGATTNGCACGCCTTTGACCACCATACTCGGGTATACCAACCTCCTGATTCGATGGGGGAAGACAGATCCGAACGTACTGGACCGTGCCATTCAGGTCATACAGAAGGAATCGCTGCGTCTACTAAAACTCGCGGATGACTTACTCTTTCTGGCAGGCCTTGAGGCCTCCCGTCATGAGGCTGAACAGCGAACCCTCGTCGACCCTGTCGTTGCGGATGTGGTAGACCAATTGTCTGTCATATACCCTCAAATCACGGTGCACAAAGACCTGCAAGCGGATGTGGAAATTCGAGTGACGGCGGATCATCTGCGTCAGATGATCACCAATCTCGTCAGTAACGCGCTGAAGTATACCCCGGCAGAAGGTATGGTGACTGTCCAGACCTCACGCAAAGACGACGATTGGGTGGTCATCGTGATTTCAGATACAGGCTGCGGGATTCCGAAAGAAGACTTACCGCACGTCTTTGAGCGGTTTTATCGGGCGGACAAGTCACGTGAGCGTAAACAGGGCGGCAACGGTCTCGGACTCGCCATCGTCAAGGAATTGGTCGAACATTACGGCGGCATGATTGACATTGAAAGCGAAGAGAACCAAGGCACATCCATCTCGGTTTCTCTTCCAATCGCGGGAGGAGCCAATCCATGAATTCATTTGACATACATGTCTTCCATTGGTTTAATCAGTTCGCCGGACATCACCCCGTCATGGACGAGGTGATGTCGTTTTTTGCGCAATACGCACTGGAATTGTACGCGGCCCTGTTTCTCGTGGCTTGGTTTACGCTTCCACGCCGAGATATACAACGTCGGCACGCCCTCGTCGTCTCGTTTTGCGCAGGTGTCCTCGCACTACTGATGAATGCAGTGATTGGGCACATTTGGGCACGCCCGAGGCCCTTCGTGGTCTTACCGAAGGGTAGCTACGTCCAACTCATTCCACACGTTGCAGACGCCTCGTTCCCGAGTGATCACACGTCCGGTAGCTTCGCATTTGCCAGTGGAAGTTGGGGGAAGAGTGCATCATGGGTGAGCTGGACGTTCACCATTGTCGCCGTCCTGACCATGGTTTCCAGGCTGTATGTCGGCGTACACTGGCCAACAGACGTGATTGGCGGGGTGGTTGTCGGGACTCTGGCGGGTCGGTTCATGTGGCGACTGTCCCCGCTGATTGAGCCTGTCACCAAAGGGATCTGTCGAGTATTTGGATTCGGTGTCCGTTGACAGTGGAGACATCAGACCATGGTACGTGGTGACCCCCAGATTCATAGGGGAAGACACATCCAAAAATTCCTCCATTCGAGGGATACCTCCGCGCCTCCGGTAAGACTACACTTTCTGACAAGGTGGTCTCTCACCTTGGGCCCAGGGCGTTGCACAGCCAGATGAAGGGAGGAAACGGCGCGCCACCCACTGCTGCCAACGTGTGGTCCGCTATCCGCCCGCCGAGGAACGCGTAACTCGGTTACCGAATGAGGCCTGCACGAAATGCCTTCGCTACGGCGGACGCTCGATTGTTTGCGCTCAGCTTGCGTAGAATGGATGTCACGTGTTCGGTCACGGTGTACTCGCTGATGTGCAACAGATCCGCAATCGATTTCGTGTCGCAGCCGTCCGCAATCCGGCGGAGCACGTCTAACTCGCGTTCGGTCAGTGAACGCCGTGAGGTGGTTTGTCTGGCCCGAGATTGTAAATGTACACCGAGAGCCAGGGCAACGCGTTTCAGCATCTGCTCCATGAGGTTCATTCGAGTGGAGTCCTCCGTAAACGGTTGGCCGCCCTCGTCGGCCAGCAATAGCCCGATAGGCTCACCGTGGGGTCCACGTACTGGGGACACGAGTAATGAAGTCAAACCGAAATGCTTGACATAGTGGGTGGGCAAGACAGGGGTGACGTCCTCGATGTAAACGGGCTTCGGAATTTGCAGCACGGCTGGCAACAGCGGAATGCGACGTTCGTTTTCCCGAATTCTCCGCACCTCTTCCAACTGTATGTTGTGCGCGTAGATGCCTTCCACAGTCCTCGTCAACGGATTGTACAGAAACAGGGCACTCCGGTGGAAGCCTGCAAGTCCACAGCTGTCGATAACCACTGTGTGAAATACGTCCGAGGCTTCGTGCGCCGACAGGAGATGTTCATCGAAGGTGAGCAACTTCGCAAATAATGTCTCCTCTGCAGTTGAAGAAGTTGACGAAGTTGACACTGTACTGTCAATGGTTGTGCGACGCGCGTCGCGGGTAGGGGGCAGTGCGACGTCTAAATAGGCTTGAATCAGCTTCGCCGCAAGCGAATGAATCCAGTGATAAACAGGTTCCTGGTCCTCATCCGGAAGCTCTACCCGGACCACCGACAGCAAGAGTTCTTCAAAGTCCGAAAGCATGAGGACGACGTCGGCCGCCGACAAGGGTGGTTTTAAGCCGGATACAGTTTTAAGAAAACCTTCAATGAAGGCAGATTCTTGCACAGCGACTTCAGAGAGATGACCGAACAAGAAGGTGAGGAGTGCTTGCCCTTGCGAGCGCTGCTCCGCTGTAAAGCGCTCCGTCGCTGCACTCCAAGCGTCCCACGTGGACAGCAAGTCGCCAAAGTGGACTGAGACCGTATGCATCAACGTGCGATAGCAGGGTGCGGGCAATATGGGCGTCGAGTTCATCCGTACGGACCGTTCCTGCACAGTCATTCCTCCTCGCCCTGTCATGGTAGTCCCGGCTTGACCGCGTGACAACGCGCGAGCCTGACGACCAATGCAGATTCACTATGAGTATACAATTCGCGACGAGCGACGAGACTGTGTCGGAGTAAGGAAAGACGTGTGACACGATGTGAGAGGAGTCTTTGACCATGCCAACCACGAAAGAGATTTTCGAGAAAATTCATCAGTCACTCTCTGCGGACTCCAGTCGCACCGGCGGTCTGGATGCGGTGTACCAATTCAATCTGACCGGAGACGACGCGGGGGTCTATCAAATCATTTTGAAGCCGGACAGTGTTTCCGTAGCCGAAGGCGAGACCGTTCCAGCTCACTGCACGTTGGAACTATCAGCCGCAGATTTCAAAGACATGGTGAAAGGAAAGTTGAACGGCACCATCGCATTCATGAGTGGAAAATTGCGCGTACAAGGAGACTTGGGTTTGGCGATGCGGCTACAGTCGGTACTGAGTGCGGATTCTGTGTAATCAACGCTCCCGAGCGCCGGGTCGTTGTAACCACAAAATCCCTGTCTGGTCACGCACCGTCTGCACGCAGGCGTGTGCACGGCGCGCCTGTTGACACATGGGTGTGTCTACGTCGGTGACGCATGAGGGAGGTGAGAGACCGTGCATCTGGGACAGCTCACGCGGTGCAACCGCGAGGCATTCGGTTTGTCAGCTACCTTACAAAGAACCTTCTAGGCAAAGTCGACAAGAAGGCGTTGCGAAGCATGGCCAGCGCGGACGAAGTTGCCCCATGATCTTCCGTTCATGCAAACGGTGAAGGCGGGATCAAGGTCGTTCGATGCGGCCTTGCTTCGCTGTTTGACAATACCTCGTTCAACAAGCGCCTTTCTCTCTCGGCCCCTCATCTGTTTCCCTACGTGATCCTTTGCCAACACAGTGTCCATACCGAATCTATTACAGTTGGATTGTGATAGAATAACCTAGGGTTGTCCCTGTCGCGGGTCAACCCTCGTCCGTGAACAACACCACATGATGCAGTATGGAACGAAGGGAAACGATGGATGATGAGCTTTGCAACAAGGTGGAAGAAGTACAAAACGCCATTGCTTGCAACTGCTGGTATCTCCCTGTTTGTGTTGGGGGGAGGAGACTATTTCGTTCAAGCTCATTCGAAGGGCACTGCGCACCAGCCAACCACGGTTTCGGCCGGCCAGACTGTGGTGAAAACCACCTCGGCCGCCAGCAGCAAATCTGCGCCAACAACAACTTCTGTAAAGGCTGAACCTGCCTCGTGGAACAGCACACGAAAGCTGCATGCCGCAGATTTGCTGCCGCCCAACACCCCTGTCGGGCCGAAGTTTGACTGGACATCACCAACGGGTGGGCCGTATCCGAACCTGAAGCGCTACCACAACATATGGATTGATGCGTCACTATCCACGCAAAGGATTCACATCATGAGCGGCAACCAGGTCATCTACACGATGATCACGTCTTCGGGACTGGACGGCCCGGACACGTATACCCCCACCGGAACCTATTACGTACAGAACCGGGGAACTTGGTTTTACGCGCCCAGGTTTAAGGAAGGCGCGGAGTATTGGGTGTCCTGGAAAGGATGGGGAGATTACCTATTTCACACTGTCCCGATGGACATCCACAGACACGTGATTGCTGCTGACGCGGCAAAGTTGGGCGTCAAAGATTCACATGGCTGCTTTCACCTGACCATCTCTGATGCAAAGTGGATTTATGAAAACATCCCAAAAGGCACCAAAGTTGTTATCCATAAGTGATGTACCAATTCCAACAATTCGTATACAATGCTATGATAGACTCGCTAGACACTTTGCTGATGGAGCGAATGGATACCCTAATGGATTCCATCCGCTTCTTTTCCATGAGCGAAAGGGGGGAGACCTTTGTTGAATGCATCGATGCAACCTGAAATCTCGATTTCGTATGGCAAAAAGCGGAGACGAAGGCTCCCCCGGAGTGTACGTATTGCTTTGAACTGCGGACTGTTTCTCGTGTACACTATCGGCTCGACCGCGGCCATCGCGTTGTACGGGCCATTTGACAACATACGTCGCACTGTGATTGGCGCGGTGTTGACCAGTTCGCACCCGTGGGTCATTAAACCGTTTTTTTCGGCGGCTACTTTGCGCAAATATATGCCCGTATCCATCGATAAAATGTCGACCGGACCGATGAAGGTTGCCGACTACTCATACATTCATGACAACCAAATCGAAGTGATTCCCATCCATTCAGACAAATACACGGGATGCCTGTTGATTATCCACGACCCGAAGCGTGTTCACGTGGCGGTCACGAAAAACCTGGGGAACATTGGTGAAACGGTCACCAGCATGGTTCACGACGCTCACGCCGTCGCGGGCATCAACGGAGGCGGATTCTTTGATGGACAGGGCCACGGAACAGGCGGGAAACCGATGGGCCTGACGATTTCCCGCGGGAAATACGTCAGTGGCGATAAACAGGCCGCCCAACCCGTCATCGGTATTACAAAAAGCGGTGCTCTGATTGTCGGTAAGTACACCTACAGCCAATTGCAGCAACTCGGGATTGAGGAAGCCGTGTCCTACGGCCCACAACTGGTGAAGGACAGTAAACCATATTTAAGTTCAGCCGATGGGTCCTGGGGCATCGCTCCGCGCAGCGCCATTGGTCAACGCCAGGATGGCTCTATCATGCTACTGGCTTTGTCTGGGCGAGGCGACGGAGGCATCGGCGCTAGCCTGTTGGACTGCCAAGAAGTGATGCTGGAGTATGGAGCGAAAGTGGCCGCAAACCTAGATGGCGGCTACAGTTCGGAGCTATATTACAATGGTAAATTTCTCGTCGCGCCTTCCAACCCGCTCGGCGAAAGGTACGTCGCAACCAGCTTCGTAGTGGATGGGGAGGGGACGAGGTGAAGAAACATCGCAAGCAGGTCAAGCCGAAAAAGGCGCTCAGAATGCGCGCGAAAATTGGCCTATGGCTCGGTGCCTTACTGGTTCTCACGTGCGGGCAATTTGCATTTTTAAGCCGCGTGAACGCTTACCTCGGCCCCTCTGACACCCAGAACAATTCCGTAGACACGGCCACGGCCACGAAGATGAAAAAACCTGCGTTGCCACGTGATGCGGTGATGCACGCGTATAGTTCAGACAGTCAAGAGCTGGCCTATGCCACAGCAGATCACCGGCTTGTCGTGGCGGATGCCAGTGGCACACAGTTTCAACAGAGTGTAACAGGAGACATCACCTATTTAGAGTGGCTGGGAGATTCGGGAACGCTCTTGTATTTTGTTCAGAACGCCTATCTCGACGTGTATCTATTGCAGTCTGGGCAGTCCAAACCCGTCCTCATTCACGAGTGGGTTGGACACAGCCGCACGGTTACAAAGACGTACTTCTCACCGTACCTCGAGTACTTGTACATCGAACTCCGGCACGGTACGTGGGATGAAGTGTACAAATACGATGCGGTGTCGGGCGTGGCGTCTTTACCGCTACCTGAGGTCAAGATCACGAGTATCCAGTATGACGATAAATTGGACGTCATGACGTTGCACGATGCGGCTGGAAACGTGTGGGTATATAAGAATGATAGATTGTACAAAAATGGGTTACTTTATCATGTGAACCGACCGATGCATCGCGTGAAGTAAGTGGTGAAACGCGTGCGTGTATACCGTGACTATCCAGCCGGACATCATGGAGAGACCCCGCATATAAAGGGGCTCTTTTCTTGTTATGCACGAGAGTTACAGCGGGTCATACGGCACACGATAATACCAAAAGGGGGCTGACGATGGAACGAAGCGTATGGGCGTGGACAAGCGTTTTATTCTGTAACGAATTTGTACGTGCCGCGTTGTTTTACGTGTGGGTTCCTCTGATTGTCCCTCACGTTGATCACGTCCCCATCGGCTGGGTCGGCTTTTGTACAAGTTGTCAATTCGCCGCTGACGCGGCGACAAAGTTGTGCTATGGCATTGCGGCTGCACGCGGATACGCACGACTGTTGTTGAGATGTGGAAGTGCGGTATCCGTCGTATCTGTGGTGACGTTATTGTTTGTCCACAATGCTACATCGTTATGGATGGCTTCCGTGTTGTTTGGGTTTGGGGCTGCGTCCATCTGGCCAGCTGCACTGTCACACTATGGCCGCCAAACTGAAGGGGCCAAAGGAGAATCGTTGGCGAAAGCGTTTGTGCCGTGGATGACAGGAACTGGAGTGGGCATGTTTCTGCCAAACGTGCTACTGCACCACCGACCCATTATCAAAGTCGTTTTGGTCTTTGCCTCCTTGGTGGTGTTTGCCTGTACATGGCTGATTCAACCAAGTGGCAGGGACGCCACACCTTCGTTGCGACGCGAGGTTCAACTGGTTCGTATTTTGTCACGTAAGGTGAAGATCTTTCTCCCGCCGATGCTCATCCAAACCTTGATCATTGGCACAGTGTCACCATATCTGGCATTGTTCGCCGTAAAGTCGTTACACTTACATCCCGAGCAATACGCCTTGTTACTCATTGGAATCGGCGTCATGACGGTTTGCCTCCTGATTCCGTTTGGGAAAGTGTCGGACAAACTTGGGCGCCTGCCATTGTTGTGTGCTGCTTTTTTCACGTCGTCCTGCAGTATTGTCGCTCTGGCCATCAGCCACACGTGGGGGCAAGCTTTTATTCCTGGGGTCATGTTTGGCGTCAGTTTTGGCGTCGTGTTTCCCGCGTGGAATGCGCTCTTTATGGAGGCGGTTCCGCATTGGCTTCATACGCGCGCTGTCGGCCTCTTTACGTCCATCGAAGACTCCGGAACCGCACTGGGGCCATTGGTGGGGGCGTTGTCGTGGCAATATATCGGCCCCACAGGGCCTTTCCTACTGTCCGGTAGCTTGATGGCTCTGTTGGCTGTGTATTTCGCAGTCTGGTGGAAACGGTCATTGAAGTGAAATATACAAGTGCGGTGACCGTTATTTGGAATACATAAGGGAATCTCTGTATGCCGCATGACGACAACAGAGTGGGGCAATCTGTCATCACAGATGTCTTTCATGATATTCTAATGAATTTTTCATCAAATTCTAATGAATTATCACCTGTTTCACAGAAACCTGTATTAGCCTCCAAAAGGCGAGCGATTGGCAGAACACCGCTTGAATCGTTCAGCACGATAGATGTCGCGGTGTAGCCGTGTGCTCATAGGCAACAATGGGCTTCGTGAGGAGACACTTTTTGATAAAGGATGGCACGCGAATGAAGCGATGGATTACGTTTGGCATGTCCCAGTACCGCACACCAGGATTTTCAGACACTTCGCGCCAAATGACCCAAGCTTTCGTTGGGCCGAAGGCATATGTTGAGCCTCCCAAGCCTTTTTCGAGTTGGCGTACTTTGGATGGCACAGTTGTCAACTGGACTGTCCAGCAGGAGGGGCAGACTGATATACTCGTGCCTCCCTTACCCATCCCGTCAAAACTCGACTTGTTCCGAACTGGGTTGAAGTGGCAAGCCAGAAGGTTGGATCAAGTACTCCGAAACAGGTGGGGGAGTGCTTGGCGCGACGAAACCATTGTCTATGTCACCAACTGGACACCTCAGTTCCAGCCGCTCATACAACGCCTGGGACCGAAACACCTCGTGTTTGATGTCGTGGATGATGTATTGTCGTTCCCGTACGGATTTCAGCGAGACAGAGTCTTATCCAGCTGGCGACAACTCGCTGCACAGGCCTCTGTGGTGACCACCGTGTCGAAACATCTACAACGGAAATCCGTTGAAGAATTACAGGTTGCCGCCGTGCATGTTCTGCCCAACGGCGTCGATGCGGATCGGTTTATGAACCCAACCGGGCGACGACCGATTGAGTTTGATGAGCCCCAGTCCACCGTGCGTGTGGGATTTGCGGGAACGCTGAATCACTGGATTGACTTTCAGTCGATCCAAACCTTAGCGCGTTCTTTTCCCCATGTCAGTTTTTATTTTATGGGGCGCATCGGGCATTTTGGTAGTTCGGCGACAGAGCAAGCTTACGAAGATGCGTTTTCCGAGCCAAACGTCCATTACATGGGAACGGTGGACTATGACGAACTGCCGGATGTCCTACATCAGATGGACATCTTGCTTCTGCCGCGGAAGCTGAACGATGCCAGTGCGGCATCGAATCCACTGAAACTGTACGAGTACTTGGCGGTTGGCAAGCCCATTGTAACCAGCGGCGTACCCATTCCAGATGACATGGTTCCCTATGTTTACGCCGTGAAGGACGGAAGTGGGATTGTACGCGCCTTTGAACAAGCACTGTCTGAATGCGACAGTCCGTCAGAGGCGCTGACAAAAGCGCGCCAAAACATCGCATTACAGAATACGTGGAGACACAGAGTGGACGAGATGGTCCAACTTTGTATGAATCATTAGTACGCACCATTCCCCAAATCTCGCAACAAAAGCCACCCTGTACCTGTTACCGGCCTTTACCGTTAGCGGGTGTATGGACAAGTAACAAGCCATTGTGTCTACGAAGGAGTACTTCGTCGACGCAATGGCTGTTTTTGTGTCCTGTGCCAAACGTCCTATCACCCCGCACACTTCGACACATCGCGCTGACAACGTGCTATACTGCCGCGTTTATAACGTGCACTAATCACCTGAAAGAGGAGGGAACGGCGAAGACAGGATGGTGGTCATTCGCACAGCAGATACGTTGTCGATGTACTACGGGTAAACCTAGGCTTAACCGGAACCAAACCAGGTTGTGAGAACGGAGACTGCGGGGCATGCACCGGTTACTGTAAACGATTGGCCATACAAATCATGTATCATGTTAGCGGTCGAAGCGGTCGGTCAATGTGTACCGACCATTGAAGGACTAAGAGATACGCCAATTCAACGTGCGTTTGCACAATGCTATTCATTTCAGTGTGGGTATTGCACTCCGGGATTCATCATGAACGCGCATGCAATGCTTCAACAGCAAAATGAGATTGACGACCACATGATCAGGAATGGCTGGAGTCGCACATCTGCCGTTGTACGAGTTACGAGGAAATCGGGAACGCCATTAAAGCAGCAGCCGCAATAAACCGTTTGAACAACGCAGGAACTTCCAGACAGTACATCCTTCCGCCACCACACGGTGACAGTCAGTGCTAAAAGCGCCGATGGCGGCGGATATGCAGGCGGACATGGTGCTGCTTACTAAGCAATCGGGTTAATCGGACCGTAAATTAAGTCCTTATGAACTTCGTCTGTTTTTCAATGTGCTGGTGCAACCTATTCGTTTTATAACCGGAGGTGGCAAAGATGAATGATTTCAAGAAAGAACTCAACAAATTCAACGTTGACAACTTCAAGGCGAGCAAAGCGACTTCGGATGATACTGTGCAGGCTCAGTTTTTCGGAGGTAGATGCTTTCGCTGTTTCCGATGTTTCGAATGCTTCCGCTGTTTCAGGTATCACTATTTCGAGGGTGTAACCACAGTCAATCGGCGAACCCCACATAGGCATGCGTATAGTGGAAGAACTGGCAACGAGCAATCAGCAATAAAAGTGCGGGGCTATTCCAACGGAGGTTGACTAACCCTTTGGAACTGCCCCTCAGCGGTTTGATCCCTGATGGGATCGATGTTAATGGGAAATTCGAGGATCTGCTCACCAATAGGAGGCGACCACATATCATGTAGAGTCGGTCAAAATTAGATGTGGAGGTGCACTGGTGAAGGATGCTTCCAAAAATGAAACGGGTGTTTATTGACCTCGGATCGAATGAATACGGAGAGTGTGAGGTCAACGAGCGACAGTTGAACCTCGATCTGAATGGACTAGAGGTATTCGGAAGTAAGGACGAATCATCCAAATACGTGATTGTATCCGTGATGCCGTTTCCATATCTATAGAAAAGGTGTGACTTCAAACCGCCACAGAACTATAAAGGACAAAATATGGAGTGGTTTTTTTCAAAGAAGAACCTTGGTTCAACGAACCGAGGTTCTTTAACGTCCTGCGCGCCCAGAAGCTCACGTTATCTAGTAAGTAAAATCCTTACTACGGGAAGTGCCAAGACACCTGTATAGCCTGGGATACCTGCGAACGTCAAAATGTGTGCGTGGAAATGCATCGACGAAAGCATTTATCAGAGTACAGGGAGAGCGAGATACCAGGCCGCAACATCATAATTCTGCCGCACAAAAGGGACCCGAGGATGAACGGGGACTTTATCTACAGTCTGATGGGACGTAAAGTACCCCTCATTTGTAAAGGGCTAGAGTGCATTCTGGTGCGTGTTTGCTGGAGACTCTATTCCTGGGTGGATTATTACAAACAAGCGCAGCAACGGAAAAGCTCTTACAGTGGATGAGGCACTTAAGAAATCACTTGAATGGAACAACCAACAAATCCAAACGATTCAGCAAGAGACTCGGATACGATATTTGTAAACGATTTGACGATTCCAAGCTGGCCCAGAAGATTGGCATAGATATGGGGGTGATACTGACGGCAAGCTTTGGATCATTGAAGTAATTAGAGCATAGGTCCATGTACAATAATTACAATAATATTAATGCTTTTCTAAGAGAATTGAGGGAAAAAGGTAAAGCTAGTCTAAAAAGTGGCTAGCCAGGAAGCTGGTGAGCCTGGGATTTCCCACAAGACACTGTATTGTGCTGCAAATGTGATCTTAGTCGGATTTGTACTTAGGTGGTGCCATCTAGGTGGACAACTATGTACGTTGGTTGTCTACCTAGATTCAGTCGGTCCCACAGATTGGCATGTATCATAGTTAGAATCGGAATGGACGACTGTCTTATCTCATTTCTTGATAGGTACAAGCCGTTGTTTTTTAACTGTGGTGGCATATATTAAAATTACCCATCGATGAACCACAAAGCCACCATCGTACATTCACCTTCCAATAAAACGTCCCTCTATACGGGGGACGTTTTATAGTTTGTCTAATAAGGGCGTACAAGCCGTGCATTTCTATGATACAAGCCGTCTCACGACTGAACTTCCCGCCATACCCTATATTAACTTTGGTTTAAGGAGTTGATGGCGATAACCCCTGCATATTGAGCAATCAATGATGGGGCAAAAGGTAGAAACACGAACGAAGCAGATACGACGGAGAATGGAGGTGGGATATTTCTATGCCAAGGAAGTCCGTAAAAAAGTCGTCTGCATTAAATGCGCTGAAGCGAAATCTTGCGGGTAAAGAAGGAACAGCTTTTGAGATTCTCGATGAGGTTAAAAAAGTCAATCCCAATCAGTGGAAAAGCCCATCGCAAGTGGAACAACTTGCTAGAAAGTATATCGACAAGTTGGGCCTTTCGGTGCCCGAACAACGTATCCAGAAATTTATGGATGCGTATAAGGATGCAATAAGGAACGGATCGAATGCTGATGAATTGATTCAAAAATACGGTAAGAATGTAGATAAAGAAACCGTAAAGACACTGAAAAAATATGCTCCGAAATAAACAGAACACCGGTATATCGGAGGGGTAACTGTACCCCTCCGACATGTTCGCGAAGGTACATTCGGTAGTCATTTTCCCCAAGGAAAAGTGTCTCCGAGATTGGATTAATCTTTGGCAATATAACAGGTTCATATTCTTTTGGAATGCCATCGTACGTTCGTTATGATCACGTCCATATTTGTGTGTACTTTCCCTCCTCGGTAGTGCGCTCAAGCGAGTTGCTTAACGACGGAAGCCTTGGACGCACGCCACACCCAGTAATCCTGCATGTCTAGGTAGCAGTGTCCCGTCGCCCACTTGTCATCCATCTCCATCAGTAAAGCTCCCAACAGACGCAACACCAACGCACGAGTTTGCGAAGATGCGAATGACGCGCTCCCGGCGTCGAATCTCCTCGTTGAGTCGCTCGACACTATTGGTTGTCCGGAGCCGTCTGCGATAGCGTTCCGGTAACTCAAGCACAGCGGTCGCATCGTCAAACCACATATTCCAAGCAGAGACAAAAAATACACTCACATCAGTAAGCGTGTTGTGGGGGTAAGGTATAGAGTGAAGAATTGCTGGGCCGACCTGCGTTAGTGACTTTTGGGGCAAAACGCAGTCAGTGGTTGATTGGGTATGAATTGAAAAGAGACGCCCACCTCACATCAGCGAGCGTCACACATGGGTATGCACAATGAAGTTGAATACTAGGTCGGATGCCACTGGCCCCTCCTTCGTCAGTGACGCTGGCGACCCCTTATGTCGCCCTGCCTACGAGCCTAGTATACAAGGGAGATTTGAAAAAGCTGTATAGAAGGTGTGTAGGGTTTGTGGTTATGGTGTGAACAGTGGTAGTGGCCTATTTACCGGGGGTGGAATTGAAAAAAGAGACGCTCAGATCAGTGAGCGTCACGCAGGAGTGCTGCGTGTAATGGAGCTTGTTGGGTTGCAGGTTACTGGCCCCGGCCGCGCCAGTAACGGTGGTAACCAATTGTGTTGCCTTACCCGCAAACACAGTGTACAAGCAAGATGTGGAAAAGTTGCATAGAAAATGTGGAGAAATTGTTGTGATGGCGCGAATTCTCAGCGCACAACATTACGAAGTCGGATCTCCGCACACGCCTTTGTATCTGCGGTTGCTGCAAAACGGCGTGCATCCACGCGTTTCTCCGCTCAGTGGAAAGTTTCAGATGGGGCAGTACAGCGTTTCTTTCAGCGTTTCTTTCAGCGTTTCTTTCAGCGTTTCTTCATTCTCCATGTTTGCTTTCTCCGGTTCGGCCACTCGGCGTACTCCTCGTCACCAGATTACGGTCCTCAGATTAAAGATTTATCCGAAACACAATCGACACCTCACGTGCTCGCTGATTGCACACAAGATGCCCTTACCTTCTCTTCTACTATGCCCCAACGGAGTCAATCAGCGACGGTCCACTGTGAGGCTTTCAGGAGCGATTTGGAAAATTCCACGAGAGTGGTTCGTCGCGATGTTGCAATACACCAACATAGAAATTTCCAAGTGAATATAGGGAAAGTTCGTGCATGTTGAGGCAAAAAGCTGAATATCTATGTTATGACTCGACTCCTACAGGAGCAACTCATAGACAACGAATGTTGCTTCGACATGGCACGAGGTGGAACCTATGAACACGGCAACGCGATTTGATGAGCAATGGGTTCGTTCTACAGGGAAAAGTCGTATTGTGGGCATGGCAAAGGATCCGCGTACGTTGTTTGCCTATTGGGAAGTGGACCCTCTCCGCAAGGCGATGATTAGTCGGCACTTCTGCTCTCGTTGGGAAGAACTTCCGCTTTATCTATGTGTTTACGACGTAACACATTGTTGGTTTGATGGATACAACGCTCCCATGACAGCGCGATGCCGTGTGCACCCAGAGGCGGACAATTGGTACTTTCATGACTTGCAGCCCCATCGAAACTACGTTGTTGTTCTGGCGACCACAACAATCCATGACCGTTTGTTTTCCGTACTGCGTTCGAATGTCGTAACACTTCCGCCCGCGAAAACGGACGCATTCCAGCCACATATCAAATTTGTCCCGATGGAATTACCACTGCAAACCTCACAACGACACCCTTATGAATCCGAATTTGACGGGTACCACATGGTCGAGCGAGAGGAGGACAACGTATGCCCGATGGATATTTAAATTTAGTCTTGCATGCGCATCTGCCTTTCGTTCGTCATCCCGAACGAGATGACCTCTTGGAAGAACGCTGGTTGTTTGAAGCCATTTCGGAGACGTACATCCCTCTCTTGCAAGTCTTTCATCGACTGCTTCATGACGGGGTCGATTTTCGGGTGACGATTTCCTTGTCTCCTCCGCTCATATCCATGCTGACGGATTCCCTGGTGCAGTCGAGATTCCAGAACCATATGTGCAAACTCATCTCCCTGGCTGAATCCGAAGTCGTGCGCACGAAAACACATCCACACTTAAACGCCCTTGCGCACGCATACCTGACAAGATTTCGAGACATACTGGATTTCTTTGAAGCCTGCCAAGGTAACCTTGTACCTGCATTTGCTCAGCTCCAAAGGGCCGGGAAAGTGGAACTCATCACAAGCACAGCCACACATGCATTTCTTCCGTTTATTGAAACCGATGAAGCGTTGCGAGCGCAGATTGCAACCGCAGTCGAAGTGTTTCGCGAACACTTTGGGACAAGCCCGGCGGGGATGTGGTTACCAGAATGCGCGTACACTCCCCGCGTCGACCGTTGGCTCAAGGAGTTTGGCATTCGTTATTTTTTCACAGACACACACGGGCTGGCCTCCGCAAATCCTCGCCCCGTCTTTGGCACGTTTGCACCCGTTCTGACTCCTGAAGGCATCGCTGTGTTTGCGCGCGATGCAGCGTCGTCCCAGCAAGTCTGGAGCAGCGAATCCGGGTATCCCGGGGACTTTGACTACCGGGAATATTACCGTGACATCGGCCATGATTTGGATGAGAACTACATAGGTCCGTACATTCATCCAAACGGCATACGGGTAAATACGGGAATCAAATACTACAGAATCACGGGAAAAACCGAAGACAAAGCTTTGTACGATTTCAACCGGGCGCGTGACAAGGCGGCCGTACATGCAGGACATTTTATGTTTCATCGGCAACGCCAAGTGGAATCCATCAAGGGGATGATGGGCCGCGTTCCCATCATCACAGCGCCTTATGACGCGGAGTTGTTCGGTCACTGGTGGTACGAAGGACCCGTATTCATCGACATGCTCCTCCGGAAATTGCACTATGACCAAACAACCCTCAAGACGATTACGCCCTCAGAATACTTGGCGTTATACCAAGACTTTCAGTCTTGCGCACTATCTATGTCGACGTGGGGGAGAGACGGATATGGCGACGTATGGCTGAACGGGGCGAACGATTGGATTTACCCTGCGCTGCATGACTGCGAGCAACAAATGATTCAACTGGCAGATACGTATCCGGCCCCGTCCGCACTGGTTCGCCGAGCGTTAAATCAAGCTGCGCGCGAGCTGATGTTAGCTCAAAGCAGCGACTGGGCGTTCATCATGGACACCAAAACGATGGTGGATTACGCCGTGAAACGGACCAAACATCACGTGAATCGCTTTCGGACGCTAGCGCACATGGTGCGTGAGCATTGCGTCGACGAAGCGTACCTGACCGACCTGGAACTCATCGACAATCTCTTCCCACACGTACATTACGACCATTATCAGTCCTTGCAGAGTTGCCGCGATGACATCTCCAACCAGGGTTCTCCGAAGTTGCGTGTTCTTCTGCTGTCGTGGGAATTCCCCCCAATGACCGTGGGGGGACTGGCACGACACGTATATGACTTGTCCAGACACTTGGTACATCAGGGCTGCGAAGTTCACGTGGTGACGACAGCCATCGGGAATTATCCACTCCATGAAAGGGTGGAAGGGGTCCATGTCCATCGAGTGCAAGTCCAGCAGCCCGATGGAGGAGAATTTATTCACTTCGTGTTGCAATTGAACCTCATGATGCTAGACCAATGCCGGAGCTTGATAGATCACGAAGGGCTGTCGTTTGACATCATCCATGCGCACGATTGGCTCGTCTGCGACGTGGCAAAAGTATTGAAAGATCTGTACCGCATCCCATTAATCGCCACGATACACGCCACTGAGCACGGGCGCAATCACGGGATTTACACGGATGTGCAGCGTCATATTCACCAACGCGAATGGGAGCTGACGTACGAAGCAGAGCGCGTGATTGTATGCAGTACGTACATGAAGCACGAGGTGGAGAAGGTCTTTACACTTCCTCCAGATAAGATTGATAGTCTCCCAAACGGTGTCGACAAGCACCTGTTACAGGTTACCGAAACAGGTGAAGTGCTGAGCAAAGCGCCGTACGCGAAAGAATCAGAACCGATGGTACTCTTCCTGGGCCGACTTGTGCGTGAAAAAGGGGTGCACCTATTACTCTCAGCAGCACCTGCGATTTTAGACGAGTTTCCCGACGTGAAATTTGTCATCGTGGGCAAGGGGCCCATGCTGGACCATCTCACACTCCAGGCACAGCAGCTCGGCATTTCCGACCGGGTTGAGTTTGCCGGATTCTTGGATGATGCGACACGCAATCGATTGTTGCGCGTGGCTGATATGGCAGTCTTCCCAAGCTTGTACGAACCTTTTGGCATTGTTGCCTTGGAAGCGATGGCAGCAAACACGCCGGTGGTTGCCGCCGACGTCGGAGGACTCTCAGACATCGTTCGCCACGAGCATAACGGACTGACAACACTTCCAAATGACGCGCAATCTCTTTCCACGCAAATTCGAAGATTGCTACGAGACCGAGAATTCGGTAGAAAACTGGCTCAGGTTGCGGAACAGGACTTGTCTCGCTTTGACTGGCGCCACATTGCCGGAAAGACCATCGAGAGCTACGAGCGCATACTTTTGCCAGTGCTGAGGTGACAAGTACGGGCAATCAGAGGCCAAGGAGGAACCGAATCTAGTGAGAGAAAGAAGTTTCAATAAAAATCAATGAAACCCGATACGAGTTGTCATACTCGATTTTGAAAGTTTATATACTGCCACATCACTACATTTTTATGTTAATGCACAGACAAAGGGGATTGAGACATGAAAGCCGTGATTATGGCAGGAGGAAAGCCGGCTTCACCCGCTGACGAAACGCTTGCCAAAGCCGATGCTTCAACTCGTGGACCGTCCAACCATGGAGTACATTGTGGAGCTCCTTGCAGAACATGGGTTTACAGACATCACAATGACGGTTTGCTACATGGCTGATGTCATTGAAAACTATTTTAGAAATGGCGAGAAGTGGGGCGTCCACATCGGATATCAGCAGGAGTCGGTTCCCTTGGGTACGGCAGGTGGAGTCAAGCTGCTCGAGGAGAGGCTCAACGAAACGTTCATTGTGATGAGTGGAGATGGACTCACGGATTTTAACTTGTCACAGGCTCTGGAAGACCACCGCCGACACGGCGGGTTGGCCACAATCCTGCTCACGAGGGTTCAATGCCCCCTTGGATATGGTACGGTAGATCTCGATGACTACGGACGAATTGCACAGTTCGTTGAAAAACCACAGACGTGGATAGATGGGAACAGGTACTTGGTAAACACGGGAATTTATATTTTGGAGCCAGAGATATTTGAGAATATCCCGGCGAATCAGCCCTTTGATTTTGGTTCAGATCTGTTCCCTCTGCTTGTAGAAAAAGGTGTTCCCATTTACGGATACGAAGCACAAGGATACTGGTCTGATGTAGGCACGTTGCAGCAGTACTACCAAGCACAACTTGACATGATTCACGGCCGTGTGAAAGTGAAATTACCGGTCGACATCGCCCCTGCACTGTAACAAGCCCAAATTGGTCACGACCTTCCCGACCTCACCTTAGACTGGTGAAGAGGGAGGGTTTTTTCTATGCGAGACCAGGTGCAGCGTGCTTTAGATACCTTACAGCGAGCGAACGGCCTCTATGTAGCAAGCCCTTCAAACAGGTATCACTATGTCTGGATTCGAGATAATTGCTACATTGCTCTGTCTGAACTCCATCGTGACAATGGACGTTTTGAAAAAATATACCACGGCATGTTGGACATTCTTCAGGTATACGAGTGGAAATTGTCTTACCATGCACAACAGCGTCCTATCGACGCATTCGAGTACATTCATCCGCGGTATTCAGCGGATACCTTAGAGGAAATTGCAGAGCCGTGGGGCAATGCCCAGAATGACGCGATTGGGGCTTTCTTGTTTGGAATTGGCCAGGGATTTCGACGTGGAAAACCGATGTTGCGGAACGAAGCGGACAGACGCATTGTATCCCTTCTGATTCAATATCTGCGAACCCTTGAATTTTGGAATGACGAAGACAACGGCATGTGGGAGGAACATCGTGAACGGCACGCGAGTAGCATCGGTGCGTGCACGGCCGGACTTTTGGCCATCCAACCGTATTTCGATGTGGAGTGGAAACTCATCCAATGTGGATTGAGGGCCCTGTACGAACTCGTACCGCGAGAAAGCGCCACCAAAGCGACGGACCTTGCGTTACTGAGTCTCGTATATCCGTACCGATTACTGCCCGAATCGGTAGCGCGTCTAGTCGTGACCCAAGTCGAGGATCAATTGGTTCGTCAAAGGGGCGTCATTCGCTACCACGGAGACAAGTACTATGCAGAGGGTGGGCAGGAAGCGGAGTGGTGCATGGGCTTACCGTGGTTAGGCCTGTGTCACGCTCAGTTCGGCAATCGAGAAAAAGCGCTTGAGTATTTGATTCGAACGACACAAGTCATGCCGTCGAACACGGAAATCCCTGAACTGTACATTCCGGAGCGCAATACTCCCAATGAAAACACCCCGCTTGGATGGGCGCATGCGCTATTTTTGGTTCTGTTCGACGCTATCTGTCTTCCGCACGCACAGCGTACCATGTTCGATTGACCCCAGAGCATCGCGGTGTCGTTCAAGATTGAATGGCGTACAAAACCACAAATGGACCATCCATTCACGAGTTTGAGTTGAATTTTTGATAGGACTTGGACTATCATGAAAGCATGCTTGTTTTGTAAGACTCGTTGTCACAATTTCATATTTCCAGCGATTTGCAAAACATCGACATCTCGTCGTGCGAAACCACGCTCGTGGCATATTGCAAATTGCTCAATGCAGGAAAGGTGTTCCCCTCAGGACGATTGAAAACGGGGCGATGGTACATCGCTTCTGTCCTGAGGTGAACTGAAATGGGAAACCGGTGCAAGTCCGGTGCGGTCCCGCCACTGTAAGGGTGAGCCACCATTCATATCCACTGAGCATCTGCTTGGGAAGGGAATGGACGGCTGTGACCCCGAGCCAGGAGACCAGCCTTTTCTGTGAAACACCACTGGAGTGCTGTCCAAATCCACCGTTGAATTGGACCACTACCTGGAACCTACGGTCGATAGGGAGGTGTTTGTGGGCGACTCATGTCGTGTACAGGCACTCTTTTACCGAAAAGAGTGCCTTTTTTGTTGGACGTTGCCCCCAACCCTTCCTCCTACCAGGATTAGGAGGTACAGATGAAAGAGATCACGCTATTGATTGGCCACGGAAGCCGCGACGCCGACGGAAATCAGGAATTTATCAATTTTGTCAATGAAATTCGCCGTGCCTCGCCGGAACAACATTTTGAAGCCTGTTTCCTGGAATTAGCAACCCCCACGATTCCAGATGGTATCGACGCGTGTGTCCAACAAGGTGCAAACCGAATTGTGGTTGTCCCCGTGATTCTGCTTGCTGCCTCGCATGTCAAACTGGAAATCCCAGCGTGCCTCGACGCAGCTCGACAGAAATACCGGAATGTTGAGATTATCTATGGGCGAAATATTGGACTCCACGAACAAATGATTGACTTGCTCCTTACCCGTTTTCACGAACAGACACAGTCCTTTGCAAAAGACGAAATCCATCAAACGGCGATTGTGCTGATGGGTCGTGGCAGCAGTGATCCAGACGCGAACGGTGACTTGTACAAGATTGCGCGGCAATTATGGGAGCGCACAGGGGTACTGACCGTAGAAGTATGTTTCACCGGGATCACGTTCCCGAAACTCCCAGACGGAATCCACCGTGCGGTGTCACTGGGTGCCAAGCGCGTGGTCGTCGTGCCCTATTTTCTGTTCACGGGCGTCCTCATCAAACGAATGCAAAGTGTTTTACGAGAAATGCACTCTGACTACCCCACCGTACCCATGTACATGGCGGACTATTTCGGAATGCACCGCCGCCTGGTGGACATTGTTCTGGACCGTCGGGAGGAAGCTCGACGTGGACACGCCTTCATGAATTGCGACTTGTGTAAATACCGCAAGTTGGCGGCCCATGAACACGCTCATGACCATTCCCACCATCACGAGCACCATCAGGAACATCCACATGAGCAAGGTCACCATCATTCTTATGTCCATCAACCCGAAGTTGGGTCTCGCGGATAACAGGAGGGGATGTCATGACGGGGCGCGTGTTTCTCATCGGTGCGGGGCCTGGGGACCCCGGTTTGCTTACGTTGAAAGCCAAGGACTGCCTGGAACAATCGGATGTCGTTGTGTACGACCGCCTGGTATCCCCAGAAATTCTGGCGTTTATCCCAAAACACGCGGATCGGGTTTACGTTGGGAAGGAAGCACACAACCACACTCTGCCGCAGGCGGAGATTGAGGACCTGCTGGTGGAGAAAGCACTGTGCGGTCAGACCGTTTCCCGATTGAAGGGAGGAGATCCGTTCGTATACGGTCGCGGAGCCGAAGAAGCGGAAGCACTTGCTGCAAGAGGAATTCCGTTTGAAATCGTCCCAGGCATCAGTTCTGCTATCGCAGCGCCGGCATACGCTGGCATTCCCCTGACACACAGAACGCTTGCTTCCGGGTTTCACGTGGTCACTGGACACGAATGCCTTCACTCCCGAGGAACTCCGTGGGAGGTGCTGGCGCTTTCCAGCCAGACCTTGGTCATCCTCATGGGCATGGGACACCTGCCAGAAATCACGGACAAGTTGATTTCGTATGGCCGGGCGCCCGATACGCCAGTTGCTGTGGTGAGTTGGGGAACCACCGCTCGTCAGGAAGTGGTTGTTGGCACACTCGCAACCATCGCTGCCGCGGTGGCGAAAAACGAAGTAAAACCGCCGGCTGTGATTGTGGTAGGGGACGTCGTCCAACTCCACGAAAAGCTGCACTGGTTTGAACCGGACATGGCGTTGTCACTGTAGAAACAAACATGTTCGGCACACGAAGCGATGGGACGGGTCCACGGTGTGGGCCGTTTAGACCGACGCAGTCCCCGGTGTCCGGTGGGCACCGTTCGGGTCGCGAAGCGAGGGATAAACATGGATGGGAAAATTCTAATCATTGGGTTTGGTCCGGGAAGTTTTGAACATATCACAGTGCGCGCGCGGGAGGCCATTCAGGAGAGCCAGGTCATCATTGGGTACAACACCTACGTCGACCTGATTCGAGACCTCCTGACCCATCAGGACATCGTCCGTACCGGCATGACGGAAGAAGTCAGCCGAGCTCAAAAGGCGGTTGATCTCGCGCTGGAAGGCAAGGTCGTCGCTGTGATTTCGAGCGGCGATGCCGGGGTCTACGGAATGGCGGGCCTCGTCTATGAAGTACTGATTGAACGTGGATGGCACAACGGCGATAATCCATCGGTTGAAGTCGTCCCTGGCATTTCTGCCATCCATTCGTGTGCAGCCTTGTTGGGCGCGCCGGTCATGCATGATGCATGTACCATCAGCTTGTCAGATCACCTGACGCCTTGGTCCGTGATTGAAAAGCGCATCGAAGCTGCGGCTGCAGCCGATTTCGTCATTGCATTGTATAACCCGAAGAGTGGTCGGCGCACACGGCAGATTGTGGAGACGCAGCGCATTCTCCTCAAGTACCGACATCCGAAAACGCCCGTGGGTCTCGTCAAGAGTGCCTATCGGGACAGACAGCAAGTGGTGCGGACAACGCTGGAGGACATGCTCAATCACGATATCGGCATGTTGACCACCGTTCTCATTGGCAACGCTTCGACGTTTTATCACGGCGACTTGATGATCACCCCGCGTGGATATCAGCGAAAGTACACGCTCGATGCTGTAGAGCAGCGATTGCGCCCAGGTGAACGGCTCAGGCCGGAAAATGAACCGTGGTCTTTGAATGCCATCACCGGGGAATCGTGGCGTCCTGCGAATGGGAGAGAGGAGACCACTCCGGTCGAAGCGACTGAGAAACCTCTCGCACGAGAGAAGTCTCCACGAGAGTGGGCGGACGCGGCACTGGCATGCCTGGACGGCACGGGACAAGCCCCACCAAACAATGACGCACACATGGACGCATCGACGCGGATGCCTACGTCTCTGGCGAAAATCTTAGAAGTCGCAGTCAGTCCCGGCGTTGCGAACAAAAAGTTTAGTCCGGCGCAACTCATGCTCCTCGCAGAGCTTGCAGGAGAGGAAGGTGAACTCGAGTACACGACCGCGCATCAGCTGATTCTCCGAACACATACCGAGGACCCGGCGCACGTCGTGGATTGTCTGCGTAACGCAGGTTTCACCGTTCTGCCTGTTGGCAACGTCGTCAAAGTCAAAGCTTGCGATTTCTGCGACGGTGAAAAGTTTGATGGTATCCCCTGTGCCGAGGAGATATCGCGGCGTCTCGCTGGGCTCCCGGTCGAAAAGGAGTTGCGCATTGGTTTCAACGGCTGTGCCATGGCCTGCTACGGCGCTGTGAACGAAGACATCGGACTCGTCTTTAGAAAGGGCAAGTTTGACCTGTTTCTTGGTGGAAAGACGACGGGGCGCAACGCCGCACCTGGTCAACGCGTGGCCGAAGGCATTCCTGCCGAACAAATGCCGGACTTGTTGGAACGGATTGTCAACCAGTATCGCGAACACGCGTTTCCCGGCGAGCGATTCCATAAATTTTTCGCTCGCGTCGGACAGATTGAGGGCTTTGTCCACCAGGAAAAACCGCAGGTAGTTGTGGCGGACACCGTATGCGGCGGATGAAGGAGGCACGACACTTGATTTTCTTTATGGCAGGTACCAGCGATGCGCGTGAATTGGCGCTCGCCATTCATCGGTCGGGATATCCTCTGCTCGCGAGTGTTGTGACAGAGAATGCGGCACACGTGTTGCGAGAAGTCGGGTTGAACGCGCGCTTCGGGCGATTGGACGTCGCGGACATGGTGTCCTTGTTGAGAGACATCCGAGCGACTCTGCTGGTGGATGCCAGTCACCCGTTCGCTGAGGAGGCACACCGCACGGCCATGGCTGCAGCGGAGCAGTGTGGAATTCCCTACATTCGCTACGAGCGTTCCCGTCAGGAATTTGGTGAGCGAGAGCAATTGACGTACGTGGACTCATATGAAGAGGCTGCGGAGCTTGCCGCGCAAAAGAAGGGCAGCATCATGCTGACGACGGGGAGTAAGACGTTGCACATTTTTGCCGAAAAGCTACTGGGAGACCCGGACATCCGTCTCGTTGCCAGAATGCTGCCTCGCGCGGACAACATGGAAAAATGCGTCGAACTTGGGCTCGAACAGAAGAACATCATCGCCATGCAGGGGCCGTTTTCGAGGGCCTTAAACGAAGCGTTATATCGGCACTACGGAACCACGTTGATGATTACCAAGGAAAGCGGCGGTCCGGGTGCTGTGGATGAAAAAGTGGAAGCGGCGCTGGCGATGGGCATTGAAGTGATTGTCATCGGACGGCCTCAGTTGGACTTTGGCACGAGTTTTTCCACGGTGGAGGACGTGCTCGAGGAAATCGCCAAGCGCTACAGACGATAGATGGATCCGTATAAGGGTAGAGGAGGCCTGATCCCGTGAATTTTGGCACTGAATTTCAGCCGCTGACCACGCAACCTCAGGAAATTGAGACAAAGAGTTTCTCCATCATCACAGAAGAGTTGGGGCCCCACCCGTTTACAGACGAGCAGTTTCCCGTTGTTCAGCGAGTGATTCATGCGTCCGCAGATTTTGAACTTGGGCGGAGCCTCGTGTTTCATCCAGAAGCTGTACAAGCCGGCGTTCGCGCCATCCGCCAAGGCCGCTCCATTGTCGCCGACGTCCAGATGGTGCAGGTTGGCATCAGCAAGCCGCGGATTGCCAAGTTTGGCGGCGACGTTCACGTCTACATTTCCGATCCGGATGTAGCCCGCGAAGCGAAAGCGCTGAACACGACGCGCGCCATCATCTCGGTCCGCAAGGCCTGCGAAGCGCATCCGGGTGCAATCTTCGCCATTGGGAATGCACCAACCGCACTGTTGGAACTGATCCGACTGGTGAAAGAGGGCGTGGCCAGGCCCAGCCTCATCGTCGGCGTTCCCGTTGGTTTTGTATCAGCAGCAGAATCCAAGGAAGAGTTGCTCAAATTGGACGTCCCTTTCATTACAAACCGCGGACGCAAGGGCGGGAGCCCGGTCGCTGTGGCCATTGTGAACGCGCTGTCCCTGCTCGCGAATCAAGCGCTGGGTGGGTGATGGCGCGTGGGTGAGATGCTGGAGGTGCCCGAAGGGCCGCTGCGGCATGGGTACACCACCGGAGCTTGTGCGACCGCCTGCACCAAGGGTGCACTGTTGGCACTCATTCACCAACGGCTTGTGACGGAAACCACCATCTGGATTCCTGCGGGCGAATGGGTGACGTTTCAGCTGCAAGACGTGCACTATGGACCAGGAGAGGCACAGGCCGCGACCATCAAGGATGGCGGTGACGATCCAGACGCCACCCACGGCGCCAAGATTATCGCAACCGTGTCGTGGTCGAATGAACCTGGGGTGGAGATTGACGGCGGCATTGGCGTTGGCCGTGTGACGAAACCAGGCCTCCCCATCCCCGTTGGCATGGCCGCTATCAATCCCGTCCCGCGGCAGATGATTCAGTCCACCGTGGAAGCCGTCCTTGCGGAGCACAACATCGAACGCGGCGTGAAAGTGGTGATTTCGGTTCCGGACGGCGAAGACATCGCGAAGAAGACGTTGAATGGTCGACTCGGCATTGTCGGAGGCATTTCCATTTTAGGCACGCGAGGCATTGTGGTTCCGTTTTCCACCGCGGCGTACAAAGCAAGTATTGCGTACGCCATGAATGTTGCGCGAGAGCTAGGGATTCGGACGGTCGTTCTGACGACCGGGGGACGGAGTGAAAAGTACGCCATGAAACTGTTCCCCGAGTTACCCATGGAAGCGTTTGTCGAAATGGGTGACTTCGTCGGGTTTTCTGCGAAGCAAGCAAAACGCGCAGGCATGAACGAAATTCGATTCGTCGGGATGATGGGGAAATTTTCAAAAGTTGCACAAGGCGTCATGATGGTGCATGCCAAGAGCGCACCGGTAGACTTCTCGTTTCTCGCCGATGTGGCTCGTCGGGTGGGGGTGCCGGAAGCAAACCTGAAGCAGATTGTGACAGCCAACACGGCCAGCCAGGTCGGCGATTGGATGGTCGAATGGGGATTCCCAGCGTTTTTTGAGGAGTTGGCTGTGGCGTGCTGTGAACAAGTCCTGACCCATGTGGGTGGAGGTATGCGCATCGCCACGCACTTGACGACGTTAAAGGGCGACTACTTGGGAGGCGCAAAGCTTGAACGATAAACGAATTTTGGTCGTGGGAATCGGAGACGACGGCGCGCGCGGTCTCTCTTCCCACGTGTTGGAACGCGTGTACAATGCGTCCGTTCTCTATGGCGGGGAACGGCAACTCGGGTTTTTTCCCGACTTTGCGGGAGAACGACGCGTCATTCGCAGTCCGCTTCGAGAGACCCTAGCGGAGATTGAAGCGGACGCAGCCCACCGGACCGTCGCCGTATTAGCCAGTGGCGATCCGCTGTTTTTTGGCATCGGACGGACGCTTGTCCGCAAACTGGGCCCTGACTCGGTAGAAATCATTCCGCACCTCAGCTCGGTACAACTGGCTTTTGCCCGGGCCGGTGAGAGCTGGCAAGACGCAAAGGTCATCAGCCTGCACGGCAAACCAATGCTAGGGCTGGCGCAACAATTGCACGGCGCCCCGGTCGCGGCACTGTTGACGGACGATGTCAACACACCATCGGCCATCGCGCGGTATCTCCAACGCTTTGCCATGACCGAATACCATGCCTTTGTGGCGGAGCACCTGGGCAGTCCGGAAGAGCGCTCCGGATGGTACACGTTGGAACAACTTGTAGATGCCGAGTTTGCCCCGTTGAACGTGGTCATCCTCAAGCAACGTCCAGACGCACAGGTACCTGTATTCACGCTGGGCATGGATGACAGTGCGTTTTCACAACGGAGGCCGGACAGAGGTCTCATCACGAAGCGGGAAGTGCGTGTGCTGAGCCTGTCCGACTTGAAACTGAAACCGGGGGGCGTCCTTTGGGACATCGGGGCCTGCACAGGCTCTGTTTCCATCGAAGCCATACTGTCCACGCCGGGACTGCAAGTGTTCGCCGTGGAAAAAAACGAGGGAGATTTGGAAAACCTGCGCGAAAACCAGGTGAAATTCCGCACGGATTTCGTGGCCATCCACGCAAAAGCGCCCGAAGGGTTGGATACCTTCCCAGATCCCGACGCCGTGTTCATTGGTGGCAGTGGCGGAGAGTTGGTGGAGTTGCTGACCGTCTGTGCAGAGCGGTTGCGGAAGGACGGGAGAATTGTGGTCAACGCCGCCACCATTGAAACCCTCTACGAAGCACAGCAAACGCTGCTGCGCCTCGGGTTCACCGTCTCCGTCACGCTGGTCCAGACCGCACGAAGTAAGCCAATCTTGCATTTGACCCGGTTTGAAGGCATGAACCCCGTGTACCTGGTCACAGCGTGGCGCAGCGTCACAGAGGAGGAACCAGCGAATGACCGTTAATCTAGGCACATTATATGGCGTTGGCGTAGGCCCAGGAGATCCGGAACTGGTGACGGTCAAGGCGTACCGTCTGCTGCACACCTCACCGGTCATCGCCTATCCCAAAAAGCGAATGGGTGGGAAGAGCTACGCCATGGAAATTGTCGAGCTGTACGTAAATCCGGCGGAAAAGACCATGCTCGGACTTGTCTTTCCCATGACCAAAGACGAAGAAGTCCTGCAAAGATATTGGACGGAAACCGTGGAGAAGGTGTGGAACTATCTCTCGCAAGGACAGGATGTGGTCTTTGTGACTGAAGGCGATCCCATGCTCTACAGCACCTTTATTCACATGAGTCGCCTGATGCGCCGACACCACCCGGACGTACAGGTGGTTTCTGTTCCAGGCGTATCCTCGGTGAACGCGGCTGCAAGCCGCCTTGGCGTTCCGCTGGCGGATGGGGATGAAGTCGTTGCGATTGTTCCGGCACACAGTGACATGGCTGCGATGCGCGAAGCACTGTTGACACATGACTGCGTGGTGTTTTTGAAAGTCGCCAAAGTGCTGGATGACATGATTGCCCTCCTCGCAGACTTACAGCTCACGGACAAAGCGATGGTGTGTACGAAAGTCACTTCGTCGGGTGAGCGCGTCTGGCACAATGTGCGTGAGCTGCAGGGCGCATCGTTAAACTACTTGACGCTGATGGTGGTGAGGAAATGAGCCTGGAGGCAAAAGTGTACATTGTAGGTGCAGGTCCCGGAGATCCCGAACTGATTACCGTCAAAGGCATGCGGATCTTGCAACAGGCGGATGTCGTGATTTACACAGATAGTCTCGTCCGGGATGAACTGATGGAAATGGTAGGCAAGAGCGCCGTCGTTCACAGGAGCGCGGGCATGGTCCTGGAAGACATGGTAGACATCATGGTGGAGGCCGTGAGGCAGGGGCAGAGTGTAGCCCGCGTACATACAGGAGATCCTTCGGTATTTGGGGCCATCCTCGAGCAAATGGCACTACTTCGTCGCGCAGGCGTCGCCTATGAGATTGTGCCTGGCGTCAGCTCGGTCTTCGCCGCCGCTGCCGTGGTCGGCGCCGAACTGACTGTGCCAGACCTGACGCAAACGGTGATATTAACGCGAATGGGCGGTCGAACGCCGATGCCAGAAGGCGAACAACTGCGGGACCTCGCACGGCACCACAGCACCGTGGCGCTGTATCTGAGTGCGACGTTGGCGAAGAAAGCTGTCGATGAGTTTCTCATGGCTGGCTGGTCCCCGGATACCCCCGTCGCAGTGGTGCAAAAGGCAACTTGGCCGGATCAAAAAGTGGTTCGCACCACACTGGACGGGCTCGTCCGCGCCATGGGGGACGAGCACATCTCGAGCCACGCCATGATTCTCGCGGGTTGGGCGCTTGACCCAACACTCCCGGAACGAGGGGAACACAAGTCCAAGCTCTATGACAAGTCGTTTACGCACCGATACCGAAAGGGTGTGACGGTTCATGACTAAGCCGTATGCGGTCGTGGCCATCACCAAACACGGCACGGCCATTGCGCGACGAATTCAGGAGCAGCTGCCGGTTGTGGATGTTTACTACCCAGAAAAATTTGCCCAAGGGGACGAATCCTCGCGGGGAATCACCCTTTTTGCCGACTCGGTCGTGAATCACGTCCCGGCTCTTTTTTCCGGATACAGCGGGCTCATCGGCATCTTTTCCCTTGGCGCCATGGTTCGCCTCATTGCCCCACTGCTTCGCGACAAGAAGACAGACCCTGCGGTGGTTGTCGTGGACGACCGCGCAGAACACGTCATCAGCGTGCTGTCCGGGCATCTCGGAGGTGCCAACGACTTAACGTATCGAGTGGCACAAGCGCTTGGCGCGCGCCCGGTCATCACCACAGCGTCAGACGTTGGACAAACCATTGCCGTTGATTTGCTCGGGAGGGCCTTTGGCTGGGAGATTGAAAACTTCGAGAAGGTCACAGCAGTCAGTGCCGCGGTCGTGAACGAGGAGCGCATTCACATCATCCAGGAAGCCGGAGAAGTGGACTGGTGGCCATATCAAAAACCCATGCCCAGTCATTTTTCCGTGTTTCACAGTGTGGAAGAATCTTTGAAGCAGTCGTTTGATGCAGCACTCGTCATCACACCTCGTTTGCTCACCGAGGAGGAGTCACGGCGACTCCTGACGAGAGGGGTGTTGTACCGCCCCAAAGTCATCGTCCTCGGTGTGGGCTGCAACCGGGGAACGACGGCCGAAGAGATTGAATCGGTCATCGAAGACACGCTGACATCTGCTGGGTTGTCCATCAAGAGCGTTCGCAACGTCGCCACCATTGACCGCAAAGCGGATGAAGCCGGTCTGCTTGCGGTTTGTGAAAAGTACCATTGGCCGCTGGTGACGTACACCGCGGAAGAACTCAATGCGGTCGACATTCCGAACCCCTCGGAAACCGTCTTTCAGTACGTCGGAGCATACGGTGTCAGCGAGCCCGCAGCGCGCCTCTCGTCAGGTGCAGAGGACTGGGTCGTGGAAAAAGTGCGAAGCGGCAACGTCACCGTGTCGGTCTGCATCGTCCCCCACAGGGCGTCAGGGCGTCAGGTGCCTGCCTTATCGCCCGGAGTGAACAAAACGGTCTTGCACACTGGAAAGGGGACCTCTTGATGAATCGAGCACGCATAGTCATCGCTGGAACAAATAGCGGGGCCGGTAAAACCACCGTCACCCTGGGGCTCATGGCCGCTTTACGAAAGCGGAACCTGAGCGTGCAGGGATTTAAAGTCGGCCCGGATTACATAGACCCTAGTTATCACACGGTGTTGACCGGGCGACCTTCCCGAAATCTCGACACCTGGATGATGGAACCTGGCGTCGTCCGAGAAGTGTTTCACCGCGGGAGTGAGGGTGCGGATGTCTCCGTGATTGAAGGTGTCATGGGGATGTACGACGGAAAGGACCCACTCACCAACACGGGCAGCACCGCGGAGGTGAGTCGGCTGTTGCGGGCGCCAGTCCTTCTCGTCGTCAATGTCGCGAGCATGGCTCGCAGCGCCGCAGCAGTTGTACTGGGATTTCAGCAGCTAGATCCGAAGGTGCAAGTTGTCGGCGTTATCGTCAATCGCGTCGGAAGCCACGGCCATTACGAACTGGTCAAGGCGGCCATCGAACAGGTCTGCCGGGTGCCGGTTGTGGGGTATCTCACAAAGCAGGAGACGCTGCAGATTCCCGAGCGGCACTTGGGGCTCATTCCGGCCCTCGAACGCGGCGAAATGAACAACTTGTTCGACACCCTGGCGGATGCCGTGGAGGCGACCGTGGATGTGGAACGCGTGTTGCAACTCGCCTCCCAGGCGGCACCGTGGGAAGTACCAGAACCGACGTTGTTCGTCGGCGAACAACATCAACCCGTAACGACGATTGCCGTGGCCCGCGACCGAGCCTTCAACTTTTACTACCCGGAAAATCTCGAACTTCTCGAATGGTACGGTGCACGGCTTGCAGAATTCCGTCCGCTCGACGGCGAACCCATCCCTGAGGACGCAGACGGGGTATATATTGGTGGCGGGTTCCCTGAGGAATTCGCGGCAACGCTCAGTCGGTGCACGGCCATGAAAGACAGTCTGCGCCACGCAGTAGCGGATGGGATGCCGGTCTTTGCCGAGTGCGGCGGTTTCATGTACCTGACCGAATCACTTACCGATAAACAGGGTGAAACACATCCGATGGCAGGCATCGTTCCGGCCTCCGTCGCGATGCAATCCCGATTGGCGGCACTTGGTTACCGGGAAGTGACGGCCATCCGGGACACGCTGTTGCTCCGGGAGGGAGAGCACGCCCGTGGCCATGAGTTCCATTACTCAACGGCCTCGTATCACAATCCGGAACATTGGCCGTATGCGTACGAGACGGAAGGGTTGCGCGGGAGAAAGTTGGAAGGGTACGCACAAGCCAACGTGTTGGCCGGGTATACCCACTTGCACTTTGCATCGAATCCACGTATCGCAGAGCGCTTTGTCGTAGCCTGCAAGCAGTACAAAGACCAGCACAAGACAAGGCGGGTGACAACGTAATGGTTCGGGTGGAAAGGCGAAACCTGATGTGGGTCGTTGCATGGGTCATCGTGTTGCAGGTGGCGACGTTGCTCGGCCTTGTCGCAGCGCTTGCTCATTCCAGCGTCCTGTTTTCCCTCGGTCTTGTGGCCTACACGTTTGGCTTGCGCCATGCCATGGACGCGGATCATATTGCGGCCATCGACAACACCACCCGCAAACTGGTGGGGGAAGGCAAGCGGCCGGCGGGAATTGGACTGTTCTTTTCCCTGGGCCACTCGTCTATTGTGTTTGCACTCACGCTGTTGACCGTCTTGTCGGTTCACAAGCTGACCGGAAGCGCTCACGTGAGTGAGTGGCTGAGTGCTGTCGGTACTGTGATATCTGCCAGTTACCTATACTTGATTGGCGGATTCAACCTTCGCCCGTTTGTTCAATCGGTTTATACACTGTTGGGAAGGCGTTTCAAGGGTGGGTCGTCCGTTCCAGTACATTCCCACGGTGGACTGGTCACTCGGTTATTTCATCGCTTGTTTGCTTCCGTGCGGTCGAGTCGTCAGATGTTTTTCGTGGGCCTGCTCTTCGGCCTCGGATTTGAAACAGCATCCGAAGTGGCACTGCTCGCCATGTCCGCGACATCTGCGGCCAGTGGCGTACCTGCCGTCTACGTCTTGGTATTTCCACTGGCCTTTACGGCCGGCATGAGTCTGCTCGATGCGGCAGACGGTGTTCTCATGTTGTACACGTATGAATGGGTGCAGCGGACGGAACACGCCCGCCACATCTACAACGCCATCGTGACCGGCCTGTCCGTCGTGGTGGCATTTTTCGTCGGGACCATTGAATGGATTCAATTGGACGGCCGTTACATATTTGGCAACGCACCGGTGGTAGACTTTGCGAATCGAATTGACTTTGAGATGCTCGGCGTGGGCATCGTTGGCCTGTTTCTCGTGAGTTTTCTGGTGTTGGCCTGGAAACGAAGCACCATCATCCGAGTCGATGACTCGCTGTAGTTGTCCTGGTAAAAAAAGGGGGGAGTCGCCGTGGCCAAGAGCCTCATGGTAATGGGGACAGCTTCAAACGTAGGAAAGAGTGTCTTATGCACCGCCCTCTGTCGCATTCTCGTCCAGGATGGCTACAGAGTGGCTCCTTTCAAGGCACAAAATATGTCGCTCAACTCTGCGGTGACACCGACAGGTCGAGAAATTGGCCGCGCCCAGGCGGTCCAGGCGGCCGCTTGCGGCATTGCCGCCAATGAGCACATGAACCCAGTACTATTGAAACCGACCAGCCTCGACAAGTCGCAGGTGGTGCTTCAGGGCCGAGTCTACGAGACGACATCCGCACGGGCGTACTTTCAGGAACGAACCGGCGAAATCTGGGATGCCGTGGTGGAGAGTTATGAGTACCTGGCAGCGCGCTACGACGTGCTGGTCATCGAAGGCGCAGGAAGCCCAGTCGAAATGAATTTGAAATCCCGGGACATTGCCAACATGCGCACCGCTGAACTTGCGGACGCCGACGTGCTGTTGGTCGCAGACATTGAGCGCGGCGGCATCTTCGCTGCCGTTGTCGGGACCTTGCAATTGTTGTCGGCGCGCGAGCGTGCGCGGATTCGAGGCGTGATTGTAAACAAGTTTCGCGGTGACCGCAGCCTGTTTGACGACGGTGTTCGGCTGCTGGAAGAACTCACCGACGTGCCGGTGCTCGGTGTCATTCCACATCTTCGGGACTTGGGCATTGAAGAGGAAGATTCCGTGGCCCTGGATGAAAGGCGGTATCGCTCTGCGTCATCGGACGCGCCGGACCGGGAGGCAGTTCGGATTGCGGTCATCCAACTTCCACACATCTCAAACTTTACGGACTTCGATCCCCTGTTCCTCGAGCCAGGCGTCCACGCCTACTTCTGCCGGCGGCCGGAAGACGTCGGTGCGGCGCATGCCGTGCTTCTTCCCGGTACCAAGAACACCATGGAAGACTTGCAGTGGCTTCGGGAAACAGGATTCGTTGACGTCCTCGCTCAGCGTCGTGCAGAAGGAGCCGTAGTATTCGGCGTGTGTGGCGGCTACCAGATGCTGGGCAAGGAAGTCCGGGACCCGAAAGGCCACGAATCGAGTATTCCGGTATGTAAAGGACTTGACTGGCTTCCGGTGGTGACGACCTTGGAGCATGAAAAAACCACGGTGCTCGTGCAAGGCCATCTGGAAGGGGCGTTTGCCCCCATCCCCGTGTCAGGATATGAAATTCACATGGGTCAAAGCCTTGGCCTCTCAGGATATCAACCATTCGCCACTGTCCGTCAAACCACGGACGATGTGACGCGGCCAGACGGCGCGGTCAACGCCGATGGAACGGTGATGGGAACCTACCTGCACGGGATTTTTGACAACGATGCGTTTCGCCAGGCCTGGCTGAACCAGGTTCGCGAACGCTTTGGCATCTCACCCCCCGTGTCCTCCGCGTTGTCAATGGCGAGTACTCGCGCCCAAGCTTTTGACAGACTCGCAACCGTCGTGCGGGAGCACTTGGAAATGGATGCGGTGTACCGGATGATTGGACACCCACCGCGCGCTACAGGGAGCCACTCGACATGCTGACGTTCCTTCGTCACGGTCAAACCGTTTGGAATCGGGAAGGTCGTATTCAAGGCACTTTGGACATACCGTTATCTGAGACAGGGCGGCGGTATGTCGAGCAATTCGTGGCGCAGCATCCCTGTCCTGCCGCTCAGTTGATCTGGACCAGCCCACTGGCTCGCGCTCGAGCGACAGCCGCCATCATCGCGAGGGGGTGGGCCAAGGGCCACGCAAAGTTGCCGATTCGTGAACTGGATCTCCTCACGGAAAGACACTATGGGAACTACCAGGGTCAACGATTGACCGACCTCCCCAAGAAGGTTCTGGTGGAACGCGAAGAACTACTTCAAGGGGACGGCGTGGAACCTTGGCATCGAGTGAAATCTCGCGTTGTGGAAGCGCTCCGGATGATTGCCGCGGAAACGGATGAAGCGATTGTGGTTGTGCACGGCGGTTGGCTCAAGGCGATGCACGCACTCCTCCAGACTGGGTTGGAACATGAGAACGCAGACAACCTTTCCTGCTTTTCGCTTGCGCGTTCCACACTGGTCCTTGCGCTTCAGGAGGTTCATTTAAGGGAGGCGTCTAGTTGAACGGACTGTTCGCCGCTGCGTTGGCGCTCTTGGTCGACCGGGTTGTTGGAGATCCCACCTGGCTGCCTCATCCTGTCGTCATCATGGGCAAATATATCCGCACGTTTGAGCGACGGGTAAATCACTGGGCTAGGGGGTCCGCCAGCGGATTGCGCTGGCGAGGCGTGGCACTGACGTTGACGACGACGTGCGGGGCGGCACTGGTGACCGCCTTCATTGGGTGGGCAGCCCGGCAGGTATCTCCGGCCTTTGGAACTTTCGTCAACATCTGGCTCATCTCCACAACCATCGCTTGGAAGGGGCTGGCGCAAGCTGGCAAGGACGTGTACCAGGCGCTTTCCAGCAACGGCCTCGACGCAGGACAACGTGCGGTGGGGATGATTGTCGGACGAGACACAGAGACTATGTCAGAGACGGATGTGGTGCGGGCCACCGTGGAGACACTGGCCGAGAACATCGTGGATGCCATCGTCGCGCCGGTTCTGTTCGCGGCCCTGGGTGGAGCGCCCCTGGCCATGTTTTACCGTGCCGCCAACACTCTTGACGCCATGGTTGGGTACAAGAACGAGCGGTTTCAGCATTTCGGCTGGGGCTCCGCCCGGTTGGACGACGTCCTCAACTACGTCCCGGCACGCGTCACGGTATGTCTGATGTATCTGGCGCTCTGCGTGCGTCATCGTCCTGCCCTGTCCTCTTGGCGAGTCATGCGCCGTGACGCACACAAACACCCGAGCCCGAACAGTGGCTTGCCAGAGGCCATGATGGCAGGTGGTTTATCCATCCAACTCGGCGGCTGGAATCTGTACGGGGGTATCCCTTCATTTCGGGCCCATCTGGGAGACGCGGTGAAACCCCTGGTGAGCGAGTGCATTCCGGAGGCCGTCGAGGTGGTCAACGACACCGCATGGATCCTGTTGTCTCTCGTCACGCTGGGAGGCGGCGCGATATGGTTCTTCATCACGGATTTCTAATGAACGCCGCCCTGTTTCGCAATCATGCCCACACCAAAACACCGCACAGGCACGACCTTGACATGTGCGTGTGGCTCACGGCAGTCACCCAGATTCACAGTGCGACCATAAAGAAGGAGGAGGTTCTGTGCACGGGGGCAGAATCTATGCGTATGCAGAAAGCGATGGTATCCCGGTAGAATCCATACTGGATTTCAGCGCGAATCTTCACCCGTGTGGACCGCCGGCATCGGTGCTAGAGGCCGTCCAATCTGCACTGCCGCTCATTCAACACTACCCGGACGAGCGACAGCGTCGTGTGAAGGAAGTGTTGTCAGAGCGCTTCAACGTACCGACAGAAAGCCTGGTCTGTGGAAACGGCGCATCAGAGGTGATGGAGCTCGTTTTCCGCACAGTCAAACCACAGCGGACGTGGATCTTGGAGCCGGCATTTGGGGAATACGAAGCCATCGCGCGGCGATGCGGATCGCACATTATGCACTGTACACTCAGACAAGATGATGCGTTTACACTGCCGCTGGCAGCATTGTCGGAGTGGGTTTCGGAAGGCGACATGGTGGTCATCAATACGCCACACAACCCTTCGGGCCGCCACTTTCCCAAATCCAGTTGGTTTGACGCGGCCCGGTCCTGGACGAAACGCGGGGTACACGTCCTGGTGGACGAATCGTTCCTCGACTTCATGGAGCGCGATGAAGTAGAGTCAGGAATGTGTGAATCTGTGCACAATCCGCGGTGGCACACCATTCGCTCTGCTACTAAAATTTTCGCTATTCCAGGTCTGCGTTTCGGGTTCGCCGTACTGCATCCCGATATGGCGCAACGTGTGAACGCAAACCGGGACGGGTGGAGCGTCAATGCGCTGGCACAAGTCGCAGTAGCGGCGGCTTACCAGGAGCCGTCGTGGCTTGTCCAAACGTACCGGTGGCTCGCACAAGCGCACGCCTTTGCGCACAGCACGTGGGGAGCCGATGCGCGTATCCGAATGTTTCCGTTTGATGTAAACTTCTTTTTAATCCGGTTGAAAAGTGAGGATCTCAGTCTGTTGATTCAGAGAGAACTGCGTCGCCGCGGACTCTATGTACGCAACTGCGAGTCATTTCGCTTCCTCGGTCCTGCGTATATCCGCATAGCGCTGCGGACGGAAGCCGAAAATCGAACGTTATGGCAGACGTTCTCGGACCTGTTGGATAGAGCGAGTGAGCGATTCGGGTAGATGTGCAGTGTCACTCCAACGTACTACCTGTGGCGAATCCGTAGAAGGGAAGACGACTTCAGAAATGCTGGCGTGGCTAGGTTGCCATTTCTGAAACGCGCCCAGCGGGTGGTTCTCCAGATGACAGCGCCACAGCCCAAGCATCGCTCCGTGTGTCACCACGCAGACGGTGCCGGTACCCGGCCGTTGCACGATGTCTTGAATGGCAGCCATCATCCTGCGAAGTGCGTGACTTCGGCGCTCACCACCCGGGAATGCAAAATCCGACACGTGTTCGTCCAATGCGTGATCAATCAATTCTTTGTATTGCTCATACGCGGTAAACATGGAAAGACCGTCCATGATGCCGAGATCGATTTCGGCCAGGCGGTCATCCTGGAGAACGGGGCATGCTCCCTGTTTGTCCGCAATGGCTGTCGCTGTTTGCCAGGCCCGCTGGAGTGGACTGGAGACGATGTACGATATCGGTTGCGTCTGAAGCCGGGTTGCAAGACACTCCGCCTGTTCAAACCCGAGCGGATGCAAGGAGGTATCCCGCCGGCCAATAAATCGATATGCCAGGTTATCCGCCGTCACGGCGTGTCGGACAAAAAGCAGATGATTCAACAGACAAGTCCCTCCTCAGATATTCGTTGTATATGATGCCGAAGAAGCCATCACGGTGCAATGGGGAAGGACTTGGAGACACAAACGAATGGGAAGAACGGAGGAATGTCCTGTGGAAGGGTTGCACGGGAAAACGGTCGTCCTCACGGGGACACGAAAGACGGAGGAACTTCGTACACTGGTGGAAAAACTGGGAGGCACAGCTGTTCTGCGGCCACTTCAGGGGGTTGTCAAAGCAGACCCAGACCATGTGCGAGGCGAATTGCAAAAACTTCTCGGTCAACCGTTTGATTGGATGATTTTCACGACGGGAATCGGCGTGGAGCTGTTGCACCAAAGCGCGCAGTCGTCTCATCAAGAGACACAATTTCTGGCGGCGTTGCGCCAGGCTCATATCGCTGTACGCGGGTACAAGACAGCGCGGTATCTCAAATCCATCGGCATTGATGCCACAGTCCGTGATGAGGACGGCACAACCGCCAGCCTGTTGACGGGGATGGAGCGCACAGGGCTGTCCAACAAGACTGTGGCATTGCAACTGCATGGAGAACCTGCTCCAGAGCTGGTTGACGTACTGCGGTATCGGGCTTCCTACGTGGCAGAGATCATGCCGTACCGACACGTTCCTCCAGAAACGGCTACGCTTGAAGTACTCCTCCGGGAAATACTCGAAGCGAAGGTGGACGCTGTCACGTTTACGAGCACGCCCCAGGTACGATTCCTCATGGAATACGCGCGCAGTCGACAGTGCAAAGACGCACTGGTTGCGGCGTTTTCACGGGTTATCCCTGTGGCCGTTGGAAAAGTGACAGCGGAGGCGTTGCGGACCGAAGGCATCACACAAGTGGTCTGGCCAAAAGAAGAACGAATGGGGAGTATGATGATTGCCCTTGCTCGATATTTCGCTGAGGGCGACGCAAACGCCACAAAGGAGGCTCGTATGTGACAGAGTCACCGACGTATTATGCCGCTTTTTTGAATCTCCGCAATCGACTGTGTGTTGTGGTTGGCGGCGGCAAAGTGGCAGAACGAAAAATCAAGAAACTGTTGGATTGCGGGGCTTGTGTCCGGGTCATCAGCCCGGAGGTTCGGTCGCAGGTGCAACGATGGGCCGAAGAGGGGCAAGTAGAGTGGGTGCGTCGGCCATACGCGCCAGGCGATGTCTCTGATGCCTGGCTGGTTTTTGCCGCGACGAATGACAGGCAGGTCAATCGCGTGGTCTGGGAAGAAGCTGAGCACGCTGGCAAGTTGGTGAACGTCGTCGACCATCCCGCCTCGTGTACGTTGACGGTGCCGGCCAGCACCCGTCTGGGTGCCTTACAAGTCGCGATTTCCACTTCAGGAACGGATCCGGCTGCGGCGGCCAGGCTGCGCCAAATTTTGGAGCAGGACTTGGAACATGGAACAAGCAGGTTCCAGCAAGAAATGCTGAATTTCCTGGCGCGGGATGAGAACACGACATCTATCCCTTGAAACTGTGAAACACTGACCGCGGCTCCTCCGTCTAATCAGTTGGTGCCGTTGAATGGCAAATCATTCGCTGATGTGAACGAGAATCGCGCCGGCACTGATTTGATGCGACCGAGGAGGCGTTATTCATGAGGAAAAAGTTGCTGACGTTCGCCACTGCTTGTGCATTGACCAGCTTCCCGCTGACAGCGTTTGCCGCGACATCAACTCAAGGTCACGCAGAAGCCATCACAACCGAAAAGACTGCACCCCAACAAGCGACAAATAGCTCCACTTATAACGGGAACTATAGTGGTGAAACCGTCTCCGTTGGAGCTCGTGTCCGAACAGGACCCGCAACACCTTATCCCACCGTAAAAACTCTGCCAGGCAACCACACGGTACGGTTTACGCAAGTGACGGAGGGGCAGATGGTTGGCGGTACCAATGCGTGGTATTTTGATGCAGCGGATAACGGGTGGATTTCTTTCAGCGCACTGAAATGGGTAAGTTATCCGGGAAGTGTGGTTCGATATGGCAGTCATGGACCTTTTGTGGAGGAAGTTCAGTATCAATTGAACCGCCTAGGCTATCCTTCTGGCACCGTAGATGGAATTTTTGGTACGAACACACTGAATGCAGTCCGCGCATTTCAAAAGGCCGATGGACTCACGGTGGATGGCATCGTCGGACCTTTGACGTGGAGTAAACTATTTTCAATATAAAGATTGTCACCGAGTGACAGGAGCATGCTCCTGTCACTCTTTGTTATTCAGGTTGTCGAGAAAGTCCGAAACTCGCTTCGTCTACTCTAGGACAACGACATGCTGGGTCAATCCACCACGATTCAGACGCTCGTAATTTTATTGCATGTGAACTTTTTATGCGTCACACTTGTCTATATAATGTGTCGAACCTTGGTATCCATCGCGGATACCGGAGCCATGTGCTTCGGATCCGAGAATCATAGCTCACATAGAAAAGATACTGACGATTTGGGAGCGGATTGGGAGGCAGGAGAAAATGCCTAGAGTACTACTGTTTACAGCGTCCTTCGGTAGTGGACACAACCAGGCTTGCCATGCCGTAAAGGAAATGTTGGAAGAAAGAGGAGCGGTGGTGAAGGTGGTCGATTTAGTCAAACTCCTTCATCCGTCTGTCCGTCCGATTGTGACGCGCGTCTTCTTACAAGTGCTCAAGAAAGCTCCATGGTTGTACGGCGTGATGTACGATGCATTGTCCACAAACCGGTCCAAGTCATTTGTCGAGAGGCAATTATTTCGGCTAGGAAGAAGAAAGATATCGTCGATTCTCCAGTCATTCCAACCTGATGTGGTCTGTAGCACGCATCCCACGTCAGTAGGAATAGTCTCTGAGTTGCGCGCGCGTGGGATGACATCAGTTCCAAATGTGGAAGTCATTACAGATTATACTGTGCATGGACATTGGGTCCATCCAAATGTCGATTTATATTGCGTTGCATGCGAAGAAGTCGGTCGAGAATTACAACGTATGGGGGTTCCCGCTCGTAAAATCCATGTAACGGGTCTACCTATTCGTAAGGTGTTCAACGAAATGCAAGAAGTTCGAGATGACCCCTCTCGAAGACTGCAACTGCGCCTCAAAAACGGCATCGATGGAAACAAGCCTTTATTTCTGGTCATGGGGGGAGGTGAAGGAATCATTGGTACAGCGTCGATGTGGGAACGTATCACAAAGCGCGTCGATGCGCAGTTTGTGATTGTGTGCGGAAAGAATCAAAGATTATATCACCAACTCCGTGATTTAGAGTCCAACAACGTGCGGGTGTTTGGGTACGTGCCAAACATCGAACAGTGGATGGCCATGGCGGACATGCTGGTTACGAAAGCGGGTGGACTGACCATGACAGAAGCATTCAGTCTGGGACTCCCCATGCTGTTGTTTCGTCCCATTCCTGGACAAGAATACGCAAATGCTTGTTACGCAGTGAAACGCGGCGCAGCGCAATTGTTTTATTCTTTGGCGGACGCCGAAAGAATCATGTCCGAATTTGTCGCAGAGAGAGAACAAAGAGCAAAGTTCCATCTGGGCACCGCAAACCGTGATACTTCAAAAGCATCCAACCGTATCGCACAACTCTTACTGCACCCAGAGTTATTGATGGATGTAGAAACTCCGATTCATACCTGGATTCCTGCAGCGAGTGAGTAGGTACAGTTGGCTGTCGGAAATCGCTGAACGTAAGTAAGGGAGAGACCTGTTTTGCATGGTCAGGTACTATTGTTTTCTTCCATATTGGCGATGGTCGTTGCGCAGTTATACAAAGTTATCGCTTATCGATGGTATCATAAGGAATGGAAATGGAGTCGGTTTCTCGTTACCGGTGGCATGCCGAGTTCTCACACCGCGCTGATGTGTACACTGACAACGAGCTGCTTGTTCTTTTATGGATGGTCTTCACCTTGGTTTGCTGTGTCATTTGTTTCGTCCATCGTGGTAATCTATGACGCAATCGGGGTTCGACGACAAGCGGGGGAGCACGCACTGATTCTTCACGAGTTAATTGCCCAGTTACACGAAGCCGGAGTGGATATCAAACCTCACGTATTCCGGCGGTTTCGTCATTGGCAAAGGCAGGGGCACACACCGGCGGAGGTGGTTGGAGGCGTTCTTCTTGGAGTGGTCATAGCCCTCGTATCACACATTGTTCTGTGCCTTCAGGCGAAGGGAGCAATGATTTTTTAAAGAAGGATGTTGACTTCAGTGCAAATTCTGTGGATTACCATATGTTGTCTTGTCGTGCTGTTCGTCATCTATTCCATCCTGCCCAATGTGTTTGTCCGCGTATTCCACTGGCACTGTGTTTGGAGAGGACCTGCAACACGGTCCGTCGCTTTGACCTTTGATGATGGTCCGGATCCACGCTATACTCCAAGGGTGCTTGATGTTCTGAAAGACGCAGGAGTGAAAGCGACGTTCTTTGTCATTGCAGAAAAGGCACTGAAATATCCCAACATCATTCACCGGATGATGCGAGAAGGACACGAGATACAAGTGCATGGATATACGCATGCTTGTGTACCCTTGCTGCTGCCCAGCCGCAGCCGGAAGCAACTGCGTGATTCAGCACAAGCTCTGCATCAGGTTTTCGGAATCAGGACGTCGTTGTACCGCCCCACGTGGGGGCTTTGTAATTGGGTCGTCCTTGCATGGCTACACAAAACCAAACACAAGCTGGTTACGTGGTCGGTTATCGTTGGGGATTGGCGTAAAACGACCTGGGAAACGCTGATGAATAGAATTCTACGCAAGCTACATCCTGGCGCCATTATCGTCTTGCATGATAGCGATGAAACGTTCGGAAGTGAACATGGGGCGCCCAATGCAGTGATTGAGATGTTACCTAAACTCATTGAACATCTCAGAAGTCAGGGATATGATTTTTCAAAGGTATCCGATTGGTAGAAGTGTCTACACGACGCCCGCCGTAGATACAGTGGGCGTCGTCACATGTACACGCAAGGCGCATCTCGTCGTAGTGAAGCAATCTGGTATCATGTTCCAATTGTTCCTGCGTGAACTTTTTTCATATTGTTCTTGTCTATATAGTGATAGTGTCAGACCTTCGATGGTCGCTCAAACTGTGTGCTCTACATGTAGCCCATGATAATAACGGAGAGTGTTTTGCATGCTGCAACTCGCGAGTCCAGATTTGCTGTTTCCGTTCCGTCGTACATTGAAAGAAGTCATCTCCTTGCGGACGGCTGGTCATTCATCTATCCAATATTTGCTGGGATTCCAATGACGAGGGTGTTACTGCTGTCTGCGGGCTTTGGAGATGGGCATCGGCAGGTGGCAAATGCTCTACGCGAGTCGTTTATCCAGAGGGACGTCACTGTCTTTGAGGTTGACTGTTTTGAAAATACCAATCTCTTTCTTGCCAAGGTGAACCAGTGGCTGTATGAAGTAACGACCCGGTATTTCCCGGCGTTGTATGGGTTCATTTATAGAAAAACGGCGAACTTAAGTCCGAATCATGTACTTTGGAAATGGCTTTCCTTGTTTTCCCGCAAGGCGTTTGTTCGTGCCCTGAAACTGTACCAACCGGACATCGTGCTGCAGTTATTTCCAGATCATGGGGTAGAATTCGTGCCTCGGCAGCATGTCAAACCCTTTATCGGTGCAGTGATAACAGACTTTAGCGTGCATAGCCATTGGTTTCATCCGAACGTAGATGCATATTTTATCCCTCATTCTGCCATGAAATCGGACATGGAAGCGTTCGTTTCAAGTGGCGCGAAAATCATTGATTCTGGAATCCCAATCCGCAACCAATTTGTGATGAATCACAACGCACCGACACATCCCGACACCCCGTACATACTGTTCGCTACAGGCGGACGTGGGCTATTTCCAGACTTGGAGAACGTGATACAAACCATACTTACGAAGTTACCCACCGTTGACGTGTACGTGATGTGCGGTCGAAATACTGCCATGCTCCGTCGGATTGAGACGTTGATTCCGGGATGTCGGCGACTGCGTGCTTTACCGTACGTCGACAATGTCGCGGAGTTATTTCGCGGAGCGTCACTCGCCGTCGTGAAAGCCGGTGGCGTCACCGTCAGTGAGTGCTTGGTTTCACAATGTCCCATGATTTTTTATCGTCCACAACCCGGGCAGGAAGCGGATAACGCTGACTTTCTCGAACGAATGGGAGCGGGAAAAGTGGTTCGCAACGAGAGGGATCTCATAGATATCCTGACCAACAGGACTTTTTGGAGTGAAATTGCGCGAATGAAAGAGGTGTGTGCTTCATTGGCACACCCTGATGCATCTGACGTGATTGCTGAATATGTGCTTGGTCAGGTACACCAACACGCAACGCAATCGCCACAGTACAGTCAGGTGAAGTAACGATGCATCACGAGAGGGACAAGCAGCGGGCGCGTGTTGTCGCCGCGCCCGAACTCACGTCATTTGATGGACCTTTTCTTTACAACGTACGTAACACCCCAGAACATCACGATGGCCAGGCTACCGAGTGTCAGCCACCAAACCAAGCGACGTGATATACCGAGAAAAATGAGTGCGGTAGCGATATAATAGGGCATGATGGAAACGGCGCCTGTCCATATGTATGACCATAATCGTACGGAAGGTATGGTTCCCACGACATAGCTGATGATGAATCCTGGGAGTGGGAGGAGGCGCGCGAACAAAAGACCCGATGTGCCTTTCTCCTTCACCCAACGGTCCACTTGATGAAACCGGTCAGGCGTGACCACCGACCGCAATATCGGCGTCCCCACATACCGTGCAGCAACAAAGACGACGAGAGAACTGAGTATGGCTCCAATCCACGAATAAAAGGCACCCCACCAAGCGCCATATATTTTCATGTAAAGTACAAGTAGCCCTTCGGCAGGTAGCGGTGTGACACATGTCATGGCCATGACCAAGATGGCGGCCATAACACCAACCACGCCCCAGGAGCGAAGCACTTGAGAAAGCGCGTCGTGCCTGTCCAAATACAAAAATAACGTAACCACAACAACCACAACCAAGAGTGTGGAGATTGTCCATACCTTAGATTTAAACGCTGTAGCATCAGGCGTGACCACGTCATTCCCCCAACCTTGTGAACCAAAGTCAACCACCGCGCATCACTGTGGCAAGTATACATTCCCCTCATCCGTCTGGCAATCGTAACCGCCACAACGTTGCTCGTACAGTGATCATAGCGCGTGGTTCTTAGGCATAGCGCATCACGGCAAGATTCTGCGTTTTCATCCTGAACAAATGAACTTTTCACGTTGCATCTCGGTCTATATTACGAATGCAATCTTAAGACTCATCTCAAATACAAGGAGAAATGTTCGTTCTCCGGATATTACCATGGAGGCGCGCATCGGCGATGGCTGTAAAACAGGCAAGTCTGACTATCGATTCTGGAACTTCCAACACACGAGTGTACCTTCCGGGAAAAGGACTTGTGCTTCAAGAACCGTCCGTCGTCGCACTGAGACGAACGGGTGAGTTGGAATCAGCAGGCGAACAAGCAAGAAAAATGATAGGCAAAGCACCAGAGGCAATTCGTGTGATAAGACCCATACAACGTGGAGTGATTCATGACTTTGAAGCGGCGCGCGTCATGTTGGAGCACTTTATCAATCGAGCCAAGCCAAGTCACCTACTTTCCATGAAACCACGGTTCACCATGTGTATCCCATTGGGGCTGACCCCCGTGGAAAGGCAGGCGTATCACGATGTGGCCATACAAGCAGGTGCCAAGCACGTACGTCTGGTGGAAGGTGCGTTAAGCGCTGCCGCTGGAGCAGGGTTGCCAGTGAATGAACCGACAGGCAGCATGGTGGTTCATATCGGGGGCGGACGGACGGACATTGCGGTTCTCTCTCTAGGCGGAATTGTTACAGGAACATCTCTCCGAATCGGCGGGGACGATATGGATCAGTGTATTGCAGACTATTTAAAGCTTGCATACAACATTGCGGTCGGTGAAAACACGGCAGAACACGTAAAAATGCGTGCAACGAACACGGATAAAGACATGTCTTCAAACATTAACGGACGCGACCTGGCAAGCGGGTTGCCCAAGTCAATCACAGTGTCCCACGGGGAAGTGATACAGGCGCTGCAGCCCGTCGTAGACCGACTGGTGAATGGGGTAAAAAGCGTTCTTGAAAAGTCCCCTCCGGAACTTTCCGCGGACATCTACCGCAGAGGGATTGTTTTGACCGGAGGAGGAGCACTGATGAACAATGTGCGGTTGGCACTCGAACGGGAGACCAAGCTGCGCGTTGAAGTGGCAGCCAATCCATTGGACTGTGCCATCATAGGCGCTGGAGAAATGGTCGCACGGGATAGGCAGACCAAACGGCACCAGTTTATCTTTCTCAAGCGACAATTCAGTTTTTAGGTCTGATGAGGATGAGACAAACTGAGTGCGGGGGGATATTGATGAATGTGGGTGCAAGTGTCCGTCGTGAATCAAGAGAGCTACAGGTCGCGACGCGATTTCAACGTCGACTGAAAAAGATAGTCACAACAGCAATCATAGCGCTAGTAGGAATGACTGCTATCGAATATTACCTGGAAGATGGGTGTCCTGTGGGGCAGGAAGTAAGAAACGCTGTGGCGCAACAGAATCGTGTTCGGCATTCAACCATGCTGACTTACGAAGAAATTCCCGTCTTGTTTCGCAATGCCATTCTGGCTACAGAAGACCAGACCTTCATGTCAAATCCAGGAATTGATCCAAAGGCCATTCTCCGATCCGCCTTTGTTGATGCACAGTCTGGACAGTTTGCGGAAGGTGGATCCACCATTACGCAACAGCTGGTACGAAATGCATTGGGCTTATCGCAAGATAAATCCCTGTCGCGTAAAGTCACCGAGGCAGTCGATGCCATCGCCTTGACCAAACAGCTCTCGAAAGAGGAGATTTTTGCGCTATATACCAACGACATTTACTTTGGGCACAATGCCTATGGGCTCTACAACGCCGCCGAAACGTACTTTGGCATGCGACCGCAGCAATTGAACGACGGAGAGCTAACACTGCTCGCCGGGTTGCCCAACGCGCCCAGTGCGTATGACCCATTCCACTCCTTGCCCCTCGCACAAGAGCGGCAACGAAAGGTGGTTCGCAACATGGTAAATGCAGGGTTTATCACATCAAGTGACGCTCTTCGCATTCTCTCCGAACCGATACGACTCAAACACGGATCCCAGTGAAGTGGACTGGGGAGTAAGGGAGCAGAAACTGGCAACGATAATGGCGTTTACGTCATCTCAAAATGCCTAAAAAGAATGGAATGAACACCGTTCAGGTCTTTTTCGCCCGTTACTGAATCTCGACGTATCCAATGGGTACACGTGGGATTTTTGAGGGCTCGTCAATTCTGCTCATGTGTGGCGGAGGATACTGGATTCGTCGAGGAGGTGAGGCGTCTTTGAATGAATCCGATGTTGCCCTTATCCGTGCAGCGATGAGCGGACGATCCGAATCTTTCTCCACTTTGGTGACTCATTATCGGAACTTCGTTTACCGAACGGTGTACGGAATTCTTCGAAATGCCGCTGATGCGGAAGACGTGACGCAAGAGACATTCATCAAGGTCTATCAATCATTGAAGGGACTACGCCAACCAGAAACATTCCCGACCTGGTTGGCACGTACTGCCGTACGAACTGCGCTCAACTGGGTAGAAAAAAGTAATCGGTCTCGTGCCGCTCCGCTTGAAGGTAACATCGGTTACGTTCAACGGGATGAGTATCGTTCCACCCAGATACGCATTGATGTGGAGAATGCACTGAACCAATTAAGTCCGGAACATCGTGCTGTGATTGTTCTGCGCGAATTACACGGATTCAATTATGAGGAAATGGCTAGAATTCTTGAAGTTCCAGTGGGTACAGTACGCTCCCGATTGTTTAACGCTCGTACAAAACTTCGTCAGTTACTCAGTGACGAGAGGGGAGACGCATAGTGCAGTATCACATTCCACAAGAACGTCTTTCTGCTTATATCGATGGAGAATTAGTGCCTGAAGAGATGGAGGCCACGCGACGTCATCTGAACCAATGCCAAGAATGTATGTCGGTAGTGGAGAGCTATCAAGCGGTTGGCAGCAGTGTCCGTGCCCTGCTCGACAGCCTCTATGTTCCCGAAGGCATCGAAGCGACTGTCCTACAGCGCCTTGAGATGATGAGCGGGAGCAGGCAGACACGCCACTTATTCGAGGTATACCTGGCAGGCATGGCAGTTGCGTTCTTTGGCATGATGCTACTCATCATATCTCCGATTGGGCGCTTCGTTCGCGTGGTGTTTCGCCTGCTGGCAGCCATGCTGCATGGGCTGCTCATGATGTCATCTGTCCTTCAACTCGTTTGGATTGTTGGAGTAGGAGCATTCATGTTCGTGGTTTTGGGAATTTCATTGGTCGGCATTCGCAGGATGCTTCATTCCATTCAAAAAGAGGCTGTCTTATGAAGAGATACGCTCGAATCACTTTGGTATTCTTTATTTTGATGATGGTCACGTTGTCCATGCTGCCAATGAGTTTTGCGGGTGAACGCCGTTTAGACAACGTTGTCCGCAAGGAAACAACCACCATCCCAAAGGGTGCCACGGTCGAAGATCTTCTGGTTTTAGAACACGACGTGAACGTTCTAGGGAATGTTTCTGAAATTCTGGTGGTAATGGATGGGAATGTCCACATTGGACCAGCAGCGCACACCGGAATTGTTGTGGATTTAAACGGCACGGTGACGCAAGATTCGGGGTCCACTGCGGAAGGAATCTATCGTCTGTCGCTGCATAGCCCATTCTGGGGCGGTACCCTTTTTGGCATCACAGGCATGTTGTTACTGTGGGCGATGATGCTAGCACTGGGACTTGTGTTTATGTTCATTTCCGTATTGTTGACGTTTGTTGCTGGCAGACACATGACGACACCGCTCGCTATCCTCAAAAGTTCGGTGCGAAGAACTGGAATCATCGGTTTGTTAACTACGGCAGTGGTATGTTCCATGTGTGCACTGCTTGCCATCACAGAGGTAGGAATCCCTCTCGCTGGGATTGTGTTGTTGCTGTACGCCTTTGTGGGACTGTTGGGATTGGCTGTTGTGTCCACCTGGCTGGGAGATCTCGCATGCACATATGCGAAGGTGCGTAAGCCCATGTGGTTGAACGCCCTTGTTGGCGCGGGTGCTTGTGTCGCTCTCATGAACATACCAATTGTGGGAATCCTGTTAATGGTGGTGCTGTGGATGGTTGGGATTGGTGCGGTAACGGCTTCAATGTATAGAATGATGAAGCGTCGCTGATGGGTGACACAAGGGTATATTCATACTTGTAGAAACGAGCCCTCGCCAAGCGAGGGCTTTCCCTTATTAGGACATATGCGTTTCAGTTTGTACGGATGTTTGCCCAAACTTGAAAAGAGCGCAAAGAAACTTCGTGATTGGGTACAGGAATTGTGAGAAACGCCACATCACCCGGCCAGCAAATGTTCCGACCACGAAACTCGCTAGTACGTCTGTTGGCCAGTGCACACCTACATAGATGCGCGAAAAAGCGACCACCACAGCGAGAACCGTAAACGAGTAACGAATCCACCGGTTTGACTTTCCCCAAGTGGCTGCAGCAAAGCCAAAACTTCCCGATGCATGGTCACTCGGGAACGAAGCGTCCACACTGTGTGGAATGAGTTGCGTAAACGTACCTTTTGGTAAGGAGACAAAAGGTCGTGAGCGGAACCAAATATGTGAGATGACAACATTGATCAACAGAGCCAGAACGCCTGACAACCCCGAGATGATGAGTGCGTGGCGTCCTTGAATGTCCCGCTTTGGCAACAGGAACCATGCCAACACAAACAGGATGGCGTACAGTTCAAGCGCATACTGCGCGAAGAAACGCATCAAGGCATCCAGTATGGGATGGTGTCCTGCCATTCCGTTAACGGCATGAAAAACGGTTACGTCAAATGCGTTCAATGACTATACACTCCTCGTTGAATTTTCTATCTCGTATATAAGGAGACGCCTAACTTCTCAAAAGTTCATGGATGCCTATGAACTTTTTTAGGAGAGTCACGGTCTTTTCATTGAGACACGTAAGAGGGGTGGCACATTATTGGAAAACACAATTGTTCACTTGATTCAGTCATTAGGGTACTTGGGTGTATTCGTCGCAATGATCCTCGAAAGTGCCTGCATTCCACTGCCGAGTGAAATTATCATGCCATTTGGTGGATATTTAAGTTGGACGGGGCACTTGCAGCTATGGTGGGTCATTCTTTTCGGAACACTTGGGAATATCGTGGGCTCTATCATCGCATATTACGTGGGAAAGGTCGGCGGCCGGCCCTTGGTGAAACGTTACGGACGTGTGATTCACCTATCAGAAAAGCATATTCAAATGTCCGAGCGTTGGTTTGAAAAACGGGGCGAATGGGCTGTCCTGATTGGACGGGTCCTGCCTGGTGTTCGCACATTCATATCCTTACCAGCAGGATTCGCAAAAATGCCGGTGATTCGATTCACTGTGTTTACCGCTATCGGGTCGTTACCATGGGTGGCGGCATTAGCCTATGCGGGATACAAACTGGGACAGAATTGGGCAAACGTCAAACACGTGATGCATCCCTTTACCTATGCGGTGGCGGCGCTGCTGCTGATTATCATCATTCTTGTCGCCTTTGAAATACGTCGCCGAAAGAAAATGGTGGGTAGGGGGCAATAACGTGCACTTCAGTTTGGAAACATGGATTCACCAGTTCGGATACGTCGGGGTATTCGTCATATTGTTCTTCGAAATGGTTGGAATCCCGTTCCCAGCAGAGACCACTCTGACGCTTTCCGGCATTGAGTGGATGAGAGGAGGTTTCTCCTTAATCCCTCTTCTGTTGGCTGCGGGGCTAGGCAACATCGCTGGTTCAACGGTGGCATATGCGATAGGGAGATTTGTGGGACGACCGGTCATCGTGAGGTACGGACGGTTTGTTGGACTGACCAACGAGCGACTAGACAAGGCCAATGCAACGTTTGAAAAGTACCGTACGTCTGTGATTCTGTTCGCCAAGTTTATCGCAGGCATACGTGTGTTGATTCCGTACCTTGCCGGAATCAACAAAATGTCCTTTGGATTGTTTACCTTGTACAACGCCGTCAGTGCCATGGTGTGGGCGGGCTGCTTTATCATCGTTGGAAAGTATATTGAAGTGGCATGGAGCCAATATCAACAGACGCTGCATCCATATCTTGTTCCGTTGGTCCTCGTTGCGATTGTCGTGATTGCAACGGTAATGGGCCTTAAAATGTGGCGCACACGAAAGAAATGTTGAACATGATACGCCGGAAACCCGTATTGTCCACGTGGTTCACCGGCGTTTTCTGTTCCAGCTGTATCTATTGGACTTGTCTTTTGGAAGAGTGGAGCGAGACAATCGTAGGCCAATTACGACATCGTGTTCCAGAACACCACTTCATCCACGCCTAACCGTACGGTTGGATACCCGGGTTTCGCTGCTTTGCCCAGCGCAATCAACATGACGTTGACATAACGGTCAGGGATGTTGAACACTTTACGAAATTGTTCCACATCGTAGCCGGACATTGGAACCGTATCATATCCTCTTGCTTTCGCCGCAAGCATCAGTTGCATGGAAGCAAGACTCGCGTCAATCATTAAGGTGTTTTTCAAGTCTTCCTGAGTTTTGGATTCGAACCAGTTCTTTATCGTACTGAGGATTGAGTTTTTTACCTCTTCCGTCATATACCCTGCATCCACCGCTCTTTGATACACTCGTTCCCCTTGCCAGAATGCCTCCAAATCTCCCATCACCGCAATGATTGCCGAAGCGTCGAGCACTTGTTGCTGGTGGTAGGCAATCGGGTACAGCTTTTCTTTCAGTGCTTGATCGGTAATGATGAGAAACCGCCACGCGTTGAGATTGTATCCGTTTGGCGCGAGAATGGCTTCCCCAATCATCTCTTTGATTTCTTCATCCGGAATTTTGACCGAAGGATCATAATATCGCACGGAACGACGTTCCTTGATAATTTGATAAAAATCTGCACTACGTTTCAATGTCGTTTGCATCTTTGCACAACCTCCGGGTGTGTTCTCAACGCTGCATGTGTGCATCAAGACTGAAGTTCGTTTTCAGATTGTTCAGTAGCACAAACTCCTGCACAGGTGTTATTATGGTCCATAACACATCGATGAGGAAAGTGTTTAGCTGGATTACTCAATCGTGCGGCACATGGCGCAGAAGTCGCTGAGAAGGTGGCTTCTTGGGCTGTAGAGGTCGGACCCAGTCTCTTGTCTTCACTGGACGCAAGACGGATCATGATTTCAGTACTGAATCGCCTTGTACAGATCCACAAGACGGAAACCTCTGGTCATCATGGAAGACCGTCTCTTCTCTCTCATCGGATGGCTAGCTTTAGGATTGACTCAGTCCGCGCTCCAACGAAAGAAGCGCGCGGCAAGCCCCGTGAATACCACAAACATACCAGCGAGCACAGCGACGTCCAGTCCGTGTTTCCAAATGGGAGAAAAGTTCCATGTTTGTCGCAGCAAATCAATCACGTAGTAGAGCGGCAATACTTTAGCTATGTGCTGAATGAAACCTGGCATCATCTCGAGTGGAAATGTTGCGCCGGAGAGAAACAACATGAGGTTCACGCAAGAATAGCTTCACTTCCATCGATGCCAAGCGTCCCAGCGCTATCATACGGAACACTCCTTGTCGACGAGATAGACAAACAAGTCGTCAAGACTGCAGACCTCAAACCGAAATGCTTCAATTTTCCACTGATGTTCATCCGCCAATTGAAACAGGTGCAACGCTGTATTCTGAAGAGAAGCGCTGTACACGCGAACGGTCTCGAGGTGCCGTTCAACGCGCTCTACACCTGGCAGCGTTCGGATTAGCGCGATATCAGCCGCTTCCGATTCAAACGAGAGATAATTGGCCGCCGCAAGCCGCGTAACCAGACGTTTCGGCGAATCAAGTGCAATCACTTCTCCTTGGTGGAACATGGCCACCCTGTCGCAGAGCCGTTCCGCCTCTTCCATACCAAGATGCGAGAAAACAAGCAGAATTCTATGCGAAGACATTGAACGGGGAAATTCTCAACGTGAAAACATTCGCAGAGGCGCCCGGAGCGAAAGAAGAAGATAAGGATCGCGTGATGCATTTAACTTTCAAGGTCGGAAATCAAATAATTTATATGGCTGACAATGGGTCTCAGCCAGTTGATCGAGGCAACGGAATGGATCTTACATTAGAATTTGCATCCGAAGAAGAGGCTAAAGTTGCGTTTGACAACCTCTCACAAGGTGGGAAGGTGTTGATGCCGTTCCAACGCATGTTTTGGGGAACGACGTTCGGTCGCCTCGAAGATCCCTTTGGTGTCCGGTGGCAAATCTCTACAGAATCGTAAGGTGAATCGTCGGAGGTTACTCCGGCTATTCCTATTCCTATGGACTCTTGTGAATGACGGACAGCCCTAAACATTCTTGGTCGGTTCACTCCAAAGGAGGATTTTCTGAATGAAACTAAATCGCATCCATCATGTGGCAATTATTTGTTCCGATTACGAAATATCCAAAGAATTTTATACAAAAATTCTCGGTTTTGAAATCATGAAGGAAACATATCGTCCAGAAAGAGATTCATACAAACTTGATTTGAGAATGACGAACGGAGATCAAATTGAACTCTTCTCGTTCCCAAACCGCCCGCCACGTCCGAGTTATCCAGAGGCGTTAGGTCTGAGACACCTCGCGTTTGAAGTGGATGATATTGACCAAGCCGTCGCAGAACTACAGGCACTGGGTGTGCATGTCGAAGACATTAGAATTGACCCCGTAACAGGCAAACGATTTACATTCTTCGAGGACCCTGACAAACTACCTTTGGAACTGTACGAGAAGTAATGCGTGGTGACCGTCTACAGGCTGTTTCATTAGAAGAACTTTGTTCAAGATGCCATTCTCTTTGTTCAACCAGCAAAATGACTGACCTTGTCAAAACTCAAAGCGTTTCGTGCACTGCCAGGCAAGGGAGGTGTTGTGATGGCCATTTTTCAACGGCGATGGTTCGCTAATATGACTTTGCTTCTGATTGCGTTTGTCTGGGGAGCGACATTTACATTCACGAAAGACGCGTTGGCCAGTATAGATGTGTTCCCGTTCCTTTCCATGCGTTTCTTGATTGCGGGGCTCGTATTGTTCATCGTCGTTCTTGCATCGCCTCGTGTTCCTAATTCGTTTCATCCTCGAGCCATCATTATCGGCATTTTGTTAGGTGTACTTCTATTTGGGGGATATGCGTTTCAAACTCTGGGATTACAGACTATCACTCCCGCGATGAGCGGTTTCTTAACTGGATTAAATGTCGTTTTAATACCCATCCTTTCAATACCGCTTCTCCGCTCCAAGCCCACGTTTCGACTTTGGCTAGGTACATTGGTTGCCATAGTTGGTTTGGCATGTATCAGTGGGGTTCACTTCAATGGATTTAACGTAGGGGATATAGAGACGCTGCTTTGTTCCGCATTGATTGCACTACAAATCATCTTTGTAGAGAAATCAGGCTCGGATGTGCATGCATTGCTTCTTGCGACGATTGAAATTTTGGTCGTCGCGTTGTGCTGTTTTATTTGTAGCATGTTCGAGCACCCCGATGAACTGTGGAATGTTCATCTGTGGCTCCAACCATCGGTTTTATGGGCTGTACTGATTAACGCGATACTTGGAACGTCGTTTGCACTTTGGGAACAAAATGTGATTCAGAAATATACATCGTCGACCCAAATTGCCATCATTTTTTCGATGGAACCCGTGTTTGCGGCATTGATAGCTTGGTTCGCATTGGGAGATACGCTTACGCCTATGGAATTTATGGGGTCACTTTTGATTTTTGTTAGTATGTTTATTTCAGAACCTAGTATTCCGTGAGGGCGATTGATACCCAAAGTGAGCAAGTCTAACGTACATGAAGGATAAGCGGGATGAGTTGACAAATAATAAATAGTCCAATTTTGAGCGCGTACGACGGTGTAATCAGGGACCCCCATTTGTGAATGGGGGCCCTGTTGCACTAGCCAAAATTACATGCACCAAATACAGTTTCACCAACACATGTATACACATTAGGGGCCGCTTACTTCCTGAATCCTGTGTAGATATGGATGGCATCCCGAAGAAATTGTGCCGTGCCCGGCTGCTTTTCATCGTAATAGGCCTTAAACCGTTCATCATCCACATACATTTGGGCAAGTCTCGCGTGCGCTGCTTTACTGTACTCAGACCAAAAGTAGGTCAACCATCGCTTATGAAGGTCCGCCGCTTTTTGGGCAATATCACTGGCGGGATCTCCGGTTTTAAAAGCCTCAGCTAAAGTGGCTTTCACTTCATTCGCCAGGTGCGTAACCTCTTCATACTCCTCGGGCGTCATGTTCAACAATTTTTCGTTGGACTTATTGACGGTTTCGTCACCATACTTCTTGCGAATTTCTTCCCCATACTGTTTCTCGTTGTCATCAATCATCTTTTGTTTAAAACCCTCGAACTTTTCCTTGTCGGTCATGGTTATTCTCCCTTCTGTCATCGCAATGGTTTTGTCAACATTGGTTATCAGCAAATCTAACTGTTTTTTCTTAGCAAGCAGTTGCTCCCGGTGTTCCTTCAGGGCTTTCACTCTGTCGAATGAAGGGGCGGTCACAATTTGTTTAATGGTTTCCAGGTCCACTCCCAACTCTCTGTAAAACAGGATTTGCTGTAACCTATCTACTTCAGCCTGACCATAGATCCTGTATCCGGAGGAGTTTATTCTTGCCGGCTTAAGCAGCCCAATCTCGTCGTAATACCGAAGGGTTCTGGTAGTAATCCCGGCCAGCTTGGCGAGCTTCTGCACCGTATATTCCATGCGTTCACCTCCCGACAACGAAACTGTAAACCTTTACGCAACGTCAAAGTCAATCCCATTTTTATAGAAGGGCAAACACCTGGTTTCCGGACTGCACTAGACCTATTTCAGGTGCCCAAAGGAGCGTTCATTCGCGTCTGAGACGATGGCCGACGCTTCATGTGAAGGGGTGTGAAGGACAACGGGATCCGGTGTGTAAGAAACCCTGAAGCGCGACAGTGTAGGTGATGTTGATCCGTTCTCTCCAGATACTGTTTGGGATAAGGAATCAGTCCTCCTGGAAAATTAGAAACGAAATTTCGTCTGGATGATCCGGTGAGGAGGCATAGGGAAATGGGTGACAAGTGTTATTACTGTGAGCATGACATCGACCAAAGGGCGCACTATGTGACCTTTTATGAGACCGAAGAAGAACATGATGAACCATTGTGCGACTCGTGCTATGCCGAATGGCTTGAGTCTCTGAAAGGATGATCAGCTAAGACTGAACGAATCCATCTGCTTTCAGATGGATCTTGCCCTTGCAAGAGCTATGCAAATACGGCAATTCGCAGTTCCGGTTACGTTCTTCAACCGAACCCCACGCCATCTCTGCAGAGGGTGGGGTTATGGTTTTTGACGGAGTCATGATTTCAGCCAAAGTGTGCCTTTCTCTGCATCAACGGCTCTCGAGTATGATGACGGTCTGAGCGTAGAGTACATCGCGCAACGAACTTGGCCGGATGTGTCTCCACGGCCGCTAGGCTGATACATGCATCCTCGCGATTCAACTCCTTGGCGGAATCCATATCCTCGTGTAACCAGCCTTCTGTTGGCTTACAAGACCAAACCCATTACAAGCACATACCAAAAAGAGATAACGTCGCGCAGGAATGACAAGCAATTCCAGAACGTCCAGTACATAGTTTTAGAGAATAGGGTGTTAGGTGGACCCTTTGTCGGCGGATCTTGTTTTGTGGATATTCCATCACCTGTGAAGTGAGGTGCTTTTCATGTACACTGCCACACTTCGTAAGTTGACACTCCGTTGCGACAGGATGGGCTCGGGAGAACCGCTGGTTTTGATTCACGGCCTGGGCGAACGAAAGGAAGCATGGGTCTGCCAGTACGCGCTGGCCAATTCATATGATCTGATCATCCCCGATTTGCCGGGTCATGGCCAGTCAACACCTGCCGAAGAAGTTTCAATTGAGGCATTTGCACGGGACACCCTAGAACTGTTGGACGTTCTGGGAGTTGAAAGCGCACACATTTGCGGATTGTCGATGGGTGGTGTCGTCGCGCAAGAGATGTACCGTATGGCACCGGATCGTTGTCGGTCTCTCATTCTGGTCAACACCTTTTTCTGCGTTCCGCAGCTGATGCGGGCTCCGCTCTACCAGTTGTGGACGTGGCGCGCCAACTTCCTTCCACCAGAGTGGCGGATGTCACTGGCGGCGGCTACATGCCTGGTCGATTGGAAGCGCGAGACCCTCGAGCGCTTTCAACATGCCATGGAGCTCAATGCAAGCACCTATCGTCAGACGCTGGAAGCTTGTTTGCAAGTTGACAATACCGAGCTGTTGCCGCAAATCAAGGTGCCCACATTAATCCTTGCCAGTGATTACGACCTGCTAACGCCGTTGTGGGGGCAGGTGATGATGCACTACCTTATCCCTAGCTCACAAATGGTCATTCTCCATTGCGCAGGACACATGGCAAAACTGGAGCAACCGGATGAGTTCAATGGCAAGATCCTTGAGTTTCTTGATGGATTGAAATTCGAACAGTCATCGTCCAGTCAAGACGTCAAAAAGAGATGTGAATGAACCCCAGGTCTATTTTTGATCTTCATCGTGTTGATCTTCGTCCCTGCAGCACAGAAATATAGAGTGTGTGACCTCTACTTTATCCCTCACGAGAACGACTGTTCAATCTTGTTCCAGTTCATGGACCGTTTTCATGGACAGTTGGCCTTCTGTGCCGACACGTCACGTTGGTGTTGGCATGACAGGCCAACTGTGCAACCGTTGCGATGCCTACGTCAGAGCTCACCAGTCCTTGAGCAAGGTATGGCGTACTATGTGCGAATGCCGGAAACAATTTCCGGTGGATCTCCAAGAGAGATTCGTGCTATATTGGTCGACGTCGCTTGGAGAACAAGTGAAGCGGCAGGGCAGCAAAACCAAACATTTCCGCTTTACTTGAATGAGTGGAATGTGGTAACATAGTTGAGCTGTCTCGGGGCGGAGACTCCGGTC
>NZ_AXAR01000002.1 GCF_000472905.1 Alicyclobacillus pomorum DSM 14955 | reverse complement strand
TGCATGTATTAGGCACGCCGCCAGCGTTCGTCCTGAGCCAGGATCAAACTCTCAAATAGAATTTGGTGCTCATTTCGAAAACACTTGCGTGTTTTGAATCACTCTCTGCGCGTGTTTAGTTTTCAAGGAACCACTCTGTATTGGAGCATCGACCGGAGTCTCCGCCCCGAGACAGCTCAACTATATTACCACATTCCACTCATTCAAGTAAAGCGGAAATGTTTGGTTTTGCTGTCCGACCGCTTCACTCGTTGTCGAAGCGACGTCGAATAATATAGCACGGTTTACACACGTAGTCAATAGCCTAGATAAAAATTCTTATTACAAATTGCGATTTCAATTCTTGTGGGGCAGGAACACTGTTTTCGCACACGTTCTCTGACGACGTGTATGACGCCCAAATAAAAGTCGGTTCCACATCGGTACAACCAATGTACCTCACATGGAACCGACTTTTTGGGTCATGAGAATGTGTTACCGACGACCCACTACGGAGTTAAAGAACAAGTAACCGATGCCCATCACGACGGCCAATCCAAGAAACATGGCGGCCTGATGGATGATGAGTTGCTCTAACGGACTCACTGTTCATCACCTGTGCCTTTCATCCGCTGATTACCTGATTCAATGTACATCACCCGTGCAAGTACGGATGCGGGATGGTTCAATACACGCTGCACTTTAGATTACTCTTCATCGTCGTGGTTGACAACGCGTGCCACGGTGGCGACTTCTTCTCCCTCAGGAACGTTAATCAATTTCACGCCTTGTGTATTGCGGCTGAGGGTGGAAATTGAGTTTACGTGAATTCGAATGGCCACCCCTGCGTTGGTAATAATCATCAAATCGTCATCCGAATGCACCATCTTCAAACCGACCACATAACCGTTTTTGCCAGTACAGTGGATGGTCTTGATGCCTTTGCCGCCTCTGCTCTGCACACGGTACTCATCGGATGGTGTCTTTTTTCCATAGCCGCGGCTTGTGACGACCAAAACATCCATGTCAGGGTAGACCACGTCCATACCAATGACTTCGTCGCCTTCGCCCAGGTTAATGCCCTTGACACCGGTGGCTTGCCGTCCCATGCTCCGCACATCCGTCTCGTGAAAGCGAATGGACAAGCCGTGTTTTGTTGCCATGATGATGTCCTGCGTGCCTTCCGTGAGACGAACGCCAATCACTTCGTCGTCCTCGCGCAGGTTGATGGCAATGATACCGGACTTCCGTACGTTCGCGTAGTCCGACAGTGGCGTCTTCTTCACAATGCCGTTCCGCGTAGCAAAGAAGAGGTTCAGGTTTTCACTTTGACCCGGGTCCATGGACCGAACCGGAATCACGGCCGAAATTTTTTCGTCCTGGTCAATCTGAATGAGGTTGATGATGGGCAGACCCTTTGCCTGACGACTGTACTCCGGAATTTCGTACGCTTTCAATGCGTACATCCGGCCCTTGTTCGTGAAGAACAACAAGTGATGGTGCGACGATGTGATGTACATGTGTTCCACGAAGTCCTCTTCGCGGGTACCTATCATCGTCATACCGCGACCTCCGCGCCGCTGGCTGTGATAGACCGTGACGGGAATTCTCTTCACGTACCCAGCATGAGTAATGGTAATGGCAACGTCTTGCACAGGTATTAGGTCTTCTTCGTTGATTTCGCCCTCAGCTCTCACAATGCTGGTGCGGCGCTCATCAGCAAATCGTTCCTTGATTTCAAGGATTTCCTTGCGAATGACGCCCATGAGCAGTGCTTCATCCGCGAGAATCCCTCTCAGTTCAGCAATCAGTTTCAGTAATTCGTTGTATTCATTGTCAATTTTCTCTCGTTCCAAACCGGTCAATCGCTGCAGGCGCATATCCAGGATAGCCTGTGCCTGTTCATGGCTGAGCGAAAAACGCGTCATGAGTCCTTCGCGAGCGATATCGGTGGTTTCAGAAGCACGGATCAGCGCAATGACTTCGTCAATGTGATCCAGAGCAATCCGCAAACCTTCCAGGATGTGTGCACGCGCTTCCGCCTTGTTCAGGTCAAACTGCGTCCGCCGCCTGACCACATCCTTTTGGTGCTCCAAGTAGAGGTGTATCATATCGCGCAGATTCAGGACCTTCGGTTGTCCATCCACCAGCGCCAACATAATGACACCGAACGAGCTCTGCAATCCCGTGTGTTTGAATAGGTTGTTCAGGACAACTTGCGGCTTCACGTCTCGGCGCAGCTCGATGACGATACGCATACCGTTTCTGTCCGACTCGTCCCGCAAGTCGGTGATACCGTCCAATTTCTTGTCACGAGCAAGTTCAGCGATTTTTTCAATCAATCGCGCCTTGTTTTGTTGATACGGAATCTCGTTGACTATGATTCTCGTTTTGCCGCCGGGGGCTTCCTCAAATTGTGTTTTCGCCCGGATGGTAATGGATCCACGACCTGTACGAAATGCGTTGTGGATTCCATCCGTTCCGAGGATGATACCCCCCGTGGGAAAGTCTGGTCCTTTGATGACCGTCATCAGGTCATCAATGGAGACATCCGGGTTATCAATCATCATCACGACGCCGTCAATGACTTCCCCCAAGTTGTGAGGGGGAATGTTCGTTGCCATACCTACGGCAATACCGGAAGACCCGTTGACGAGTAAGTTCGGAAACCGAGCAGGAAGAACAAGCGGCTCTTGCTCGTTCTCATCGTAGTTGGGACCAAAGTCGACGGTCTCTTTGTTAATGTCACGCAACAATTCCATCGCAATCTGAGACATGCGTGATTCCGTGTAACGCATTGCAGCTGCAGAGTCACCGTCGATGGAACCGAAGTTCCCGTGCCCGTCAACGAGGACATAGCGCGTGGAAAAATCCTGTGCCATGCGAACGAGCGAATCGTAGACCGCAGCGTCGCCGTGAGGATGGTACTTCGCCAACACGTCACCTACGACGCGTGCGGATTTCTTATACGGTTTGTCGGGTGTCATGCCAACTTCGTACATCGCGTACAAGATTCGGCGATGAACAGGCTTCAAGCCATCTCGTACGTCAGGTATGGCTCGACTGACAATGACGCTCATCGCATAGTCGATGAACGAGTTTTTCATTTCCTGACTAAGTTCAATGGGCAGTACTTTGCTGCTTGTACCGTCTGCCAATGAGAGTCACTCCTACCGAAACTGTCGTACAGGGTTACCGCAATCGCGACAACCTCGGTGATAATCCACGTCTGTCAAGTTCTCTATATATCGAGGTTTCGGACGTATCGAGCGTGGGCCTCGATAAATTCGCGTCTCGGTTCAACTTTGTCGCCCATCAGGGTGGTGAAGATCATGTCGGCTTCCATAGCGTCTTCCATGGTCACCTGCAGCAAGGTGCGAGCTTCTGGATCCATGGTCGTTTCCCACAATTGGTTCGGATTCATCTCACCCAGACCTTTGTACCGCTGGATATTGACGCCTTGTCGACCGATTTCCTGCAATACAGATTCAAGCTCCCTGTCGGAATAGGCGTACCTGATGGATTTGCCCTTCGTAATTTTGTACAGCGGCGGTTGTGCGATATATACGTAGCCGGCATCAATCAATGGTTTCATGAAGCGGTAGAACAACGTCAGCAACAGTGTCCGAATGTGACTTCCGTCAACGTCGGCATCCGTCATAATGACAATCTTGTGATACCGCGCTTTCGTAATGTCAAAGTCATCGCCGATTCCGGTACCGAGCGCGGTGATGATGGCACGGATTTCCTGGTTGGATAAAATCTTGTCTAATCGAGCTTTTTCCACGTTGATGATCTTTCCGCGCAGGGGGAGAATCGCTTGGAAATTCCGATCCCGTCCTTGCTTCGCAGAACCGCCTGCTGAATCACCCTCGACGAGGTACAGCTCGCTGATGGAGGCGTCCTTCGACGAGCAATCGGCCAATTTCCCAGGCAAAGAACTGACCTCCAAGGCATTCTTTCGCCGGGTTAACTCGCGCGCTTTGCGTGCTGCTTCCCGTGCACGCGCTGCCGTCACCGACTTTTCGATAATTTTCCGGGCAACACTCGGATTTTCATCGAAAAACACCTGCAACTTGTCGCCAAACAGACTTTCCACAATACCGCGGACTTCGCTGTTGCCCAACTTTGTCTTGGTCTGACCCTCAAACTGCGGTTCCGGAACTTTCACGCTCACAATCGCCGTGAGACCTTCGCGTACGTCATCGCCCGTGAGGTTGCTTTCGTTCTCTTTCACGATGTTGTTCTTTCGCGCGTAGTCGTTGATCACCCGCGTCAAAGCGCTCTTGAAGCCAGATTCGTGCGCGCCGCCTTCATGGGTGTGAATGTTGTTGGCGAATGAGAACAGCGTAGTGGAATATCCGTCGTTGTACTGAAGCGCAATTTCCACCGTGACATCGTCCTTAACCCCTGTCACGTATACCGGAGTCGGGTGCAGAACATCTTTGGATTTGTTCAAGAACTCGACGAACGCAGCGACACCGCCGGAGTAGCAATAGGTCACCTGGTTGTCTTCTCGCTCGTCTTCGTAAACAATCTCCAAACCTGCGTTGAGGAAAGCCAACTCACGCAATCGATTTTGTAGCACGTCAGCACTAAATTCGGTGGTCTCAGTGAAGATCTGCGGATCCGGCTTGAACGTGACCGTTGTGCCGGTTCGGTCGGTCTCACCGATGACCTTTAAGTCGTACTTCACATTTCCACGTTCAAACTCTTGTGTGTATATTTTACCGTCGCGATAAACGACAACTTTCAGCCACTCAGACAATGCGTTGACGACGGACGCACCAACACCGTGTAATCCACCAGATACCTTGTATCCTCCACCGCCAAACTTGCCGCCGGCATGGAGAACCGTCAACGCTGTTTCAACTGCAGGGCGACCTGTTTTGGGGTGAATTCCAACTGGAAACCCTGCACCGTTGTCGCTCACGGACACGCTATTGTCCTTGTGAACGCGAACAACGATTTTGGTACAGCGGCCGGCGAGTGCCTCGTCCACCGCATTGTCCACGATTTCCCAAACGAGGTGGTGTAATCCCCGCGCGCTCGTGGAGCCAATGTACATCCCAGGACGTTTGCGTACGGCTTCAAGGCCCTCTAAAACCTGTATTTGCGATTCATCGTAGACTTGATCAGGCACAAGTTTCCCTCCAGGTCCTAACAGTGAATTAACATGAAAAAAAGAAAGGCAGTCAGCGCGACGAACGTGTTATACGGATTCGGAGTCGGCCTTGCCTCCGTGATCAAGAATATTCGCCCGTTTTTTTAACGTCAGGGAAGAAATCGGCGAGTAATACAGTTTCTTTTCCGTTACGACGAACGACTTAATGTCGCCAACTTCAACGACTTCTATCGCGTCGTTATGCTTCGCATACTCGATAAATCGTGCGGTATACGGGCTGGTCTGCACATGTATATCAAAGATCCCAATGATATCTTTCATGCGAACCATGGTGTCTCCACCGATATGTATGAACACAGAAACACCTACCCCTCATTCTGTATTATACCAGAACGTACCTGAAACAAACGTACATCGTCGTGCAGCTTGTCGCGCAACTGAAAAAGACTGGTTGTAGTAACAATTGTTTGTACCTTCTCACTCATATTGAGAACCAGGTTCTTCTGCCGAGTGTCGTCGAGCTCCGACAGGACGTCATCGAGTAAGAGGACTGGGTATTCGCCGACTTCCTGGCGGATGAAGTCTATCTCAGCCAACCGGAGGGCTAGCGCGATGGTTCGCTGTTGACCTTGACTCGCGAAGGACTGAACGGGTTGTTCGTTGAGATAAAACACCAAATCGTCGCGGTGCGGTCCAACGGTAGTATGACCGTTGTGAAGATCTGTGTTTCGTTTTTGCGCGAGCGCCTTTAAAAACTGCTCCACAATCAATGGCTTCTCTTGCTCCCCCTCGAATTCGACTCCAGGGATAGAGCACTCGTACTGAAACGTAAACGTTTCCCGTCCATCCGCAATGGAATTGTAAATGTCTGCGGCCAACACCTTCATCTGCTCAAGGAACCGGAACCTGCGAAGCAACACTTCACTACCGTGTTCTGCAAGTTGTTCATCGAGAATGTCGATGACGTCCGACTGGTGAGGTCCTTGCTTCAACAGGACATTTCGTTGTTGCAACACGCGTTGGTATTGGCTCAGGTGATACAGGTACTTCGGGTGCGTTTGACCGAGCTCCATGTCAATAAACCGACGTCTTCCTCCTGGCCCGCCTTTGACAAGTTGCAAATCTTCGGGAGCGAACAATACAACTTGGAAATGACCGACAAAATCCGTCATTTTCGCCTGATTAACGCCGTTCACACTGGCCTTCTTGGAGCCAACCCGAAGGGCGATGTGCAACTCTCTCGGTCTATCCCGAACCACGATATTCGAACGAATGTCCGCATGGTCTTGTCCCCACATGATACAGTCGCTGTCCTTATGTGTCCGGTGGGATTTTCCCATCGCAAGGAAGTAAATCGCCTCGAGCGCGTTCGTTTTGCCTTGCGCGTTTTCCCCGACAAACACGTTGAGGGACTTTGCGAAATCGAGTTGCAGTTGGCTGTAGTTGCGGAAGTTGCTTAATGTTAACGTTTCGATACGCATGTCACTTCGCCCGAATCTCGTACTGCTTGCCCAGAATGGTGATTTGGTCGCCAGGGTACAGCTTTCGTCCCCTGCGTTGCTCTGGTTGACCGTTCACCAACACCTGCTCATCCTCGAGAAATCCCTTGACTTCACCGCCACTGCTTACGATGTCCGCCATTTTTAGCAGTTGTCCGAGCGTGATATAGGGGGTGTAAATTTGAACGTCCAATCTCTCACCTCCGGCGCCCGCGGAATTCAGATTCAGTACGGCGTCCACACAACATGTATTCCAGACGATATCGTTGCTCTCACACGCTGTGTGGGGCGCTGTACCGCAACTCAGCAGAGCGCCTACCGCATTAACACAGGTGAAATCAACTGTAATCCGTTTTCGTTCCCTACCTCACGGAATGTGAAAGGTTGATTCCATCCGTTAAACCGAACGTTGATTTCATCGGCCGACATGGCCTTCAATGCGTCGAGAACGTACTTTGCGTTGAAAGCAATGGACATGTCTTCGCCTGTTTTTGATGTTGCTTGAACGCTTTCCGAAACGTTGCCGATTTCGGGAGAACTTGAAGACAAGACGAGGGTATTGTCCGTCAGTTCCAAGCGCACCATGTGATTGTCTCTGTCGCGTGCAATCAGCGCAGCACGGTCGATGGCATCTGTAAGTTCTGCCGCTTTCACTGTCACGTCCGTTTTGGCAGAAGTCGGAATGATGCGTGACGTGTCTGGATATGTTCCCTCAATCAGCCGAGTGTAGAAATAGGTGTCATCAATGATGAACAAACTGTGGCTGTTGGTGAGCTGCACCGTGATGGGACGTTCGTCGTCTGGAAGCAGCTTTGCCAGTTCTCCTAAGGATTTGGCAGGCAGGATGGCGTTCCACTCCTGACCCTCAGGCGTGTTGACAGATACGGTACGAGTAGCCAGGCGCAAACCGTCTGTTGCCGTGAAGGTCATCTGGTTTTCTTTACATACCACGTGAATCCCGGTGAGGATGGGACGCACTTCCGAGTTGGCTGCCGCAAACGCAGTGGTACGGATGAGTTCCTTCAGGAGATCACTGGCAACTTGGATGGATTGCGCACCGTGAAAAACGGGCAATTTTGGGAACTCCGCTGCATCAATGCCATGCAAGTGAAACTCGGCTTGTCCGGATCGGATTTCCGTCATGTAGTTGTTGTTCACTCGAATCCAAACTTCCTGACCAGGGAGCTTGCGAATCACGTCTGCGAAATAGCGGGCAGGGAGCACAATGGAGCCCTCATCGACAATGTTCAACCCGGTGTCTTCACTGGCAATCACTTTGTCTTGTATGCCCAACTCCAAGTCGTACGCGGTGGCTGTCAGGGTGTCTCCCTTGGCTTGGAGGAGGATACCCGTCAAGACCTGTTTTGTGGTGCGTACTGCGACGGCTTTCGACACGGTCTGAATGGTTTGCAGCAAAGACGATTGACGAATAGAGAATTTCATGAATGGAGGAACCCCTTCCCGCATAAGCATGATTAACATCCAGGAATGAATCCATGTAAATTCGCCGTCAGGCGAAGAATGAATCGTTGTCCTTTATTAGCATATATGTTTTTGAGTTACATAAACATAGTAGTAATAGTAATAGGCCATGTGCGTACTGTGGACAAGTTGGAAAGATCGAGAATTGATGAGATATCCACAGTGTGGATAACTTGTGCACAAATCATGCGAAACTTGTGCCGTTATACACAGAGCGTGGCCCACAGATGCTTCTCTGGTTGAATTCTGATTAATACAACGTCCGAATTGCTTCCGCCAGCCGTTCCACGGTCGACTTGAGCGAAGGGTCTTTGGCCATTTCCTCAGCCACCTTTTCACATGCGTGAATGACGGTGGTGTGATCCCGTCCACCAAACGCATCTCCAATCTTAGGTAGAGATAAGTCGGTTAGCTCTCGTGTCAGGTACATGGCAATTTGGCGAGCAAACGCAATGTTCTTGGTACGCTTTTTCGCTTTAAGTTCGTCCACTTTGAGACCAAAGTGGTCACCGACGACCTTTTGAATTTGACTGACGGTAATCACTTTTGGCCTGTCAGCAGAAATAATGTCTCGCAAGGCCTGTTCAGCGAGGTCAATCGAGATATCCTGATTGACCAATGAAGAATACGCCATGACGCGGATCAGCGCACCTTCCAACTCGCGGATATTGGAGTTGATCTGCGTTGCAATAAAGTACGCGACTTCCTCGGGGACCTGTAATCCATCCGATTTTGCCTTCCGTTGCAGAATGGCAATTCGCGTTTCCAAGTCAGGTGGCTGAATATCTGTAATGAGTCCCCACTCGAACCGGCTGCGCAGTCGGTCCTCCAAGGTCGGAATTTCCTTAGGCGGTCGGTCACTGGAGATGACAATTTGTTTTCCAGCCTCGTGCAACGCGTTAAACGTGTGGAAAAATTCCTCTTGCGTCTGCTCCTTTTTCGCGAGGAACTGGATGTCGTCAATCAGCAGGACGTCGATGGACCGATAACGGTTGCGAAACTCTTCCGTATAGTTGTCGCGTATGGCATTGATAAACTCGTTGATGAACCGCTCTGAAGATAAGTACAGGACTTTCGCGTGCGGAGTATGGCGTAACACGTAATGGCCAATGGCGTGCATCAAGTGGGTCTTTCCTAGACCTACGCCGCCGTAGATAAACAGCGGGTTATAGGCTTTCGCCGGTGTTTCAGCCACAGCGAGGCTGGCTGCGTGCGCAAAACGATTGCTGGCTCCGATGACAAACGTCTCAAACGTGTATTTAGGATTGAGTGGATGTGTGGGGCCGGCGGCGTTTCCTGACTCTGGTAATTGAGTCTCGTTGGTCTTTTCATTTGAATTTTCAGTAGATTCGGTAGATACAGCGAAATGCACGCTAAATTCGTGTTCTGTCAGTGCGGTCAAGGCGTTTTCAATCACGCGCGTGTAATGTTTTTGCAGCCAGTTGCGCGTAAACGAGTTCGGCGCGTGCACCACCAGCCGATTCGTTTTCTCGTCGTAAGAGGCAATGCGGGTACCGGTGAACCACGTTTCAAAGGTGGGGCCGCTCATGCGCTCCTTCATCATCAACAAAACTTGTTCCCAGATTTCGTTGAAAAACCGAGAGTCAAATGCAGTCGTCATGGCAGTAAATGCGGACCTCCTGAGCTGCAGAAAGGTTGCGCAGCATGTGTAGGTCTTGTCGATAATCTGTGGATAAGATGACGTTGATAATTCCCTTGTCCCGACAAGACGTGACGAAATTTGTCGCTGCTTGCGGTGTGAATAATGTGGATAACTGTTCTGGGAGTTGTGCACAGAAACACAAGGATGTGTGTAAAGTTATCCACAGCATGTGGATAGTGTTGTGGATGAATTCCACTTATACACAAGCTGGTGCCGTGTAGCAACGCCAATCATAGCAGATATAACAGGGAAAGTGCAATGATGAGATCGATTTATCCACAATTTTCACGTTGTGCAAAAACGGTTTTGCAGAAGTTGTTCAGATGTGAATAACTCTGAATACGGGTGTGGATAATGTCGCGGGGTGTCGAAACTTGGTGTTGAAGTGGTTGTGGATATTTGATGGTGACTGAACACGGGGTTCCGTTGACAATTGTCGGGGCGCTTCAGTATAATGGCAGGCAGTGTCTGTTGATTGAAGGGAGGGTGGCCGCACATGCAACCGACGTATAAGCCCAATACGCGGAAACGGAAGAAAGTGCACGGCTTTCGTAAACGTATGAGCTCCAAGAATGGACGGAAGGTATTAGCCGCTCGCCGCAGGAAGGGACGTAAGGTCTTGTCGGCGTAACAGCGCCTGACATGGATCTTCCACATAAGAAAGGGCAAACCCGGTTCTTCGCATCTGGCGGGGAACGGGTTTGTTTCGTTTTATGAGTTATCCATGATATGTTATAGGTACGATTTGCCTATGAGAGGGCGTCGACGTTGCAATCTATATATCGGTTGAAAGAAAACAAGGACTTTCGGCGGGTATTCACTCGTGGAAAATCGGTCGCGGGTGGACAGTTTGTATTGTATTGGTTAGAAAACAAACGCACACCATATTTTCGCGTGGGTTTTTCCGTGAGCAAGAAGGTTGGAAATGCTGTGGTTCGGAATCGGCTGAAACGGCGTTTGCGCGCGTGTTTTCATGAGTTGACTCCGCAACTGGTAGAGACGCATATGGATTTCGTGGTAGTCTGTCGGAAGTCGGCAGCGGATACGACATATGAAGAAATGCGTACAGAATTATCTCGACTACTCCGTAAAGCGAAGATCATGGTATGATGGTCCCTAGGAGTTGGTGAAAGATTCGTTACGTGTTGATGAGTTTGATCCGTCTCTACCAGGTCGTCATATCTCCCCTTTTTCCACCGCGATGCCGGTTTGTGCCGAGCTGTTCGCAGTATGCGTTGGAATCTGTACGCCGATACGGAGCGTTTCGCGGCGGATGGATGTCGTTGAAGCGACTCATCAAGTGTGGACCTTGGCACGAAGGTGGATACGATCCTGTACCCACAGATAAGTAGGAGGAATCGTCGATTGGACTTGCAACAAACATCGAATTCAAAGTGGTTGTGGGGGATCAGTGGCTTCCTCATGTTAACCTTATCCGGGTGCTCGATGTATCCGAGGAAGCCCGGTGAATGGCCGTCTGGCGCTTGGGGAGATGCCCTGCAGTTTGTGTCGCGTACGATTGACTTTTTTGCCAATCATTTATGGGGCAATTACGGTCTGGCGTTGCTGGTAGTGACCGTGATTGTCCGTATCTTGGTGTTGCCGTTCATGGTGAAGCAAATCCGCCTGTCGAAAATGATGCAGCAGATGCAGCCGGAGTTGCAGAAAATTCGGTCCAAATACAAAGGCGACAACCGAAAGATTCAGGAAGAAATCATGAAGTTGTACCAAGAGACCGGTGTCAACCCGATGGCGGGTTGCTTCCCAATGCTGATTCAGTTGCCCATTTTGTACGCACTATTTGGGGCGATTGAGGGGAATGTCGGTCTGTTCCACAGTACATTCCTGGGGATCTTCAAGCTGGGTCAACCAGATCATTATTACATCTTGCCTTTACTTGCCGCGATTACGACCTATTTGTCGTCCCGTGTGACGATGGCGTCAACTGACCCACAGCAGAAGATGATGTTGTTCATCATGCCAGTATTTATTTTCTTAATTGGCAGCCGGTTCCCGGCAGGTCTGGCGTTGTACTGGGTGTACACCAACATTTTCACTGCAGTGCAGACATATTTCATCCGCGTGCGGCCTATGCAAAGGGAGCGCGCTGAGGGGAGTTAATTCGGTCCAGTCGGTCGCGTAAGAGGGGATTGCGATGAAGAAAGTAATTGCCACAGGACGTACCGTTGATGACGCAGTGACATCCGCACTCGTCAAACTAGGGGCGACCCGGTCCCAAGCAAGCATTCGCGTCCTGCGCGAGCCAGTCAAAGGTCTGTTTGGCATTATTGGCGCAAAGGATGCAGAAGTAGAAGTGTCCATTCGCCTCTCACCAGAGGAAATGGCGCGTGAATTTTTGCAAGGGACGTTGCGGAGGATGGGGATTGAAGCTCGGATTCGAACGCGTATGGGCGAAGAAGAAGGGAAATCCCTGTTGCACGTGGAGATTGTCTGTGATGAAAATGATTTGCCTGTGATCATTGGACGGCACGGTAGTACATTGGAAGCGCTTCAATACCTTTCGAACGTAGTGGTAAACCAAGGTCAGGAAGGGTACTTGAAGGTCGTGGTGGATGCTGGCGATTATCGCAGGCGGCGAATGGAAGGGTTGCAGCGGATGGCGGACAAGGCCGCGTTGCGCGCCGTGCGCATGAGGCGCCCGGTGGCAATGGATCCAATGTCGGCGTCGGACAGAAAGTTTGTCCACACGTATCTGCAGGAGCGAAGCGATGTGACGACGTCCAGTGAGGGTTCCGAACCCAACCGGAAGGTCGTTGTCGTGCCTCTCGTACAATCTGGACCGTCAAAGGGTGTTTCTGCAAAGTAAAGTGTGTATAGTATGGGTAAGTATCCACCCTTCTCTACGGAGAAGGGTGGTGTTTCTGTACTTCAGAGATTTTTAGAACGCAAGTGACATTTGGTCGAGCTGAACGACTCGTGGAATGTTGTTAAATCACTACATATGTGCAAGGGGGGGGGACACGGTTGCTCACACAGGAGGATACGATTGCCGCCATTGCGACTTCGCTCGGTGAAGCGAGTATTGGTGTTGTACGAGTGAGTGGAGATGGTGTAAAAAATGTGGCGTCTAAGGCGTTTCGGCTGAGAAACGGCGCTGTTCCAAAGTGGCACGATACCAGGCGCCTGTATTACGGACAGGTGGTGGATCCGTTCACCGGAGTTCAAATTGACGAATGCATCCTGTTGTGGATGCCAGGACCCCGGAGTTATACAGCGGAAGATGTGGTTGAATTTCAGGTGCACGGGGGTATCCGTGTCGTTCAGATGGTGCTGGAAGCTGTGTTGAAGGCAGGCGCAAGACTCGCTGAACCCGGGGAGTTTACGAAGCGGGCTTTTTTGAACGGACGGATTGACTTATCTCAGGCGGAAGCTGTCATGGACCTGATTCGCGCAAAAACGGATTTGGCGAGCCGGTCGGCACTGAGCCAGGTCAACGGGCGGTTGAGCGAGCGGATTCGTGCGCTTCGCAAAACGTTGATTGAGTTGCAAGCACACGTGGAAGTCACCATTGATTATCCGGAGCATGATGTGGAAAGTGTCGCTTGTGCGCAGGTGGTCGACACCGGATGTCACCTGTTGACTGAGATTGAGGCAATGATTGAAAATGCAGAGGTCGGTCAGATCCTCCGGGAAGGGGTGGTGACCACCATCGTGGGCCGCCCAAACGTCGGTAAGTCGTCCATTATGAACGCGTTGTTGCGCAGGGACAGGGCGATTGTGACTGACATTCCCGGTACAACGCGAGATGTGCTGGAAGAGTATGTGAACGTGCGCGGGATTCCGTTCCGACTCGCAGATACGGCCGGAATACGCGACACCGCAGATGTGGTCGAAAGAATCGGCGTAGAGAAATCGCGGCAAATGGTTCAGTCTGCCCAGTTGGTATTGCTGGTGCTGAATCGGAACGAACCGTTGACTCCGGAAGATGTACAATTGATGGAGGAAACTGCAAATGTGCCGCGGATCGTGGTGTTGAACAAGATAGATCTGCCGGCGGCGTTGGATATCTCAGATATTCGGTCCCGTGCAGGGGAGTCGCCGGTGGTAGAGATTTCTGCAAAAGAGGCAGAGGGTCTGGCGGCATTGGAGGAAGCGATGGAGAAGTTGGTCATGGGGGGAATGGCCGACAGGGGCGATATCAGTTACATGACCAACGCCCGACAATCTGAGCTGCTTCGAGCGGCACGCGAGGATCTGGTTGCCGCTGTGGATGCTGCGCGGGCCGGGGCGACACTGGACATCATCGCTGTCCAGTTGCAGTCGGCGTATGCGGCGCTTGGGCGCGTGATTGGTGAAGAAGTCGGGGAAGATCTTCTGGATGAAATCTTTTCGAGGTTTTGTCTGGGGAAATAATGCTCAATCGAATCAAGTGAGGCGAAAATGCATGAGGTTTTTCAGCGGCGAATACCAAGTAATTGTGATCGGAGCCGGACATGCCGGATGCGAGGCTGCCTTGGCTGCCGCGCGCATGGGTTGCAAGACGCTGTTGCTGACCATTAACCTCGACACCATCGCGTACATGCCGTGCAATCCTTCGATTGGTGGCCCGGCCAAAGGGATTGTAGTCCGCGAAATCGATGCGCTTGGTGGAGAAATGGCACGCAACATCGACCACACATATATTCAGATGCGGATGTTGAACACGGGCAAAGGGCCTGCAGTTCAAGCGTTGCGCGCGCAGGCGGACAAAGCGTTGTACGGCTTGAACATGAAATACACGCTGGAGAACCAGCCAAACCTCTCGTTGAAGCAAGGCATGGTAGAGGAGATTCTCACCGAAGGTGGACGGGTCAAAGGGGTAGTGACGAAAACCGGTGCGGAGTACCATGCGCGTGCGATTGTCCTCACGACAGGAACCTATCTGCGCGGGAGAGTCTTCATCGGCGACGTGTCATATGAGAGTGGTCCGAATGGGCAGATGCCAGCCATCAAACTGACGGACAGTCTGCTGGATCTGGGCTTTGAGTTGGTGCGCTTTAAGACTGGCACGCCGCCGCGGGTGAACCGCAACTCCATCAACTTTGACCACTTGATTGTCCAACCAGGGGACCCCGAACCGCAACACTTTTCTTTCGATCCGGACGTGCCCCCTCGTGAACAGGTCCCGTGTTGGCTGACCTACACGAATGAACATTCGCACGAATTGATTCTGGAGAACCTGCACAGAGCGCCCATGTATTCTGGAGAAATCAAGGGCACAGGACCTCGGTACTGTCCGTCCATCGAGGATAAAGTCGTGCGTTTTCGTGAGCGCCCGAATCACCAGGTGTTCTTGGAACCGGAGGGAAAGCGTACCGCTGAGTGGTATGTTCAGGGGTTGTCGACGAGCCTTCCGGAGGATGTCCAGTTAGCGGTCTTGCACACGATACCCGGGTTGGAAAACGCCGAAATGATTCGGCCTGGATATGCCATTGAGTACGATGCAATTGTACCTACTCAGTTGTGGCCCACACTGGAGTCCAAATCCATCGAAGGGTTGTTTACGGCAGGGCAGATCAATGGTACGTCAGGTTACGAAGAAGCTGCAGGTCAGGGGATTATGGCTGGGATTAACGCGGCCTGCAAGGTACTTGGACGTGAACCGCTCATATTATCCAGATCCGATGCGTATATCGCTGTGATGATTGATGACCTTGTGACGAAAGGGACCAACGAGCCATATCGCTTGTTGACGTCACGCGCGGAGTACCGCCTACTGTTGCGCCATGACAATGCGGATTTGCGGCTTATGGAGTTCGGTCGAAAGGTCGGTCTGTTACCAGAGAAGCGATACGATGCCATGATGAGAAAGCGGGATGGTATCGCGCAGGAAATCGCTCGGTTGAAACGTACGCGTGTCAAGCCGGCGCAGGCGAACCCGGTTTTGGAGGCGGCTGGATCTCGTCCAGTGGATGATGCCGTAACGTTAGAGCAATTGTTGCGCCGTCCTGAGGTGGAATACAAACACCTCCAGGAGATGGAGGGGGACAGTGCCGATACGTCGCTTGACCCGGCCGTCATAGAACAGGTTGAAATTCAGACAAAGTACTCTGGATATATCCAGAAACAATTGCAGGAGATTGAACGACTGTCTAAGTTGGACCAACGGGTCATTCCAGCAGACGTCGATTTTCACTCCATTCGAGGATTGGCTACGGAGGCACGCCAGAAACTCTCGGCAGTTCGCCCTCATACGGTGGGACAGGCGTCACGCGTTCCGGGAGTCACACCTGCGGACATTTCCATCCTCTTGGTGTACTTGGAGCAGAGAAAGGGCAGGGCGGCAAATGGCTGATGCGTTGACGTTGGTGAAGGCAAACGAGGCGTCGTTCCGGAGATATTATGAGTTGCTTATCGAGTGGAACGAACGGATGAACCTCACTGCCATTACGGATCCACAGGAAGTGTACTATAAACATTTCGTGGATAGTGTTCTGATTGTGGACACGTCGGAATGGAAGCAGGTGGTGGATACACGAGGATCTGTCGCGGATGTTGGCACTGGTGCCGGATTTCCCGGGATACCGCTTGCCATTTGTCATCCAGAATTGTCCTTCGTTCTATGTGATTCGCTGCAGAAGCGCATTCAGTTTGTCCAGCACGTCTGTGCAGAATTAGGTTTGAAGAACGTCCATGCGGTGCACGGTCGAGCTGAGGACTTAGCCCGTGATTCGGAGTTCCGAAACAGGTTCGACGCGGTGGTTTCCCGTGCGGTGGCGCGATTGAATGTACTTGCGGAGTTCACTTTACCCTTTGTGAAAACAGGAGGATTTGTGTTTTCCTACAAAGGTCCACACGTGGACGATGAGATGGCGGATGGAGAGCGAGCTGCGCACGTGCTCGGTGGGCGAATCGCTACGACGTACGTTCGAGCATTGCCTGGGGAATTTGGTGAGCGAACCATCGTTGTCATGGTCCAGGACAAGCCCACGCCAAAAGCATACCCTCGGAAGCCGGGAACGCCGAAGAAACAACCACTGTAGGTGATTGTCGAATTGTGCTGAACCGATAGATCCTTTGTCAATGGGAAGGATTCGCTGCTGTCGGCGTTGAACAACTGTTGTCGTGGAAGACTCCGTGCAGACACCGTAGGAACGAATTGAGGGGTATAGATGGCTATGCGTGAAGCTTGGGGTAGACTGCTTGGGTCTCGTGATGGTGGCGACGAGTCGAACGTGGTCCAGATTGGTGTTGACGAGATTGTATCCAACCCGTATCAGCCGCGTACGGTGTTTGACGAAAACAGTATTCAGGAACTGGCCAAGACCATTCAGACGCATGGGATCATTCAACCGATTGTTGTGAGGCGGCAAAAGGGGCACTATGAGCTGATTGCGGGTGAGCGAAGGTGGCGTGCGGTCAAGTCGCTAGGGTGGCGTACGATTCCTGCGATTGTACGAGTCATGAATGACGCCCAGACTGCCTCGGCCGCACTCATCGAGAATCTCCAGCGAGAAGGACTCACCCCGATTGAAGAAGCTGTCGCGTACCAGCAATTGTTGGAGTTGCACGGATTGACACAGGAGAGTCTTGCACAGCGGCTTGGAAAGGGTCAATCGACAATCGCCAACAAATTGCGGTTGTTGAACCTGCCGGAAGCGGTTCAGCAAGGTCTGTTGGCGCGTCAGATTACGGAGCGTCACGCTCGAGCTCTCCTTGCGCTGCCCAGTGAGGATCTTCAGATCAAATTGTACGAGGAGTGCGTGGAGCGGGGCTGGAACGTCAAGCAAATGGAAGAGCGGGTGAAAGGCATCCTCTCGAAAATGCAGGAAGGGACTCGGAGAAAGCCACGCAAACGCGGGCTCTCCCGAGACGTGAGACTAGCCGTGAACACCATTCGTCAGTCGTTGGAAATGATTCAACAATCGGGTCTAACGATTGAATGTCAGGAGAACGACGACTCAGAGTTCTACGAATTTGTCATACGGGTTCCTAAAAAATAGGACCACGTTTTTCATTGGTTACATGAAATCATCATTGTCATGTGTATTGAAGATATTCATACTGAAATTCCAAATCGTTCGCGAGATGTAGTGGTGTTTCACCACTGTCATGGCATTTCGCAAAACGCTCATATAGATACCATTCACACCGGCGGCCCAGGGATGGTGCCGTCGCTTCTTTTTCACCAATCAGGGTCATTTCTTCTGTCTACGAAATTCCGTGGATGGGAAAACAATCAGGTGTCCACGCACTTCGTCATTTGGAGTACAATGTTTGTTAGCAAATCGGGACGAAGTAGGCACCGGGTTTAAGGAGGATGCATCAGTGGCCAGTGGTCGAGTGATAGCAGTTGCGAACCAGAAAGGCGGCGTCGGTAAGACCACAACTGCGGTCAATCTCGCGGCGTGTATAGCAAACTTGGGAAAAAGAGTTCTGTTGATTGATATTGATCCGCAAGGCAACACGACTTCTGGAATCGGCGTAAACAAGGCAGATGTGCGTTACTGCGTATATGACGTCATCATTAATGATGTACCGATACAGGAAGCGATTTTGCCCACTTGTGTCGACAATCTATCTGTATTGCCTGCGACGATTCAGCTTGCAGGTGCAGAAATTGAACTTGTTCCTACGATATCTAGGGAAGTTCGGTTGCGCCGCGCCATTCAACCGATGCGACAGCAGTTTGAATATATCGTCATTGATTGCCCTCCCTCACTCGGTTTACTGACGGTCAATGCGCTGACGGCGGCGGATTCTGTGTTGATCCCGATTCAGTGCGAGTATTACGCGCTGGAAGGTTTGAGTCAATTGCTCAACACCATTCGATTGGTACAGAAGCACCTGAACACGTCCTTGGAAGTGGAGGGCGTGTTGTTGACGATGTTGGACGCGCGCACAAATCTAGGAATTCAAGTCATTGAAGATGTGAAGAAATATTTCCGGGATAAGGTGTACCAAACCATCATTCCGCGAAACGTTCGGTTGAGTGAAGCGCCGAGTCACGGCCAACCAATTATCTATTATGACCCGAAATCTAAAGGAGCGGAGACCTATATGGATCTCGCGAAGGAAGTGGTAAAGGTTGAATAAGCGGGGACTCGGAAAGGGACTGGAGGCACTTCTTCCACAGTTAAACGTTTCGGAGTCGGACGCTGTTGCCCACTTGGATGTGCGTGATCTCAGACCGAATCCCTATCAACCAAGGCAAGATTTTAACGAGGAAAAGCTGCAGGAACTGGCAGATTCCATTCGCGAGCACGGTATCATTCAGCCCTTGGTGGTTCGCAAGAGCAGCATTCGGGGTTATGACATTGTGGCGGGGGAGCGCCGCTTTCGTGCCGCACAAATGGTTGGACTCACCACTGTGCCTGCAGTTGTGCGCGAGTTTAGCGACGTCGAATTGATGGAAATTGCCGTGATTGAGAATCTCCAGCGCGAGGATCTCAATGCGATAGAAATCGCCGAAGCTTATGCTCAGTTAATGAATAAGGCACAGCTGACACAAGAGCAGCTTGCCAAGAGGGTGGGACAAAGCCGAAGTCACGTGGCCAACATGTTGCGGTTGTTGCAACTGCCTAGACAGGTTCGTACACTTGTTTCACGTGGAACATTGTCTATGGGTCATGCCCGCGCACTGCTGGCAGTGGAGGACGAGAAAAAGCAGGCGGAGTTGGCCGAAAAGGTTGTAAAGGAAGACATGAGTGTACGGAAACTGGAATCACTCATCTATTCTCCGAAAAAGAATGTTTCACGTGAAACAGTACCTCAAAAGAACGTCACGCACATTAAACACTATGAAGAACGACTTCGCACGTTCCTCGGTACACAGGTAAGAATTCATCAGGGAAAGAAACGGGGTAAGATTGAAATTGAATATTTTTCGCCGGACGATTTAGAACGTATTCTCAATCTGTTTTCCAATCTTCATTAGAAGGTGGTGACCCGCGTGTTTTTACTTGGCAGTCTGGTGAACGCGGGTGCCATTCTGCTCGGTTCTGCGGTAGGTCTGATCATTCCAAAGATGCCAGACCGAGTACAGGAGACCACGATGCAGGGGTTATCACTGGCTGTGGCTCTCATCGGACTCGATATGGCGCTACACGATAGCCAAGATGTCATGTACATCATTCTGAGTCTCGTGATAGGTGGCTTGATTGGTGAATGGTGGAACGTTGAAGGAGCACTCCTTCGAATGGGTCAAGCCATTGAAACGAGGACGCGTCAGTGGCAAACTGGCCAAGTCGTGGAGGCATTTGTCACAGCCAGCCTGGTATTTTGCATCGGTGCCATGGCCGTTGTGGGCGCGATTCAGAGTGGTGTGAGCGACGTTCACAAGATCCTTTACGCCAAGTCTCTGTTAGATATGGTCTCCGCGACTATCTTTACGACCACACTCGGCGTAGGCGTGGCGATTGCAGCAATCCCTGTGTTGCTGTACGAAGGACTGATTGCCACCATCTCGCACTTCGCGGGCGCTGTCTTACAAAACCCTTCGGTCATTGCATGCATGACCGCGACCGGTGGACTGCTGATTGTTGGGATTGGTATCAACCTCATGGGTTTGAAAAGAATCAACGTCGGCAATTTACTTCCGGCCATGTTGGTGGCGCCAACCTTGAAATGGGGCGTACCTACGGTGTTGTCTTGGTTGCACCTGTAGCCAGTCCGTATCTTTAGTGAAATTTGGATGGCAAGGATAGAAGGGGGTTACAGATACTAAGCGATATCATGGCGCACCGCGAGTGGCTGCCATCGCACGTGTGTGAAATCAGAAGGGTGCAACAGATTTTGAAAAGGCCTAGGAACAGAAACGGAGAGGGGAACCATGCCATACTTTCAACAGTATCAACTTTATGTGATTGCCTTATCAGCAATCATCTCCATCATCGGATTTGTACTTGCTCTGGTTGCCGTATTCGCCAACGGCGCATTGAAGCGACGTTTGAAAAGGTGGAAATCCATCCGAGCTACTGCGGACCTCGAAGAGGTCTATGACCGCACCGTGAAACAGGTGGAACAATTGCGCCAGGAACTTGGGGGAACGCGTCAGATCATTGAACAACTGCAGGAGCAAGTTCGGAGTAAAGTGTCGACGGCCAGAGTGATGAGGTACAACGCGTTTGCCGAGACCGGCAGCGACTTAAGCTTTTCTGTGGCTTTGTTAGACGACAATGGCGATGGGGTCGTGATATCTTCCATTTACGGCCGAGACGAATCGCGTACATATGCAAAACCTGTGAAGGCCGGGACGTCCACCTACACACTGACAGATGAAGAGTTACAAGTGATTCGTGGAGACCATGAAAAGGTTGAGTCGAGGCGCAGCGTGAACGTATGAGGCGTTTACACTTCATTGTGAATCCGGCCGCAGGACGAGGCCGTTCACTGAAAACATGGTCGAAAATTGAAGCATACTTGAAGCAACATGAGCGATTTCGCGCGGTGCCTTACACTGTTGCGTACGACGTTCAGGACGAGATTCCCGCAGACGACGACACAGTGCTCGTTGCAGTGGGCGGTGATGGGACTGTGCATCGAGTGGCTCAAGTCTCCATTGCTCAAAACCGCCCACTGGCGGTGATTCCTGCCGGCACAGGGAACGATTTTGTCCGCAATGTGGGGATTCCAACCTCGTTGGACGCTGCCTTACTTACTGCGATGTCCCAACCGATACGACGGCTGGACGTTCTCCAGGTCAACGACGGTTGGACGGTGAATGCATGCGGGTTTGGATTGGATGCTGACGTTGTCCACCATGTTGAACAGAGTCCAAAAGTGAAGCGACTTGGCAGATTGGCCTATGGCATCATCATGCCGAAAACCTTGTATCACTATCGTCCGTTTGCAATGGAGTTGGTTGTGGATGGACAATCGTTTGCATTTCATCACGTTTCCCTAGTGGTGCTCTCCAATGGACGGAGTATTGGTGGTGGAATGCAAATCACACCGCACGCCGTAATGAACGACGGACGGTGTGACATTTGTATTGTGTCTGACCTGACGAAATTCAGTCTCCTGAGACTTTTCCCTTCTGTATACCGTGGACAGCACATCCGTCATCCTGCTGTTACCTTTTTTCAAGGGCAGGAGGTACGCATTCACTTTCGCAACACAGCCAGACGTAGTGAATTTGACGGTGAAGTGGGAAGGACCTATGAAGAAATTACAGCGACTGTGCAACCGGGCGGCCTGCGCGTGATTACACCGGCAGAACTCTAGCTGCGCATGGCCTGTGAAATGCCCAATCGCATGTTGCGGCGAAACAAACCATTCCTGATGGCTTCCACGACAATGTCCGTCATTTTCATCACAATGCCGAGTCTCGTATTTTGTAACACAAAGTACTCCATAAATCCCGACACATTGACGACCCCGGTCACGGTGAAATCCCCAAACTCCGGCAACGTTTTCTTCACACCTGCTCCCGGCCGCAAAGGCCCACGTTCAACGATGATCTGTCCGACGTGGTCAAACTTCCCCAAACACGCGTCAACCGCGATGACGAACGGGTTCTCCTTGTGTGATTTGGCGATGTATTCAAGTGTTGCGGCCAAGTTTACCGCATGAACAGGCTCGTCCAACGTGCCGTACACTTTCGCGCCCACTACAGAGTACAACTTGGACCCAATGATGGGACCGAACGAATCCCCGGTCGACCTGTCGGTGCCGACGCAAACAATGACGACTTCACGACGGCCAGCCGATTCAAGGAGACTATCCATTGCACGACTGAGTCTTTCTACCGCGTCGTCGTCGTCAAATGAGACGCGGAACGCAGGAAACTCGCCGCTGGTACCGCACACTTCGGAAGATTGAACGTTGTCCACTCCGGAAATCCTCCTAACTCGGAATATTCCCAGTATACGTAGGCGTACCATCAACTATACCTGTGTGTTTGTCCGCTCAATTGAGTGTAGACATAGAAGGGGAGACGACATTGATAGACGTATTTTTGCTCGCAGAGATCACGTGGATGGTGGTCTGGTTTCGCAACAAGGGGCTTCGGCGAGCCGTCCTGTACGCCGGGGGGATCATTTCTGCAGGGTACGTGGCTGCAAACCTGACACGGTGGCTGGCCACTGCTTTCATACCCCCAACCAGTTCCGCATTTCATTGGATTCAGTCCCAAATCTCGCTGAATACACAGACAGTTTCTGCACTCTCTCGATTTGTGCCGCCGGAGCCGGCTGTTTCTGGGATAGATCAATTACAGTGGCTTGCCCTTCACATCATCCAAGGCATTCTCTTCGCAGCCATCACCACCGCCATCTTCCTGGCGTTTGTGATTACAGGCTACTTATCGGAAGTGTTGTGGGATGGGCCGAGTACGTTGGACGGAGAGAAAAACAGGATATCCACTGCGCTGATGGGGGCAGGCTGCGGACTATACGTCTGTTTGATGACCTGTTTACTGTTTATCAATTTGGCTTGGTTCAAGGGACTTCCGCTCTTGTCCGGCATGCTCCAGCATTCTGTAGCGGTGAATCTGCTGGCCCAAACCCACTGGCATACGTAAGCCTTATGACTGCTGTGCAAAAACACAGTTACTTTGTCGGGATTCATGGCCCTGTGCTATCATGGAGACGGGAAAGGCAGGAGATAGCATAGTGCAGTACTTACTCGACTGGTATGCAGACTCGCGGAACTATCCGATTGTCACCGTGCTTGGCCACATCATTCTCGTGATTGTCTACTTTATCCTCGCTCGCATCGCCATTCGAATTTCGATTTCAGTCATCAACCGGCTGATGAAGTCCCAGACGATGCGAATGGACGAGCGTCGAAGAAACACGTTGACGTCCTTGCTCGACAACGTGGTGCGTTACCTGATTTACTTCATCTTCGTCGTGGAAGCCCTGACTTCGATAAATATCCACGTTGAGACCTTGCTCGCCGGTGCAGGCATCGCTGGACTTGCCGTAGGATTTGGCGCGCAGAGTTTAATCAAAGATGTGTTGACGGGGTTGTTTATTTTGTTTGAAGACCAATACGGTGTGGGCGACCTCGTGAAAATCAACCAGTTTACAGGTACGGTGCAGAGTATTGGCCTTCGACTGACGCGCATCAAGGCCTGGACTGGGGAAGTCGAAATTATCCCCAACGGTCAAATTCAACAGGTCACGAATTACTCCAGGCACAATTCCATCGCCGTGATTGACATTGCGGTCAGTTATGAAGCAGACCTGAAGCATGCCATGAGAGTGATTCAAATGGCAATGGACCGCGTGAAGGCCGAAAACGACAACATCGTGGGCGATGTACAGATTCAAGGCGTACAATCTCTCGGAGAAAACCATATTGTCATTCGCGTGACGGCGGAGTGTCGCCCGACGACGCAGTACGGTGTTCAGCGCTTAGCCTATCAGCGGGTCAAAGAAGCGTTTGATCAAGAAGGCATTGAAATACCAGGTGCAACGCGGATGATCTGCGTGCAAGCGCCACCGGACAAGGCACACGCCAACGCCGTTTTGGAATCGGCACACACGTCTGAGTCTTGACAACATCGCGATGGGGAACCAAGGGGGGCCACACGATGACCGTGAACTACGCATTGGGAGACACCGTTCAACTGAAGAAACCGCACGCCTGTGGGGCGAACGAATGGGTCGTCATCCGCATGGGCATGGACATTCGCGTGAAGTGTGCGCGGTGTGGGCACAGTGTTCTCATTCCGCGCGTCCGCTTTGATAGGATTGTGCGGAAGTTGCTCAAGCCTGCTGACAGTGAGGGATGATGGATGAACATAAAGACCGCATGTCCACTGGATTGCTGGGACACGTGCAGCATCATCGCACACGTGGAAGGCGGTGTGGTGAAAGACCTCGTGGGCGATCCGGATCATCCGGTCACACGGGGTTTTCTCTGTAACAAGGGGCGGCGTCTGAAAGACCGGATGTATCATCCCGACAGAGTTCTGCACCCGCTGAAAAAGGTAGCCGGCAGTTGGACGAGGATTTCGTGGGAACAGGCACTCCGGGAAATTGCAGATAAAATTCAACATGTCTTAGCGACACATGGGCACCATGCGATTTTGCACGCGTATGACTGGGGCTCAGGTACAGTCCTCAAGAATCTCAATCAACGCTTCTTCTACCTGCTTGGTGGGTGTACGGAGACCGTCGGCAGTTTGTGCTGGGAAGCCGGACTCGAGGCGCAACGCTACGATTTCGGACAAGCGAGAAGTCATGCTCCGAACGATCTCACGAACGCCAGTGGGATTGTGGTTTGGGGGAGAAATGTGAGTGTGACGAACATTCACATGACGCCATTCTTAAAAAAAGCCATCTCGAACGGCGCGAAACTGTGTATTGTGAATCCTTTACCTACCGATCTTCACCCGCGGGCAGATCTCGTCATTGCTCCTCGCCCCGGCACGGACGGTGCTTTGGCACTGGGTGTCCTGAAGCACTGCAAAGACTGCGGCTGGCTGGATGAGACGTTCCTCAGACAGCACGCTGTGGGGTGGGCCGAGTTTTCTGCCTATCTGGACCAGTTCACGCTGGACGTCGTCGAGCAAGAAACGGACGTTCCCATCGAGCACATCGTACGCCTCGCGGAGTTCTATGGTACCACCCGGCCTGTAGCTACGCTTCTCGGACTTGGTATGCAGCGGTACCCAGGGGGAGGCAACGCGATTCGCGCCATTGACGCACTTGTCGCTGCGACGGGCCACGTGGGCATCCCAGGGGGAGGCGTCAATTACGCGAACCGGATGATGTCGGAATTTCTCAATGACAGCGCTCTGACTGCGCGCGATGGTGCAGATGTGCGCGAGTTTTCGCGGGGGCAGCAAGCAGACGAGATTCTCTCTGCCAACCCACCTATCGAGTTGATGTTCGTCACGCGCACCAACCCGGTGACGCAAGTTCCTGACACGGCGAGGCTCCTCGAGGCGTACAAACGTATTCCCTGCATCGTTGTGGTCGATATGTTTATGACCAAGACTGCGGAATTGGCAGACTACTTCCTTCCGTGCACGAGTGTCCTCGAAGAGGAGGACTTCGTGTACTCGACGATGTGGCACAATTACGTGACGTACATCCACCGGGTCTGTGAACCTCGCGGCGAGGCACGACCGGACTGGGAAATCTTTGCGGCACTGGCGGACGAACTGGGATTTGGGGACAAGATGAGGCGTCCCGTGGAGGAGTGGATGAGTCTGGCGCTCCATCCGCTTCGCGAACACGGGATTACGTTGCAGGAACTGAAACAGCAAGGAACCATTCGAGTGCCGACGCCGGATGTCCCTTGGTCTGATTATCAATTCCGCACTCCGTCTGGAAAGTACGAGTTTGTGTCGGAAACGGCGCGTGCCGAAGGACACAGTGGGCATGCCACATATGTGAAACCGAGAGAAATCGGCTCACATGGAGCGCGGTGCGAGGAATCTGGTTCCGGCAGAGCGCGGTTTCCGTACCCCATGCTGACCATTCACCCGAGAGTCTCAGAAAACTCTCAACACCGAGATGCGCCCAACGTTCCACCGATTCCTACACTGGAGGTATCGTCGGCGATCGCAGCAGAGAGAGGATTGAAGCAGGACGGGCTGGCTCGGGTGTGGAATGACCAGGCCGAATTGACAGTTCGCGTAAAAATCAAGGCGGGAGGACATCCCTACACAGTAAAACTAGAGTCTGGTTGGTGGGGACAGGGTATCACGGTGAACCATTTTACGAAGCGTCACAAGGCAGATTTCGGAGACCAGACCGCACAGTATGACTGCACTGTGAACGTGGAGCCCATGACTGCCGAGGAATGACATGAAAAGAGCCCAGGTAGGGCTCAAGATGACATGTCATAAGTTCTACTCCATTACGCGCAGTGCAGAGAAGAACGCGATGGCTTCTTGGGGGACAATACTGTGGCAGCTAACGCCTTTGTCGGTACTTTGCGTAGCCGCAGCTTCCGAATCAAACGGCGGAGCATAACCAACACCTCCTTGCAGAACTAGTTTGCCATAGATGCAAAGTTGTATCCACTCATCTGAATGACCTGAGGTGGATTTGGGCGCGCTCGGCGCCCGTTGTTGCAAAAAAGCGCGCAAGAACCTTGCAAAATCACAAGTTTTCGTACCACGCATCATTGTTTCGTCGTACTACATTCAATATAATGGGGCAAGCAACAAGTTGGAAAGAGGTGCTCGAATGCCACTACAGGCTGGAATTGTTGGACTTCCCAATGTTGGCAAGTCGACATTGTTCAATGCCATCACGCGGGCGGGTGCGGAAGCAGCCAACTATCCGTTTTGTACCATAGATCCAAACGTCGGGGTTGTCGAGGTTCCGGATGTGCGCTTACAAGAACTGGCCAAGATTGTCCATCCACGGCGGATTGTGCCGACGGCCTTCGAGTTTGTGGACATCGCGGGACTGGTCGCAGGCGCGAGCAAAGGCGAAGGCCTCGGAAATAAGTTTCTGGGTCACATTCGCGAAGTTGACGCGATTGTACATGTTGTTCGGTGCTTTGAAAACAGCGATATCACGCACGTTTCGGGCTCCGTGGATCCGATTCGAGACATCGAGACCATCGACCTGGAATTGATTTTATCCGACCTGGAGTCAGTCCAGAAGCGACTGGAAAAGGCCAAGAAAAACATGAAATCCGGGGAGAAAAAGTATGCGGTCGAAGTGGAGGCGCTCACGCGCCTGGCGGCAGCCTTCGAAGAGGGGAAACCAGCTCGGACCGTGGACTTGTCCGATGAGGAGAAGGACGCCCTCAAGGACCTCCCTCTGCTGACAGCAAAACCGGTGTTGTATGCTGCAAATGTTGGGGAAGACGACATCTCGGACCCGGACGCAAACCCACATGTGGTCAAAGTTCGTCAACGTGCAGCAGAGGAAGGCGCTGAAGTCGTCGTCGTCTGTGCGCAATTGGAGGCAGAGATTGCGGAACTCGAGGGAGAAGACCGGCAGGCGTTTCTCAATGACCTTGGTTTAACGGAATCTGGATTGGACAAGCTCATCCGTTCCTCATACAAACTGCTAGGATTGATTACGTACTTCACAGCTGGCGAACCGGAAGTCCGGGCCTGGACCATTCGCCGTGGAACGAAAGCTCCGCAGGCGGCAGGCGTGATTCACTCCGACTTTGAACGCGGCTTCATCCGCGCCGAAGTTGTCTCTTATGAAGATTTGATACAAGCGGGTTCTTACCAAGCAGCTCGCGAAGCCGGTAAGTTTCGCCTCGAAGGAAAAGACTACGTCGTCCAAGATGGAGATGTCATGCATTTCCGCTTTAACGTATAAAGGATTGTCTTGTAGTTTCTAGGCGTACGTGGTATCATGTAGCCTTGGCACGCTTGTTTGTGCCGCACCTGTCCTTGCTCGGTCGGCATGGCCGGGCCACAGTCCACAAGGAGGTGAAATACATGCGCCAGTACGAAACGATGTACATCTTGAAGCCTGACCTGGAAGCGGAACAGATCAAAGAGTTGGTTGAAAAATACCAATCCCTCGTCACTGAGCACGGCGGACAGATCGATCAACTTCAGGAAATCGGTAAGCGCCGATTGGCTTACGAGATCAATCGTTACCGCGAAGGCTATTACGTGCTCATGCAATTCTCGGCTGACACGGACTTCACTCGCGAGCTGGAACGCATGCTGAGACTCGAGGATAAAGTTATCCGCTATCTCACCGTGCGTTTGGGCGAATAGATCTCGTTGGAGGGGTATGCATGCTGAACCGGGTGATACTCATTGGGCGCCTCACACAAGACCCTGAGCTGCGCTACACGAATTCAGGTACGGCGGTAGCTTCGTTTGGACTCGCCGTAGATCGTCCGCGACCCAATCAAAACGGGGAACGTGAAACCGACTTTATCAACATTGTCGTCTGGCAAAAGCAGGCTGAGCTGTGTGCACAATACTTGCACAAAGGCCGTCTTGCTGCAGTGGATGGACGGCTGCAAATCCGCAGCTACGAAAACCGCGAAGGCCAGAAGGTTCGCGTTGCCGAAGTGGTCGCAGAATCAGTTCGCTTCCTGGATCGTGGTGATCAGGGGATGGGCGGTGGAGCAGCGCCGTCTGGAGGGCCACGAGTCAATCCGGAGAGCAAGCGTAGCCCGCGCTTTGAAGATGATCCATTTGCAGACGACAGTCAGATGATCGATATTTCAGAAGATGATTTACCGTTCTGAGACGGTCGTTGTATCGCTTGCACCTGCAAGGTGTGTTCGCCAAAGACAATTACGACGAGGAGTTGATTTCAATGCCGCGTAAAGGCCGTGGCGGAAAGCGTCGTAAGGTTTGTCAGTTCTGCGTGGACAAAATTGATCACGCCGATTACAAAGACGTGAATCGTTTGTCGAAGTATCTGACGGACCGCGGCAAGATTTTGCCTAGACGTATTTCCGGGAACTGTGCACGCCACCAACGCCAAGTGACCGTCGCTATCAAGCGCGCACGTCAAGTCGCGTTAATGGCTTATACAACCGAGTAAGATGTAACAACCAAGTAAAGGAGTGCACTCTTCGATATCGAAGGGTGCACTCCTTTACTTTATCTGCCTATGGGGCGAGGAATTGAGTAAGCACAACGGATAGGGATAGCCGACTTGGTCATGCTATACATGAAAGCCCAACCATAGGTGGTCGTTATGACGTTAATCGGGAAGTTAAAATACCGGAAATCCATACGAGTTGGCGACGTCCGGCCGTCACGCGTGCAGGTGCATTCGGGGCGAGCGCACGGACAGGACGGGCCGTCGGCAGAGGCTGTATCGGAATACCGCTTATCTGCTGACTTGGACGAAAACCTTGCTGGTATGAAATCCATTCTTGGTATGGATATGGACTTACTCATACGACAGTTCCGCATTCAAATCAACCATGGGACACATCGATGCGCGCTCGTGTACCTCGACAACGCGTCGTCCAAATCGGACATCAACAAAATTCTGGCGAGTCTCATGTTCGACCTGGATAAAAGTGAACAATCTGGGCCTACTCTCTTTGAGATGGTGATCTCGCAGTGCATTCCATACGCTGACGTCAGCGATATCACAAGCATGAAACAGGCGGCAACATGGGTGATTTCTGGGAACTCCGTGCTATTCATGGATGGTGTGGTGAAGGGCATCGGCCTTTGCACCCAGGCATTCAAGGAACGCGCGATTGAACCTCCGGGAACAGAACAGGTCATTCAGGGTGCGCGCGAGGCGTTTATCGAATCTCTGGGAACCAACGTATCTTTGATTCGGCGCCGTATGCGGTCGCCAGACCTGCGGGTTCGCCAAATGCAGATTGGCCAACGCACGACGACAAACATCGCCTATCTTTACCACGCGAACATCGCCAACCAGGAACTGATCAATGAAGTGGAACGTCGTCTCCGCCTCGTGGAAACAGATGCGCTGTACGGATCCGGGTACTTGGAGCAGTTCATTGAAGACAATCACTACTCGCCGTTTCCGCAGGTGCAAAACACGGAGAGGCCGGACAAGGCCGTAGCGGCCATGTTGGAGGGGCGAGTGGTCATCCTCGTGGACGGATCGCCTTTCGCATTGATTGTGCCTGCCGTGTTCTCGCAATTTTATCAGACGGCAGAGGACTACGATACGCGCTTTCACATGGCGAGTATGATCCGTGGGATCCGCTTGTTAGCCCTCATCTTTTCGCTGATATTTCCGTCGCTGTACGTGTCTCTGATCTCGTACAACCCGGAAATGATTCCAACGAAATTCGCAGTTGCGGTGGCCGGGGGTCGAGCTGGGGTTCCGTTCCCAGCGATTGCAGAAATCTTTGGATTGGAATTGGTGATGGAAATTCTGAGGGAAGCCACCATTCGCCTGCCGCAGCAGATTGGAGGGGCGTTGTCGATTGTAGGGGTTCTCGTCATTGGTGAGGCTGCGGTGCAAGCTGGATTCGTCAGTCCTATCACCGTTGTCATTGTTGCCATGACCACCATTGGTTCGTTTGCGACACCGGCCTACAATGCCGCTGTTGCGCTGAGAATGCTGCGGTTTCCGGTGATGATTCTGGCCGGCATGTTCGGACTCTACGGTGTGATGGTGGGCATCATCTTCATCATCAACCACTTAAACTCTCTCGAATCGTTTGGTGTGCCGTACTTAAGCCCGGTTGTTCCTGCGGACGCGTCCGGACTGCAGGATACGGTGATCCGAGCGCCCGTGTGGTCGATGAGAAAGCGACCCAAGCAATTAGCCACAGATGACACCGTCCGCGTCAACGTCGGTTTACAGGATCTCGCGGAACAGAAACAGAGCCCCTTGGATCCACGCAACTCGCAGATGCAGAACGGGCAACAGCCAAATTCCGCCGGCACCAGCGCCGGAGGAGGGTCTGGCAGCCAAGGGGCCGGTAGTGGAGGGTCTGGTAGTGGAGGGTCCGGTCGCCGAGGATCCAGTAGCCAGGGATCCGGTAGCCAGGGGTCCAGTAGTCAGGGATCCAGTAAGGGATCTGGCAGTCAGGGTTCCAGCAGTTAGGCGTCAAACAAAAACAGGGCCGACAAGAAACGATGAGGGGGACCCTATGAACAAGCCAAAAACCATCACGGTCATGCAATTTGCCATGAACCTTGGGACCACCATTATCGGAGTGGGCCTCTTGGCATTTCCGAGGATTACGGCTCAACACGCGGGAACTGGCGCGCCTCTGGCGACGCTATTTGGAGTCCTGCTCATGTTGGGATGCGCCCTCATGCTGTCGTATCTGGGCCATCAGTACCCAAACATGACTCTGTTTGAATACAGTGACAAACTGCTCGGTCGTTGGCTGGGACGCATTGTGACCTTGGCATTGGTCTTGTACTTCTTGGAACTGGAGGCGATGGCAGCGCGGGAGTTTGGAGAAGTCGTGGTCACTTCTGTGTTACAGCGGACACCGCTGGAGATTACCATTCTCATTATGTTGGTCCTCGCAGCGACCGCAGCGCGCAATGACGTCACGGTGTTTTCTCGTATCCTGACGTTCTACATGCCATTCGTATACATTCCGGTACTGGTCCTCATCGCACTTACCCTGCGCAGCGCTCGACTGACAAACATTCTTCCTATCATTTCCTTTGGATATCAAACCAATGTTTCAAACTACGTATATGCGATTTTGTTCGTGGCCTGTCTGTTTCAGAACTACATGATTACGGGTCTCCTGACGCCGTACATGTATCAGACGAACAAGGCGTGGAAAGGCGCGCTCATCGGTGTCGTAGCGGCAGGTGCGGTCTATTTAATCCTCGACGTGGCGACGTTGGCCGTGTTTGGAACAGAGGAAATGAAGAACTTGATTTGGCCAACACTGGAATTGGCCAAGACGGCTGCGATTCCCCTGTTCTTTCTCGAACGGTTGGACCCCGTCTTCTTGGCAGTCTGGGTGACCGCCGTGTTCACGGCGATTTTTGCTTCTTACTACTTTTCCATTCAAGGGCTCGTCCATCTATTCAACTTTCAGGATCATCGGGCCTTCACGTCGCTTTTAGTTCCCGTGGTTTTTCTCGCAGCGATGCAGCCTTCGAACATTGTCGACGTATACCGAATGGTGCAATGGGTGGGTTTGAGCGGCCTGGTTCTGACGGTCGGTATTCCCGCCTTGCTCTTCGCGCTGCATTTCGGCACCGGTGCATTGAAGCGGAAACAGGTGAAGCGGGCATGAGGTTCCGACGCGCCGCAGTCATACTCATCACGACATTGGTTACTCTGTTTACGGTCACCGGGTGTTGGGACCGAATTGAAATTGAGCAACGTGCAACCGTATTGGGCATGGCGATTGATCCTCCAGATGAATCCGATGTTCGCGGCGTCACGGGTCCGGCCGCGCGCGGCGAAGGTCCTGGCTTTAAAGTGACGGCGCAAATCGCAATCCCTGGACGAATTCCTTTGGGGCCAGGCGGCGGTTCAGGGGGCGCCGCCTCAGACAAACCTGTATGGGTCATTCAGGCCACTGGGAAGACCATGGACGACGCTGTGAGCAGCTTGCAACAGGAGCTCGCAGAGAAGATCTTCTTAGGGCATCTGCGCGTTATCATCGTGAACCAAGAACTCGCGAAATCCGAGGCGTTCAATGACATCCAAGACTTTTTGCGTAGAAATGCGGAAATTCGGAGACTGGCCTGGCTTTTGGTCTCAACTGGAAACGCAGAAGAAGCGATGAACTCGTCGCCGAAGCTGGAGCGGGTCCCGACTTTATACCTGGTAAACATGATGGACCAGTCGGTCAAGTTGGGGACCTTGCCCAATGTATATCTCGGCAGTTTTTGGTCGGTCTTGTCCTCAAGGGGGCAGACGCCAGTACTGCCGGTGATCTCGGTACGAGAGGATGAGATCCGAACCCAAGGTCTCGCCATTTTCCACCACGGGAAAATGGTGGGAACATTGAACAGACTAGAAACGTCCACGTACATGGAAATACAGAACGAGCGGCGGTCTGGTTACGCGGTGGCGGTGCCAAGACCCTCAGATCCGTCGCACAGCATAACAGTTCGTGGGACGACACGTTCGTCCAAACGTGCTGTGCACATCGTGGGCGGTCGCCCGGTCTTTGATGTGTATTCTAGAATTGATTCAAACATTGAGGAAAAGACTGGAGACAAACCGTTTGAAAAGCCATTTGAAACGGGGATTGGCAAAGTACAGGATGAACTCACAGCGATGGTTGCACAAAGACAAAAGGAATTGATTGCCAGGGTGCAGTCGTTGGGTGTGGATATATTCGGGTTCGGAGAGTATGTACGGGCCACTCAGCCGGCGTACTGGGCTCGGATTGGAAATGGAAAGCAGTGGGAAGAGGTGTTCAAAACGCTGCAAGTTCGTGTGCATCCTAGGGTGTACATACGGAGATCCGGCATGTCGGCACGGTGATGGTACTTTGCAGTTCACGGGACAACAGGTTCAGTCGGTGGCGCTTTGCAAATCGTCGGGATGCAGTCAACACCTCAGACCAACCAGTTAAACACCTGTAGTATGATAAAACCTGCGAGACTCCCGAACATGTACACCATACACGCGATGTGGGCTACCTTCACCTCGCGACTCTGGGGCATGTTGTTGCGCATCTTTTTGTAGTCCACATAGTACACAATCCAGCCCGTGACGAAAATCAACGCCAAGACGTTGCGGGTGTAATGTAATGAGAACAGTGCGACCAACGTCTCCTTTGTCAACGCACACCACTCCTTGTTCATGATGTCCAGCTCATCCTGTGGTGAAGGGTGCACGTTTGGAGGCCAGAGTATGCCATTATCGCCAATGATGCACGCGATTTGCCCGGTGCCGGGGGAAGGATATTCAATAGACAGCGTGGAATATGAACATGTTCATGGATTACACTTACCACGACAGAGGAGGGCATCGCTGTGCCGAACACGGATCCCCACATGCAGATTGCCCGCAAAATCCGTTCGATTGAGACGGCGAAGATTGAATTGGTTCAACAAGTCTCCGAGGTGTTTCGCGGTATTCAGTCCGGTAACGAGCGCGATATCGCGGAATCTCTCGGAGGTTTGGTCGCCATTGCATATTTTATGGGACAACAGCTGGGCGTAGATCTCCCGGTGATTGACCGAGAGGCTCAGAGTGGTTTGCCGCGTTCGCTGGGGCATGAAGTCATGCACTCCGGCGAATTTCATTACGTCCAACGGTATCTCGCTTCGAGGTGAACCGATTGAATTCACCGGATTCAGTCAGTCGTGAAGTGATCCTGGCTGGAGTGGCATACGTTGCCTTGTTGGGATTCGCTGTCACGCCGACCACACGCATTCTTGCAACATCCCTGTTGCCAGTTCCTTTGATTGTACTCACGGTAAAAAACATTCGCTGGGCACCTGTGGGGATGGCTGCGTTATCAGCTCTGCTGATGGCTGTTTTAGGATATACATGGTTTTCTCCGTTGTTTGGACTCGTGGTGTACTTTATGGGTTGGTCCATGGGAGAAGCGTTAAAATCAAATCGTGCACCGTATCAGTCGCTGGTGGTGGGGACGCTCTCTGTCGTCATGCTGGAATTGGTCGGATTTGCGATGTTGCGTTCCATGGGTTTGGATTTCTACGCGACATTCAGAACGGTCCTGCTGGAGAGTGTACAGCAGTCGTCTTCGATGCCGCAGGAAGCAGCTCGCAACCTGATAGCCGATTTGGTGGATAGGGTTCACCTATTGACACCTGCCATACTTTGCGTCGCAGGCTTTTTGATTTCCTTGGCCAACGTACTGGGTGCGAAACTGATCTTGGGACCCAGGTCTTGTGCAACCGGCCTATTGACTCAATACCAGTTGCCACAAACCGTCGTTGCTGTCTACGTGATTGCATCGGTGGCGCTTCTCTTCCCACCAGGAGATAGTACATCATTCTGGTGGCAAGCTTGCGTCAACGCGGCTTACCTCGGTGGATTTTTCATTGGAATTCAAGGGCTGTCATGGTGTTGGCGAATGGTTCAACCCATGCGAAGCAAGTGGCTGATTCTTGTTCTTTTATTGATTTTGGCGCCTATACCCTTTGTACACAGTATTTACATTCTCGCGGGATTGCTGGATCTGATGAACCGTGCAAACCGCATGAGGTAAGGGGGCATCGTCTGATGAAAGTGATTCTGTTGCAAGACGTCAAAGGACAGGGGAAAAAAGGCGATATTAAAAACGTATCCGAAGGATACGCACGGAACTACTTGTTTCCACGAAACCTCGCGCAAGAGGCGACGGAGGCAAACCTGAAGCAATTACAGGCGGAAAAAGAAGCACAGGCCCGCAAGGAGGCCGAGGAGTTGCAGGCTGCCAAGGCGCTGGCCGAGAAAATGTCCGACCTAAAAGTCACAGTACACACGCAGGCTGGTGAAGGCGGAAGGCTGTTTGGCGCCATCACAACCAAGCACATTGGAGACGCGCTGGCCAAGCTTGGGTACGACATTGACAAGCGAAAAATCCAATTGCCTGAACCGATTAAGTCCCTCGGTGGACACCAAGTACATGTTAAATTGCATCCGGAAGTGACCGCCACCATTACCGTGTTCGTCGAAGCGGAGTAACGATGCCGCGCTGCGTAAGACGCGGGCACAATCCACATCAATGGGTAAACAGCAAGCATGATGCTAAGAGGGTGTAACCGTGGAAGGATTAGATGTGTACCGGGAACCCGTCGCGTCCAGTCAGGATTCCGCGATTGCCTTGCCTCCACAGCACATTGAGGCGGAGCGACATGTACTCGGTGCGATGCTGATGTCTTCCGAAGCGGTGGCAGAGGCGCTGGAAATACTGGATGCGCGTGATTTTTACAAGAGAGAGCACCAGGTCTTGTTCGATGCGATACAGGATTTGGCCGAGCGCGGTGAACCGGTCGATGTGATTACGGTCACCGCCAAACTTCAATCGAAAGAGGGGGCCTTGGAAGCTGCGGGAGGGACGCAGTACATTGCGGGCTTGGCCGCTTTGATGCCCACCGCGCTTCACGTCCAACACTACGCAAACATCATCAGCGAGAAGGCGATGTTGCGGAGGATCATTGCAACTGCGTCGGAGTTGGCGAACTCTGGATACTCTGGTGCGCCCGCCATGGATGTGCTGGCAGAGGCGGAGCGCAAGATTATGGAGCTGTCGCAAAACCGCCGCGTTCGCGATTTCACGCACATCTCCGACGTATTGGAGACCACGTTTGAACGGATTGAACAGCTGTACAACAGCGAAGGACAGATCACCGGGGTTCCGACCGGCTATAGTGATCTCGACCGCATGACGAGTGGATTTCAGAAGTCGGATCTGATTATCGTTGCTGCGCGTCCGTCTGTCGGGAAAACGGCGTTCGTCCTGAATATTTCACAGAACATCGCCGTGCGCGAGGGTCTGCCAGTGGCCATCTTCAGCCTTGAAATGTCGAAGGATCAGTTGGTGCAGCGCATGCTGTGTGCGGAAACATACATTGATGGGCACAAGTTGCGCACCGGAAAACTGGATGACGATGATTGGCCCAGACTGTCCATGGGTGTCAGTACGCTCAGCAATGCGCCCATTTACATCGACGACACGCCGGGCATCACGATATCTGAGATGCGGAGCAAATTGCGCCGATTGAAAATGGAAGTCGGACTGTCCTTTGTGGCCATTGACTACTTGCAGCTGATTCACGGTCGCCGCAACTCCTCAGAGAGTCGGCAACAGGAGATTTCCGAGATTTCTCGTTCACTCAAACAACTGGCACGCGAACTTGAGGTGCCGATTGTCGCCCTCGCTCAGTTGAGCCGTAGTGTTGAACAGCGGCAGGACAAGCGACCGATGCTGTCGGACATCCGTGAGTCTGGAAGCATTGAGCAGGATGCCGACGTGGTTGCGTTCTTGTATCGTGACGACTACTATGATCCTGAGTCGGAGAAGAAGAACATTATCGAAATCATCATTGCGAAACAGAGAAACGGTCCCGTTGGGAAGATTGAGCTTGTATTTCTGAAGAACTACAACAAATTTGTGAATCTGGAAAAGGTGCATTCTGCAGAATGACAGATACAGTTCGGCCGCATCTCAATCGCCGCAGCCATCAGCAAGCGTTGGCGCGGCAAAAGCGCCGCCGGCGAAAACGCAGATTGGCCCGGGCACGGCGCATTCGTGTCCTGAAGGCGATTCGCAGTATTCGATTTTGGATCCGGTGTACCGCCTTTGCCGCCGGATTTCTGGCGTTGGCGTTCTGGGCGAGATTCGCTGTTGTATACGGCATCCCGCTCTATGCAGAGCGGGGGGCCCTTGCCAACGTCGACATGTACATTACGGTCAAACCGTGGTGGTTCGGGCCCCCTCTGTTCGATTTAGGCAAGTACGGGGTGAGTTCGATAAAGTCTACGGAACCGTATCAGGTGCTGTTGGATGAACTGGGCAAATACGCTGAAAGTCCGCAGTTTGTCTGGGTTTCCAGACACTGACCAAGGTCTGTTACGTGTATCCATTGCACTCTTTTATGATTCGTACTGCGTCTTCCACTTGATGCTCGGGACAGACTACGGTCAGTAGCCAATTCCGCCCGGTCACGTTGTCTTGCCCGTCCGACATCCCGCTGGCGCTTGGATCAGCGCCCAGTAGAATTCCGGTATCGCGTGATGTGACATCTGTGTTCAAGGAAAGCGCCGCGAGGCTGGGTAAGTCACCGGTAATCGCGTAAAATCTGCGCTCTGGGACCCTGCCTCCGTACGCGTGCAATTGGTCCACCTGAGCCACCTCGACACCCATTTCACGAATTTTCTGAGCCGCTCGATTGGCCTCAGATTCTGAAAAAAACGAAGACAATATCGTTCGCTCCCGCATGTACTGTCCCCCCTTAGTCTGACGTCGTTAGTTTGGAGCGGGGCAGAACAAAACATCCACGGAAATCCTGCACTTTCTCGGCAACGAAGGAGGGTGTCTGACAGTGCACATTCTGGTGGTTGAAGACGAGGAACCCATCTCCAACATTCTCAAATTTACGCTGGAAAAAGAGGGGTATACGGTAGACACGGCATGTACTGGCCAGGAGGCCATTCGACTTGCAAAAACGGTGGATCCACACTTGATTCTCCTCGATGTCATGCTTCCAGAACTGGACGGCTTCGAGGTTTGTCGCGAGGTTCGGACATTCAGTACAGTGCCGATTATTATGCTGACGGCCCGCAATTCTGAGATTGACAAAGTTCTGGGCCTGGAATTAGGTGCGGACGACTACGTAACGAAGCCATTTAGTACGAGGGAACTGCTCGCGCGCGTGAAAGCCAACCTGAGGCGCTCGTTCGCGGAGGATGAGACGCGCTTCGACTTGCGTGAAAAAATTACCCTCGGCGAACTTGTGATTGACTACAACACGTACAGCGTCACCAAGCGTGGGATTCCGATTCCCTTGACACACCGGGAATTCGAGTTGCTTGCATACTTGGCTGCGCGGCCAGATGTTGTGTTTACCCGGGACCATCTGCTCACTCAGGTATGGGGAACGGATTACGTCGGCGATGACAGGACAGTCGACGTCACCGTGCGCCGCTTGCGGGAAAAACTCGAGGACAACCCAGGTGCCCCAGTCTACGTTCGCACGAAGCGAGGTGTCGGGTATTACGCTACGAGGTAGGGCAGTGTGGCGCGGATTGCGGAGCATTCGCACAAAATTTGTCATTGTGTACTTGCTCCTCATCCTGTTCGCCATGCAACTCATTGGCGCGTATTTCGTGCGCACATTGACTGTGTCCTTAATTCACTCAGCTACGGACGCGGCGGAAAACCAGGCGCAGTTAATCGCCACGATTGCAGCGCCAGAGATCAACAGCAACCAGCAGCCAGGGAAGCCGCATCCATCCATCATCAGTACCTTGCCGCAGTTGTTCAGCGGTGCCGTCTACATCCTCAATAAGGACGGAGTCGTTATCGACAGCAGCGCTGGAGCGGCGTTGATTGGACAGAAGCTGCTGGATTCCGTCGCAACGCAAGCGATGGTCGCGCATGCGCGCGCCGTCGCGATTCACTACGATACGGTCACAGGGCAGCACCTGTTGGCTATCGCCGTTCCTATCGTAAGCCAGCGGCAATTCGTAGGGATTGCGGAATACGTCGTGCCCATTCAAGCCACGTACAACACGGTCCGGCAAGTGACAACCATTTTCTACACAGGCAGTGCACTCGTGCTCACACTGACTGCGGTTCTAGGCGTGGTGCTGTCACGGACCATGACACGGCCCATTCTCGACGTCATCAAGCAAGCCCGAAACATGGCTGCGGGAGATTTCACGCAACGTGTGAGTGTCCACAGTGACGACGAGCTTGGAGACCTGTCCACAGCCATCAACGATTTGGCGGACAAGTTGGAAGAAGCACTGTCTGAAAACACACGGGAAAAGGAACGTTTGCGCGCTGTCATTACCTACATGGGTGACGGCGTGATTGCGTTTGATGCATCTTTGCAGCCTGTGTTCCAAAACAGAGCAGCAGAAGGGTTCCTGCGCAACACGGAGGAACCTGCGGCGGACGTATTGGGCATCTCGAAACTGGTCGCAGAGGGAGTCGCCGAGCGCGCGTTTCTGAAGCCCGTGGGAACGACCGTGTTACATGTGCACTTTACCTCGATACACAAAAACGGCGACACCGAAGGCTACGTTGCGGTCATGCGCGATGTGACTGAGCAAGAGAAGCTGCAAGACGCGCGAAGAAACTTTGTAGCCAACGTATCCCACGAGTTGCGAACGCCGTTGACCAGCATTAAGTCGTACATAGAGGCGTTGCAGGATGACCAGACAGACGCTGGGTTGCGGGAGACGTTCTTACGTGTGATTGAACAGGAAACCAACCGTATGGTCCGTCTGACGGAAGACCTTTTGCAACTGTCAGGACTGGAAATGGGAAAAGCCCCGTTCAACGAGCGTGTCATTCCGGTACAACAGTGGTTGTTCGACGCTGTCCATCGATTTCAGTTCCAGGCGCAATCACGCAATGTTCAACTCACCTTAACCTGTCCTGAGGATGCCAACGTAAAGGGGGACAGAGATTGGCTTGACAGGTTGATGGACAATCTTTTGAGTAATGCCCTCAAGTACACGCCAGACAACGGTCGCGTAGAGGTGGCGGTAACCGTGGAACCAGACGACGTTGAGATTTGTGTATCGGACAACGGGATTGGCATCCCTGCGGAAGACTTACCTCACGTCTTTGAGCGGTTTTACCGGGTGGACAAGGCGAGGTCCAGGAGAATGGGAGGGACCGGGCTTGGCCTGGCGCTGGTACGCGAAATTACAGAGCGACACGGGGGGACGGTGGCTTTGTCCAGCCAGGTTGGGGAAGGGACGCAAGTGTTTGTTCGGTTACCCAGATCCGAGGGGGAAAAGTCATGAAACTGGCTCACATAAAAACCGGAGTGTTGGCCTTTCTCGTGACTCTGAGTATGCTGCTGAGCTACGTGTTGTGGCGGGGGAACTGGCAAAACAGCAGCGGCGTCTCGTTCACCGTGGGGCAGAACTTCTCAACCGTCAAGTCGCCTCAAGTGGGCGATGTGGCCGTCCCTTATCAAATGATTTTCACTTCGGCCGAGAATCCAAGGTTGAACACCATCGTCATGCCGGCTACGCCGTTGTATGCAGAATGGATACGGCGTTTGACCCATGCGACCATCACTGGCTGGCGCCAGGTTCCTTCATCCAGCCAACGGCCAACAGGCACTTCTGTAGAGTTTGATTTTGGCGATAATCTGCAAAGTGGGGACGTCGCACAACAGCTCCCGAATCTGGCCACCAATGCTGTGGCGGGAAACGTGAGGCGCGTCATCTTGTATGTATCCGGAGCGTCCACAAAGTCCGTGTATCTCCGATACGACACAGAAAATGCCACCTATGAAGGGGAAACAAACCTTAACGTTGCGAGGTTTACACACGATGTGGCGACGCTGGTCAGACAGAGTCCGTGGAAGCTGTGGAACACCGCGACGAATCACTTTGTTCCAGCGCGAGATACCACCGCTCAGGCGTTTGAGGTCACCGTGTCATCCCCATCGATTGTGCCCTTAGTGCACTCTTTTTTTGTCAATCCTCAGGCTCTAACGCGGGTTCAGGAGGGAAACGGCACGGTGTTGTGGACCGACGGGAGCCAAGTGGTGTGGTGGAGTTCGGCGCAGCAGACATTGACTTATGCGGATCCAAACGTCTCCAAAACCACACAAAGTGCGCAGCCCGATGTTTCCGCAGCAGTGGACTTCATGCGCAATCACGGAGGTGCACGCCCAAATACCGTGTTATACGTCAATGACAATGCGGGGAGCCCGACCTCTTTTACACTGCGCACGTACATCAATGGATTGCCGATTTTAGGGAGCAACCAAGAGTATCAGGTCCAAGTGCAGAACGGAAAAGTGGTTCAATATAAGAGACCGCTCTTGGATATCGGCGCCCGGATTTCCGCGACTACGGTGAAAGTCATTGGTATCGAAGAGTTGACGGAAGCGTTGAAGACCGTGGTGCCAAAGGATACGCCATGGAAACTGCAGCACAGCGTATCCGTCGAACTTGGGTATTCCATGCGTGTCAATCCTGGGCAAGACTCGGCTTCCTTGACGCCGATGTATTTTGTTACAGAAGGCGGTACGTTGCTGGCGCTCGTGGATGCACAGACTGGAAAAGTCAGCAAAGGGATGAATGAACGATGAACTGGGAAATGGCGAAAACCTGGCTTATCGTCTCGTTTTTCATACTCGACTTGATTCTCGGGGTACAGGTCTACCAAAGTCATCGGGAACTGATGGGGTACGTAGAATCATATCCGGATCAGCTTGCAAATACGAAGACCTTGCTGGCCGAGCACGGGTTTAGTTTGAGTGCTACTGTCCCCGCTCAGCATCCGGATATGCCGTTTGTGCGAGCCACCTATGCGACACCGTCGTTGCAACTGTTGGGGAATACCGCATTTCCTTCAGCGAGGAACTCGAACGATGACGACGGTGCCCGGATGGTGCAATCCACTGACGGCACACTTCAGGTGACAAACCCAGGCGCGTGGAAAGTCAGATACACAGTATGTCCGAAAGTGTCTGATGCAGACCTCTCCACCGCGCTTCACTACGTCTGGCATGGGGATAGTTATATCCGCGACACCGGCTTCGCAAGTGGAGACATCGCGAACAGCAACCGGCCCTTGTTCATCATGCAATTTGACTCGTTTCCCTTCTTTGATGTACCGGTCACTCTAGATGTCAAAGATCATCAACTACTCGGCTACACACAAATCTATCTCACCAATGTGACTGCGAGTGGAGATAAGAAACCAACCATATCCGCACTGGATGCACTGAACAACCTGGCTAGCACGGTGGACAAATCGACGCAGCGGCAGGATAATAGAATACTAAGCATACAGTTGGGCTACTACCATAAAATACCGGGTTCTTCCACAGAGACAGAGCATGTGTCGACCACGTCTTACTGGTTTCCTGTGTGGAGGGTGATGACCGCACGGGAGATTTTCTATGTGAACGCGTTTACCGGTGAAGTGGAGACCCCTTCCTAGACTGTCATTCATCGTACTTCAAGCTCGAGTGTTTCTTTCAAGTCCGAGCCCATCCAAGTGCCATGAATGATGTGCCAAATGGTAGTTTTTATCTTCAGGGCAGGAGGAATCCGGGTGTTGGAATTCAGTGTGCTTGCCAGCGGAAGCTCTGGCAATGCGGTGTACATAAAGACAGACCAGACGTCCTTGTTGCTGGATGTGGGTATTAGCGGCAGACAGGTTCAACAGCGGTTACAAGCCGCGGCCAATGCCAAACTAGAAGACATAGACGCCATTCTCGTCACGCATGAACACATAGACCACGTACGGGGACTCAAACAGGCGGTGAAGGTTTCAGACGCGAAAATCTATACCACACAGGGCACGTGGCACCACGTGTATCGACAGGTCGAGGAACACTGTAGTCCCGACCGCGTCACATGGGTTGTTGCGGATCAACCGTTCACTGTAGGCGATATCAAGGTGACGCCGTTCAGCGTGTCGCACGATGCGGAAGAACCGGTAGCGTATCGCTTTGATGCGGGGGACGACAGCCTCGCGGTAGTGACAGACTTAGGTTACGTCAGTGACCACATCAAGCAAGTGATTCAGGATTGTGCTGCATACGTGTGGGAGGCAAATCACGATGTGGACATGCTGCGTGCGGGCCGGTATCCGTGGAGCGTGAAACGCCGCATTCTCGGCGATAAAGGGCACTTGTCCAACTACGATTGTGCTGTAGCTTTAGCAGATATTCTTGGAGATCGGCTGGTGGAAGTGTACCTCGCTCACTTGAGCGAAGAAAACAACCAGCCTGATTTGGCGGAACTTACAGTGCAATCCGTCCTTCGCGAAATCAAATCGAGCTATGGAGAGCAGGTTCGGTTGCATCGCACGGCTCGACATACTGCGACCACGTTGCGCGCCTTATGAGGGCGCATTCTCGTTGAGAAAGGTTCAAGTACGCAACGCATAGATGTGAGCCGAGGGGGTAGACTGTACTTTGCCGCTGTCGAGTTCGGACAGGAAACATGTGTCGACTGTGATGGGGTCATGCTCGGTGGCAAACCCTCTTACCGACGTGTTGAGGCCTTGTTTCCAGGGATTTTATAATAGAAAACGGAAAAGATGGCACACGCTCATCGGTACGCGAAAGGAAGGGTGAGGAAACGTGGGATTTTACGGCAAAGGTGATGACAGGCCGGATTGGAAAAAAGGCAACGCCGTGAAGTGGGTTGCAGTTGTCGTGGTTTCTGCTTTGGTAGGATCCGCTGCCACGTTCGCAACCATTCCCATGCTCGCAAACCACGGAGTGATTCCTGCTTCCATTCAAGCTTCTACAGATGACACCGGAGGGCTATCTCAGACCTTGCCGACCTCTGTGAACGTGAATGTATCGGACGGCATCACGGAAGCTGTGAAGCAGGTTGAACCCGCTGTGATGGGCGTGGTGAACTATTCCCAGGTGTCGGACTTTTTTTCACAGAACAATAAACTGCAGGCCACCGGCGTTGGAACGGGGGTTCTGTTCTACAAGAAGGATAAATACGGATATGCTGTCACCAACAATCACGTGGTGGACGGCGCAGCCAAAGTGGAAGTCGTGCTCGGGTCTGGGAAGCACGTTCAGGCTCAGGTTGTTGGAACCGACCCATACACCGACCTGGCCGTCCTGCAGGTCCCTGTCACCGCGGTAAAGAACATTCAGCCTGCGCGTTTTGCAAATTCCGATAACATCGAAGTTGGAGAACCCGCCATCGCTATCGGTACGCCGATGGGCCTGGACTTCGCGGATTCTGTGACAGCCGGGATTGTCAGCGCGAAAAAGCGGATTATGCCTGTGGAAGAGCCGCAGACGCAGCAGACCCTTGATTATCAGGCGGTCATTCAGACGGATGCAGCCATTAACCCGGGAAATAGTGGCGGTCCACTGATCAATATTCACGGTGAAGTGATAGGTATCAACAGTAGTAAAATTGTGGCTCAAAACTTCGAGGGCATGGGATTTGCCATTCCCGCCAACGAAGCCAGAAGTATCGCGGAGCAAATTCTCCAAACCGGCCACGCGGTGCATCCGGCGCTCGGCATATCGGGATATTCGTTAAACGCTGTACCCGAGCAGTACTGGCCCGACGTTCCGGTAGACTACGGCATTTGGGTCCGCGCTGCAGACTCAAGTGACGCGAAGGCGGCGGGTATCAAATCTCAAGATGTAATTGTCAGCATTGACGGCCACACTGTGAAGAGCATGGCAGATCTGCGGACGTACTTGTTTCAGAAGCAGCCGGGTCAGACGGTTACACTTCGACTGTATCGCGGCAGCCAACAGCTGAACGTAAAAGTGAAATTGGGCGAGATGAAGTCGGTGAATACCGCGGATACTCCGTCCAACGATGGTAGCAGCTCCGACAGTCCATTTTCGGTGCCCAACTTCTTCGGGTATTGAGAGTATGCAAGTCGTGGTTATCGCTGTTGGGAAAGTCAAGGAACGGTATTGGCGCGAGGCGCTGGCTGAATACGCCAAGCGCCTTTCCGGTTATGTGAAGTTGGAACTCGTGGAGGTCGCGGACGAACCGACGCCGGACCATCCATCGGATGTGGAGCGTGAGCAGGTATTGGCGCGTGAAGCCGATAGGATGGAGAAGTGGCTTCGGGACCGCGACGCGATTGTGGCACTGGACATCCGAGGCAAGGCGTGCACTTCGGAAGCGTGGAGCAAACAGTTTGCACAGCTAGAAAGCGGAGGATATGGGCGCATTGTGTTTTTGATTGGCGGCTCCTTGGGGTTGGCGGACAGGCTTTTGAAGCGAGCGGTGTTTCGATGGAGCTTCGGCCCCATCACGTTGCCGCATCAACTGGCGCGAGTGCTACTGCTGGAACAGATTTACCGGGGAATCAAAATTGCGCGGGGCGAACCGTACCATAAGTAGCCGAAACAGCCGTGGGTGCCCCGCTTGCAGGCGTAAATTGCACAGGGAGTTCATTCAGTGCTGCCAACGCTTCGGTCAACCAGAGCACGGGATGGCCTGTGGCCCCAGGTTGTAGCATAGGGATTGCGCTTACATTTGGCTCTTGTCGATTCATGGTGGCTACCCGATGTTCAGAATCCTTCGCAGGGGTAGAAATGACTGGCTTGAGAGCATCTATATTTGAACGGCGTATTTTGTGATGTGTTCACGTTGGGCGTTCCGCATCCAATCATCAGTATGAGGAATATGGAAAACAGTGTGATGATACCTCTTTTTGCTGTTTGGAAACTCATGGCAACACCCTCTGATGATGAGAACCAGAATCTCTTGATGTTTCGCATGCTTGACCAGGCTCACTTGTTTCTGAGACAGTGTACCACCAGTAGGGAGTCACATGTTGGCGAAACGTGAGCGATGTGGCAGGAGTTGTGTGGTAGAGTTGAATTGAGTCTAGGTTGGATGCAGATTGGGGTTTATGAGGTTCGGTATTTGTCATGCGTGACATGTTTGAGCGATTTGCAAAGCGCTCTCGTCGCGTCGAGTCATGCTGTTGCGTATCGCTGACCTATAACGGCAATTCGGTTCAATGGAGGAGATGGAATTGGGATTCGCATTCGTCGGAGCCGTGTTGGCTTTTGCGTCGGTAGCACTGGGTGCGTTTGGTGCGCATGCGTTGAAAGGGAAGATATCGGAGACGATGTTAGAGGTGTTCCATACAGGGGCACAGTATGAAATGTACCATTCGTTGGCGTTGGTAGCGGTGGGAATCATGCTGCGGTTGGGAATCGGTAATTCCATGGTGCAGGTCGCTGGTTGGTTGTTCGTGGTGGGCATCCTCCTGTTCTCTGGCAGTCTATATGTGTTGAGTATAACCGGGAGACGAGGATTTGGTGCCATTACGCCCCTAGGCGGGCTCTGCTTCCTTGGAGGATGGGCACTGTTTGCCATTGGAGTGGCTTTAGCGATGTGAGGCTGCGCTGTAGGCGTACCATGTTGTAGCAAAGGTCCATGCCAGTGTTGCAAGAGGACGGAGGCGTCATCATTCTGCGGTGGCGGGCATACGTTATTAAGTGTCGTACCGCAGCGCTGGTAAAGGAGGAGGGCCATGGGACAAGACGGAGTCTTTCGCGCAGGCCAACGTGTTCGTATCCGGGCTAGTGCAGACAGTGAGTTTGCCGGACATGATGGCGTCATCATGCACGTCGCGGGAAGCATCTGCGACGTAAGAATCCGCTACAAGCCGCCCGGTTCCAAGGTGCGAAGTACATATATCGGCGCGTTTCAAAAGAGTGACTTGGAAAGCCTGAGACGGTCTGTGGACCTCGCGATGTTTGAATCACGACCGACCACCTCCGTCTTGAGACATACGTCCATCCAGGTGTCTCTCGTAGCCATTGTCCTTATCTTGCTACTGGTTCTCGTATTACACCATTAGTTCATCCTTGGCATCAAATAAATCGATTCATTGATATCCATCATGCACAGCCCCCTCGAGGATTCCATCCTTGTTTTGGGGCTTTTTATGTTACACCCCCATAGTGGGATGTGTCTATTGAAAGCTTAAAGCTTAAACTGTAAAAGTTAAACCTTAAAGGTTAAAGTTTAAGCTTTAAAGTGTAAAGTTTGAAAGGTAAATCGTGAAGTTTAAAGCTGTGAGCGCCGTCATCAGGGGCATCATGTGGATGATTTGACATCGCCTTCCCGTATCAACTTTGAAGTGTAAACTCTAAAATTTACGGTTTAAACTTTAAAGGTGACACTTTAACATTCAAACCTTAACGTTTACCTTTTAAAAGGTAAACTTTCACGCTTACCCTCAGAAACAAAATAAGCAGGTAGAACTCTTTGTATGTCGAACATTTATATCGAATACGAATTTCGTTTGATGAGAGGAGAACCAACTTGGCCAAGAACGAAACTTTCGTGACGAGTATCGCACTGTCCATGGACAACGGAAGCAGCCATATCAAAGGTATCTACGACGACTTGAACAACACATTCATTTTCCCGAACGTGGTATCGCAACCGGTTGGCGAACGCTTCCTCCTAACCGACAAGGGAGATCCACTGGATTTCCTAGACGTACAAGTCACATCGCCAGCGATTGAGAGCGAGCAATATCGCCATGTCTACGTAGGGAACTTGGCGATTGGCGACGAAGGCGTCGTCCATGAAATTGTCGGAGACAAAGCCGCGCAGAAAAAGGCGCAACGGCCGGAGACCATGGTCACACTGCTGACCGGAGCGGCATACGCCGTGGCCAAGAAGCACGAGGAAAACATCAAACGGGGTGTGAAGCGGATTAAGGCCACGGTTCACCTGGCGATTGGATTGCCCATTAGTGAAATTGCCAAATTCCGCACTGAATTTGCAGCGAAGATTACGAGCGGCGTCCACTCGGTTACCTTCGTTACGACCCCGTTGTTTAAAGGCGTGACTGTGGAATTGGAATTCACACTTCCCATTGACATTGCGATTGACGATGTGTCCGGCGTCTACGACATCGAGGCAACCTCGAAATCGCCGCTTTCACACAAGGGGTTTGGCATTGCGGACGTCGGTGGCGTCGACATGGATATTGCCTTCTTCCGGCCCGGCCTTGAGCTCGACCAACGGCATTCAACGGGGACAAAAATTCACCTCAACGACGCGTTGGAGAACATTCGCAACGAAGTGAACGCACAGGGCGAGGAACTGATTGCGAGTACCGCGGAACTCACGCAAATGCTTGTGAATAAGGAATACGAAATTTACGCGGAAGGCAAAGTTGTGTTTGATATGACCAATCTCGTGAACAGGCACATGCGCATCCTGGCAGAAAAGGTGCTGAAGTCTGCTCGCAACGCTTGGAAGCACGTGCGCTACGCGAACGAGTTTTGGTTTATCGGCGGTGGATCCATTGTGTTGCAACCCTGGATTGAAAAACTCAACGCGGAACTTGGGTTGCCCATTCGTTTCGATTCCGCTGAATACAGTCAATTCCGCAATGCACGCGGGACCTTTCTATTGTTAGATCACGCACTCAAACACACAGGTGAGGTGGCAGTCACTGCCCGGAAGGAAACTAAGGCAGAGGGAGAGAGCGATGCCCATTGAAAAAGCGTCGTTCCACCGTCTACGTGCGGCCGGGAAAGGACGTCACACTGTACGTTCCAGCGGAAACACCGCCTGAGGTCATCGCTTATTTAAACCACCTCAAAGAAGAAGGGACCTTCAGCCAAGGTGTAATGGAAATCTTGACGAGGTACGTTCAACAACAGGGATCCGTTCACGTATCGAACGATATGGATACCCGAGTGAATGAGGACCTATCTGCAATGTCCGACCTTGCCACCTCACCCGAATGGCCGGCGCCAGGCGACGAGATGTCCATGGAGCCGAATTCAGACGTTGAACCACCGCGGACGGAAGACCTTCGAATGGAACCGCCAGTGGCCAAGGAGAGTTCAGATCCGGCGCCGCGAAGTAAACTCGATTTGGCGCAAATCTTTCTGCAGGCGCAACGTAATTCCGGACGACTGCTCGAGTCCCGGGAAAACCACTAAAGTGACAAACCATCTTGGGCCACCCGCACGGGTGGCCCAATTGTTTCCAGTGGACACAACGGACGTAAATCTAGTAACCTTGACGAAAAGTATAAGTCGAAGACTGTATACCATAAATGCATATTGAATGAACCAAAGAAGCGCCGAACCGTCAGCGGGCGGGGGAGATTTTCTTTTGGGGTGAAGGACTTCATGTCTAGGGCAACCTTTCTGCCCGAACCCGTCAACTAACCTCGTAGGCGAAAGAAAGGAGATATTTTATGTACTACCTTCGTCATGGCGTTGTCCTACTGATGGGCGCGATATGCCTACTCGGTCTACCATTCACTACGCAAGCACGAACAGCCAACGTCTTCCATCAAGTTCACACGTCTCAGCCTCAAATAGATTCACAACAGCGCATCAAGAATGACAGCGTTCATCGAACGCACATCACCGGTCCGAAAGCTCCCTCTATCAAACTCAGTACGTACACGGTGCAGCCGTCCGATACGCTGTGGGAGATAGCGCACGTCAGCGGGCTGTCCATATCGGCTCTGCAACAGATCAACAGCATGCAAAACACCACCATCTACGCTGGTGAACGCTTGCAGGTACCGCAAAAATGGCAAGTGTATGCCAAAACGCGTACCTCTACACAACCAAATGCTACCCGGTCGGCTGGTGACGCAAGCCCCTCACGTGACATTGCGAACACCACAGCATCCATTCCGGGAGTTCCGTCAAATCTCATCCCGCTGTACAAAGCAGCAGGCAATCGATACGGAATTCCGTGGACGGTTCTGGCCGCCATTCATAAGACGGAGACGGATTTTGCGGTATCCAATTGTCCAGTGAGCAGCGAAGGTGCGATGGGGCCGATGCAGTTCCTTCCATCCACTTTTGCAGCGTACGGCGTAGCGGCACCAGGACACCATGGTCGGCCGGACATTCACGATGTCAGCGACGCCGTTTACACGGCAGCGCACATGCTCGCGATGGACGGTTTCTCCAGCAATCCGGCCGGTGCAATCTATGCCTACAACCATTCTACTGCGTACGTGAAGCGAATTATGGCGCTGGCACGTCTGTAGAGCCATCAAGGAGGAGAATGCAGTATGAGTAATCAGCAACCAGCTGCGACAGAAGGTCCACGTAATTTCATGCTCTCAACCGAGATCTTTGAACACCCGAATTTGGATATCTATGCGCAGATGGTGTGTATCGTTCTACGCGCCTACTCCGCTGAATCCAACTTGCCCACGCTAAAGGATCTTGCTCGGCAGGGTCGGATGAATCCGAAGCAGGCGACCAGGGCTTTGCAAAGCTTGGTTGAGTTAAAAATCCTCCCACACAAGTTGTTTCGCCAGATTGTTGGAGATTTCTCAGACGACCGCCTCTCGTGGGCAGCAAAGGGTGTCCTTGCTTACTGTAAAGACCATCCGCAAGTCGGCCTGAAAGAACTGCTGGAACTGTCCAGCCAATCCGGTGATGATGAACACAGCATCCGCAAAGCGCTGCGCGAGCTGAAGCGCTACGGATATTTAGAGGAGTTTACAGAACTTCGCCAATACGCGAACTGAATCACGGTCTCTTCCTCTGTGGATTTCAATTGCAAAACGCCACTGGGTCGCACGTCGGCCGAGTGGCGTTTTGCGTGTTGGTGGATTCCTTTTCGGGTATCGAGCTGATGAGACATGTCATATTGGTAGAGCGGACGTTGAGCGAATCCTGAGCGCAGTTGTCCATTGCCCGGGGAATGTGACCCAATGCGTGTTTGATACCATTCCGCAGTACGGGAATCATCCAAGAAGGGGTAGCAACAACGGTGCAGCGAGTACGGTGAACGCGGCAGCGACAATCATGGATAAGCTGGAAAACGTACCTTCCAATTGACCGAACTCAAACGCCCGGGATGTACCGATTGCATGAGCCCCCATGCCCATCAACATGCCTTTGGCCACTGCGGACTGAATTCGAAACCAGCGAATGGATAGTGGACCTAGGATTAACCCTATTAACCCCGTTACAATCACAAATACGGCGGTCAACACCGGACTGCCTCCAATCTGCTGGGAGATTTGGATTGCAATCGGCGTGGTGACGGACCTGGGCGCAAGGCTATTTGTCACCATGTGACTCAAGTCCAGCGCGCGTCCAAACACAACCGATGTCACAATACCCATCACAGAGCCCAGACATAGACCTGTGACGATTTCGAGCGCGTGTTTCTTGAGCAGGTGGAAGTGTTTATAGAGTGGAATGGCAAAGGCCACCGTAGCTGGGCCCAGCATGAATGTGAGTACGTGTGTACCGCTCACATAGGTGGAGTACGGGATCCGTGTCAAGGACACGAATATCACGAGTACGACCAGGCTCACCACCATCGGATTCAGCACCGTCCAACGCCAGCGTGTGTAGATGCTCCGGCAGATCCAGTACACGACGATGGTCACCAACAAACTAATCAGTGAGAGCACGCTGCTTCTCTCCTTTACGTTTCCACTGAGTAAACTTTTCCGCAAACAGTCCGGTGGTAATCATCACAGCGGCCGTGCTCATGCCAATGACGAGCACGAGTTGCAAGCCTTCCGTTTTCACAAGTGACCCGTATTGGATAATGCCGAGCGCGGACGGTACAAAGAACAACAACATGTTGGAGATCAGCCAGTTTCCGCCGACCTCAACCCATTGTAGTTTGACCATCCGCAGTTGCAACAAAGCGAACAGGAGAATCAACCCGACGATACTTCCGGGAATCGGCAAGTGTGTCAGCCCAGAGACCCAGTTGCCGAACATAGATAATGCAGTCAGCAAGCTGATTTGCAACGCCACTCTGACGATTTTCACGACACATCATCTCCTGATCAAAAGCCTACGCGGAATCCATTCATCTGTCCAATCGAAGTCATTCATTCGTCATGTGACCTTCGAATGGTGTGGAAATACATCGCCACGGGAAGTTGTGTCACTGGACTGAGAAATTCGACATAGCATACGTTGTATGTTACACTTTATAAAACCTATTCATTTCCACACAAGGCAATCTAGGGACGGGCCGAATTTTGGGTGGAGACACTCAAAAACGGGGGAACCATTATCTGGGGTGAATTGCTTTCTCACGCCAGTGAGCAGAGCATAGGCGTTGATTGCGCCAAACCCGTCAGCTAACCTCGTAGGCGAATACTGTGGGATTGCTGGAGATCCTCATCGATGATTCAACGTACACCAGCTGCACGAACTTCTATCGCAACGTGGTTTTCCATGGCGTATTCACGTGCGTGATGTAAACCTGCTTTGTTGCACCCACCTTATTGATATCCGTCCTTGGTTATCCCTGCCTTGTAGGGTAGTACCACATGGCCAACGACCATGTAGAAGAAAAAGGGGGATACCATGGAGTCCTGTGCTGTGCAATTTCAGAACGTTTCCAAGACGTATGGGCGTCACCGGGTCGTGACGGATCTCACTCTTGCCATACCCGCCGGTCGGCTGGTCACCGTCATTGGACCGTCTGGGTGTGGAAAAACGACGACGCTGAAAATGATCAATCGCTTGATTGAACCGTCATCCGGGATCATTTACGTCGAAGGGCAGGACGTCCGCAAGCGCAATCCGGTCGAACTGAGGCGCAGCATTGGCTACGTCATTCAACAGATTGGACTTTTTCCGCACATGACCATTGAGGAGAACATTTCACTGGTGGCAAGGTTGAACCACCAGGACAAAGGGAAGACACAGCGGCGCGCAGAGGAGTTGTTGGACCTTATCGGACTAGACCCTGCAAAATTTCGCCACCGATACCCGCGGGAGCTCAGTGGCGGTCAACAGCAACGTGTCGGCGTGGCCCGGGCGTTGGCTGCGGATCCGTCGATTGTCCTGATGGATGAGCCCTTTAGCGCGCTGGATCCCATCAACCGGGAGAGCCTCCAGGATGAATTGATTCGACTGCAGGCCACGTTGCAGAAAACCATTATCTTCGTAACCCATGACATGGATGAGGCCATCAAGATTTCCGACCAAATCGTGATTATGAAGGACGGCGAGATGGTACAAGCGGATTCGCCGGATCAGATTCTGCGTCATCCCAAGAACGATTTTGTTCGCGAATTCGTCGGCGAGAAACGCTTTCAGCAAGCTGCTTGGGCCGCTGTGGCCAGCGATGCCATGACGAATGCAGTCACGGTTTCGGCAAATCGCGGATTGGCGGAAGCGGTGCGGCTCATGGGTCGGTATCGGGTGAATGGACTCATCGTGACAGATGCCCACCACCGCTATCTCGGCGCCATCGGCACTGTAGAAATTTGCAAGCACTACGGAAATGAGCACAAGACGGTGGCCGATGTGATGAACCGTTCCATTCCGGTTGTTTCTGCGGACACTCCAATGAAGACTGTTCTTGACCTGATGGAAACGGACGGCAGAGGATACATCCCTGTACTCGACCGCGAAGAGCGGTTGTTAGGTGTCATTACGCGCGCGAGTTTGATCCGCCTCGTCGCAGAAACGTACAAAGGGGGAGTGGACGTTGAGTACGCTGATGCAGGCCTTGTCTCAGAACTGGGATGATTTGATCCAAGGCCTTGCCCAACACATGTTTCTGTCCTTGGTTGCCCTGTTGCTGGGGTGCGTGATTTCGGTTCCACTCGGCATCTACTTGACGCGGCACGAACGCCTGGCAACGCCTGTCATCACTGTTGTATCGGTCATTCAGACGATTCCCAGCCTCGCGTTGCTCGGATTTATGATTCCGCTGCTCGGCATTGGCACATTGCCTGCATTGATTGCCCTGACTTTGTACGCGTTGCTTCCGATTGTCCGCAACACGTACACCGGCATCAAAGAGGTGGATCCTGCTTTGATTGAATCTGGTACAGGCATGGGCATGACCAAGCGCCAGATCTTGTGGATGGTTGAGCTGCCGATGGCGCGCGGCATCATCATTGCCGGCGTGCGAACCTCGGCGGTGACCACCATTGGCGTCGCGACACTGGCCACGTTTATTGGTGCTGGCGGGTTGGGGGACATCATCATGCGGGGCATTGACATGATTGACACGCCGACCATCCTCGTAGGCGCTATCCCGGCGGCACTGTTGGCGATTGTCTTTGACGTGCTGCTGATGTGGCTAGACCGTCGGTTGACACCTCGTGGACTGCGCGTGGACGCGAAAGCGTCGCAGAGCAACAAAGCCGACATCGACGCTCGTAGGCTGGACGAGGTGCAGACTCGGGTAAATCGCGGTGCCTAAGGCATGAAATTGGGGTGAACCTTGATTTGAATATAGCGAGCAAGTTCAAGCAAATGTGGTCAAAGCGAGTCACCCGTGGTGCGATGGCTGTCGCCATGGCGCTCGGGCTGACAGTGTGTGTCAGTGCGTGTGGAATTATCGAAGACCGATCCGATACGATTGTCGTGGGCGGCAAAAACTTTACCGAACAGGACATCATGGCAAACATGATGAGGGACCTGATTGAACATGATACGAAGCTGCACGTGAAAATGAAGTCGTGGCTGGATAGCAACGTGGTCTGGAACGCCATGCAGAGCGGCAACATTGATGTGTATGTGGAGTATACCGGCACGGGACTCGCCAACATTCTCAAAGAGAAGCCGATGACGGATCCACAAAAGGTGTACGACACAGTCAAGCAGCAGTTTGAGCAGAAGTATCACATCACGTGGCTCCAGCCGATAGGATTTAACAACACCTATGCGATGGCGATGCGTGCTGACCAGGCGAAGCAACTGGGGATCACCAGCATTTCACAACTCGCAGAGAAGTCCAATCAATTGACGTTGGGGACGGAGCAGGACTTCATCACACGCGCCGACGGCTTGCCAGCCATGGAGAAACTGTACGGAACGAATTTCAAATCGGTCAAGTCAATGGAGATTGGTCTGAAGTACCAGGCACTCAACAACAAGAAGGTTGACGTCATTGACGCCTTTTCGACCGACGGAAACATTCCTGCCAACCACCTGGTGTTGCTTCAGGACGATAAACACCTGTTCCCACCGTATTACGCGGTGCCCATCATCCGGGACAGCGTTCTGAAGGCACACCCAGAACTTCGGTCGGTGCTCAACAAACTGGCAGGGAAGATTACGGACACGGAAATGCAGAAGCTGAACGAAGAGGTGGACCTGCAGCACAAGAAGCCTGCGGATGTGGCGCAACAGTGGCTCCAGGNAAATGGGCTACTCTAGGGAACGACGAGAGGAAAGTGTACAAGCACAAAAGGACGTGAAACCGGATTGGGACTTCCGCCGACGAGGTGGAGGTCCCTTTCTGCTTCCTTGGAACTTGTCGACTCCAGGTCGGGAGCAGCGGGAGGCGGTTTTGTGTGTAGGGCGTGACTTTGCGACAATAGATGGGAAAATCGACGACTGCAAAACGCTCAGATTTGGAGGGAGTTTTCATAGTGTCTTACATTCAAAGGGGGCAACCCGGTTATGTTCGAGCCACGCTGGCGCTGTTTGCCGGTGCGTTCATCACCTTTGCCATCCTCTATACCACCCAACCCATCATGCCGGAATTGTCCCGGCAGTTTCACATCAGTCCTGCGATGTCCAGTCTATCCCTGTCGTTTGCTACCGCAGCCCTTGCGGTTTCTATGTTGTGGGTATCGGGCGTTTCAGATCAGTGGGGGCGCAAGCGCCTCATGGCTGTCTCGCTCTTTTCTTCTGCGGCCCTCTCCATCCTCGTTGCCGTGGCACCGAACTACCCTACGTTGCTTGCACTGCGGGCCGTGCAGGGCGTTGTGCTCGCGGGGTTTCCGTCTATCGCCATGGCGTACGTCAACGAGGAATTTCACCCCAGCTCTGCCGGTATGGCGATGGGGTTGTACGTGAGTGGCACGTCCATCGGCGGCATGGCAGGTCGGATCATTACGGGGATGGTGACCGACCTATCTTCCTGGAGGATTGCCGTTTTTGTCATTGGTATCATGAGTATGGTGCTGGCCACTTGGTTTTGGTTTAACCTTCCGCGCCCAGCACACTTCTCCCCACAAAAGATGGGTCTTCAGGCACTCGTTTCCCGGCTCAGCCATGCTGCTCGAGACCGGATACTCCTCGGGATTTACACACTTGGCTTCTTGCTCATGGGCAGCTTCGTCACCATGTACAACTACATCAGCTACCTGTTGATGAGTCCACCGTACCACCTCAGTCAGACTTTGGTCGGATTTATCTTTGTGGTCTACCTCACGGGGACGTTCAGCTCAACGTGGATGGGACGGGCAGCGGACTCCATCGGCAAGTCGAAGGCCTTACGAATTTCGGTAACGATTTCCATAGTGGGTTGTCTGGTTACGCTGTTCCCATCATTACTTCTCAAAATTGTCGGGTTGGCTCTATTCACGTTTGGTTTTTTTGGTGGGCACGCCATCGCCAGTGGATGGGTGGGGCAACTTGCACCGTCTTATCGAGCGCAGGCGTCCTCGCTGTATCTGCTGTTCTACTATGCAGGCTCCAGCATCGTCGGTTCGGCTGGCGGGCTATTTTGGAGTGCCTACGGATGGCTCGGTGTTGTCACCATCATCACAGCATTGCTCATTGTTGCCTATGGGATGGACTGGGTGGTGACAAGAGCCATTCGAAAACGCGATGCGGGTCCATCCGCCTAAGGGCGAAGCCCTGTTTATGTACTTCCTGCGCGTCGCGTCAGCCTAAGATGGATGGTATTCAAATATTTGTGGACGTTCCCACGCTGGCCGTGCTCATATAGGGCAGATTGCAATATGATGTTCTATCCAGACTACGGAGGAAGCGAAATGATTTGGGGTGGAAACACACACGGGAATCTGATTCCGCAAACAATCCTACGCAGCCTGGATATCCTCACTGCCGTGTTGCTTTTGACCGGCCAGCTGAAAATCACATCAGTTTTTTTGTCGTCTGAGTCCTTTGGACTATCCCTGGCAGGTCCCATCACGGGATACGCTGCAGAAGGGAAGACCCCAAGTGCGGAATTGGCCTTAGACGCACTGGATGTCATCACGGCTCTATTGCTCATTACGGACCAAATCAACGTGGTGGGTCCGTTTATCGGGTCTAGAACGATTTCCATTGTCGTCAGCGGACCGCCGTTTGGATATGCAAAATTAGCAGGCTACTTACCGAAAACGCAGGAGTTCTTTACCGATTATCGAGTACGGCTGATGAGCAAGTTCAATCAGCCTGGAACGCGGGGGTGATGTTGTGAAGCTTGATTCAATTCCCAAAATCAAGCCGTCACCGGGTGCGATTTTTGCGGCTGCAGCCTTGCTGTCTACCTTTGTGTTCTTTTTCACGCGACCCACAGATGGCAAGCAAATATGAAAGACCGCTGAGAACGGGGCACGGACGCGTTGTGTCTGACATGTAGCGCGTACGGGACAACGCCACGCATGATAGAATGCGGGGATGTCAATTTTCCACAAAGTCGGATTGATACAGTGTCTCCGCAAGTGCAATGCCGGCGGCGCCTATCGCCACACTGTCCGAGTTTGCTAGAAGGATTGGCGTCTCTCTCACCGGTTGTACGGATTTCAGATCCATAGATGATTTGAGTTGGGGCAACAGGTATTTGTATGCGTGGGACAAGTGGCCACCGAAAAACACAGCGTCAGGATTGAGCGTGTTGGCAATATTGGCCATCCCAATGCCGAGAAAGCGCCCCAACGTCACCAGGGCCTGGACACACCCATGATTGCCTTTGTTGGCGGCCCGAACGACTTTCTCTACGAAGTCCTCTTCTACGTCCTGAAAGTCTGTGACACCGTTTTCAGCAAGATAGCAAAGAAGGCTTTCTTCGGCCGCGTAGCGCTCCCAACAGCCGTAGTTTCCACACGTACAACGAACACCCATGGCGACGATGGTGGTATGTCCGTACTCGCCAGCCACGCCACGGCTACCACGATAGAGTTGGCCTCCAATGACAATGCCGGCCCCGATACCAATTCCCGCCGAGATGTACACAAGATTTTTGGTGGTCGGATTCATCCGATACGCTGCCCAGGCGCCACAGTTCGCATCGTTATCGACAAACACAGGTACGCGGAACCGTTCCATCAACGCGCTGCGGATGTCCCAATCCACAACGCCCATGTTTGGCAGCATGTACACGTGACCGTTGTGGAAGTTGACCATCCCCGGCAAGGCGATGCCAATCCCCAGCACGCCGTGCGGACTAGGGGGTGCTGCCGCCATCGCATTGGCTGCTTGCGCCGTGATGAGAGCCAAAAGATGTTCTTGTACATCTGTTCCACCCATGTCCATCGGAACGGTGTGTGCCCAACGCACGGTTCCGTTGGCATTGCACAGGGTCGTTGTGACGTGTGTGATTTGAACATCCAAACCTACAGTAAACGCCGCGTCTGCGTTAAATTCCAAAAGGATAGGCTTTCTACCACCTTTTGAATGGCCGTATCCGACTTCGACAACAAATTGCTCGTCCATCAGTTCATCGACAAGGGAGGACACGGTCGCCTTATTTAACCCCGTTGTCTCAGCAATTTCGATGCGGGAAATGGGGCTCCGCGCACGTACGCAATGAAGGACTGTGGCTTTATTCAATTGTCTCATCGTGGATGCATCGATGCGCTGTGCCACCTTGTGTCTCCTCCTCATGGAAGGTTTTCAATATATCAGTATTGCAAGACTTCGGAGAATAGTTTAGTATACAAACCAAGACGGGCAGAAAACCTCGCTAGACTCTTACATAGTATACTGAATCCGCTTACAAATAAACAGCTTGGTTGAATAGATAAACGAACTGGATTCAGTGACGTTGATTGCTGCGAGCGTTGAGGCGAGGTTGGACTGCCAGCGTGTATCCGTAACCCATCGAAGTAAGCGGATACACCGGATCAGACTTTACTATCGTCGATAAGGGGGGCAACCACACGTGAAACTGGGCAAAGCCTTGAAATGGGGCTCTACGGTGGCTGTTGCGGTCGCAATGACCACAGCGTGCGGAACGTCAAACAACACAGAGAATACAAGCAACGCCGCTGCGAACAGTGGTTCCGCAGCAAAGAAGGTTGAAATTTTCTCTTGGTGGACAGGAGCCGGTGAAGCGGACGGGCTTCAAGCGCTGATCAAGTTATTTCAAAAGCAGAATCCGGATTATCAGGTGCAAAACTCCGCTGTCGCTGGTGGTGCAGGGACGAATGCGAAGCAAGTTCTCGCGACCCGTATGAAGGCGAACAATCCGCCTGACACGTTCCAGGTGCACGGTGGCGCCGAGCTCATGTCCTGGGTGGACGCAGGGAAGATGGAGCCACTGAACGACTTGTACCAACAGGAAGGTTGGAACGACAAATTCCCGAAGCAGCTGATTGACATGGTCAGCAAGGACGGGAACATCTACGGTGTCCCGGTGGATATTCACCGCGGCAACGTCCTCTGGTACAACAAGAAGATCTTTGACCAATATCACTTGACGCCGCCGAAGACGTTTGACGACTTCTTCAAGGATGCAGATGTTCTGAAGTCGCACGGCGTCACACCGCTGGCACTCGGTGACAAAGACACGTGGGAAGCCACCATGCTGTGGGAGGACGTATTGCTCGGTACCATCGGTGCAGACAAGTACGACCAACTGTGGCAAGGTAAGCTCTCTTTTGACGATCCCGGTGTAAAACAATCCCTGGAGACCTTCAAGAAGATGCTGTCCTACACCAACTCTGACCACGCTTCGTTGGTCTGGCAAGACGCGTCACAGCTCGTGGCGAACGGCAAGGCTGCGATGAACGTGATGGGCGACTGGGCGAAGGGCTACTACACGACTGACCTGCACCTGAAGCCCAACGTGGATTTTGGATGGGTAACCACACCTGGTACGGACAGCGATTTCATGGTGATCACGGATACCTTTGGCCTGCCGAAAGGCGCGCCGCACCGAGATGGAACACTGGCGTTCCTGAAGGTGCTCGGGTCTGAGCCTGGACAAGACGCGTTCAACCCGCTCAAAGGTTCCATTCCAGCTCGTTTGGACGCGGACACCAGTAAATACGATGTCTACAGTCAATCGGCGATTCAGGACTTTAAGAAAGATACGCTGACCCCGAGTTTGGCACACGGGTCTGCTGCAAATCCTGGATTCCTCGATGCGGTCAACCAAGCGATGCAAGTCTTCGTCAGCAGCGGAGACGTGGACGGTTTCATTGCTCAGCTGAAGTCTGCCGCACAGCAGAACCCACTCGGGCAGTAATGCGTTCAACGATGCACGTGCGCTGAGGCGAAACTGGATTCGAAAGACGTACGCAGGGGTCAGGCGGGTGAACATCGCTGCCTGACCTTCTGTGTGAACGACTCCGTTGAAAGGGGGACTCCTTGTGGCACAGAATGTCCAAACTTCGACTGGATCGCCTCTAACCGGGTTGCCTCCGGCCTTGGCAAAGCGCAAGCGTCCCTGGACGTGGGAAAGAGCGTACCCGATTTTGACCATTCTCCCGTCTTTCATTGCAATTGCGGTGTTTGTCTACGGGTTTATCGCTTGGACGGGTTGGATCTCCTTGACCCATTGGAACAGCCTCGTCCCCAATATGTCCTTTGCCGGCTTGAAAAACTATGCCATGCTGTTCGGCGAATATCGCTTCCAAGCCGACCTTCGCAACTTACTATTCTTTACAATCCTGTTTATCTTCCTTTGTCTGGTGATAGGACTGTTATTGGCCATTCTGGTGGACCGCAAGATCCGAGCGGAGGGACTGTTTCGAAACATCTTCATTTTTCCAATGGCGCTTTCTTTCATTGTCACAGGCGTCGTGTGGCAGTGGCTGCTCAGCCCTCGTTCCGGAATCAACTTAATTCTTAAGGCATTTGGTTGGAATCCCAGCCAGTTACCGGGGTGGTATACGTCGACGAAGATTATCCCCAGCATTCATTGGGGGCAAATTCAATTTGGGATTCCTGTTGCTTTGATTGCGGTGGTGATTGCGGCTGTCTGGCAAATGTCCGGCTTCGCAATGGCCCTTTACCTTGCGGGGTTACGCGCCATTCCTGAGGAAATACACGAGGCGGCTCGCGTGGACGGTGCCAGTGAGTGGAAGGCATTTTGGAAAGTGACGTTCCCTCAGTTGCGTCCAATGACAGCGACAACCATCATCATTCTTGCGCATATTTCCATGAAAATATTTGACCTGATCTACGCGATGACCGGGCCGGGCGCTGCGTTCGTGACAGATATGCCAAGCTTGAACATGTTCAACACGACGTTCCAAGGGAACCACTACGCAGAAGGCGCAGCCATCGCCATCTTCATGTTGATTGCGCTGGCCATCGTGATTGTGCCGTATCTCATCAGCAGTTTGCGCAAGGAGGGAGATTAATGGCTTTGCGAACAATCAATCGAACTATTCTCTACCTCCTTCTCATAGTGTTTGCGCTCGCGTACTTGGTACCCGTTTACGTCGTGATTGTGACCAGCTTAAAAGGAAATGCTGAGATTGATCTCGCCCACATGTGGTGGTTGCCGAAACACCTGGATTTCTCCAGTTACGCTGAGGCGTTCAACAAGTTGGCACCCAACTTGGGGAACAGTTTCTACCTTGCGATTCCCGGAACCATCATCTCTGCACTGCTCGGGTCTTTGAACGGCTATGCCTTATCGAAATGGAAATTTCGCGGGGCCAATGTCATCTTTCCGCTGATTCTGTTCGGTATGTTCATTCCGTACCAGAGCGTCTTGATTCCAGTGATTCAATTCATGACTGACATCGGCCTGTACAACACCATTCCGGGGCTGATTCTCATTCACGTGATTTACGGACTGCCGATTTGTACGCTGATTTTCCGCAATTTCTACGCCGGCATCCCGACAGACCTAATAGAGGCGGCGACGATTGACGGCACGGGATACTGGGGGATCTACCGCCGCATCATCCTTCCGCTGTCCATCTCAGGCTTTGTCGTGGTTGGGATCTGGCAGTTCACATCGATATGGAACGAATTTCTATTTGCTGTATCCATGACACAACCGCCCAATCAACCGGTTATGGTGGCTTTGCAGAACTTGTCGGGCAGCCAAATTGTGCAGTGGAACGTACAGATGGCCGGTGCATTTATCGCTGCACTACCGACTTTGCTCGTATACGTGTTGTTGAGTCGCTACTTCGTTCGCGGTTTGTTGGCAGGTTCCGTCAAGGGCTAACCCACATTTGTGACCTTATCGGGAATACGTAGCAGGGTCTCCATCCAGTGCAGATGGAGACCTTTTTGACTGTCGCGACTTGCAAAATCAGCATGAATAGCACGTCCCAAACATACAAAATAAGCAGACTGGTATGGGACGGGGAGGAAGATTGGATGCCGGCAAGTATTCGCAAAGACATTCAGGTGGCAGTAGATGAATATGTCCGTTTGTACGAGCAGCAAAAAGCGTTGAAAGAGGAACTTGACGCCCTGCGTGGCGTGATTGAACCGTACATGAAGGAGCAGGGACTCCCGAACATCACGGCAACGGACGGGCGTGCCAGGTTGGAAATCACTGAACAGCAACGCCCCGTGATGAACGCGCGCTATACCACCTATGACATTCAGGACATTGCACCGCTTCTATCGGCGAGTGTGCGCAAAAAGTGCGTTGTCGAAGTGGTGGACAAAGAGAAGTTGGAGGCGCTTCATAAACTCGGCGAGGTTCCTGCAGATGTGCTTGCGCGCAAGGTGACAAAGTCGACGTCCAGTTTCACCGTACGTTCCATGGCACACCACTGACAGAAAACGCGACCCCCTGGCGCCTCTGTCGGGGGGCCTGTACAACGACCGATTCAATAGATGAGTAACTGTTTCAAAGTCCAGAGAGCCCAGTAGTCATTTCCGGACAGTGTATGCATTGCCGTGTCCAGTGTCCTGGGAGTGGATCGTGCAACTGTAGATAGATATCGCGCGGTCAAGTTAGACGGATCCGCCTGGATGGCCTTTTGAAAGTCCGCTATCGCGAGGTTGTCGTTCTTTGTGCTATGTGCATGAACGGCAGCTTTCACCCACTGTTGTGCTTGCTGTTGCGTATTGGGTTTCGCGGGTGGTTTTGCCTGCGATTTCGGTGTTGGCGTCGCTGTGTTAGATGGCCGAATGACCGACCTGGGCAGGTGTTGTCGGATGGGTTGTAATTACGGAGTTCCACGGCGGAGTTTGCGGCTGTTCGGCCACAGTATCACTTCTGAGTATGGCCGGTAACGCCATGTAGGCTGGGCCAGACAAAGTGAACGCGGGGGCCGGTGTACGAAACGCAACTTGCGCTAGGCTGTACACAGCCATCACGCCCACGATGAATGGCCATGTACGGAATGAGTGACTTCCACCGAATTCTATCTGTCACCTCTACCGGGATGTCAGCCACGGGAGGCTCAATTGTCACCTCAGGCACCGGAATGGGTAAACGAGGGGCGTTGAAATCAGTGAGCCACAACGTAGTCCCGTCTGTGATGTTGTGACTCATCAGTGTTTCATGCCTTCCAAACGGAGGTTGACCTTCTATGCCCAAGACCCACACAGGTTTGTGGTCTCCAGGATGATTTTCCTCCTGTGTCGCGCACATCGGCAATAATAGCGGTATCAGCTCACCCACAGGGATATCCGTGGGTAACTGCAGGTCTATTGCCCGTGTCGGTCCTTGAACAGTCAATAGAACAGATGACGACTGATGCTGTTGAAAACGTGCCCGTTGCAAAGCCATAGTCAGATACCCCCGTGATGTGAACGGAATCCGTGCCGTTGTACAGACCATCTCCATCTATCATAACAGCACAAATTGCCACAAGCGTAGACAAACACCCAGACGACACCTCGACTTGTACGCGAAGTAGAATCTCCTATTCCTCTTGTACCTTTATAACTTCTTTCAACGCGTAGGTTGAGGTTCTCTGTTTTGGATGTTTGAGACGCGTCAATAAATACCGTAGTGATGGTGGGGAAAAAGACAGACCGCCTTGCCACGATAGAAACACAGGCCAACAGAAAAGTCAAATTTATCTTAGAATATTACCTAGGCGGCAAGCATACGACCCTTCGTGGATCCGCCGAATGAACGCAAGACACGGAAGGCATAAATACACCAAAAGAAGTGCACGAAGTAGCGAGGTGAAGACCTTTGCAAATACGGAACGGATACTATGCACGCTACAAAGGTAGAGACTACAAGACAAAAGACGTCTACAAGGGAGAGAACATATCTATCTACTCGGAAGACATTTCCGACCTTAAGCTGGGATTTGAAGAATATCAGACGGGGAAATACCGGAAGGTCTTGAGAAAAAGTGAGCTCGAAACCGTGTACAAAGTAACGACGTATGCGCGCTACCGAGGCCATCGCTTCGTCCTGATGTCTGCTCATAGCGATGAGGTCACTTTGACTCAAGTTGGATGGCAGGACCCACCCATTTTGGTCGTTGTCCACTTGGGGTTTAACGAAGTCGAGAGGGCAGTCTTTGAGAAGACAGTGCCCATCGCTGCATTGGACAAAATATGGGTCGACATCCAACCTGTCGACGGCTTCCCAGCCCCAGTGGAAAGTATTATCAACCAAGGGAGATTCGAATGAAACAGCGGATTCTTGTCATAGAAGACGAGGAAAACATTAGAGATGTCTGTAGGCGATATATGGAACGCGAGGGGTACATAGTCGTTACGGCGACCGACGGACAAGAGGGATGGGAATTCTTTCAACTTCACGAGCCAGACCTGGTGGTTGTAGACATCATGATGCCGAAAAAGGATGGCTATCAACTGTGCCAGGACATTTGCCAACAATCGGATACGCCTATCATTCTACTGACTGCTCGGGGGGGAGGAGCGTGATAGAGTCATGGGGTTAACTCTCGGTGCCGATGATTACATCACGAAGCCTTTTTCTCCGCGGGAATTGATTTGCGTATACACAACATTTTTCGTCGCATCATGCAAGGAAACACGAATTACACCACCAAGGATGAACCTGAGACGATCCGGCGATGCGGCGGGTAGCCATCTCAGGCCAGGTTGTCGATTTAACGGTCAAGGAATTCGATGTGTTACATGTCATGGCCCGGCGACCTGGGCAGGTATTCTCCAAAGGGAAATTGCTGGAGCTCGTTTGGGGATTCCATCATGAAGTGGATACTAGCGCCGTAACGGTTTTGATTCGCAGACTCCGCGAAAAAATTGAAAAGAACCCCTCACAACCGAATTGGATTCACACCGTGTGGGGGATCGGATACAGGTTTGAACCGAACGGAGATCAAATGCAATGAGACTCAGGACACAACTACTGCTTATTAATCTTGCGAGCCTTGCATTATTGATGGGAGCGGTTGTTTATGGCTATAGCAAAATGTTGCTGAATTTGGACCAGGCCAGACTGTTCTCTTTCATCGTCGTTGGCGCAGGAATCCTCTCTTCGGTGGCCTATTGGTTCATGTCGATTCCCATTACGAACTCTGTGAAACGCTTAATTCGCTTTGCGGAACAGGTCGGTGATGGGCGGTTTGAGGAAGTTCACATCAAGAATTCGGGTCCATATGAAGTTCGCCAGCTCACCGAATCCGTGCAAGAAATGAAAGAAAAAATACACGACAGTTTACAAAAACTAGAGTCGATGGAGAAAACGCGCCGTGAACTGATTGCGAACGTGTCTCACGACTTACGCACTCCCATTGCTTCGATTCAATCCTTTGTCGAGGCATTGGATGACGGAATCATTGACGATGATGAAACGTCACATCTATACCTCACAACCATACATCGAGAAGTACGGAGACTGAGTTCGCTCATCGATGATTTATTCGAACTGTCGAAATTGGATGGTCCAGCTACATCATTACACCATCATCTCCTTCGTGTTATTAATGATGACAGGTGTTGCTCTGTTTTTGCCATACGTTCACGCCGCGCTGATATCGTACCTACCCGTTATCTATTACGTTCACATCGTGCTCGGCCTCATCTTCGGTGTGACCTTGCTGATACCACTGTTGACACAATGGCCGGTCGGGAAAGTGATTCGCCGTTTCGACTGGTTTTTTCCTCTGGTGTTTGGGACCGTCATCGTGGTGACGGGATTTTTCATTTGGCAAGTAACCCTATTTCCGACGACGTGGCGCGGCCTTGCATTCCACTGGCATGGTTGGATGTCGTACGCACTCTCGGCGTGGTTGCTTGTTCATGCAGTATATAAAGCGATAGGTTATCGACCTGCCAACGATGGCTTAAATGCACGCGAGGATCCAACGCGAAGACGATTCTTGCAGTGGTTCGGGACCGGGATTGTCGGCGCGGCTGTGTTCACCATTGTGGATCCAGTCGGATGGCTGACACGTTCGTTCAACGCCAGAAACGGGGAGGAAGGAACCAGCGACACAGCCACCGACTTTGCCGCCTACTACACAGTGACGGGGGGTTACCCAGTAACGGACTTGTCAACCTACCGGCTCAAAATCGATGGATTGGTAGCCCACCCGATGACATTGAAATGGAGCGACCTTATCGCCCTAGCGCCATTGCAGGAACAAGCCGACTTTCACTGTGTGACGGGATGGAGCGTGCCGAACGTCCAAAGGAAGGGTGTACATTTGAAGTCACTCATCCATTTGGTGAAGCCCTCACCACAGGCAAGCTATGTACACTTTTACTCGTTTGATGGTGTGTATACTGAATCCTTGTCGTTATCTGAAGCACTCCATCCCACCGTCATGTTGGCCTATCAGTTAAACGGCAAGCCCTTAAGCACAAAACAAGGTTTTCCGCTGCGTTTGGTCGTTCCAACAATGTACGGATACAAGTCCATCAAGTGGGTGAACAGAGTCGAGTTTAGCGATAAACCACTCGTCGGTTACTGGGAAGCACGGGGTTATTCGACTGAGGCCTACCTTGGAAAGGGGATGTAAACCACAGTTCCCAATTGCTCTCCAACGCAGTCGCCGTCTTGGGGATGTACAAGCCCATCTTGTATACTTTGTGCATGGGGCTTTGAAGGGAGCGTATGCAAATGACGAGTGAAATGTACAGTGAGCGCAGAAAGGCGTTATCCAAAGCGCTCGACAATCACTCCACGGTATTGTTGTTTTCCGGCACTGCACCGCACAAGTCTGAGGACGTCGATTATACCTACACCCCCAACCGCAACTTCTATTACCTGACCGGTATCACCCGTCCGAACATGATCTTGATGTTAACCAAGCAAGGGGAGTCGGTCACCGAAACGCTCTTCATTGAAGAAGCCAATCCGGTTCTGGAAAAGTGGATTGGCCGCCGCATGACGGTTGCAGAGGCAAAAGCCGTATCCGGCATTAATAGCGTCTATTTTCTTGATAGCTTTGAGGCGCAACTCGGCCGCCACCTGGCGAGGAAGCGCTGTGACGCTGTGTACCTGGACCTCGGTCGTGCTTCCTGGCAACAGCCGTTGTCGAAGGCACACGAATTCGCGGCGGAACTAACTCGCAAACACCCGTATCTGCAGATTCGGAATGTTCACCGAGAGCTGGCCAACCTGCGGCTCATCAAGAGCGAGGAAGAAATCAACAACATCCGCAAGGCGATTGACATCACGCGGCAAGGTATTGAAAACCTGCTCGCCAACGCCAAGCCTGGCATGATGGAATACGAGTTGGAGGCGTACTACGACTTCCCGCTCAAGCTCAACGGCGTGAAAGAGCCTGGGTTTACGTCCATCATCGCCAGCGGCCAAAACGGCGTCATTCTCCACTACGAGGAGAATGACCAGCAGACGAAAGATGGAGACCTCGTCCTGCTCGACCTGGGCGCTCAGTACAAATACTACAGCGCGGACATCAGTCGGACGTTCCCAGTCAATGGGAAGTTCACGGAACGCCAGAAACAGATCTACAACATCGTCCTGAACGCGGAAGAGGAACTCATCGCCGCCGTCAAGCCGGGTGTCACCTGGAAACAGTTGAACGACCTGGCGAAGCGGCTCCTTGCCGACGGGTTAAAGTCCCTCGGTTTGATTCAGGACGACGCGGAAATTTCGCGCTACTACTACCACTCCGTGGGACACCAACTGGGCCTCAACGTTCACGATGTCACCACGCTGGATGAAAACGATCCGCTGCAACCCGGTATGGTCATCACGATTGAACCGGGCCTGTACATCGAAGAAGAGTCCATCGGAATCCGCATTGAGGACGACGTCCTCGTGACGGAGAACGGACAAGAAAATCTGTCAAAACATATTCTCAAGACGGTCGAAGACATCGAAGCGTTCATGGCGAAAGCATCGAAGTAACTTGAGAGTCGGCCCGCCGGACACCCAACGGATGAATGGCGGGCTCTTTTGTGGAAAGATACGGATGAAAAACCCGCGATGACATGCCTGGTATCGCAAAAGGGGGGATGTCTGTGTTTCAGAAGTACGCGAGTTGGGTGTTTCGGCTGCGCTGGGTGATTGTCCCCATTTGGTTGGTCGTCATGGCCTTGGCGATTGCGCTTCTGCCCAATCTGCAAGCGGTCGTTGCGCGCCAGAACACCACCTATCTGCCGGACACCAATTCTGTGATTCAGGCACAAAAACTCGCAAACCAAGTGGATCCGGGAAAAAACGCCAAAACCACCGCCGTGATTGCAATTCAGCGCAGAAGTGGGCTGACGGATGCGGACGTACAGTATTTTGAGAATGGCTTGCAGTACTTGGAGCAGCACAAGAGCGCCTACGGCATTGTCACTGTCACAGACAAACGGAACACAGATTCCTCTCTTGCGTCCAAGTTCAGAAGCGGAGACAACACAACAGAACTCGGAACGGTTGGATTCAGCCACGGCGTGGGGGATCCAGAACTGCCAGATGACCTCGCGATGGTCAAGCAGGCGTTCTCGACGCCGCCCGCGGGTGCCCATGTGTATGTCACTGGGGATGCGCCCATTCAGGAAGAGGACATACAGATTTCTCAACAGGGGGCAGACAAGACGACGGTGGTCACCATCGTGCTGGTGCTCGTCATTTTACTCCTCGTTTTCCGGTCCATTCTGGCGCCCGTTCTCACCCTGGCTGCCATCGGGTTATCGTTCGTCTTGTCTTCGAGCATTGTGGCGGGCTTTGCAAAACTGGGATTGCCTGTGTCCACGTTTACACAAACGTTCTTGATTGCCGTGCTGTTTGGCGCGGGCACGGATTACACCATCATCCTCATCAACCGCTTTCGTGAGGAGCTAAGCCGCCATGGCGGGGACAAGCAAGCGGCGCTCATAGCGGCGTTTCAAGGCGTGGGGAAAACGGTCGTTTTCAGCAGTCTGACCGTCATCGTTTCTTTTGCCGCACTCGGGTTTGCGAATTTTGGGTTGTACAAGTCCGCGGTAGGCGTGTCCATCGGCGTGACCATCACGCTGGTGACGTGTCTGGCGTTCATCCCGGCATTGATGGGTATCTTGGGACCTGTCCTGTATTGGCCGCGAAAACCTGTCGGGGGTCATGCCCACGGAGACTCCAGAGTTTGGCGTGCGACGGCCCTAGTGTCCACTCGCTGGCCGTGGCGAACCATCCTCGTGTTGTTGGTCGTTCTGTTGCCAGTGGCGCTTTTGTTCGGCAGCGACAGGTCGTTCAATCCCATGTCCGACATTCCTCAGGCGCCAGCGGTCAAGGGGTTTCAGGCGGTTGCGCAGGCGTTTGGGCCGGGCGAGGCGCTGCCATCAACGATTGTGCTACATACCGACGGCAATCTCCGGTCTTCGGACGGGCTTGCCACGATTCAGAAACTATCCACCGCCATGGCGAACGTGCCTGGCGTGAAGGAAGTGGATAGCGCGACACAGCCGATTGGCAAGAAAATCACCGACTTTGAACTCAGTACCCAGAACCAGAAGGCGGCGGACGGTCTACACAAAGTTTCCAACGGCCTGACGACGCTGTCCAGTCAGTTGCTACAGAGCGCGCAACAAGCGCAGGATGGCATCTCTGGTGCAAAGTCGCTCGCCCAGGGCGCGCAACAGGTCCATGACGGCTTGCGAAGCGTGAACCAGGGCCTGTCTCAGTTGGCCGGAAGTGCGAATCAACTGAATCGCGGCGCGTCTCAGCTGTCTTCCGGCTTGTCGCTCGCTGCAGTGGGAGCCAACTCGGTGGCAGGAGGTGCCGAATCGCTGGCTGCGTCGCAACGAGAGCTATCTGATTTGGCCAGTCAGTTGAATTCCGGGTTACAAGCCTGGGCCGCGAAGCACCCGCAAGACGCGGCGGATCCTTCGTTCCAGAAGCTGCTGGGATTGGCCAGTGCACAGCAGTCCGGCAGCCAACAGGCCGCCAGTGGAGCGGTGACGGTAGCCGGAGGGGCGCAGGCCCTCGCAAAATCCATCGGGAAACTGCAACAAGGCGGTGAAGCGCTGAACCATGGACTCGGTCAGCTGTCACAAGGTGCGATGCAGTTATCTCAGGGAACGGCAAAACTCGCTGACGGCAGCGCGCAGGTGTCGAACGGTGTCGCGAAATTACCACCGTCCTTGCAGCAAACGGCCTCTGGGCTCCAGGCGGCTGGTCAGGGTGCGCGGCAGTTGGAAGACGGCGTGTCGCAAGTGAGGCAGTACTTGAGTGCCACCAAGTCGGCGGAAACGGCGGGAGATCCGGGGTTCCACGTCCCCGAGTCGGCGGTCACGTCCAATGCTGACCTTAGGAAAGCCATGGATGCCTACATTTCACCCGATGGACACATTGCGAAGTTCACGGTCATCTTGAGCCAGAATCCGTATTCTGCCGAGGCCATGGCCAATCTGGCCAGCATTCGGACCGCTGCGGAAACGGCGCTGCAGTCCAGTCCAATTCACACAGGGACCGTTCTCGCGGGCGGAACCACCGCGGTCCAAGAGGCGCTGAACGAAATTTCTGCGAAGGACTTCACGCGGACGATGGTCATCGTTCTGGCGGCGATTTTCCTGTTGCTCGTCGCCATGTTGAGATCTTTGATTGCACCGTTGTACATCATTGCGTCTTTGGCGGGAACTTACACGGTCACCATGGGCTGCCTGCAGACGATTGTCCTTCACGTCTTGCACAAGCCAGGGGTCTCGTGGGCTGTACCGTTCTTCGTGTTTCTCTTGCTGGTCGCCCTGGGCGTCGATTACAGCATGTTTCTGATGGCGCGCTTCGAGGAGGAGTACCTGCGGGGGATGTCGCCAAGCGATGCGATTCGGGAAGCGATGTCCAAGATGGGAAAAGTGATTTTCTCGGCGGCGGCCATCATGGCGGGGACGTTTGGCTCCATGATAGTGGCGGGCGTAGAGTCTTTAACGGAGATAGGGCTCTCCGTAGTGATGGGCTTGATTCTGTACGCCGCTGTCTTCCTGGCTTTCTTCATCCCAGCCAGCGTTCGCGTGGTCGGACGAGGCCACGGCTGGCCGTTCCGATTCGAGAAAACTGTCGCCAAGCACTTCCGGAGACCGGCGGAGGAATAATTCCGAGCCTGCAGGACCACTTTCGGCCCTCCACGCTGATATACTGGAGAAGAGCCATTCCATCGTAGGAGGCATTTTTATGCACAAATTAGCCCAACAGTTGAATGAGGCCATTGAAAGAGATACTCCACATGTGTACAACATGCTGTCGGACCTGGGACGGAAAATGTATTTTCCCAAGGAAGGCATCCTCAGCCAGTCTGCGGAGGCCAAGGCAAAGGCAACGAAGTTCAACGCAACCATCGGGATTGCGCTGGAGAATGGCCAGCCCATGCACCTGTCAGTCATTGCCGACCATTTGTCCGCCTTTTCCCCAAAGGATATATTTGACTATGCACCTCCCGCCGGGAAGCCGGAGCTGCGTTCCGCTTGGCGAAAAAAGCTGTTGGAGGAAAACCCCAGCCTGCGGGACAAATCGTTCGGAACTCCCATTGTGACGAACGCGTTGACCCATGGTTTAAGCATTGTCGCGGATTTGTTCGTCAATCCGGGCGATGCGGTCATCATACCGGACAAGAACTGGGAGAACTACGAGCTCAACTTCGGAACCCGTCGGGGCGCCGAGATGGTCTATTATCCGCTGTACAACGAACAACAGAAATTTAATGCGGCCGGCCTGCGCGAGGCCATTCTGGCGCAACGACCGAAAGGCAAGGCCATTGTCCTGCTCAACTTCCCGAACAATCCTACGGGATATACGCCCGGTGTAGAAGAAGGGAAGCAGATTGTAGAGGCCATTCGTGCGGGGGCGGAAGCAGGCATTGACATCGTCGCTGTGACAGACGATGCGTACTTCTTCCTGTTTTTTGAGGATTCCATGAAGGAATCTTTGTTTGGCTCTCTCTGCAACCTACATCCGCGCGTCTTGGCCGTCAAAGTGGACGGTGCCACCAAAGAGGAGTTTGTGTGGGGCTTTCGCGTCGGATTCATCACGTATGCCTCGGAAAGTGAAGCAACGCTCCAGGCCCTGGAACAGAAAACGATGGGATTGATTCGAGCCACGATTTCAAGCGGCGCCCATCCATCTCAAACGTTTGTGCTGCACGCGCTGAAGTCACCCGATTTCCCGGCGCAAAAAATGGAGAAGTTCCACATCATGAAGGGCCGTGCCAACCGTGTGAAGCAGCTGCTGGATTCCGGTAGATATCGCGACGCGTGGGATTACTACCCATTCAACTCCGGCTACTTTATGTGCTTGAAACTGAAAAAGGTGAACGCGGAAACACTGCGCGAACACCTTTTGAACAAATACGGAATTGGAACGATTGCCCTCGGTGAGACAGATTTGCGCGTTGCGTTCTCCTGCATTGAAGAGGAACACTTGCAAGAACTGTTCGACACCATCTACCAAGGCGCACGCGAGGTAGAGCAGGAATCCAGGGAATAGAAAGACAAGGTTTTGGCCCCCTCCGTATCCGAGAGGGGGCCAAACTTCTGAAATGGCACGCTGCAACGTATTGTAGACGGTGGGTAGATTACGCCTGATAGGCCGTCTCGAGGCCAATTTCAATCATCTGGTTCAAGGTGGTCTGACGCTCCTCGGCACTTGTCGCTTCGCCGGTTAGGACGTGGTCGCTCACGGTGAGGATGGTCAGTGCCTTGCGGCCGAACTTCGCTGCCAGGGTGTAGAGCGCCGCCGTTTCCATTTCCAGCGCTAACACGCCGTAATCGGCCCATTTGTGCACCGCGTCCATATCTTCGTTGTAGAACGTGTCTGCGGTAAACACATTACCGACTTTGATGTTCACCGCCTTCTGTTTCGCCACTTCATACGCTTTCAGCAGCAAATCGAAGTTTGCGGTAGGTGCAAAGTCAATATTTCCAAAGCGCACCCGGTTGATGGCGGAATCTGTTGAGGCGCTCATCGCCAGCACGAGGTCGCGCACTTTCATGTCCTTTTGAATGGCGCCGCACGTGCCAACCCGAATCAGGTTTTGCACGTTGTACTGTTCCATCAGTTCGTGCACGTAGATGGAGATGGACGGTACGCCCATTCCCGTACCTTGTACCGAGATCCTACGCCCTTTGTACGTCCCTGTGAATCCCAGCATCCCGCGCACGTTGTTGTACTGTACCGGGTTTTCCAGGTACGTTTCGGCAATGTACTTGGCGCGAAGAGGATCTCCAGGGAGAAGTATGGTATCGGCAATGTCGCCTGGTTTTGCTCCAATATGTATACTCATGCAAACGCTCCTCCTTGAAAGTGATTTCACAGACACCCTCAGACTATTGTACCACGGTCACGGAACTCGTTTTCGCCTGTGGGTGTAATGTTCCCATTTTTCTGCACTTGACAAGGGGGATTGTCACAAAACTGGTATAATCGGGCCAGGTGCAGAATGTCAGTGACCGACGGAATCGTGGTTTTTGCGAATCTATCGCGACAGGAAGGTGCCATGATGAAATTTTCCGAGATGAAGTACGAACGGCCGGACTTTGCCGCATTGGAAGCGGACTTTGAGCAGTTACTGAGCCAGTTTACCAATGCCAGCACGTTTACAGAACAAAATGAGGCGCTGCAGAAACTGACCGAGCTGCGCAATCATTTCGATTCGATGTACGAGTTGGTCTACATTCGTCACACGATGAACACAGAAGACGAGTTTTACGCGGCGGAACAAGACTATTTCGACGAGAAAAAGCCAGTCTACCAAGGCTGGGTTTCGAAGTTGTACAAAGCGATGATGGAATCCAGATTCCGCACAGAGCTCGAGGCAAAATGGGGACGCCAGCTGTTCGCCTTGGCGGAGTGCGCGGTCAAGTCGTTTGCGCCGGAAATCGTGGAGGATTTACAGCAGGAGAACAAGCTGGTCAGCGAGTACGTCAAGCTCACGGCGAGTGCGAAGATCCCGTTTGAGGGCGAGGATCGGACGTTGCCGCAACTGCACCCATTCCAACTGTCCACGGACAGAGACATGCGGAAGCGCGCATCGGAGGCGAAGTGGAACTTTTACAGCGAACACGAAGCCGAATTGGACCGAATCTTCGACGAACTCGTCAAGGTCCGGACCCGGATGGCACACAAACTTGGATTCAAGAACTACGCGGAACTCTCATACCTGTTGATGAATCGCACGGACTACAACGCGGAAATGGTGAAAGCGTTCCGCGACCAGGTTCGTGATGTGATTGTGCCGGTGGCGACCAGGCTGCGGGATCGGCAGCGTGAGCGAATTGGAGTGGACACACTCCGGTATTACGACGACGAGTTCATGTTTCCATCAGGCAATGCCGCGCCGAAGGGCAATCCGGAGTGGATTGTCGAGAACGGGCGCCGAATGTATCAGGAACTGTCGCCGGAGACGGACGAATTCTTCCGCTTTATGATGGACAACGAACTGCTGGACCTTGTCAGCAAGAAGGGGAAAGCGGGTGGTGGATACTGCACGTACATCGCAGAGTTCAAGGCGCCGTTTATCTTCTCCAATTTCAACGGCACGTCCGGAGACATCGACGTCTTGACGCACGAGGCCGGACACGCCTTCCAGGTCTATCTGAGCCGCGACTACGAGGCGCCCGAATACCATTTCCCGACGTATGAGGCGTGCGAAATTCACTCTATGAGTATGGAGTTTTTCACCTGGCCGTGGATGGAATTGTTCTTCCAGGAAGACACGGAGAAGTACAAATACGCGCACCTGACGCACGCGCTGTTCTTTGTACCGTACGGCGTGGCTGTGGACGAGTTTCAGCACATGGTTTACGAGAACCCTGACCTATCTCCGGCGGAGCGAAAGAAAGTGTGGCGCGACCTCGAGAAAAAGTACCTGCCCCACCGCAAGTACGAAGGCAACGACTTCCTCGAACGCGGGGGATTCTGGTTCCAACAGCGGCACATTTTCAACTCGCCGTTCTACTATATCGATTACACGCTGGCGCAGATTTGCGCGCTTCAGTTCTGGAAGAAGATGCACGAAAACCGCGAGGCAGCATGGGCGGACTACGTCCACTTGTGCAAGCTGGGTGGCAGTAAGTCGTTCCTTGAGCTGGTGAAGGAAGCAAACTTGGTTTCGCCGTTTGAAGACGGGTGCATCGCGTCTGTCATCTGCGACATCGAGGCCTGGCTCAACCGCGTGGACGACCAGGCGCTGTAAAGCCGCGAATGCAGGTGGTGATGGCGAAGGCCGCGAACAAGATGAGCCACGGCTCGACGGGCGCACGCATTCGGTCCCACGCGGGGAAGAGAAAGAACAGCCCGATGTAGTACAACGCGACGAACAGCCCTAACAACGGCCTCCGGTCTCGCCGTCGGAACACGGACAGGACTTGTAGGACAACGCCGATGGCAGCGAGCAGAAGGACGCACCGATATTCGGCCAGCGACAATCCGCGGATGGTTTCGTGGAATGTCTTGCTGACCGGAGGAATGGAGTGCCCCATGGACCAGTTGTCGGCGTTGTCTACACCTTGGAACAGGTGGTACCACTTCACGAACCCGAGCCGGATGGTGGCTCCAGGGTGTTCTGAGATATACGTCCACGCCATATGGCTGGCTTTTTGATTGTCCGCCACTTCGTTTTCCACGTATTGCAGAAACGGATTCTCTGTTGGATTGGACGGCCAATAGTACGCGCCGTTGGCATACGGGTTGTTTCCCTGCCACAGGTTGACGCCGCCATTGGTAGATACGAGGACCAAGTGGTGAAAGTGAATGTAGTTGCGGACGGTGACGGGCGAAATGGTGACGCACATAGCGGCCACCACCACCAACGCGTATTTCACGCTCTTCCAAAACCCGATGCGGTTCAACAACAAGTACAGAAACAGTGCGCCGGGGGCCAGCAGGGCGACTGGACGCACCACGCACGCGAGTCCCAGCGTAACGCCAGATGCAACCCACATGAGCAGGCTTGTCCGCGGAAGTGGGTTGCACACCCACAAGTAGTAAGACAGAAAGAACAGGAACGTAAACAGCATCTCGGAGCACAAGACGCTGGACCACTCAATGTGCGGCAAGTACAAGGCCATCAAGAGGCCGCCAATCCACCCAGCGAAACGGCCGAATTGTCGGTATGCTGCCGCGTACACGAGGCTGGCAGTCAACGCACTGAGGCAGATGTTGGCCAGCACGCCGGAAAGCCAGTGAACGCCAAATGCGGCGTAGACAACAGACAGAAACAGCGGGTATCCAATCGGGAAGTACGCTGTTGGACGACCGTGGAACTGGTATCCCTGCCCGTGAAGGATGCTGATGGCTTCGTTTTGATACCATAGAAAGTCAGACTGCGGCATGGGGTGAACGTACGCAATCCACGCCAATCGCACCGCGAATGCAACGACGAAAACCACCCACGCTCCAGCCGTCTTCCATTCATGTTTCACTCCATCCAACAGACTTCGCACAACGGTACCTCCTGATGTTGTATCCACAACTGCACAATACTCTCATTCTCGTCATCATTCGACAAAGATCAAGCGTTTCGTTTCAAGCCTCACCATCATTCGCCACGTGCGTCCGTTTTCCCTGTCCCGGTCATTCCCCGCGCGTGAATCGGCCGTTGGAACTTTCCACACCAAAGCGCCGTGGGAAATGGCGACGGGGTGACCGCAGACTTTGTCGATGGCCCGCACGACCACGTCCGGCAAGGCTTCATCGGGCGTGTTTGGATAGTACAGCAGGCGCCTCGCCCCGAGACCAGGCAAGTCCATATGCAGAATCTGAAGGGCATCCGCTTCAGTCAACCTGTCCCACGCGAGGCGAGACATTTCTCGCAGGGCTGCTTGTCTCTGCAGTGTATTTGCCGTGTACCCGTAGGGATTCACCATGGGAAACACGAAACCACTCTCCGCATTCGCCTGCATCACCACGGACGGATCCGGTGTCAGCACCAGCGTCGGTTGCCCGTGCACGGCCTCTGCAACAGGATTTCCTGGTTGGAGGGCTGCAGCGGCATCCGGGGTGTCGGTCGTCGGGAAAGGCGTCTCCGGGAACCAGGTGACGAGCACGCCGGCGACGGCTATCCAAACCACGGTGTGCCCGAACAGGGTATTGTTCCTTCGCAACCACGTTTCCCCAGCAGTGACGAGCAACACGATCACCAGGATGTCCCCGTACAGCATCAAACGGGACGGAATGGCACTGTTGATGAACGGCACGTGCTGGAGAAAACTCCACGGCAACCAGATGTCCGTGCGCTGTCCAGCGATGTGGAGGTGGGGACCCATCGACAGCAGCGCGGTGAGGATGACAGTGACCCAGGCGGATCTGGCAAACGGCCGTTTGTACCAAAGGGGCAGCGCAAGAACGAGAAGGAGGAGACAGATGATGCCAAGGTATCCGTTGTTTTCCCAATAGTTTCCCGTATAGTGCAAGGACACAGCCGTCGTGTAGGCAGAATGCAGCGCATACACGGGGGTAGGCAGGATGAAGTTCAGCAAGTCGTTGACGTACAGGTCTTCCTTGAGCAGATGCCCCTGCGGCCGGTCGGCGCCAAAGAGCAGGGTATAGACTCCGGGGGCGGCCAACACCACAAACGTCACCGCCGCTGCCATCAGAGACGGCCGCGGGGTGAAGCATAGAAGACGAAGTCTGGTGGGGCCACCCACAACGACGTGTACGAGAACAAAGATGGCCATGACAAGAACGAATGTGGTGAATATCTCAATGGACGTGTAGAACTGACAAATGGCCAGCAGACCTAGCACAACCCCGTACGGAACAGGTCTGCGTACACCTCTCATGCAGCCAGCGACGAGCCACCACATCAGCGCCAGCGGAACCGCGGTAAACCACAAGTGTAGGTGAAACAGCGACTGGGCGGTGGAGTACGGGAGAATCCCCATCAGCACACCGCCCACCACGGTGAGCCAGCGGCGCACGGAAAACAGCGCCAGCAGTTGCTGGCCGAGCCAGCAAGCGAGGACAAAATTCAACACCCACAGGGCGTTGTACAGAAACGTCGCATTCACCAGGACGGTGAGCCAGCCGAAGAGGAATGAGATGCTGAAAATTGATGTATTCCACATCAAGTTTTGGCCGTAGGGCGCATTGAGCCACTCCGTTTGAAGTGGATTTTGCCCGTGTGTCAGGGCGTACCAAAACCAGTGCAAGTACCACATGAACTGCTGGGGATCTCCTGGCCCGCCAAGGAAGCGGCGAAACGGATCCTGCAAAGCATTGCTGGCGATGGAAACAGCCAGGACAAGATACAGGACGCAAATCCACAACTGGTGACGGAACCGGATGGACGTGTTCGGCAGGCGCGCGGAAAACATGAGAAAGCCTCCATAGGATGATAGAACTCCATTAGAATATATTCTGAAGAAAGTGAATGTACAAGGAAGGGGTACAGCCATGACTCAGCGGATTGCACCGTACGGAAGTTGGAAGTTCCAACCCGGCGCCCCCTTAGGGGGATCCGCTTGCGGTATGATGGAAACGAAGGCAAATGCGAATGAAGTGGCGTGATGCATGTGAAAGCTCATGATGAGGTTGCCATCCGGGACGCGCTCGGGAGAGCCTTACGGGATCTGCGGATCTCAATCACAGACCGATGTAATTTCCGGTGCACATACTGCATGCCGAAAGAAGTGTTTGGCAAGGACTATCCGTTCTTGCCACAGCACGCCGTCCTGACTTTCGAAGAGATTGTCCGGGTGGTGCGGCTGTTTGAGCGACTTGGTGTGCGTAAGATCCGGCTGACGGGCGGGGAGCCGCTGCTCCGGCGCGATGTGGAGCGCTTGGTGCGCATGATTGCGGAAGTCCCCGGAATTGACGATATTGCCATGACCACGAATGGATCGCGGTTGACTTATGAGAAGGCGGCAGCACTGAAAGCAGCGGGGCTGCGGAGAATCACCGTGAGCTTGGATTCATTGGACGACGGTGTGTTTCAGGCGATGAACGACGTGTCATTTCCGGTGGACAGAGTGCTGCAGGCCATAGACGCTGCTGCGAAGGCTGGGTTGTCGCCTGTCAAAATCAACATGGTTGTGAAGCGTGGTGTGAACGAAGACAGTGTGGTGCCGATGGCGGAGCGGTTCCGCGGGACGGGCCACGTGGTACGCTTCATTGAATATATGGATGTCGGTAACAGCAATGGCTGGCGGATGGAGGACGTGGTGACTGCGGACGAGATTTTGTCCATGATTCATCAGCGTTGGCCGCTCGAGCAGATACCGGCACGGACCGCGGGGGAGGTCGCAACGCGCTACCGCTATCTCGATGGCCAAGGGGAAATCGGCATCATCGCCTCCGTCACGAAGCCGTTCTGCGGCGGATGTACACGGGCCAGGATGTCTTCGGATGGGCAGTTGTACACGTGTTTGTTTGGCGGAAAGGGGCACGATGTGCGAGCGTGGCTCCGCTCGGGGATGTCGGACGACGAGATTCTGGAACGGATTGCCTCCGTCTGGTCTCACCGGAATGACCGATATTCAGAAGTGAGAACATCTGAGACAGCGCGCTTACCACGCGTAGAAATGTCGAAGATTGGAGGTTAGTCAGTATGGCATTTGCTAGAAAAGTCGCAATTGTAACGGGTGCCGCTCGAGGGATTGGCAAGGCGGTTGCTGCAAAGTACGCCGAGTCTGGCGCCAACGTGGTGTTGGTGGATATGGATGCGGAGACGTTGGCAGAGACGGGTCGTCAACTTCGAGAAGTGGGTGGCAGCTGTATCACGCAAGTGGGAGATGTCGCGAATCCGGGTGACATCACGGCGTTCGTAGAGACGACTGTGCGTACGTTCGGGCGCTTGGACATCCTCATCAACAACGCCGGCATTGGCTTGTGGAAATCCCCATTCGATGTGGACGTGGCGGAATGGGACAGGGTCATCAACGTGAATTTGCGGGGGACGTTCCTGGCGTCCCGAGAGGCTGCGAAAGTGATGCGGACCACGGGCGGGGGTGCCATTGTCAACATTGCGTCCACGCGCGCACTGATGTCTGAACCGAACTCCGAGGCGTACGCCGCCACGAAGGGCGGCATTGTAGCCTTGACGCATGCGTTGGCCTTGTCACTTGGCGAGTACCGCATTCGTGTCAATGCCATTAGCCCAGGTTGGATTGAAACCGGGGACTATTCGCAACTCCGCAAGGTGGACCATGAGCAGCACCCTGCTCGACGCGTGGGCACACCGGACGACATTGCTCGCGCCTGCCTGTTTTTGACGCACCCGGACAACGATTTTATCACCGGGGAAAACCTCGTGGTGGACGGCGGGATGACGAAAAAGATGATCTATGAACCGTAGACATGCGAACGACAGGATTCGGCACCCTCTGGGATGAGAGGGTGCCTTTTTCACACTCAACTTCCGTTTGGCACATTGGTCAGCGTAATTCCTTTGACTACGCCCGTCTTCAGCTGTCCAGTGCTCTGATCTGCAAACTGAATGGTGACGGTTCCCGAAGTGCTACCAGTGGCGACCACGAAGTCGCCTGCCCGGAGTCTGGCGATGACTGTGGAGGAGTTCGATGCGCTGTACACCGGGACAGACACCTGAGACGGCGAATTCATATTCGCCACAGGCAGTCGATACACGTTTTTGAACGATACATCGTTGCCATTCACCCAACCTAGTCCGGGGATGTGGTACCAATCTATGGCGGTGCCGCCTGCCATGCCAATCTTCATTTGATCAATGTCGACCACTGTGCCCGGAGCGAGCTGTTGCACGCCTGCACCAATTTTCAAACTTTGCCACATGTTGAAGTCACAGATACCCGTCACCGTTCCTAGTGAAGCCTGGTACTGTTTTACGGCGGCTTCCGTCATCGGTCCAAACTTTCCGTCCGTGTCCAACTGCGTCCCCAGCTGTTGATTGAGAGCTGCCTGTAGCGTCGCCACGTCATCCCCTTGGTCCTTTAACTGCAATGGCCTCGTGAACATCTGTTTCACGCCGCTCGCCATGTCTGGGTAGACTGGCAGACTGTTGTAATACGGGGTGTGCTGTACAACACCTTTCGCTCCGTTTAGGTAGTAGACCGGTTCGGCCGTAGTCGGCGGAGCCGGTGCCGACGTGGACGTGTTTGGTGGATACTGCGTGTAACGGGTCTCGTTGTCGCCAAGGTCGATAGCGAACTGGTTCATGACATTGCCAATGGCGTTCGCCCAATTTTTGTCGGATGCGTAGTTCTGCTGCATACCCGCGAGCGTAGGCGTTTTCCATTAATCACAACGTTGACCGACCCACTCTTTGCGACGAGATTCAGATTCACGCTCTGAGACTGCTTCGTCTTGAGCGTCCAGACCTGCGGGGTGTGTGAGCCATTCCAGCTATTCTGAATGCCAATAGCCGTCAACATGTTCTGAACATAGTACAAGGGCATGTACGTGGTGCCGTTGTAAGTGAAGGCATTTGGACTTGAGTATTCGCGGGTGTTTACGACGATATGTGTGATCCGCATGGCCTGTGTGGATGCCAGTGCGGCCTGGGGGAATAGCGTCATTCCCAACGTGGCGAGAGACAGTGCCGCCACTTGAGATCTCCGATACGGCATGTTGTTAATTCACACTCCCATACCCCTTTTCCTACCACTTCTATCCATATGAATGAAATCCTCCTGTCTTTCATGGAATTTCCTCGCTGCTAGTGGTTGTACCAGCGCTCCATGCGAGGTATAGTATGACGTGTTACCTTTCATAGAACCCGTTACCGAACGGAGGCGAAGGCCGTCGAAGCGGGTGTCGTGCCGATATCGCAGATTTCCGTGAGTTTTTTTGTTGCGTTTTTGCTTTAGCTCGCTAATGTAGTAAACAAATCAAGCGGTCCGCCGCATGATTTTTGAGGAGGATATCGATGAGTAACGGGAAGCTTGGAATCTGGGTGCTGACGGCATTGGTCGTTGGCAATATGGTTGGATCAGGTATTTTTATGCTGCCTGCTACACTGGCCAAAGCAGCGAGTCCAGCAGGTGTCCTGTTGGCTTGGGGCGTGACGGGACTAGGCGTCCTCATGCTGGCGCTCGTGTTTGGGAGCTTGGCCATTCGCAAGCCGACGCTGAAGGGTGGACCACAGGCGTACGCTAAGGAGCTCTTCCGTGAAGGGACACGCCGATCTGATCTTGCGGGATACATGGTTGCCTGGGGATACTGGGCCGCCAACTGGGCAGGGAATGTCGCCATCATTACCACCTTCGCAAGTTACCTGTCCACGTTTTTCCCCATCATGACGAGCAGCGCGACGTGGTTTCGCCTAGGCGGATTTACGGTCACCGTCGGCCATGGATTGACGTTTCTCGTCTGCACAGCGCTCCTGTGGGGTGTTCACGCTCTCATCATGGGTGGCGTGGAAGGCGCGGGCAAGGTCAATTTCATTGCGACTGCCGCGAAAGTGCTTGGGTTTGTGTTCTTTATTGGAATCTGCTTGTTTGCGTTCGAGAAGAGTAATTTGTTGCCGTTGTTTCAGCCCCGAGCGGCATCGAACGGCACTCCGCTCGGCTTGTTCGGCCAAATGAACAATGCGGCGCTGGACACACTCTGGGCGTTCGTGGGCGTGGAGTCCGCCATCGTCCTGTCATCTCGCGCACGGAAGGCGAGGGACGTCAAGCTGGCGACACTGTTTGGACTGCTGATTGCACTTGCGATATACGTCGGGATTACGTTACTGGCCATGGGGGCTTTGCCGCAACACGAGTTGATGAATACGGACAAGCCGCTGATTGACGCGCTGGATCACGTGATTGGATCCGCAGGCGGGTACGTGATGGCGGTCCTCGGATTGATCTCGCTCACCGGATCCGCCATTGGTTGGATCCTCTTGAGTGCCGAAGTGCCATATCAGGCAGCGCGCGATAACATGTTCCCTCGGTGGTTCTTGAAGACAAACCGCCGTGGCGCGCCGAAAGCGTCGCTCATCGTCACCAACTTGATGGCGCAAGTCCTGATTTTTTCAACCCTTTCGGATTCCATGGCAGGCGCATTTAACTTCGTGATTACACTGGCGACACTGTCGTATCTGTTGCCGTACGTGGTTGCCTCCATCTACCACGTTGCGCTGGTCGTGAGGGGAGAAACGTATGCTGAGAATCCGCGTGGTCGTGTGGTGGACGGTATCATTGCAGTACTGGCCACGGTGTACTCATTGTGGGTGGTGAAGGCGGGATCGGCCGATTTGAAGACGTTCCTGCTGGGCGTAGCGATGCTCGTATCTGGTTTGGTGTTCTTCCCGCTGGTGCCGAAGTCGGACAATCGTCCCGAGCAACGCCCGTTTTCGTCCGAAGTTGGCGCATCCTCCTCGGCCCGACCATAGAGTATGTAGAAGGCTCCTCGCGGGGGCCGATACACACTCAAGGAGGGTGCACAGTGTCAAAGCCGGTAAAACGTACCGCCAAAAAAGGCAAAATCAGCGTGTCCAAGCCAAGTGCAACTCCGGCCAACCAGGACCCGGTCGGCGCATCCACGACGTCGACGCAAGGCGGGAAGCCACTAAATACACTGAAGCAGAACTTGACTGGCAAACGGAAGGCCATTTTTGAGATCCTGGATGACGTGAAAAAAGTCCGGCCGGAGCAGTGGCAAGATCCAAATCAAGTCGAGCAGTTGGCGAAAAACTTTGCGAACAAACTGGGGTTGCCTGTGCCGGAACAACGAATTAAGCAATTCGTCAATGCGTATAAAGACGCGACGAAAAACGGGCCCTCCGCCAACGTGGATGAACTGGTCCAGAAGTACGGACAGAACGTTGACGAACAGACATTGAAAGAGATCAAGAAGTTTATCCCGAAAACGAAGTGAATCTATGTTGGAATAGCAAAGAAAGTGCGGCGAAGCGATTTCGCCGCACTTTCATTTGTTTTGAGTGGAGGGTTCTTCTGTGCTGGTCTGTTCACTGTCGTCGGACTTGAACAGATGTGCCCCGACGGGCGAGTTCATCAAAGCCATGAGGATGTTTGTAAAGTCCTCAGTCTTCAGGTTCTTGCCTTTCGACTTGATGAGTTTGTCGAGTACGCCGGTTTCCTTCAGCGAGTTCGATGTCAGGAAGATGGTGTCCAGCAGTTGATCCGCCTGGTGTAAGTACTGCATCCAATTCTTAACCATGGTGCGCAAATTGCCGACCGTCTTCAGTGACTCCTGTAAGTTTTTTGGAGACAACAACTTGGACAGATTTCCCTTGCTCTTGGTTGCTTCTGGTTTTGCCGGTGCAGAACGCCGTTTGGCCGGACCGGATTTGCGTTTCGGTCGCCTTTTCCCTGACGACGGGCGGGATGTTCTTTGCAGCTGGCTTTTCGCCAACTGGATATCCGCCAGAATCTGTGACCGCTTGGTGTTGTAGCCTGGTACGGACGGATCCAGGCTGTTCAGTCTGCGCCGAAGTTTGCGTATTTCCATGCTCGCTGGTCGGCTCGAAGTTTTTGCACCCACGGGTAACCACCTCCTTACCCCGCGATGTGGGAAGGTGACTACGATATTCTATTGGTCCGGCGCGCCGTTGGTGCGAGCCGACAACAGTATAAGGAAGATGACCAGAGGAACAATATGGGGCGAGGGGGAGATGACATGCAGCGCGAGAGATCACTGCACTCCAAATACGGCGGAGTTCACTTCATTCAACTCAAACACGCCCGGGACATCAACGAATTCGTCCGGAACCTCCCGGCCGACAAAAAGGACAGTCTGTTTGAAGTGATGCAGGAATTGCACAACCACGGCTACATTCAAATTGCCAACGACGGCGAATGGATGGACCCAGGGGCAGAGATTCATCCCATCCATTGACTACACGAATTTCAAGTGCTGTAACCGAAAGGGAGCCGAACCTCGTTCAATCGAGGTTCGGCTCCCTGGAAGATGGATTGTTTATACCGAATCTCTTCCGTTCCCTTCCTCAAGACAATCTGCTGAGGAATTGGCGGATTCTTTGCACAGCTGTCCCGATGTTCTCGAAGGACGTCGCATAAGAGAGCCGGATGTTGTTGGGGGCTCCAAACGCTTCGCCAGGCACCGCGGCCACGAGATCTTGCTCCAGCAAGAGTTCGCAGAAGTCAGTGGCCGAGGAGATTACCTTGCCTTCTAACTCCTTGCCAAACAGTTCACTGATGTCCGGGAACACGTAGAAGGCACCATCCGGTGTCAGGCAGCGCACACCCGGCATGGATTGCAGTTCGCGGACGAGGTAATCGCGTCGGCGTTGAAATTCTTCGACCATCTCTGGTTGAAACGATTGGAGTGCGACCACGCCCGCGGCTTGCGAGATGGTAGAGGGGCTGCCTGTTCCATGGCTTTGCAGGCTGCTGATGGCCTTCGCGACATCCACAGGCGCGGCGGTGTAGCCGAGGCGCCAGCCGGTCATAGCAAACGCCTTCGAGAAGCCGTTGACGACAATGGTGCGGGACCGTAGCTCTGGCACCAGTGCCGCGATACTGTGATGCCGCGTGTTGTATACGAGCCGTTCGTAAATCTCGTCCGTGACGACGTACACGTCGTATCGCGACAGCACCTCGCCTAGTGCACGCAACTCGGCCTCCGAATAGACGGCGCCCGTCGGGTTGTTGGGCGAGTTGATGACGACCGCCTTTGTCTTTGGCGTAATGGCCGCTTCCAACTGTTCGGGCGTCAGCTTGTAACCGGACTGTTCACCGCACGAAACCACCACGGGCACGCCGCCAGCCAGACGGATTTGCTCCGGGTAGGAGACCCAGTAGGGGGCAGGCAAAACCACTTCGTCTCCATCGTCACAAATTGCCAGGAAAATGTTGAACAGCGCGTGCTTACCGCCGGAGGACACAACAATCTGCTCCGGTGTGTACTGCAGTCCGTTTTCCACCATCAATTTGGACGCAATCGCCTTTCTCAGTTCCAGAGTTCCGGCAGCTGCGGTATACCGGGTATTGCCCTCTGTGATGGCTTGAATGCCGGCGAACGACGCCGGCACGGGTGTATCGAAATCCGGTTCGCCAACGCTCATGTTGACCACCGGTTTTCCTTCCTTGAGCAGGGCTTTGGTTTTGGCGTCGACGCTCATGGTCGCTGACGGGGTAATGTTTCGCACGCGGCTGGAGATCCGGTGATGCATCTCTCCACACTCCTCTCCTATACACCAAAGGGAATCTATGCTTTGGACAACCATCCGCAGGTTGACGCCATTTTAGCACAATTCCGAAGGGTGCCGCTCAGAACCAGTGTGGAAGCCACGACTTGTACCACGGCCGTTTGTGGGCGCTATCTTCCGGCGTCGCGTGCAGAGGACAGGGTTGCTCTGGTTCCGTACCGCGCGCGAAATAGTCGGCTTCGGTCACGCTGCACTTGTCGGTTGCCAGTCCTGCTGTGACGGGGTCAATCACCTTGCGCACCAGCCCGCCAGGGGGCTTGAACCAGTCGGAAGGCAGCCGCTGCTGCGCGGTCCCCATAAATTTCGCCCAAATCGGCGCGGCCAAGTGGGACTCCGTGAGCGTGAGGGGGCGATTGTCGTCATAACCCACCCAGACGGCGCAGACCAGTTTTGGTGTGTAGCCGACCATCCACACGTCCGACTTGGTGGTCCCCGTCTTTGCCGCAGCCACACCGTGCAGATACTGGCGTGCAGAGTAGCCGGTGCCGTGCGGCTCGAACACGCTCGTCAGCAAATCGGTCATCTGAAACGCCACTTGTCTCGACAACGCTTTGTCCGCTTTCGGGTGGGACACCCACACGTCGCCGGTCTTGTCGTCGCGCACTTCGCTCACGGTAAACGGCGTCACGCGATAGCCGCCGTTGGCCAGTGTTGCGTAGGCAGTGGCCACTTGCAGCGGACTCGTCGGGAACACCCCCAGTGCCAGCGACGGATAGGGTTTCATCTGGGAATCAATTCCCATCCGATGCGCGGTATTCAGGACGGTGTCCGGTCCTACGTCGAGGTTGGTCGTGACCGCGTACACGTTGTCTGAACGTGCAATCGCTTCGCGCATGGTCAACGGGCGATGTGCGTAGAATTCGCCATAATCGTGGACGGTGTACAGCTTATCTTGGTCGTACATAAATGTAGTGACTTCACTGTTCACCTGCCGCGCCGGCGTCCACCCGTGTTCCAGGGCGGCCGCGTACAGCATGGCTTTAAAGGTAGATCCTGGCTGGCGCTCCGCGAATACGCGGTTGTACGGGGACGACCCGTAATCGCGGCCGCCGACCATCGCTTTGATGGCGCCGGTTTGTGGATCGAGCGCGACCAGAGCTGCCTGAAGGCCCTTGGTGCCTGTCAGTGTGGTGGAAATGGCGCGTTCGGCCGCCTGTTGCAACAGCGGGTCCAGCGTCGTCTTGATGCGCAGGTCACCGCGGTACAGGTCGTCCGGGCTGAGGTGGAAGTTTTGCTCCGCTTCCGCAACTGCCGTCGACGTAAAGTACGGCGCACGCTGCACCGGGGTGTGGAAGGTACTCAACTGAAGGGGTTCCTGAAACGCCTTGTCCGCCTCGGCCTGTGAGATGTGACCGGTCTGCACCATTCGAGTCAGCACGGTGTGCTGGCGTTGCTTCGCCAACGTCATGTTGACGAGCGGCGAGTACAGGCTCGGCCCCTTCGGCAATCCCGCCAGCATCGCGCACTCTGCCAGGTCCAGGTTCTGCACTGACTTGTTGAAATACAGGTGCGCGGCCGCGTCCACCCCGTAAGCCCCGTGCCCGTAGTAGACCGCGTTGAGGTATTCCTCGAGAATCGAATCCTTGCTCTCGTGCAATTCGAGCTGGATGGCGTAGAGTGCCTCGCGCAATTTGCGCGTTATGGTCCGGTCTTGACTCAGGAACAGGTTTTTCGCCAGTTGTTGTGTAATGGTGGATCCTCCCTCGACCACCTTCCCCCGGCGCATATCCACCACTAGAGCGCGCCCAATGGAGAGTGGGTTGAACGCCAGGTGGTGATAGAAGTTGGCGTCTTCCACCGCAATGGTCGCGTTGCGTAGAGCTTGGGGAATCTGTGACAAGGGAACGTGCATGGAGCGGTCGCCTTTGAGCGTCCACTCGGCGAGCCGCTGGCCGTCCGCGCTGTCGATGTGGGTCGGATTGACCATGATTCCGTCGGGGAGTGGGGTCATGCGCAGACACACCAAGAGGGCGGTCATGCCCCCGAATCCGCACACGAGCGGCAGCGCAAGGTACTTGCTCCACCACGGCAAGTTCCGCCACCAGCCACCGTTCCTGTAGTCTGCATTCGATTTTTCTTCTGGCGAAATGCTTGGTTGTTGGGTCGACAAACCAAATCCTCCTCCGTATACCAATCGGTATTATGCCCGGGCTCTGTTTTCCCATGCGAGTTAGGGGAGGATTTGGATGCGTATCTCGTTTGGAAATACGGCAAGAAGCGGCGTTTACCCAAGTGACAGGTTTGGTATAATACATCACGGCTAAATAAAGGAGGGCGCCCCATGACAAAGTCAGAACTGTGGTTCACGGAATTACAGAACGAGAATTTGACGATTGGACTTCGAATTAACAAGATTTTACATAGTGAACAAACTGAATATCAGACGATGGACGTGGTAGAGACCGAGCAGTACGGCACCCTGTTGGTGCTCGACGGCTGCGTGATGACCACCGACAAGGACGAGTTTGTCTACCACGAGATGATGGCGCACGTCGCACTGCACACGCACCCGAACCCGAAGAGCGTGCTCATTGTGGGCGGTGGCGATGGCGGCGTGATTCGCGAAGCCATTAAACATCCGTCTGTGGAGCGCGCAGTGCTTGCCGAAATCGACGGCCGCGTCGTGGAAGTGTCCAAGCAGTACTTCCCGAACATCGCGTCTGGCTTGTCGGACCCGCGCGTGGACGTCCAGATTACGGACGGCATTAAGTATGTGGAGAATCACCCGGGCGAGTTTGACGTCATTTTCATCGATTCCACCGACCCGATTGGCCCAGCGGTCGGTCTCTTCGCGAAGCAGTTCTACGAATCGGTGTCGCGCGCGCTGAAAGACGACGGGCTGTTTGTGGCGCAGACCGAGTCGCCGTTTATCAACCAGGACCTGATTCAAAAGGTCCAAGGCGATGTGCGTGACCTGTTCCCGATTACCGAACTGTACCTGGCTTACGTGCCGACGTACCCGACCGGCATGTGGAGCTTCACGATGGGCAGCAAGAAGTACCATCCGCTCCGCGACCAACAGCCGATTCGCGTGACGGATACGAAATACTACACAGAACAGGTGCACAAGGCTGCTTTCGCCTTGCCGCGCTTCGTAGAGGAGCTTATTCAGAAATGACCATCAAAGCGTTTGACCCGGCGTACTCTGGCAACGTGTTCATCGGCGCGACCGGCGACTTTGCCAGCGCGCAGGCTGTGATTTACGGCATGCCCATGGATTGGACGGTCTCTTTCCGATCCGGCACTCGCCTTGGCCCAGCTCGTATTCGCGAAGTTTCCATCGGTCTGGAAGAGTACAGCCCGTACCTCGACCGGGACTTGTCTGACCTCCGCTACTTTGACGCGGGGGACATTCCGTTGCCGTTCGGCAACGCGCAAAAGAGCGTCCAGCAGATCTACGAGTTTGTTAAAGGGGTGTACGCGGCGGATAAGTTCCCACTGGGACTGGGCGGCGAACACCTCGTGTCCTGGGGGAGCATTCGCGCCGCGCGGGACAAGTACCCGGATCTGCGCGTGATTCATATTGACGCCCACACAGACCTGCGCGAGCACTACGAAGGTGAGCCGTATTCTCACGCCACCGTCATTCGCAAGGTATGCGACGACATCGGTCCAGACAGGGTCTATCAGTTTGGCATCCGCTCAGGCACGCGGGAAGAGTTTCAATGGGCGCGTGAAAACACGCACTTCTTCCCATTTGACGTCGCCGCACCGTTGGAGAAAGTGCTGCCAGAATTGCAAGGGTATCCAGTCTACGTGACGTGGGACATCGACGTGATGGATCCGGCGCACGCACCGGGCACAGGTACTGCCGAACACGGCGGCATTGATCCGCGGGAGGCGTTCCGTACGATTCAGCTGCTTGGGCAACTGAACGTGATTGGCTTTGACCTCGTCGAAGTCGCGCCGCAGATAGACCCGAGTGAGCTATCCCAAATTCTCGCAGCGAAGCTCGTACGCGAAGCGCTGCTCGCGTTTGTGAAGTAACGGATGTACTGGCTGGCGGAAGAAGAGTTTGCGCATACCGTGACGTTGGTGTGGGAACGCACATCTCGCAGTGTTTCAGGGGACACACAAGTCGAGACAGACGCAGAGACAGAGCGGGCGGCGGTGTCGGACGCGGTGTGGCGGCAGAAGGGGGACACGCACTACCTGACCTTCGCAGACCCTGCGTCCGGTGACGGAGCAGCCGCGGGGAAAACCGTCCTGCGGTTTCAGCCGGGCGAGCTGGTGCTGACCCGATTCGGCGACGTCACCTGGAACCACACCTTCGAACCTGGCCAGACTCGGCAGTCCACCATGCGCATGGGTGGTTTTTGGCTGGATGTGGAGGCCAAGACCCACGAACTCGATGTCCATGTGGAACCGAGCGGGGGACGCATCTCTCTCTCCTATCGCATGGATGTGGGCGGTGTCACCCAAGAGGTTCACCTGCAACTTCAGTTTCGCGAGGGGGCGACCGGAGACGACCGCACACACGCGTAAAGACCCAAAGCTCGCACAGCTGATGGAGCGGATGCGCTGCGAAATCGCGCGCGAACTTGGGTTAGACGCCGCCTACACTGGCGACTTCGGCAACGTGTCCAGCAAAGATTGCGGCGTCTACGGGCGCTTGCTCCAGATGCGTGCGAAGGAATTGGTTGAGGGGTGCACCGATGACGGGGGTTAAGCAGATCTCGCTGTTCAGCTTCGTCTCTTCTTTTCGTTCCATGCGTTCGTTCAAAAGAGCATGCACGGAAAACAGGACCCACGCGAAAAGCGGGGTCCTGTTTTCACAAAGAAGGCATGTGTAAGGGAGCTGCTGTTTCCACTCACCAGGGGATGTTGGGACCCGAGTTGTCCCTTTTCACATTGAAGTTTGGATTGTACACAACACGGCTGCAGAACGCCATGTAGCACAGGAGAACGAGGATTGCAATCCCTGCGAACAGGTCCAGAATCGGAATGAGAATGCCGACGTACAACAGCAACCACCACAGGCTGATACCGAACGCTTTGTACAGGCGAATGACAATGATAATGCCGAGCACGGCGGGTACAAGGTCCAAAAGGACTGCTAGGAAAGCCAATACGCCGGAATTTCCGGCCATCGCCAACATGGCTAAAATGGGGGGGACAATCATCCAGAGAATGTGTATCCGTCGAATCTTCACCGTGTCAAACAGCGGCCACAGGTGTCCAATCGGGATCCAAGCCAACCATGGGTGGTTCACGTTGGCCTTACGGAACAACTTGTAGTTCACAAGGCCCATGAAGACGTAGACGGCAATCAACAAGAGAAGCCATACGACGATGGCACCTGCGATAAATCCACCTAGTGCCGCCGCCAAGCCCATATCCGGCGTTGAATACATACCCTTCTACTCTCCCTCCTTTGTGTTGTCGGTGCATGACCCTACACTCCCATCATCCTATGGGTGTACTGTGACGAGTAGACCAAGGTGCTGAAAAATTGTCATATGCTGAATATTCAGCACAAACGCGATGCTCTCAGATATAATGAGGGGCGAGAACTGTGCATGCTATCAGCCTCATCAGATGGAGGTGCTAGGCGTGAATTCTCGTCGGGATGCAGAGCAGGATTGGCTCATCCACATCCTCGACACCATTGACGAAGGCATTCACGCCGTCGACGTCGACGGCGTCACCATCTTCTACAATGCGGCTGCCGGGAGGATGGATGGTCTGGCGCCATCCGACGTCATCGGCAAACACGTGCTGGCCGCGTTTCCGTCACTTGAAAACGAAACCAGTACCCTGCTACAAGTGTTGAAAACGGGCCGTGCCATTCACGACCAGCCGCAAATCTACACCAACTACCTGGGCGTCAAAGTGCACACCGTGAACACAACACTGCCGATTGTCTCTGGCGGCAAGGTGGTAGGGGCGCTGGAAGTGGCGAAGGACCTCACCCAAGTCCGGCGGCTCACGGAGCAGGTGTTGGAATTGCAGGCGCGGGTTGTGGGGGATAGGCGGAAAGGGCAGCTGCAGAGGAAACACCGAGGGCCGTCCAATGCGGTCTACCGATTTTCGCACGTGCTCACACAGGATGCGCGCATGATGCAGTTGAAGCAGCGTGCGGAACGGGCCGCGAAAACTTCTTCCCCCATCCTCGTGTATGGCGAGACAGGGACGGGGAAGGAGTTGCTCGTGCAAGCCATCCATCACGAGAGTCCGCGTCACTCGGCACCGTTTATGGCGCTCAATTGTGCCGCGTTGCCGGGGACGCTGCTGGAGGGCATTCTGTTCGGCACGGTGCGCGGAAGTTTCACGGGCGCAGAAGACCGACCGGGGCTATTTGAACTGGCGGACGAAGGCACGTTGTTTCTCGACGAGATCCAATCGATGCCGATGGAACTGCAGGCCAAGCTGCTGCGGGTTCTCCAGGAAGGAGAGCTGATGCGCGTCGGCGACACGCGGATTCGGCGGGTGAACGTGCGCGTGATTGCCGCGATGAACGTGGCGCCGGAAGCGGCCGTCCAGGCGGGACAACTGCGGCAGGACCTGTATTTTCGCATCAACGTGGTACGTTTTGATATTCCACCGCTGCGCGAGAGAACGGGCGACATCAGATTTCTGACCGAACACTTTATCGACAAGTGGAACAAGCAATTTGGAACGGACGTAACTGGCGTGACCCCCGCAGTGCGGAAGCTATTTCAGCAGTACCCGTGGCCGGGCAACGTCCGTGAGCTTGAAAATGCGATAGAGGCCGCTCTGAACATGATTCATTCCGGGCTGATTGACGTCGATGCGCTTCCAGGTCATCTGCGGAATTGGCTGCAGAAGCAGCAAGGTCAATCCGACGCACGACGTGCTGAAAATTCGGCAGGAAGCCACCACCCGAGTTCGTCCCATCCTACGTACTTGGAGTGGGCGGACATTCTGGTGACGGAAGGCATGAACGAATTCTGGCAGTCGTTGGGGAGCGGATTGGATCCTGGCGTGCCGTGGCGGGGACTGCAGGTTGCTTTTGAAAGAATGGTCCTTCAGCGTACGCTCAGTGCACTTGGCGGCAACGTCAAGGCGGCGGCGAAACATCTCGGTATGCCCCGACAAACCCTTCAATACCGCATCAAGCAACTCGGTCTGTGAACCGGGATGTTTTTTTGTGCGCGCATATTCTCTGAATTGGCACGCAAATTGCATGGTTTATAAGGTGTCAGAGCACCGCAGTCTCGACAGGAGGTGTTGGTGTGCTCAAAGGGCACCCGTATGGATTGCATCGCGTCCTGGACCCAGTGGGCGCCATGCCGCAGGCGGCGTGGAAACTGGATAACCAGCCGGTTTGTTACGACAACGAAATATTGATTGACGTCGAGGTGCTGAACATCGACTCCGCCTCATTTGCGCAAATCCGCGAGGAAGCTGGCAACCATCCGCAACAGGTTGCGGCCATCATGCACCGGATTGTACGAGACCGTGGGAAGCACCACAACCCTGTCACCGGGTCCGGCGGGATGCTCGTTGGCCGCGTGGCAGAAGTGGGGCCTGTGATTCGGCGGCGGGGAGATCTCGAGGTTGGGGACAAGATAGCGACGCTCGTGTCCCTCTCCCTGACGCCGCTTGTAATGGAAGAAATCAAGCACATCGACATGAAGAACGGTCAAGTCGAAATCACAGGCAAAGCCATTTTGTTCGAAAGTGGGATCTACGCGAAGATGCCAGACGACGTGCCGGACAGAGTAGCACTCGCAGTCTTTGACGTGTGCGGGGCGCCGGCGCAAACGGCGCGCCTGGTGAAACCGGGGAACTCGGTGGTGATCTTCGGGGCTGGCGGTAAGTCCGGGTTGACCGTCCTGCGCCAGGCCCGGCTGTCCAGTGGGTCCGGAAACATTGTCGCCGTGGAGTACGGGGAAGCGGCCTGCGAGCGGGTCCGAAAGCTCGGCTGGGCCGACGCCGTCCTGAACCTCGATGCCACGAAACCAGCCGAGGTATATGCGGCGGTGCACGACGTTCTGGGACCTGACATGGCCGATGTGGTCATCAACTGCGTGAACGTGTCCAACACGGAGATGTCCTCCATTCTCTGCGCGCGCGAGCTGGGGTCCGTCTACTTCTTCAGCATGGCCACCAGCTTCACCGCGGCGGCGCTGGGCGCGGAGGGCATCGGCAAGGACGTCAACATGGTCATTGGCAACGGGTACTGCAAAGGGCATGCCGAGTTTGCCATGAACCTCGTTCGCAACACGCCGGAGTTGCTGCGCGTATTTGAAGAGAAGTTTGCCATCGTATGAGAGGTTATCCGACAAGGGATTGACAAGTCACGCACCTTACTACCAAGTCCCTGTTCGGACACGCAACATCAGCGCTTTGCAAACACCGTCCTGGCCGCTTGGAAGCGGGCCAGGCAGACCAAGGGGGAAGGAATATGAGTCTTGCAGAACACGAACTCACGCATCGCTACGGGAAAAAGCAGCGCCATTTTCGGGAGGTTGAGCTGTGGAAAGACGTCACAGATGAGCAGTGGAACGACTGGAAGTGGCAGCTGACGCACACCATCAACACCATCGACGACCTGCGCAAAGTCATCAACCTGACGCCAGAGGAGGAGAAGGGCGTTGCCCACGTGCGCGAGTCCATCCCGCTTCGTATCACGCCCTACTACGCGATGATGATGGATCCGGACGATCCGTTCTGTCCTATTCGCTTGCAGGCGGTTCCGCTCTCCAACGAAATGCAGCGGACGCCGTGGGATATGGAGGACCCACTCGATGAAGACGGTGACGCGCCGGTACCCGGTTTGACGCACCGGTACCCGGATAGGGTGTTGTTCCTCATTACCAACCAGTGCTCGATGTACTGCCGCCATTGCACCCGTCGGCGCTTCTCCGGGCAAGTCGGCCACGCGGTCCCAAAGCCGCAGTTGGACGCGGCCATCGACTACATTCGCAACCACCCTGAAGTTCGCGACGTGCTCCTGTCCGGCGGCGACGGGCTCTTGGTGAACGACAAGATTCTTGAGTACATCATCAGTTCGCTGCGCGCCATTCCGCACGTGGAGATTATCCGTATCGGTACGCGTGCACCGGTGGTGTTCCCGCAGCGCATTACCGACAATCTCTGCAAAATCTTGAAGAAGTACCACCCGGTCTGGGTGAACACGCACTTCAACCACCCGGATGAAATCACGCCGGAAGCTGCAGCCGCTTGTGAGAAACTGGCGGACGCGGGGGTCCCGGTGGGCAACCAGACGGTGCTGATGCGCGGTGTGAACGACTGTGTTCATATCATGAAGAAACTGTTGCACGACCTGGTGAAGATCCGGGTGCGTCCGTACTACCTGTATCAGTGCGATCTCTCAGAAGGCATTGAACACTTCCGCACCTCGGTCGCGAAGGGCATTGAGATTATGGAACAGCTGCGCGGCCATACGTCGGGCTACGCCATTCCGACCTACGTGGTCGACTGCCCGGGCGGCGGTGGCAAGATACCCGTGGGGCCGCAGTACTTGATTTCTCAAGGCCACGGCAAAGTGGTGCTGCGGAACTTTGAAGGCGTCATCTCGACCTACCATGAACCCATCTACGAAGACACCGGATGCCCGCCCACCTGCACACACGACAAGTCGACGGACGACGAGAACCTCATTGGCGTCGCCCGACTGTTGAACGACGTGCAATTGGCGTTGGAACCCAAAGGGTTGAAGCGTGCGGAGCGCAACCACCACTGAGACTGCGCGGATGTGGATGGAGGGGTACCCATGGACCTGATGGCGCGCTGCCGCGCACACGGCTGGAGCAAAGTCGCGTTCATTGGCGCGACCAAACACGCGGGGAAGACAACCGCGCTGAACGGCCTGGTGGAGCAGGCGCACCGTCAAGGCGTCACTGTGGGCCTGTGCAGCATTGGCCTGGATGGAGAGCGCTTGGACACCATCCTCGGGGTCGAAAAGCCGCCCGTGTATGCGCCGGAGGGCACCATTGTCATCTCCGCGGAGGCGGCGTTGGAGCAGTCGACGGCGGAGCTTGAGTGGCTGGAGGTTTTGCCCGTGGAATCTCCGTTGGGCTCTGTGGTTGTGTGCAAAGTCACGCGCGGGGGAAACGTGGTCCTGGCTGGCATTCGTCAACGCGCCCACGTGGACCTGGCCATGCCTCGCCTGATCGACTACGGCGCGACATTGCGGTTGGTGGACGGGGCGTTTGACCGGATTGCAGCGGCCTCCCCCGAATTGGTGGATGCTGTGGTGTTGGCGGTCGGTGCCGTCGCAGGCAAGACCGTATCCACTGTGCTCCAGCACGCACAACCGTTCCTACAGCGGTTTCTGCTGCCGGAAGTGGACAGGGGCATCAGGGAGAAGTTGATGCCCGCTCACCAACAACAGGTCATTGGGTGGTTGTCCGGCACTCGTGCGCACTGTACGCACCAACGCGGCGCACTGTTTGGCATCACGGCACACGCCGATTGGACGAAGGACGTGGATGCCGTCTACCTCCCAGGTGCTGTGACGGACTCCGTCATCTCGGAATTGCTCGGCCACAGCCGAAGTCTCACGGTCATTGCGCAGCACCCGGCGCAAGTGCTCGTTCACGCCGAAGCGTACCGAAAGCTGTACAGAGCCGGGCATCGCCTGTGTGTCTGGACTTCGTTGCCCATCCTCGCGGTGGCTTGTAACCCGCACAGCATCACTGGGTACGACTTGCCACGTCAACCGTTGTTGGACGCTCTGCGGGCATGGGTTGGGGATATCCCTGTATACGATCCGCTCCACGACGACGAAGTTGTCTCATTGCAGCATCCACTTGACGTTGGAGGCGACAGCCATGACGAATCACACACTCGCGCCGAATCACATCGATGAGATTCCAGTCCTGGACGCAGCGAGTGCTGACGTCATCCTTTGGGCGGATATCTGGCGTCGGTTTCAGCCGGTGACGCCCTATGGTCAACGGTGGAAAGTCTCAGTACAGCCTTTTGTACCGGGACAGGAGGAAGCTTGGACTCGCGCGCTGCAACAGCTCGAACGGGACGCGGACGTTTTGACAGAAGAGGACGTTCGTCGTTTGCGCGAGCAACTGCGCCGTGTGCCGGACATCGAAGACACGCTGTCCACATTGACTGCCCCAGACGCTGTCATTCAGCCGAAACAAGCACTGCTGTTGAAGCAGTGTGCATTCATCGGACGGGCGTGCGCGAATGATGAAGCGGCGCAGCGGATGGGTGGCCTACCGCTCTCGCTATGGACTTTGCTCATGGACGCCTTTGGGGAGGATACATCGCTCACCTTTGCTGTGGAACACATCGGTGGAGAGGCGTACCAGACATTGGGCCGGGAGGTGGCAAACGCCGCGGCTGCGTATGCTGAGCGCGTTCGGCGGCGGGATCAAGACTGGATGGAGGCCGTAGGAAGGAAGCCGAACCGGGACGGCGTCCTGGCGCTGTCGCTCCCTGTCGAAGCCACCACAGCAGAACGGCTGAAACGTACGGACGGCGTTCGCTGGATCAAAGACACGCCGTTTGAAAGCGTGTTCGAGGTGTTGCCTACGGCTGCCATGGCCGCCGCTGCCGAACGGCTGGAGGCCGCGCAGCGCGCCTTGGAAGATTGTGCACAGCAAGTGATGCGACGACTGACCGATGCGGTGCGTGCGGAACTTCCACATTGGTACGAGGCCGTTCGCCAATTGTGCCATCTCGACATCCGGCTCGCCAAAGTTCAGATGTTGCGGAGCATGTCCGGTTGTGTGCCGCATCAGGGAGACAGCATCCACATCCGCCTTGTGGACGGAGTGCACGTCGGCGTGGCGGACGCGTTGCAGCAGCGCCAGTTGGACTTTACGCCGCTGACATGGGCCGTCGATGCAGGGGTCAGTGTGATTTGCGGATCGAACATGGGCGGCAAGACGGTCGCGATGACCACTCTGTGCGCATGCCAGATGCTGGCCCAGTACGCGATGCCTGTGCCGGCACGGCAGTTTGAGACGGCGCTGGTGCGCATGGTCCGCTTTTGCAGCGGTGGGGCAACGGATGCAAAGAGCGGGCTCAGTTCGTTTGGCGCGGAAGTCGTGCGACTCACCCATGTGTGGGAGGAACTGCAGGTGGCGACACCGGCACTTCTTTGCTTCGACGAACCGGGCAAGGCCACCAATCCGGTGGAAGGCGAGGCGCTCACCATAGGGCTGATGCGCTGTTTGAAGGCGCTGACACCGCAGGTGGTGGGCGTCATTGCGACGCATTTCGCGGCTCCGCTTCGTGAACTGGATGTCTCATGGTTCCGGGTCAGTGGGCTGCAGGCGACGGCGTTAGAAGTGCGTGAGGCGTTCACAGACGCGACCGACAAGATCTCCCGATTGGAGCGGGCTATGAGATACACCATCGAGCGCCTGGAGCAAGGCGAGGTGCCACATGAAGCCGTCCTGGTTGCACAGTGGATGGGGGCGCCCGAGAGGCTGCTCCAGGAAACGCGCGCATTTTTGGAGGGGAGGACGGAGCCGTGAAGACCAAGCTACATTTGGATGAGTCCATGATTGCCCGCGGCCGCGCGGCGGCCAGCCAGATTGCGGACGACGTCGCAGACTTCATCGCGGAGCGGACGACGGTGGCGGTCGAGCGCACGGTGCTGCGGTTGTTCGGCGTCGATGGCGTGGATGCCGAGGGCGTGCCGCTGCCGAACGTGATTGTGGATGAAGTGAAGGACCTGGGAAGACTCGACCAGGGCGTCGCAAAGACATTTGTAGGGGCACTGCTGCAAACGGGGTTGTCCGTGCAGGAACTGGCGGAAGCGATTGCGGACGGCAGCGTCCGACTTGCCGATATTCCGCAACCAGCAGAGGGAGAGGTGCTGGAGAAAGGGCGTGCGCTCGCCGCTGTGGCGATGGAGCGGATTGCGGCGAATCGACAAACGCGCGACGAACTCCTCCACCGACTTGGCGAAGGCAAACAACCGTACATCTACGTGATTGTGGCGACGGGCAACATCTACGAAGACGTCGTGCAGGCGAAATCGGCCGCGCGCCAAGGTGCGGACATCATCGCGGTCATTCGCAGCACGGGGCAGAGCCTGCTCGACTACGTGCCGTACGGAGCGACCACGGAAGGCTTTGGAGGTACGTTTGCGACGCAGGAGAACTTCCGCATCATGCGCGAAGCATTGGACGAAGTGGGCGAAGAAGTCGGGCGCTACATCCGGCTGTGCAATTACTGCTCTGGCCTGTGCATGCCCGAAATCGCGGCCATGGGAGCCATCGAACGACTCGACGTGATGTTGAACGACGCACTGTACGGCATCTTGTTCCGCGACATCAATCCGCAGCGCACGCTGGTGGATCAGGCGTTCTCGCGGATGATCAACGCGTACGCCGGGGTCATCATCAATACCGGCGAAGACAACTACCTGACGACTGCCGATGCGGTGGAAGCGGCGCACACGGTGCTTGCGTCACAGTTCATCAACGAGCAGTTTGCGCTTCGGTCCGGGCTACCGGAGGAACAGATGGGGCTCGGGCACGCCTTTGAGATGAATCCGATGATTGAAGACGGATTCCTGTACGAGTTGGCACAGGCACAGATGGCGCGCGAAATCTTCCCGGACGCGCCGCTCAAGTACATGCCACCGACGAAGCACATGACGGGCAACATTTTTCGCGGGCACGTGCAGGACGCCTTGTTCAACCTCATTGGCATCACCACACAACAGGGGATTCAATTGCTGGGCATGATGACGGAGCAGATTCACACACCGCTCATCTACGACAGACACCTGGCCATTGAGAGCGCCAAGTACATCTTCAACAACGCGCGGCACTTGGGCGATGAAATTGAGTTTAAGGCGGATGGCATCATCGTTCAGCGGGCGCAGACGGTCCTGCGGGAAGCCGTGGAATTGTTGGAGGAGATTGTACACATCGGGTTCTTCGAGGCGCTGTCGCGGGGGCTGTTTGCCGACGTGAAGCGGACCATGACGGGCGGCAAAGGTCTGGGCGGAGTGGTTCATCGCCATGCGGAGTACTTCAACCCGTTTGAAGAGCAACTGCGGCAAAAACTCGGATTGCAGCCAGCAAAGGTAGGGGTCAGGGCATGAGCGTTGATTACCGCACGCAAATTGCAAAGGTAGACTTGACACGCGTTCGTCCGTACGGCGATACGATGGACGATGGCAAGGTGCAGCTGAGCTTTTCGCTTCCGGTTCCGGATGGCCCGGAGGCTGTCGAGGCGGCCCGGCAATTGGGTGCAAAGATGGGGCTGGAAAACCCCACTGTCGTGCACCACGAAGACATCGGCGAAAACTTCACCTTCGTTGTGATGTACGGGAATTGCGTGCACACGGTCGACTACGCACATATCCAGGTGCCGAAAGTGGACAGTCCGCGGATGGACTTCTACGAGATCAACCAATTCATTCGCGAGTGCATCGGCCGCAAGATCACCGTCATCGGCGCCTGCACCGGAACGGACGCGCACACCGTCGGCATTGACGCCATCATGAACATGAAGGGGTACAACGGCGAGTATGGCCTTGAGCGGTATCCGGAAATCCACGCGTACAACCTCGGCAGTCAGGTGGAAAACGAAGAGATGGTGCGAAAGGCCATCGAGTTGAAGGCCGACGCCTTGCTCGTGTCACAGGTGGTGACGCAGAAGGACGTGCACATCCACAACCTGAGTGCACTGGTGGACTTGCTGGAGGCCGAGGGACTGCGGCAGAACCTGGTCCTGATTGCGGGGGGACCGCGCATTACACACGAGTTGGCGCTGGAGCTCGGCTACGACGCAGGATTTGGGCCAGGCACCCTGGCACCGGACGTGGCTTCGTTTGTGGTACAGGAGATGGTGCGAAGAGGCCTGGCGTAGTTTGTATTCGAAGCTCACAGGGACAATGACAAATAAAGGGTGAGGAGGGCGTCACTGGGCGCCTTTTCTTGTTGTGTCCTCATGTGGTCATCCCACGAAACACAGGGTGTGTCCCGATCCCCGCGCGATTCTGTTTGACGGACAATAGACCATTGCGGCTCAAGTTGAGTTATATCATTCAGTCATTTCCAACTGTGGAGACAACTTAGAGTTCACAGATATATGCGATTCATGGTATGTTAATCATGATAGATTCGGCGGGCTCATTGGATATCCAAAAGTGCTTGTCCAGGCTTTGGGCAGTACGTGTCACGGTTCCCGTCTCATATCAAGTAGACATCGTATGGAGTTCCACGAACCGACCGGTCGGTAGGATGGGAGGGGATGCGACCGATGTGGTATGCAATTCAGGGCATTGTATTTGTGATTCTGTTTGCCACCGCGCTGTATCTGTTTGGGTCCGCGGTCGCACAACGCGTCAAGTTTCTCATGGCCGCCGCAAAGGATCCCACGCGCACCGACAGAAAAAAGGAGCGTGTGTTCGGGTTCTTGAAGTACGTTCTCGGGCAGCGCAAAGTCATTGCCGAGCCGTCCGGGATTGGTCACTTCTTCATCTTCTGGGGATTCATCATCCTCGTCTTTGGCGACTTGGACTTTCTGTTTTACAACCTGACCAACATTCATTTGCCGTGGGCAACCAACAACGTATACCTGTTTATCCAGGAACTGTTTTCTGCGTTTGTCTTGGTCGCCATTGTGGTCGGGTTGATTCGTCGTTACATCATCAAGCCGATGCGTGTGGAACAGACGTTTGAAGCCGGCTTTATTCTCGGTCTGATTATGACCATTGTGCTGACGTATTACTTGTCCACTGCGGCGGATATGGCGGCAAACGGCGTGCATCCCGGCTGGGCTTCGCCTGTGGTCAACGCGATTGCCGGCGGCTTCGCTGGACTTTCCCATGGGGCGCTCATCGCCATCAAAGAAATTTTCTTCTGGTTGCACGCCCTTTGTCTGATGACGTTCCTCGTCTTCATTCCGAGATCCAAGCACTTGCACATGGTGGGCGCGATGTTCAACTGGTATTTCCGCCGCCTTGACAGCCCGGGCAAGCTGACGAAGCTCGACCTCGAGGACGAAAGCATCGAAGAGTTTGGCGTCGGTCGCATTGAGCAGTTCACGTGGAAGCAATTGCTGGACGGGTACGCGTGCACCGAATGTGGTCGTTGCCACGTATCTTGTCCAGCCACGCTGAGCGGGAAACCGCTCTCACCGAAGTACGTCATCTTGAAAATGAAAGACCAAATTGTCAGCCAAGGGCCCGGTTTACTCGCGCAAATGGCAGCTGGCGCAGAGAACGTCGCCTCCGAGTCGCTCTTCGCACATACGTTTTCGGAAGAAGAAATCTGGGCCTGTACCACCTGCCGGGCTTGTGAGGAAGCTTGCCCCGTCGCGAACGAACACGTGCAGGCAATTGTCGACATGCGTCGCCACCTGGTGCTGACGGAAGGCAAGACCTCCCCAGAAGTCTCCAAGGTGTTCTCGAACCTGGAGCGGCAGTCGAACGAATGGGGGATCAATCGCCGTGAACGCGCCGCGTGGGCAAAGGATCTTCCGGTAAAAACGATGGCGGAAGTGGACGGTCAGGCTGAATACCTGTTCTTCGTCGGAAGCGCCGCTTCGTTTGACCAGCGTAACCAGAAGATTGCGCAGGCGTTTGCCAAGGTATTGCTTGCGGCTGGCGTGGATTTCGCCATTCTCGGTGCCGAAGAAGAGAGCGACGGCGACTCAGCGCGTCGCCTCGGCAACGAATTTCTATACCAGGAGTTCGTACAGCGGAACATCGAAATTTTCAACACGTATGGCGTGAAGAAAATCATCACGACGGATCCGCACGCGTTCAACACGTTCAAGAACGAATACCCGGATTTCGGCTTCGAAGCGGAGGTCTGGCACAGTACGCAGTTTGCGGCGAAACTGTTGCAGGAAGGCAAATTGAAGCCGAAGAAGGCGATTGAACAGACCATTACGTACCACGATTCGTGCTATCTGGGCCGGTACAACGACGTGTACGATCCACCGCGTTACATCCTCGAATCCATCCCGGGTGTCAAGCTCGTGGAGATGGAGCGGAGTCGCAACAAGAGCATGTGCTGCGGCGCTGGCGGCGGCGGTATGTTCAAAGAGGAGACTGGGACTCGTATCAACGTCATGCGCGCGAACCAGGCCATAGAGACAGGTGCGAGTATCGTAGGCACGGCTTGCCCGTACTGCATGACGATGTTGATTGACGGCACGAAAGCCAACGGGAAGGAAGACGACCTCGCCACGTACGACGTGATTGAACTGCTGGCGATGTCGCTGGAGTTGTAATCAATGGCTTGGCTGTGTGGTTGCGAAAATAGGGGGACACCGAAATATTCGGTGTCTTTCCTACTGATGAGAGGCTCGAACAGTGTACAATAGAGCTGTGACGTCATTGACGGTACATCTGTACCCGTGCAAATCGGAATCTATGAAAATGCATGAATGACGTGATTGTCCGATTTATTTTTGATAATGCCTGAAAGCGATTACGTGGCGACAGCGGGAGGGAATGTACGTGGCGAAGTCTGTGATTGTGAGTGCGGCGCGAACGCCGTTTGGGCGCTTCCAGGGTAGCTTGGCGAGCAAACGAGCAGTGGAGCTCGGTGCCATTGCCATTCGGGAGGCCATGACGAGAGTGGCATTGAACGCGGAGGAAGTGGATCAAGTCCTGATGGGGATGGTGCTGCAAGCCGGTGCAGGGCAAATTCCCTCGCGTCAGGCGGCACGGTTGGCCGGGCTGCCGTGGGAGACGCCGAGCGTCACCATCAATAAAGTGTGCGCTTCCGGACTCAGGGCCGTGACGCTGGCTGATTCTCTCATCCGCGCAGGCGACATTCAGGTTGCGGTCGCAGGTGGAATGGAGAGCATGTCGAACGCGCCCTACGCTTTGCAAGGTGTCCGCACGGGGCTGCGGATGGGCGATGGCGCTGTGATTGACCTGATGATCCACGATGGGTTGCAGTGTGCGTTTCACAACGTCCACATGGCCGTCCTCGGCAGCCGCGTCGCGAAAGAATACGAAATCACGCGAGAAATGCAGGACGCGTGGGCGTTGCGCAGTCATCAACGAGCCGTGGCGGCCATCCAGTCCGGCGTGTTCGCGGACGAAATCGTCCCCGTCACTGTGGAGACGAAGAAGCAGAGTGTGACCGTCACAGACGACGAAGCACCGAGAGCGGACACGTCCCTGGAGAGATTGGCTGCGTTGCCGCCGGTGTTTACGAAAGACGGCACCATCACTGCTGGCAACGCGCCTGGGGTCAACGACGGTGCAGGGGCGCTGGTGGTCATGTCCGAGGACTACGCAAAGGAAACCGGCCGCGAGCCGTTGGCTTACATCCTTGGCTATGCAGAGGTGGCCGCAGAAGCGGCGTACATTGCCACAACACCCGCGCTCGCCATCCAAAAATTGTTGGAGAAGACAGGGTACACACTGTCTGATATCGACTTGTTTGAAGTGAACGAAGCGTTTGCAGCAGTGACCTTGACCTCTGGCAAAATCCTCGGCTGGGATGAGGAAAAGGTCAACGTCAACGGTGGGGCGGTTGCGCTGGGACACCCCATCGGTGCCAGTGGCGCCCGCATTCTGATGCACCTGGTTTACGAGTTGCAGCGGCGCGGTGGCGGTCTTGGAATTGCCGCCATCTGCAGCGGTGCCGCACAAGGCGATGCAATTCTGGTAGAAGTACCAAATTGATAGAGAGGGTGGAGAGAGTTGGCTCAACACATTGGTAAAGTACTGGTGGTCGGAGCTGGACAAATGGGTAATGGGATAGCCCAGGTTGCTGCGCAAGCGGGACTCGACGTGGTTCTGAACGACATCAAGCAGGAGTTTGTGGAACGCGGATTTGCGAACATTCGCAGGAACTTGCAGCGGAGCGTGGAGAAGGGGAAGCTCACCCAAGACCACATGGAAACCGTGCTCGGCCACATCACCTTGTCGACGTCGTTGCAGGACGGCCACGATTGCGACATGGCGATTGAGGCGGCTACGGAAAATATGGAGATTAAACTCGGTATCTTCCGCCAATTGGATGAAATGCTTCCGTCGCATGCCATCTTGGCGAGCAACACGTCGTCGCTGCCCATTACGGAAATCGCGGCCGTGACGAAGCGGCCCGAGCAGGTGATTGGCATGCACTTCATGAACCCGGTCCCGGTCATGAAGCTGGTGGAAATCATCCGAGGTCTCGCGACCAGCGATGCAGTCTATGAGACGGTGTACAATCTGGCGGTTCAAATGGGCAAGACCGCTGTGGAAGTCAACGACTTCCCAGGCTTTGTCTCCAACCGCGTGTTGATGCCTATGATTAACGAGGCGATTTACTGTGTCTACGAAGGTGTTGCGACACCAGAAGCGATTGATGATGTGATGAAACTGGGCATGAACCATCCGATGGGGCCACTGACGCTCGCTGACTTCATCGGCCTGGACACGTGCCTTGCCATCATGGAGGTCCTCTACGAAGGGTTCGGCGACTCCAAGTACCGTCCCTGCCCATTGTTGCGCAAGTATGTGAAGGCAGGTTGGCTCGGTCGCAAGACGGGGCGCGGATTTTATACGTACGCCTAACGGGGATTGCGCGGGATACGCGAGGCTTTCTGAATCATAGAGACGAGGTGTGGAACATGGCGGAAGACCGATATGTGGAACTTCATGTAGACGGGCAGATTGGAACCATTACGTTGCGCCGGGAAAAGCAGTTAAATGCATTAAACCAGACTGTCCTCGCTCAACTCAATCAGGTACTGGACGAGCTTGCGGGACAATCGGAAGTCCGGGCGGTTTTGTTGCGCGGCGAAGGCCGTGCGTTTGCAGCAGGGGCCGATATCGCAGAGATGACCTCCTTGTCTCCAGTGGCTGCAGGACAGTTCGCGCGCTTGGGACAAGCTGTTTTCAGTAAATTGGAGAAACTGCCGCAACCTACGATTGCGCTTGTGCACGGGTATGCATTGGGCGGTGGAATGGAGCTCGCCATGGCTTGTGACATCCGGATTGCGGCCGAGGGGACGAAGTTTGGACAACCGGAAGTCACACTGGGCGTCATTCCTGGGTTCGGCGGTAGTCAACGCCTGCCGCGCATTGTCGGGCAAGGCAACGCGCTGAAACTCTTGTTGACCGGAGGCATCATTGACGCCGTGGAGGCACATCGCATTGGGCTCGTGAGCGAAGTCGTGCCCATCGAGGAACTCGCCGCAAGAGGGCGCGCGTTGGCGGAGCAACTCAGCGGGCTGGCCCCGAAGGCGTTGGCATGGGTGAAACAGGCCGTCTACGAAGGGGCCGAATTGGACCAAGACAAGGGCTTGGCGTACGAGGCGTCTTTGTTTGCTCTGTGCTTTTCTACGAATGATCAGAAGCAAGGGATGGAAGCGTTTCTAGCGAAGAGAAAACCGGCCTTTGAAGGGAAGTAGACACCATGAACTTCGAATTCACCACGGAACAGACGGAAATTCGCAACTTGGTACGAACGTTCGCCCGGGAAGTCATTGCTCCGCGTGCCGCGGAGATTGACGAAAAGGATGAGTTTCCGCGAGACATCCTGCGCAAAATGGGCGAGCTCGGCCTCATGGGACTGCCCGTACCAGAAGAATTGGGCGGTGTCGGAGCGGATTTCCTCTCCTACATCTCAGCCATCGAAGAAATCTCCTACGCTTCAGCCACGGTCGGCGTCATTCTGGCGGTTCACACGTCGGTTGGAACGTTTCCCATCGTGTACTTCGGCACCGAAGAGCAGAAGCGTAAATTTGTGCCGAAGTTGGCGTCAGGTGAATGGCTGGCTGCATTCGCATTGACAGAGCCGAACGCCGGATCCGACGCGTCCTCCATCCGCACCAGGGCCGTGTTGGATGGCGACCACTATGTGCTCAACGGCAGCAAGATGTTCATCACCAACGGCGGCGAGGCCGATGTGTACTGCGCCTTCGCGGTCACTGATCCGAAGCGCGGCAATCGCGGGATTACCGCATTTCTGGTAGAGAAGGACACACCAGGGTTTCGGGTGGGCAAGAAGGAGAAGAAAATGGGCTTGAACGGCTCCGCCACGTGCGAACTTCTCTTCGAGGATGCCCGCGTGCCCGTGGAAAATCGCCTGGGCAACGAAAACGAAGGATTTTCCATCGCCATGCGCTTGTTGGACGCTGGGCGCATTGGGATTGCCGCGCAAGGCTTGGGGATTGCCCGCGCTGCCTTTGACGCAGCCAATCGCTACGTCCGGGAGCGCAAGCAATTTGGACAGGAAATCTTCCAGTTTCAAGGCATCCAGTTCATGTTGGCCGACATGGCGACGAAGATTGAAGCGGCCAAATGGCTCGTCTACCACGCGGCACATCTCCGCCAACAGGGCAAGCCGTGTGCCAAGGAGGCATCGATGGCCAAGCTGTTTGCCACCGATACCGCGATGCAAGTGACCACGGATGCTGTCCAGCTGTTCGGTGGTTACGGGTATGTCAAAGAGTACCACGTGGAGCGCTATATGCGAGACGCAAAGATCACGCAAATTTACGAAGGGACCAACCAAATTCAACGCATTGTGATTGCACGGCATTTGCAACGTTAGGCTGTGAGCGATTTGCAAAATGACGCAGAACCCGTTGTTCGCCGTGATTTTGCAAATCGCCGGGCTGTCAGTGGTCTGCACGAGTCAGCGTCGAATCAACGTGCGGCAAGGCCGCCTTTGTAGGAGTTTAGAAAAAGGGAGAGAGCACAGTGAACTTTCAACTAGACAGGGAACATGAACAACTTCGCGCCCTCGTGCGTGAATTCGCGGAGAACGAGGTGGCACCAGGTGCTGCAGAGCGGGACGAAGCAGAGCGCTTCGACCGTGAATTGTTTGACAAGATGGCGGAGATTGGACTCACGGGGATCCCCTGGCCAGAGGAGTACGGCGGCGCAGGGATGGACTTTCTTGGCTATGTCATTGCCGTGGAAGAACTGTCCCGTGTCTGCGCGTCGACCGGTGTCTGCCTCTCGGCGCACACGAGTCTCGCCGGATGGCCGATTTACAAGTTTGGCACGGAGGAACAAAAGCAGAAGTACCTGCGGCCCATGGCGGAAGGGAAGTGGCTCGGCGCGTACGGGCTGACCGAGCCGGGATCTGGCTCCGACGCAGCGGGCATGCGGACCACTGCCAAGAAGGACGGGGACAGCTACATCCTGAACGGCAGCAAGATATTCATCACCAACGGCGGGCCGGCGGAGGTCTACGTGGTGTTTGCCTTGACAGATCCAGAGAAGCGCACGCGTGGAATTACGGCGTTCATCGTGGAGAAGGGAACACCGGGATTCACCATTGGGAAAAAGGAAAAGAAGATGGGCATTCGCGCCTCCACAACGGTGGAACTGGTTTTCGACAACTGTCGAATTCCGGCGGAAAATCGCCTCGGCGAAGAAGGCTTTGGGTTCAAGATTGCCATGATGACACTCGACGGTGGCCGGAACGGTATCGCCGCGCAAGCGGTGGGGATTGCCCAGGGCGCCTACGAATTGGCCAGGAACTACGCGCGTGAACGGAAACAGTTTGGCAAGCCCATTGCGGATCAGCAGGCGATTCAATTTAAGCTCGCAGACATGGCGACGAAAATCGAAGCTGCGCGGTTGTTGACCTATCAGGCGGCGTGGTTGGAATCCCAAGGGCTGCCGTACGGCAAGGCTTCCGCGATGAGCAAGGTGTTCGCGTCCGACACGGCGATGGAAGTGACCACGGAAGCGGTGCAGGTGTTCGGGGGCTATGGGTTTATCCGCGAGTACCCGGTGGAACGCTATATGCGCGACGCAAAGATTACGCAGATCTACGAGGGAACCAACGAAATTCAGCGGCTTGTCATCGCCCGCAACATCCTCGCAGAGCAATAGACTGCGGCTTTCATGGTAAACTGTCTCTTGTCTGCACAGCCACATTCGCAGGCAACCTCGGTATTCTGGAGGTGTCACGGTGCACCCGATAGTGCAACGAGTGATTCAGGGTGATAAGCGCGCGATTGCTCGCGCGCTGACCCTGATTGAAAACGACGACGAAAGCAAGCGCGAGTTGCTGCAAGGATTTTACCCGTACGCGGGGCGGGCGCACATTGTCGGCTTTACGGGGTCGCCAGGGGCGGGCAAGAGCACGCTCGTCGACCAGGTGATTGCGTACCTTCGCGCGTCGGGGAAGAAGGTGGGCGTTCTCGCTGTGGACCCCTCAAGCCCTTTTAGCGGTGGGGCGCTGCTTGGAGATAGGGTACGCATGATCCGACACAGCAGCGATCCGGGGGTTTACATACGCAGCATGGGCAGTCGCGGCAGTCTCGGTGGACTGGGCCGATCTACGCGCGAGATGCTGTACGCGCTCGAAGCGTATGGATGCGACGTCATTCTACTGGAGACGGTCGGCGTCGGACAGTCTGAATTGGACGTAATGACCGTTGCGGACACTGTCGCGTTGGTACTGACGCCAGGCTCAGGAGATCACGTGCAAACGGCAAAGGCCGGCATCATGGAAATTGCCGACGTGTTCGTGGTCAACAAGCAAGAACTGCCGGGCGCTGATGCGCTGGTCCGCGAGCTGCAGTTGATGCTGCACGACAAGCGACAGTACCGCGAAGATTGGAAGAACCCGATTGTGCGGACCAGTGCAACGGCCGGAGAAGGCATCGAACAACTTTGGGCAGAAATGACCCGCCACTATGAACACATCCGCACCCACGGCTATCTGGCCCAGCGAAGAAAGCAACGCCACATGGAGGAGACCATGAAACTGGTAGAGACCGCGTTTGCCAAGTACCTTCGGGCGCGTGCCGCATCCGACGAATCCTGGCGGAGCGTTTTGATGGACGACCTACAGGCGGACCCCTACATCGCTTCCGAAAAAATCCTGCGCGACTTGCCGTGGATCCGCTTGTGAAGTGGGTGTATAGATGTGCTATAATTCCCTTATTTGATTGCACATCTGCGGTTCGCGGTGTTTTGAGCCTTGTAGCGTTTTGTAAACGCTCGTGTGTCAAACAGCACACGTTTTCTCTATTTTGGTCTCTATGTTTCGGAGAATAAATTGACATCTCCGTGTCTATACTTGGGGAATCGCGGGCGCTTGGCAGCAAGGGAGGTTCACGGATGACAGTAGCCATTTCCAAATCCACGGAAGAGATTCGCGAGATGCCGCTCGTCGAATTGGCGTGTGAGATCTTAAAGGTCAAGAAAGAACCGTACTACTTCCGTGATTTAATGGCAGAGATTCAGCAGTTGCGGGGCATGAGCGACGACGAAGTCAAGGACGTCATCGCACGCCTGTATACGGAAATTAACATCGATGGTCGGTTCGTCTGCATCGGTCAGAACGTGTGGGGGCTGAAACGCTGGTACCCCGTGGATAAGGTCGCTGACCGGGCGCCGTCCAGTAAAAAGTTTGTGCGAGCCAGCGGCGACGCGTTCAGCGACGACGACGAAGACTTACTCGATGATTATGATGAAGAGTTGGAAACCGAAGAGCTCGAAGATGTGGAAGACCTCGCACTCGTAGACGACGAAACGGATGCATTTGACGCAGCGGGCGAAGACGAAGAGGAAGATGTCGACTTCGTCGACGAGGAAGAACATGAGGATGAGTTAGAAGAGCTCGTCGAAGAGGAAGTGGACGAGGAAGAAGACTGACTGACCGCTTCGGCCGGCGGGCACAGTGAGTGCGTATGTCAGCGATGGCACATCGCTCATGTATGACTGAGAAATTGAATACAAGGCTGCGTTCTGGTCGCAGGAGACCAGAACGCTGTTTTTGTGTGAAGTGCGGATATAAGGAGGAGCCAGTATGGCCAAGTTTATCTTTGTCACAGGCGGTGTCGTCTCCGGTCTAGGAAAAGGCATCACTGCCGCATCTCTCGGACGACTTTTGAAAAACCGCGGATTAAACGTCACCATTCAAAAATTTGACCCTTACATCAACATTGACCCAGGTACGATGAGCCCGCTTCAGCACGGGGAAGTTTTCGTCACCGAAGACGGTGCGGAAACGGACCTCGACCTCGGACATTATGAACGGTTTATTGACATTAATCTCACCTCTGCAAACAACGTTACCAGCGGAAAAATTTACTGGTCAGTGATTTCCAAGGAACGCCGTGGCGATTACCTCGGCGGTACGGTCCAAGTCATCCCTCACGTGACCAACGAAATCAAAGCGCGGATTCTCAAGGCAGCAACGCCCGAGACGGACATTGTCATTACGGAAATTGGTGGCACCGTCGGCGACATTGAAAGTCTTCCGTTCCTGGAAGCCATTCGCGAGCTAAAAAGTGAAGTCGGTCGCGAAAACGTCTGCTACATCCACGTGACCTTGATTCCTTACCTCTCCATGAGCGGTGAAGTCAAGACAAAACCAACCCAGCACAGCGTCGCCGAGTTGCGCAGCATCGGCATCAATCCACACATCATCGTTTGTCGCACCGAAGTCCCGCTCACTGCGGACGTGAAAAAGAAAATCGCGCAGTTCTGCGACACCGATTTGGATTCGGTGATTGAAAACCGCGACATCGACGTGCTGTACGAGGTACCACTCCACTTGCGGCAGGAAGGCTTCGATGACATCGTTCTCAAGCACCTGAATATGACCGCGCCAGAACCGGACCTGGCAGAATGGACCGCAATGGTGAATCGAATCAAGAATTTGGACAAGCAAGTGCACATTGCGGTGGTGGGCAAGTACGTCGCACTGCCGGACGCTTACGCCAGCGTATCGGCTGCGCTCCACCACGGTGGCTACGAGAACAGCGCGAACGTGGAAATCCACTGGATCCAATCCGAAGACGTCACAGACGACAACGTGGCCGAATTGCTTCAAGGTGTGGATGGCATTCTGGTGCCGGGCGGATTCGGAGACAGGGGGATTGAAGGGAAAATTGCCGCTGCGCGCTACGCTCGTGAGAACCGCATTCCGTTCTTCGGCATTTGCCTGGGTATGCAAATTGCGGTCGTTGAATTCGCGCGGAACGTGGCTGGATTGGCTGGCGCAAACAGCAGCGAAATTATGCCTGATACCCCATACCCCGTGATTGACCTGTTGCCAGAGCAAAAGGAAGTGGAAGATAAAGGCGGTACGATGCGCCTTGGCGGATACGCTTGCCGGTTGGTGCCGGATTCGTTCTCTGGAAAGGCCTACGGCAGTACGTGGGTAACCGAGCGGCACAGGCACCGGTACGAGTTTAACAACGCCTATCGGCAAACGCTCGAGGAAAGCGGATTGCGCATCGCCGGGACATCGCCAGACGGTCGGCTCGTGGAAATTGTCGAGATTCCGGATCATCCTTGGTTTGTGGGCGTACAGTTCCATCCCGAGTTCACGTCGCGCCCAAATCGTGCCCAACCTCTGTTCCGTGAGTTCATCCGTGCGGCATTGCAGAGGCAGTCTTAAAACGAACGGAAAGCCGGAGGCGTCTCCGGCTTTTTTCATTTGTCGAATCGAATTCCTCGAGTCGTACGGAAAAATGAAGGAATTTTGCTACATTTGCAGAAGAAAGCAAAGTCAGCCCCTGCCTATAATCATTCAGGCATGTGAACGATTCTCACTTTGTTCCCACAGATCCGTCGAGGGACGGTGGCTAAGGGAGGCAGTGACGTTGTCGAAAAAAATTCTGATTGTGGACGACCAATTTGGTATCCGCGTGCTCTTGCAGGAAGTACTTGTTCAGGAAGGATACAAGGTGTTTCAAGCGCCAAACGGCCCAACAGCGCTGGACATCGTGAAGACTCAGTCGCCAGACCTCATTCTACTGGACATGAAAATTCCAGGCATGGATGGTCTCGAAATCTTGCGCAATATCCGCAAGATGGAGGTGGATACCAAAGTCATCATGATGACCGCGTACGGGGAACTCGATTTGATTCAAGAAGCCATGGAAATGGGGGCCCTGGCGCACTTCACGAAGCCGTTTGACATTGATGAACTCCGTCAAGCGGTGAACGCACAACTGGTCGGGTGATAGAGCATGGCAGGCACAGATCAAACGAAAACATATGAAAGTCTCATTCGCGTTCGCATGAGTGAACACGATGCGCACTACGGTGGCCGCCTTGTAGATGGTGCGAGGATGCTGTCGCTGTTTGGCGACGTGGCGACGGAGTTGTTGATCCAACTCGATGGAGATGAGGGACTCTTTGTGGCCTATGACTGCGTGGAGTTTAAAGCCCCCGTGTACGCCGGGGATTACATCGAAGCGCGCGGAAAAATCACCCGAATTGGAAATACGTCACGCCAGATGGAGTTTACTGCGTACAAAGTCATTGAAGCCAACATCCATCCGAACGTCCCATCGGCGGCACGCGTCCTCGACCATCCGATTCTCGTTACATACGCGACGGGCACATGTGTGGTCCCGTTGGACAAACAACAGAAACGTAACCTCACCTGATACGGTTCCTGGTGCACGGTCCTGATGGACAGGTGTGCCAGGAATTTGTGTTGCAAAGCGGAGGGGGAAAGTCATGGATAAACTCATGATTACTGCGGCTGTCGTCGGGGCCGAGATCACGCGGAACCAGCAACCAAACTTGCCCATCACACCAGAAGAAATTGCGGACGCTGCGTACGCGTGCTATCGGGCGGGGGCGAGTATATGCCACCTGCACGTACGCAATGACGACGGCACACCGACGCAGGATAGAGAACGCTACCGTGCGACCATCGCGGAGATCCGCAAACGCTGCAATATCATTGTCCAGGTATCCACAGGCGGCGCGGTCGGGATGACTGCGGAAGAGCGTCTGCAGCCGATTGAACTGAATCCGGAAATGGCCACACTCACCTGCGGCACCGTGAACTTCGGGGACGACGTGTTTTGGAACGGGCCAAAAGATCTGGAGCGGTTTGCGGACATGCTGAAAACCCACCGCGTGCGACCGGAGTTTGAAATCTTTGACGCTGGTATGGTGAGTAACGCGCTCAACCTGTATCGAAAAGGTCTGGTGGAACCTCCGTTCCACTTCGACTTCGTCCTCGGCGTCCCTGGGGCGCTGCCCGCATCTGCGAAGAACTTATTGTTCCTTGTAGAATCGTTACCGGAGGGAGCCACGTGGTCGGTGGCAGGAATTGGCCGCCACCAGCTACCGATGGCGACCTTGGCCATTGTGCTTGGTGGCCACGTGCGCGTTGGATTTGAGGACAACATCTATTATCGAAAGGGCGAGTTAGCGCAAAGTAACGCGCAGTTGGTGGAGCGCGTGGCGAGGATGGCAGCGGAGCTGGACAGACCCCTCGCTACGCCGGACGAAGCGCGCAAAATTCTGGGAATTCCTCGTTGACGCTTCACCGCGTTTTCCAAGGTCCGCATGAGTGCTATCATAAGGACGAGACAATGTCGGAACACTGGACATGACAGACCGACACAAGTAAGGAGTGGAGACAACGATGAAACTGTTTATCGATACTGCCAACACTGCAGAGATACGAAACGCGGCAGAAATGGGCATTCTGAGTGGCGTCACCACGAATCCTTCGCTGGTTGCGAAAGAAGGACGGGACTTTATCGAGGTTCTGAAAGAAATCACCACCATCGTCGACGGCCCCATCAGTGCCGAAGTCGTAAGCCTCGATGCGGACAGCATGGTTGAAGAAGGCTTGCCGTTGGCGGAAATTCACGAGAACATCGTCATCAAGGTACCGATGACTGCCGAAGGGTTGAAGGCGGTACATCGCTTTGCGAAGCGCGGTATCAAGACCAACGTGACCTTGGTCTTCAGTGCAAACCAAGCGTTGCTGGCCGCACGTGCAGGTGCGACGTTTGTCAGCCCGTTCATCGGTCGTCTCGACGATATCAGCTTTGACGGTGTTGAACTGATTCAGGACATCGCCACCATTTTCGACATTCATGCGATTGACACGGAAATCATCGCTGCATCCATCCGCCATCCGATGCACGTGACGCAGGCGGCGAAGGCCGGGGCGCACATTGCAACCTGCCCGTACAACGTGCTCGACAAAATGATTAAGCATCCGCTGACGGACCAAGGGATTGAACGGTTCCTTGCGGACTGGAGCACTGTTGCCAAGAAATAAGCTGTGAGGCTGTGCAAGGGCGGCGGAGCCAAGACCGGTCTGTCGCCCTTCATTTTGTAAGGGAGTGTGTAAAAACCGATGATGGACGCCACACAAATCATTGAATTCATCCGCACCAGTGAGAAGAAAACGCCGGTCAAGGTCTACCTCAAGGGCCGATTGCAAGACATTCCGTTCCCCACCACTGTACAAACGTTTCTGTCTGGAGAAGCAGGGGTGGTTTTCGGGGAATGGAAAGACATCGCACCGCTACTTGACCAGTACAAAGGCAGCATTGACGACTTTGTCGTGGAAAGCGACCGCCGCAACTCCGCCATCCCGCTGTTGGACACCAAGAACGTACACGCGCGGATTGAACCAGGCGCCATCATTCGCGACCAAGTGACCATCGGCGACAACGCGGTCGTCATGATGGGGGCGGTCATCAACATCGGTGCCGTGATTGGCGAAGGCACCATGATTGACATGAATGCCGTCATCGGTGGCCGTGGCACCATCGGGAAGAACTGTCACATCGGCGCTGGAGCCGTCATTGCGGGCGTCATCGAACCGCCGTCTGCGAAGCCTGTGGTCATTGAGGACAACGTGCTCGTGGGTGCGAACGCGGTCATTCTGGAAGGGGTCACGGTTGGCGCGGGATCCGTCGTAGCTGCCGGAGCCATTGTTACAGAAGATGTGCCGCCGAACGTGGTGGTGGCTGGTGTTCCTGCCCGCGTCATCAAGCAGATTGACGAAAAAACACAGTCGAAAATTGAAATTAAGCAAGAGTTGCGGCAACTATGAGCGTGAAGATTCCGTTCTCACTGACAGAGATCCGTCGACAATTGCATCAAATCCCCGAACCGGGATTTGAGGAATTCAAGACCCAGAAGTTTTTGCTGGAGCACATTCAAGCGCTGCCGCAGGAACGAATGGACGTGCGCACCTGGCGTACTGGGATCTTGGTCAAGGTGAAGGGGACAAACCCACGGCAGACCTTGGCGTACCGTACGGACATTGACGGACTGCCGATTGAGGAACAGACGACGTACGATTTCAAGTCCACACATCCGGGATATATGCATGCTTGCGGACACGACATGCATATGGCAATTGCACTGGGTGTACTCGAACACTTCGTTCAGCATCCCATTCCGGACGATTTGGTTGTCATCTTTCAGCCAGCTGAAGAGGGGCCGGGCGGCGCGTTGCCGATGTTGCAAAGTGAGGTGTTTCAAGCGTGGCGGCCGGATCACATCCTCGCCTTGCACATTGCACCGGAGTACCCGGTCGGTACGATAGCCACCCGACCTGGCATCCTTTTTGCGAATACGTCCGAATTGTTCATTGACCTGGAAGGCACCGGCGGGCATGCTGCATTTCCACACACGGCAAACGACATGGTTGTGGCTGCTGCCCATCTCGTCACGCAACTGCAATCTATCGTAGCGCGCAATGTGAACCCGCTAGACTCTGCCGTCGTCACCGTGGGGAAGATCACCGGGGGGACAAAGCAGAACATCATCGCCGGGCACGCGCGGTTGGAAGGGACCATTCGCACGTTGTCCACAGAGGCGATGACTCAGGTCAAGTCCAGGATTGAGGCGTTGGTGAAAGGCATCGAGACGGGATTTGCCTGTCGCGCGGAGATTGATTACGGCAGCAACTACCGGCAGGTGTACAACGACGAACACCTGACAGCGGAGTTTATGTCTTGGGTGCGGCGTGACGGCGCTGCCCATTTGGTAGAATGCAGAGAGGCGATGACGGGGGAAGACTTCGGATACTTCCTCGACGCCATCCCCGGTTTCATGTTCTGGCTGGGCGTTGAAACTCCCTACGGACTGCACCACGCCAAAATTGAACCGGACGAACGAGCCATTGAGGTCGCCGTCCGGGTGGTCACGCGCTACATCGAGTGGAAATCGAATCAGTGAATCGAATCAGCGATGGCTGTGGGCTGTGAGGGTTTGGAGGAATGCCTCCATCCTATCACAGCCTTCTTTCAGTTCTTGACGGCTGCATGCGTACGAGATTCGAATGTACCCTTCGCCAAAGCGAGAGAACGCGTCGCCCGGTACCACCGCCACGCCGCCTTCTTTCAACAGACGTGTGGCAAAGTCGAAGGAACTCAGGCCGAACTTTTGAATAGATGGGAAGATGTAAAACGCTCCCTCAGGCTTGATGACGTCCATGCCCATGGCCGTCAGGCGTTGGTAGACGTAATCGCGCCGCCACTTGTATTCGTCCCGCATCGGGCCTGCGTCATCTTGGCCGCAGTTCAGCGCTTCGAGTGCCGCGTATTGTGCCACAGACGCTGCGCACGTCACGTTATATTGATGGACTTTCAGCATGTGGCGTGTGATTTCGCGAGGTGCGAAGGTGAAGCCGATGCGCCATCCGGTCATCGAATGGGACTTGGACAACCCGTTGATGACAATGGTCTTCTCACGCATCCAAGGATACGCCGCAATGGACTGGTGCTGGCCGTCAAAGAGCAGTTCGCTGTAAATCTCATCTGCGACCACGAAGATGTCCTTGTCACGCAGTAACTCGGCGATGCCGTCCAGTTCCTCCTTGGTGAGAACACAGCCGGTGGGATTGGATGGATACGGTAGCACAATGCAACGCGTCCGCGGTGTGATGTACGGTTTCAGTAATTGGGCTGTGAGTTTAAATCCGGACTTGGTCGTGTCCGCGAATAGCACTTTCGCGCCACAGAGCCTTGCGACTGCCTCATAACCTGGATACACAGGCCCTGGGAGAATGACCTCTGCGCCTTCCGTCAGAATGGTCCGGAACGCGATGTCAATGGCTTCGCTTGCGCCAATGGTGGTGATGATTTCGTCCTCCGGGTTGTACTCCAGCCCATAGCGGTTCGCAACAAAGTCGCTGGCGGCTCGACGCAGTTCCAGTAGACCGGCGTTATGCGTGTATTTGCTGCGGTTTTCCTCAATGGCGCGGATACCTGCGGCTCTGACATGTTCCGGGGTTGGAAAATCCGGTTGTCCGATGGTGAATGAAATGGCACCCGGGTACTGGCGGACCAGGTTGGAAAATCGGCGGATGCCGGAGATCTCAATGTTCTTTACGCGTGGGTTCAGTAAGTGCTCCATGCGGTCACCTCAAATCATCAGCCTTCATCCGATTCAGGCGTTCTTACAACACTGTAATCCAATCAGAATCCAGCGTCCAGAAAATGACGCTTTCACAGGTTCACGCCGGTTATCCATTGGATGAATGGGTTCTCTCCGTCCTGGCGATAATCAGAAATGAGACGCGCGAGATCCTGCGCTTGCACTGCGATGAAATGATTTTTCTTGCAAAAGAGTATGTCACATTCAATCAAATGTGATATCATACAAACGGGCGAAATCGAACAGATACATATTTATGGCTGCCTTGATGTACGGAAAATGAATGCTCCGGGAGATGAGAACGGCTGTGGATCGGGAACTTGCCTTGGAAATCGTACGTGTCACCGAAATGGCCGCATTGAACTGCGCTCGCTGGATGGGCCGTGGGCAGAAAAATGAAGCAGATGCCGCCGCGACCAATGCGATGCGCGAGATGTTTGACACAGTGCAAATGGATGGAACTGTGGTGATTGGCGAAGGAGAGATGGACGAGGCCCCGATGTTGTACATCGGCGAACGCGTCGGTTCCGGTACGGATGAAGCGGTCGACGTCGCGGTGGATCCACTCGAGGGCACCAACATCCTCGCGAAGGGTTTGTGGAACGCCATGTCTGTCGTTGCGGTTGCGCCAAAAGGGACGCTGTTGCATGCTCCAGACATGTACATGGATAAGATTGCGGTTGGACCGAAGGCGAAAGGAAAGATCCACCTGGACGCATCGGTGCAGGAAAATCTCCAAGCGGTTGCGAAAGCAACAGATAAGGATATCTCCGATGTGGTCGCGGTGATCCTTGACAGGCCGCGCCATGAGCATATCATAGAACAAGTCAGGGCTGCTGGTGCCCGAATTAAGCTGATTTCCGACGGCGATGTTGCAGCCGCCGTCAACACCGCGTTTGAGGACACGGGCGTGGATATTCTGTTTGGTTCGGGAGGCGCCCCGGAAGGCGTTTTGGCCGCTGCCGCCCTGAAGTGCCTGGGTGGAGAGTTGCAAGGTCGCCTGCTTCCAGAAAACGATGAACAGCGGGAACGTTGCAGGGCCATGGGGCTCGAAGACATCAACAAAGTCCTCACCATGGACGACCTCGTTAAGGGCGATGACGCCATCTTTGCAGCGACAGGTGTCACGGACGGTGAACTGTTGCGCGGTGTTCGCTTCATCGGGAAGTCTCGTGCACGGACCCACTCGCTCGTGATGAGAGCCAAGACGGGCACAATTCGCTTCATCGAAGCCACGCACGATTTATCTCGGAAACCACTACCAAAAGCGGGTGGGTGACCCCTCTCAGGACGCGTTACCCCCCCCCTTGAAAGTTCATCTAAACCTATGTGCGCATTTCGTTGTGCAAGCATAGGATAGGATTGACTGGGTAAACATGATATAATGCAGACGGCTTGTAGGCCGTGCCCTGCAAGCCACGGATTGGAGAATCGGGGGACGCCTATTGGATATTCATGAATTAGAATCGAAAAAGCTTACAGAGCTGTACCAGTATGCGAAGGAGTTCCAGATCCCCTATTACGGGAACATGAAGAAAAAGGAACTAATTTTCGCGATATTAAAAGCGCAGGCTGAGAAAGATGGCTTGATGTTCGCTGAAGGCGTACTTGAAATCATGCAGGACGGATACGGGTTCTTGCGACCGGTCGGATACCTGCCAAGCGCGGAAGACATCTACGTCGCCGCATCACAGATACGAAGGTTTGACCTTCGAACGGGGGATTTGGTCTCCGGGAAAGTGAGACCGCCAAAGGAAAATGAGCGGTACTTCGGGCTCCTGCATGTCGAAGCGGTCAACGGAGTCAGTCCGAACCTCGCTGCAGAAAGACTTCACTTCCCAGCCCTCACTCCACTGTTTCCTCAGAAACGAATGGAATTGGAAACCACACCGGATCGAATTGCAACGCGCATTATTGATTTGTTTGCGCCCGTCGGCTTTGGCCAACGCGGTTTGATTGTGGCGCCGCCGAAGGCCGGAAAAACGCTGCTGTTGAAGGAAATCGCACACAGTGTGGCGACGAACTACCCGGATGCGACGCTGCTGGTGCTGTTGATTGACGAACGGCCGGAAGAAGTCACTGACATGCAACGGTCCGTGAAAGGGGAAGTCATCGCTTCCACGTTTGACGAAGTACCGGAAAACCATATTAAAGTGGCGGAACTGGTGCTGGAACGCGCGTTGCGCCTGGTTGAACACAAAAAGGACGTCGTCATTTTGCTCGACAGTATCACGCGTTTGGCACGTGCGTACAACCTCGTGGTGCCGCCGAGTGGCCGCACACTGTCAGGGGGTATTGATCCGGCCGCGTTCCATCGACCGAAGCGCTTCTTTGGCGCTGCACGCAACGTGGAGGAAGGCGGTAGCCTGACCATTCTCGCCACAGCCTTGATTGACACTGGGTCACGTATGGACGACGTCATTTACGAAGAGTTTAAAGGGACCGGCAACTTGGAACTGCACTTGGATCGGCGGCTTGCCGAGAAGCGCATATTTCCTGCGCTCGACATTCGACGCTCCGGCACGCGCCGTGAAGAGTTACTGTTGCCGAAGGAAACGCTCGAAAAGATATGGGCTATCCGCAAGTCGATGGGGGACAATCAGGACTTTACGGAATTGTTCATCCGCAAGTTCAAGCACTACAAGACCAACGAAGAATTCCTCCAAGGGCTGGAACTGCAAAAGGAGAAGAAAGCGTAACACGCGTCGGCGGTGTGCCGACGGAGTCTTCTGGTTTTGGTTGGAGTGCTATCAGAGAGAGGTTATTCTGTGAAACAACCAGTGCTCGTATACGCCAATGACCGCGGGGAAGTCATGAACCACGATGTTTACCTGCCAACAGGTCGGACCGGCAGCTTTCTGACCGACATCGAGCCGTCGGAGTGGATTCCGCTTCCGAAAGGCGCAACACTGGCATGGTTGCCTGGAACCCACGTGATTGGCGTGGATCCGGAGACTGGACAAATGAAAAAGCTCAGCGACCGCGCTTTCGCGGTCGGCGCGTTGTTGCCACAGGGATTCACTCGACTGTACCTCCCAGGGTACGTGAAGCGCGGGAAAGACGCCGAGACATTGCCTTTGTTCGGATATACTGCTGTCGGTTGGCTGGATGGGCAGTTTGTGGTTGCTGCAGATGCGACCGATAATCCGGATCTGTGGGATCCTTCGGCCATCGGCGAGGGTGAAGTGGAGCTGGCCGTCGAGCGCATGTTGTCAGCACACCCTGACAACCGACTTTACGAGCACCTGTCACACTGCGCACTGACGTATGGTTGCCTTACCGCAAAGAATACGTTTCTGGGGCGACTGGAAGGCGCTTTGCCAATCTCCTCCACCTGTAACGCGGCGTGTGTAGGGTGCATTTCGGAACAGCCGGACGACGCTCCGTTTCCATCTCCACAGGTGCGGCTAAAGTTTCGGCCGACCGTCGACGAACTGGTGGACGTCATGCTGACGCACATCCGCAGCAACCCCGAGGGCATTGTCAGTTTCGGGCAAGGATGTGAAGGTGAGCCCGCCACGCGTTGGCCGGACATTGTGCAGGCCATTCGGAGGGTACGCGAGCAAACGGCAGACGGATACATCAACATCAATACCAACGGGGGATTGACCCGGCCGCTTCAAACCATTGTGGACGCTGGCCTGGATCTCATGCGCGTGAGCACCATCAGCGCCTTGGACGACCACTACAACGCCTACTATCAGCCGCGTGGGTACGGCGTGAAGAATGTTGCAGCCACCCTGCGCTACGCTGCGGACAAAGGGGTGTACACCTCCATCAATTACCTCGTGTTTCCAGGTGTCACGGACCGTGAAGAAGAGGTAGAGGCGATGGTGGATTTCCTGAGAGACAACGGGGTACGACTGGTGCAGATGCGCAACCTCAATATTGACCCAGAGTACTACTTGTCGAAGATCCCGCCGCAGCGCGGTGAACTGTTGGGCATGAAAACTGTCATTGAGATCTTTCGGGCAGAGTGTCCGGGCTTGGAAGTGGGTTCTTACACGCACGTACCGCCGATAAAGAGGCGAGTGTAACACAGGCGGAACCCTGCCGGCGTCCCGCCTGTGTACTCCGCGTTCGAAACTTTACTGGGCCACGATGGTGTGAATGGCGTCTTCGTGGAAGCCCGGCAACTCCAGCGGACTTGCGAACGCGGAAGCCGTTCCAACAAACAGACTGATACACACCGTCAGCACGCTCAGCGCCTTCTTCATGCGAACCCCTCCTTACATCGTCATTCAGGTTTTGGCAAACACTTGATGTGAGGTACATCCTGATCCTACGGACGACCATGGGATTCGACAATCAAATATGGAAAAATATTGTTCATTCGTGTATCACGATTTGCAAAATGAAATATAATTTACCATTCGTTTATTGGCGTCTGCTCGTTCCCGATGGGTGACAACGTCGGAGTTGCGTGATATAATGAGCAACAGTGTCTTATGTGTGTTGAATACAAAAGCGAGGTGAAACGACATGAAGACCGGCATTCATCCGGAGTACCATGTGACGACAGTCACCTGCGCTTGCGGCGAGACGTTTGAAACCGGCTCTGTCAAAGAGAATCTTCGCGTTGAAATTTGTTCTAAGTGCCATCCGTTTTTCACCGGCAAGCAAAAGCTGGTTGACGTGGGTGGCCGCGTTGACAGGTTCAACAAGAAGTACGGCATCAAGTCTCCTCAAGCGTAATGTAGGATGTCAGCGTGTATCTGCGCTATCAAAACGGGTCAGTGTCCGTTTCTGGACATTGGCCCTTTTTGACAATACAGCGATTGGCAACATGGCAATCCTCAGCAACTGTCGTCCACGAGGCACATCGCGCACTGTACACCCCGTTTGCCTTGACACAGGACTTGTCATAAAGTCCAGGTGCAGGGCCGTGTATAATAGATCTTGAGATCTCGCGGAAGATGGAACGAGAACCCCGGAAACGGGATGGCATAGAGGTGCAGGTCATGTTTGATAAACTGGAAGCCATGGAACAGCGGTATACGCTGCTCAGTGAGTGGCTGTGTAATCCGGATATCATCAGCGATACAAACAAACTCCGAGAGTACTCCAAGGAGCAGTCGGATCTGTCGGAGACAGTGGAAACGTACCGCGCCTACAAAAAGGCGAAGCGGGAATTGGCCGACGCCAAGGAAATGCTGCACGAAAAGCTCGATGACGAGATGCGTGATTTGGTGAAGATGGAAATCGAGGACAAGGAGAAGGAACTCGAGCGGCTGCAACACGAGTTGCAGGTGCTGCTGTTGCCCAAAGATCCGAACGACGACAAGAACGTCTTTCTCGAAATCCGTGCCGCTGCAGGCGGCGAAGAAGCCGCCTTGTTTGCGGCCGATTTGCTGCGCATGTACTCGCGTTATGCCGAGCGCAACGGTTGGAAGACGGAAATTATTGACGCCAACTACACTGATATCAACGGTTTCCGCCAAGTGACCATGTCCATTCAGGGCAAAGGCGCCTACAGCAAGTTGAAGTTTGAAAGCGGTACGCACCGCGTGCAGCGCGTGCCGGTGACGGAGTCTGGTGGCCGCATCCACACTTCTACCGCCACCGTGGCCGTGCTGCCGGAAGTCGAAGACATTCAGGTGGAAATCCACGAGAAGGACATCCGCATTGATACGTTCTGCTCCACAGGTCCTGGGGGACAAAGCGTCAACACCACGCAGTCTGCGGTGCGGATTACGCACTTGCCGACAGGGATTGTCGTTTCATGTCAGGATGAAAAGTCACAGATCAAAAACCGCGAAAAGGCCATGCGTGTGCTGCGGGCTCGGCTGTATGAAAAGTACGAGATGGAACGGCAGCAGGAGCTCGCGGCGAACCGAAAGAGCCAGGTCGGCACCGGTGACCGAAGTGAGCGCATTCGCACCTACAACTTCCCGCAGAGCCGCGTGACGGATCACCGCATCGGGCTGACGTTGCATCGGCTGGAGTCCGTGTTGGACGGTGATTTGGAAGAGATTATTCAGGCGTTGATTATGGCGGATCAAGCGGAATTGTTGGCGGCGGCAGAAGCGTAAACGGTTCTATGGGCACACGCAGCGTGGGCCATGTCTACCATTCGCGTTGCAGGAGGCATATCAGTGACAGCTCAGACCATCAGGGAGGCCATCGCGTGGGGGGCCTCCCTTTTACATCAGGGACTATCCAAGCAATCCCAGACGTTTGTCGGCGCACCGGCAGAAGAACAGGCGCGCCTGGTGCAACATGAAGCGATGATTTTGCTCGAGCATGCCACGGGCTGGTCTCGCACGCGCATTCTCATTTCCTTGGACCATTCGCTTCCAGACACGGCACAGGCCTCGTTCCGAGCGCTCGTACAGCGCCGCGCAGGGGGTGAACCGCTGCAGTACGTGACGGGAGAAGCCTGGTTCTACGGACGACCGTTTGCCGTGCGGCCCGGGTGCTTGATTCCTCGCCCGGAGACGGAAATGCTCGTGGAATGTACTGTCGGCTGGATTCGGAAGCATGCGCCTGCCGCGCGCGTGGTCGATCTCGGAACGGGCAGCGGTTGTATCGCCGTGACCCTGGCTTTAGAGTGTCCCGGTACGTCCGTCTGGGCGCTTGATATATCGGCGGATGCGCTGGAAATTGCCCGGAGGAATGCAACGCAGCACGGCGCGGGCGTCACGTTTGTCCAAGGAGACGGAATCGACTGGCTGGGACGGTCTGCAGCGGATGGCGGCACGCAGCTGAACGTCTTGGTGAGCAATCCGCCGTACATCCCCAGCCACGACGTAAACGAGCTAGATTCTGAAGTTCGCGCCTGGGAACCGCGGCTGGCCCTGGATGGCGGAGACGATGGGCTCGACATCTACCGAGCACTGAGCCGCCTCGGGGCAAGTATGTTTGCGCCTGGGCAGGCCGCGCTCTTCCTCGAAGTGGGGGCGGGGCAGGCTCAAGAGGTGTTGGAACTCTTTGCATACGTCCACCAGGACCAATGGTCGGGATGGACGTTTCACGCGGCGAAGGACCTGCGTGGTGTGGATCGGATTGTGTGGGGCGAGCGGGTGCGGTGAGGTTACGAATCTCTGAGGTTTAAACCTACCATTTCGGGGACACACTGTTGCTAGACGTGATAGAGCCGATATGAAGGGCTCGGTACCTCGGAGGGATGGTCATGGAGGCAATCAAGCGGATGTTGGTCTTTCTTGGCGTGATGGCTTGCATCGTTGGTGTTGGGAGAACCGTTCTGGCGCAGACTGCACATGCTGCAAGCCCCGACACAACGACGTACGACATCGCGGAGCCCCATGACGCGCCGATACCGAAAGATGCACTTCGGCTGCGGATTATCGCCAACAGCGACAGTGCAGCAGATCAGGAAGTGAAGCGCGAAGTGCGCGACGCCATTGTGGTGAAAGTGGCCACCATCGTCAAAGGTGCGCGGAACGCGGAAGAGGCCGAGGCGAGGGTGGAGGCCGCGCTGCCGACGCTTCGCACCACCGCCTTGGACGTCATGCGCCAGCGAGGGTATGATTATTCCGTGAGTGCTGACATCGGCAAAGTTCCGTTTCCAACGAAGGTCTACGGCAACCAGGTGTACCCGGCGGGTACGTACGAAGCGCTTCGCATTACGCTCGGGTCTGGACGCGGGCAGAACTGGTGGTGTGTGCTGTTTCCACCGCTCTGCTTCGTAGACATCGCCGACGGCGACGCAGTGCCAAACACCGGTCAATTTCCGGACCTCCCGCCGCTGGAGACGATTCAAGTGCCTGGACCAGACGGACAACCACGCGATGTGCAAGTTCGCCTTGCCGTCGAAGACTACGGAGAAACTGCATTGAAAGCCATTCACCACTTGTGGAATCGCTAGATGTGCGTGTCCAAAATGGGGTTCAGTGGTCATGCATGGGAGAGCCTGACACATTCCAGTGCTCGACCGTTGGATCCCTTGAGAAGGAGATTTCAATGAACGTTTGGAACGTAGAGAACGAGGAAGATATCACAGCGCTGGAGCGACAATTGCGTGAACCGGCTGCCGTCCTGTCCCAGGGCGGTCTTGTCGCATTTCCTACCGAAACCGTGTACGGCCTTGGTGCCGATGCGACCAACGAAAGCGCGGTCCGTGGCATCTTTGCTGCAAAATCGCGCCCAGCGGATAATCCGCTCATTGTACATATTGCAGATGTGGAAATGCTGCCTTGCGTCATCGCCAACCCAGCGCAGCTCCCTGCGCCTGCGCGAAAGGCGATGAACGTATTCTGGCCCGGGCCACTGACACTGATTCTTCCAGCCAACGAACAGATTGCGCCCTCCGTCCGGCCTGGAACCGACACGGTGGGGGTGCGCATGCCCGACCACGCTGTGGCTCGGACGCTCATTCGGCTTGCAGGATGCCCAGTGGCCGCTCCCAGTGCAAACAAGTCCGGGAAACCCAGTCCAACAACGGCGGGGGACGTACTGGAGGATATGGAAGGCGTCATTGATGGCGTGGTCGACGGCGGCTCGTGCGACGTCGGGGTGGAATCCACGGTGGTCGCCATCGAGGAAGAGTACGCTGTCATTTATCGCCCAGGCGGCGTCACCAAGGAGCAGTTGGAGGAAGCCCTCGCCATTCCGGTTTCGCTCGATCCGCACCTTACCTCACCGACACAGGCACCCAAAGCGCCCGGGATGAAGTACCGGCACTATGCGCCAAACGCCTCCGTTCACGTGTGGTGGGGCGAAGACGGCGCTGTACGGCGAGCCTTAGCAACGTTTTGTGATGCGCACAACGGTGAATCTCTGGCTGCCATCGTGCCAAGTGGCTGGGCGGATTTCGTACCAGGGGCGGACCCTGCCTGGTCCGCTCCTCCAGAGATTCCGTACGCCGTGGCGCTCTCGCGTGAACTCTACCGACTGTTGCGCCATTTTGACCGGGCGGGCGCGAGGCACGTGCTGATTGTCGGTGTTCCGCCGCACGGCATGGGGGCCGCTGTCATGAACCGCTTGCAGAAAGCGTCAGAAGGCCGTTTGTATCATGTTTGACGATACCCCCCAGCGCTGCCCAGAAGGCGGCCGCTGGGACGAACACCTGGTGGTTGACAAGCACTGCGGGACTTTGCAGGTTCACCGGCTCTCCGTCGACCACCACTTCCAGCCCCTGCTCTTGTAACGTCAAAGGCTGCGCCGTTCCGTCCATCTTCACGTGCATCTCTGCTTTCGGGGCAGCAGAAGGACCTCCTACAGGTGCTGGATCCAACAGCCCAGTTTGCACCAGTCCACTGTGCTGTGGCGTGTTGATGTCCACTTCCCGAGTTTCCACGTGATACGTCACTTGTGCGTCCGCGTTTTTGGCGAGGTACGCGACCGGAGCATATACGACGCCGTTCCACTCAAATACGTTGGTCGAACGCTGCGTGACACTATCCACGACCATCCCTGTCTGAAGTGGGAGCTGCGTGGCGGTCACGCTCACGTCAGGGTAACGGCGGAGGAGGACAGACACATCGTCTTGCTTCACGTACCCTGTTTTGCCTGTCGCGGTAACGACCTGCAGCCAGTCACCGTTGCGGCCGACCACCAGAGCACCGTCACCAGGGCTCAGCCAGTCGATAACTAAAGATCCGGGGGATGTAGTTGCATTCACCGGCGTCCATTTGCTGGCTACAGCATGCAACAGCGGTTGATGCGACTGAGGATGGTTCACCACATCCACCACTGCGTTCGCGATGGCCTGTTGGCCTGCGATGGTCGGGTGAATGTCCAGGTCGGATAACCGCACCATAGTATCCTGGTGATGGTTCACGACGCGGTAGACGTCGACCACGGGCAAGCGGTTCAAAGCGGCAGTCTGGTCAATCACCTGGTTGGCCGCAGCCACCACTTGTTCGCCAATGTCGTGGAGGGCGCTGCCGTCCGGGAACGGATCGTACAGGTTGAGCAGGATGATTTGCGCAGTGGTCCACTTCCGAATTTGACGGATGACCTCGGGCAAGGTTTGCATGTATTGTTGCAGCGCCTGTTGATAAAGGCTGTCCGACAGGACGTCGCTTTTTGCAGGCAGTTGTTCCTGTGTGGATGCCAGCAACGCGTACGTGGTGTGCAGGAAATTGTTGCTGCCAATATCGAGCGTGACCACGTTCGCCTTTTTCAGCGCACTTTCGTACGGTTTCGTCTGTAACGCGTTGAGAAGGTTGGCTGTTTCCCACCCTGGTACGCCGAGATCCGTGACCTTCCAGTGTTCCTCGCGACCGACAATGTATGGAAACGCGTACGGCGACGGCGTGGATGTTGTGGCGCCAGGCAGGTTGAAGCCAAACGTGATGGAATCGCCGAGCGCGACGAGTGTTTTGTCGCCTTGTGGCAGGGCGGGAATTGGATTTTGCGTAGGTGGTGCGGCTTGCGAAGCCGCAGGGTTGCCAGCCGCTGCGCCTGTCACTTGCTTTCCGACCGGGTTTTCGGCATTCGAGGCCATCGTCTTCGTCAAGGGCCTGCGCGGAAGGGCATCTACCGCGGCGATGTCCGGAGGAATGGATGGTTTCGGCATGCACCACCAACCGATGATGGCTACGGACACAGAAAGAATGGGGGCGAGAGCCACAGAGAGCACGCGCTTCCAACGAGTCTTCGCGCGTTGGGGCTGACGGCTGAGAGGGGGTTGACGTCGTTCTGTCATGGTGCCGATGCCTCCCATCGGTGTATCAGTGTACCACGCAGGCTGTACCCGTGTGAGAGAATGTGCACTACCCCTATTGTAAGGCGAACCGAGGTCCTCGGCTACCTGTCTTGGTTTTCAGATGGTGTGGGAGATCGGCATGTCCCCCTTTGTTCGTGCATAGAGTGAACTAGACTGGACAAAGGGGGAGCGCCGTGCTTAACCACTTTCACGACTTGATGGAAATCTTCATGATGGCCGTGGCACTGGGCATGGATGCTTTTTCGCTGGCCGTCGGCGTGGGGCTGCAAGGCCTGCCCAGGAACCGGGCTGCCCTCCTGTCGCTGTCCATCGGTACGTCTCACGTCGTCATGACGGTTGCCGGCATTTACGCAGGTCTCTTGATGCAAGGAATGATGGGGCAAATTGCGCAGTGGTTTGGCGCGTTTTTGCTGTTAGGATTGGGTCTGCACATGGCGTATACGACACTGTTTCAACGCGAAGAGCCGGTGGCGGTGGGTACCTCTGCCGCGGCGACGCTCCTCTTTTCGGTCGGGGTTTCGATTGACGCGTTGTCCGTCGGATTCAGCCTGGGGCTACGAAGCACGACGTACGGCATGGTCTCCGCAGCGGTGTTTGGATGTGTCGCGGCGTTGATGTGTGCATTTGGTCTCTTAATCGGCAACAAAGCCAACAGACTGGCTGGCATGTACGGAGAGTTGATTGGCGCCGCCATTCTGATGGGCTACGGCCTGTACTTCATGACGCAGTGATACATCATCATGTATTCCTCATTAAAATCCAATCATGGTCTCATCTAATTCATCGAATCCTCTCGGCTTTGCGATGCCGATTCTTGAATACCACGATATCACCTATATCAAAAACGATCCGTTTGCCATGAGCCCAACCCAGTTTGCGTCCGAGATGGACTTTCTCAAGGCGCGTGGTTTCCACGCCGTGACGCTGGACCAGGTGTACGCCGCGATGACGGGACACGCGAAATTACCAAGACGCCCAGTGGTCATCACGTTTGAGTCGCACACCGTGGACCATCCGCATTTGACGCAGTTAAATCCAGCGCAGTTGTGGCGTGAGGTGGCGCAGTCCAAAGAGACGCTGTCCAAGGATTTTGGTCGCCCTGTGCTGTTCTTCTGCTACCCGTACGGGGACTACAACAACCGCGTCATCCGTGCGGTCAAACAGGCCGGTTACCTCTTGGCGACGACCACCAACGAGGGATACGCCGATCCGATGGTAGACGGTCCGTATTGTCTCCGTCGCATTGCGATTCATCAGGGGTTGAGCTTGCGCCGCTTCGCGGCCCTGTTGCATACCTCGTTGCCATCGTCCGCGGTCTTGGGCCCATCCTTTGCAAGGGCTTCTGCCTGAGCGGTTGCATGCGTGTTTTGCAGAGGGATATACTGAAAAGAAAGCTGGAAGAAAAGGCACGGTACGACGCCTTTCGCGCGGTCTGATTGGAGATAGACCTGATGGCGAGAGGCGGACGAGCGGGACGCTTGACCCGTCGTTGAAGGGGGTAGGCGACGTGCACCTTCTTTTTATCTGTACAGGGAACACATGCCGCAGTCCAATGGCGGCTTTTTTTGCGAGACATGAAATCCATCAGCGGGGACTGGGGTGGTCGGTGGAATCTGCAGGGTTGTACGCAGTGCCGGGGCAACCCATGTCCATGCTTGCCGCAGATGCACTGACCCGCCGTCAAATTCCTCTGCAGAACCACGCGTCACAACCTGTGACAGAGGAGCTGGTGCAGTGGGCGGACGTCATTCTCGTGATGACGGCGTCCCACGCGCAGGACTTGGAACGTAGATTCCCTGCGGCAAAAGGTAAAACGGCGTTGCTCGGGCGCTTTCTCGCGGATGACCCATCAAATGAACAGGTGGAATGTGATATTGTAGATCCGTTCGGAGGATCCGACAGGGAGTACGAAGATTGTGCTCGAGACCTGCAGAATGCAGTTTCCAGGCTCATTGATTACCTGGAGACAAAGGGGGGTGTCCTATGAAAGTGGCTATCGCCAGTGATCACGCTGGATTTCGCCTGAAAGAACAGTTGAAGAAGACGCTGGACGAGTTGGCGCTGGACTACGAGGATTTGGGGACGTTCGACGAGACATCCGTCGATTACCCGGACTACGGTGTGAAAGTGGCCAAGGGCGTCGCTGACGGCACGTTTGACCGAGGGGTATTGGTCTGTGGAACAGGGCTTGGCATGGCCATCACCGCCAACAAAGTGAAGGGCGTTCGCGCCATCACTGCCCACGACGTGTTCTCGGCGCGCATGTCCCGCATGCACAATGACGCGAACGTGTTGACCATGGGCGAGCGCGTCATCGGGGAAGGCGTTGCGGCAGACGTCTTGAAGGTTTGGCTGACCACTGACTTTGAAGGCGGACGGCACGCCAGACGCCTGGACAAAGTTCACCACATTGAGCAGGAGAATCTGTGATGAGTGCGTGCGACGACGTTCGCCAGGAACTGGATGGCGCCGAAGTCGACGTGAACGTTCAGCAGATTCAGCATGAATTGAAAGAGTGTTTGGCCGATTTGCGCCAGGCCTCCGGTCTGGGCAGCGGTCAGTTACTGGTTGTCGGTGCGTCCAGCAGTGAAGTGGTCGGTCGGCGAATCGGAACCAGCACGTCTCTGGAAGTCGGCGAAGCCATCGTCCAGACCGTGCTTGAGTTTGCAGAGGAAGTCGGTTGCTCTGTGGCATTTCAGTGCTGTGAGCACCTCAACCGAGCGCTCGTCGTCGAGACCGAGGTCGCCGAGAAGTTGAACCTGAAGGTCGTGACAGCAGTTCCTGTTCCAGGTGCTGGCGGGGCCGTGGCCGCGCACGCGTACTTTGCGCTGCGTCAGGCCTGCTTAGTGGAGTCTGTTCAAGCCGATGCCGGATTGGACATCGGGGATACGCTCATTGGCATGCATTTAAAACGGGTGGCGGTACCCGTGCGCGGCCGGAGAAATCAGGTGGGAGAAGCTCACGTCACCATGGCCAGGACGCGTCCACCGTTGGTCGGCGGGGCGCGCGCGGTGTACGATGTGGAGGAAGCGCGCCGGCGAATCGGAAAGTCGTCGGAACATTGACACCATAGGCCGCAGGCGTGCACCTCAGAAAGGTGTACGTGCGACAGATTTGTGGGGAGGATTCAAAACATGTCTCGTTTGCAGTCGTGGGACCCAGAAGTCGCTGCAGCGATGCAACAGGAGTTGCAGCGGCAGCGCGACAAGATTGAGCTGATTGCTTCAGAAAACTTCGTCAGTGAAGCGGTGATGGACGCCATGGGGAGCGTGCTCACCAACAAGTACGCCGAGGGATACCCAGGGCGTCGTTATTACGGTGGCTGCGAGTACGTCGATGTGGTGGAAAACATTGCGCGCGACCGTGCAAAGCAGCTGTTTGGCGCGGAGCACGTAAATGTTCAGCCACACTCCGGAGCTCAAGCCAATATGTCTGTCTACTTTTCTGCATTGCAACCGGGCGACACGGTACTCGGTATGAACTTGTCCCACGGCGGTCATTTGACACACGGAAGTCCGGTGAACTTCTCGGGGCAGCTGTACAAGTTTGTGGCGTATGGCGTGGACCCGGAAACACATACCATCAACTATGACGAAGTGCGCACGGCGGCCAAGGAGCATCGCGTAAAAATGATTGTGGCCGGCGCCAGCGCGTACCCGCGGATCATCGATTTCGCGAAGATGCGCGAAATTGCTGACGAAGTCGGCGCCGTACTGATGGTGGATATGGCGCACATCGCCGGCTTGGTTGCCGCCGGGGTTCATCCGTCCCCTGTTCCGCACGCACAGTACGTGACCACCACCACGCACAAAACGTTGCGCGGACCGCGCGGCGGGCTTATTCTCACCACGAGCGAACACGCCAAAGCCATCGACAAAGCGGTGTTCCCAGGGGTGCAGGGCGGGCCGCTCATGCACGTCATTGCGGCAAAGGCCGTAGCGCTTGGGGAAGCGCTGAAACCGGAGTTCCGGACGTACGCCGAAAAGATTGTCGCCAACGCGAAGGCGCTCGCCAACGGGTTGCTGGAACGTGGCTTCCAGTTGGTTTCTGGCGGAACGGACAACCACCTCGTATTGATTGACGTACGAAACATGAACCTCACAGGCAAGGAAGCCGAACGCCGCCTCGACGAGATTGGCATCACGGTCAACAAGAACACGATTCCGTTTGATCCAGCCAGCCCCATGGTCACGAGCGGCATCCGTGTCGGCACGCCAGCCGTCACCACGCGTGGCATGGACGAGGCCGCGATGGATGAGATTGCAGAAATCTTCCATGTTGCACTCTCGGCGGACTTTACCGAAGACCGCAAGGCACACGCCCGGCGCCTTGTCCGCAACTTGACCGAGCGTTTCCCAATGTACCCAGGCGTTTCCTACGCGGAATAAGGAAACCTATCGTTCAGACCCCCTGATGGCTGCGACCGTCAGGGGGTCTTTCTTTCACTTGCACATATCGATAATTATCGATATAGTGGTGTCATGGACGTGATGTTGATCTTAAAAGCTTTGGCAAATCCAATACGCCTGCAGATCCTGAACTGGCTGAGGGAACCTCACCGCTACTTTTCAGATCAGGAGGTTGGCGACTTGGACGCAGACGGCGTCTGTGTGAGTGTGATCCAACGGCGAGTGAACCTCTCCCAGTCCACGGTTTCTCAGTATTTAACAGAATTGCAACGAGCGGGACTGGTTCAATCGAAACGCATTGGCCAGTGGACCTATTATCGTCGGGACGAAGCGGGCATTCGACGGTTTCTGGACGAGTTGGAGCGAGTCATCGGCCAGGGCGAAGAGAGAACGTCTTAGTGGACTCGTACTGTTGCCAACGGCGGCAAGCACGGGTCTCTACGCGCTGATATATCGGGATTTCACGAAATACAAATATTATGTGCTTCAACAAGAGGAGGAGTATCTTATGTTTCATCCACCGCTTTCCACGCAGGTGACGGAAGGACGGGGCTACCGCCGCATGTTCACCCAGGGGAAACTGACGCTGGGTCTCTTCTTTCCCATCGAAGCCTTTGTTGGAGACGAGCCGACCATGCAACACCAGGAACAGCTTGCCCGCCGCGCGGAAGAACTCGGGTTTGCCGCTCTGTGGGTGCGGGACGTGCCCCTGCGAGACCCGAATTTCGGGGACGTCGGACAGGTGTATGATCCGTGGGTGTACCTCGGCTGGATGGCGGCTCATACAAAGGAGATTGCCCTCGCCACTGGATCCATCGTATTGTCGCTGCGGCATCCCTTGCACACCGCAAAGGCGGCTGCCTCGGTGGACCAACTGTCTGGCGGACGCCTGGTGATGGGCGTGGGCTCCGGCGACCGTCTCGTCGAGTTTCCCGCTTTTGGCGTGCCCTTTGACGAACGTGGAGACCGGTTTCGCGAAAACCTTCGGCTGATGCGCGAGGCATGGTCTGAGCAGTTCCCCGTCCTGGTCTCGCCGTACTACGGTCACATGCAGGGTGCCGACCTGGTACCAAAGCCGAGCGGACGGATTCCGATTCTGGTGACCGGGCACAGCCAGCAGAGCTTGGATTGGATTGCCCGGGAGGCGGACGGGTGGATCACGTATCCGCGCGGGCTGGCTGTCCAGGCGCAAATTGCCCGGCGCTGGCAAGACGCGCTGGCCAACGCTGCCCCTGGCCAGTTCAAGCCGATGGTTCAGTCGTTTTACATTGATCTCACGGAGGATCCCGATGTGCCGCCGGAGCCGATTCATCTGGGATTCCGCGGCGGTCGTAAGGCGATGCTGGCATACTTGGAAGGGTTACAGCAGGTGGGCGTGAACCATGTGATCCTGAACTTTAAGTACGGCCGGCGTCCCGCAGACGAGGTACTGGAGGAGGTTGGCGAGGAGATTCTGCCACTGCTGAAGTGAATGAGTAGCCAAAACACGCAGGGCGGCTGTATCGCCGCCCTGCGTTATCTTCGCCGTTCAGACCCGTACAACTTCACAATCTCATCGCGCGTCATCCACACGAGCTTAACCTCCAACGCTTGACGCCCTTGCTTCAGCCGCGAGAAACCTTCCGGGTGATACATCCCCATCAGAAAGCGCATGTAACGCTGCAGCCGCTTTTTCGTTCTCGTTTCAGGCAGATCCTCCACATGGAAACCCAGCATTTCGATGCCGCGATTCATCAGTGTGATGGCGACTGCAACCTGGACATCCTGGTAATTCGGGTCGTACTGGAGCAACTTGGCGATGTCTTGAAAGCCTTCCTTCGCCATGCGCAGGCCACGAATCAGCGCCCGATGGTCGTCCGCACTCGAAAATGTAATGAGCGTATCGTTCTGGAAGTGCAGGTCAAGCGCCTTGGTTCCATTCGTCACGACCACTTCGCCTTCGTCGTTCGTACGGGTACCGAAGCGCCACGTGGTCGGTGCGATGCGGAATATCCGATTGACGCTTTCGATGTGGTACAGCTTCGTGAATCCGAACTCCACAATGCGCCACAGCACAATCAACCAGCGACGCAACAGCGGGTAGCGGCTGTAGAGCGACTTCATGGTCTCGGATTGCTCGTGCAGAGCGCGTTCCATCTCTCCAACGGTCGTGAAGGAATAACCTCGCTGGGCTAATTGCTCCAAAATCACCGGCAGTGCAGCAATCGTGTTGAGTGGCGCCTTGTCCGCACCGCCTGCGTCGTGGCAGAGAACAATCGCGCCCGTATGTGCCCCTCCGACCACCCGTTGCACCACTTCGTCCGCGTACTCGCCGGGTAACCAGTCAATCGCACGCAAAGACCAGAGCGTCGGTTTCAGGTGGAGCACGTTGCAGGCCAACCGCGTCACCCAGTTGAACGCTCCCCAGGGTGGCCGGTAGTAGGCAATGGTCCTTCCCGCAATCTGTTCCAGTCGCCGCTTTCCCCGTGCGACGTCCAACCACGTGGAAATGGGGTCAAGCAACCAGGCGTGGCGGTGCGCATCGCCGTGCGACGCCAGTTCGTGGCCGTCTTCGAGAATGGCTTGAACAAGGTCTGGGTGCGCTTCGGCGCGCTTTCCGACCAGGAAAAACGTTGCTCTTGCGCCGTGTTCCCGCAGGATTTGCAGAACCTGTGGGGTATAGCGTGGGTCCGGCCCGTCGTCAAACGTCAAGGCGATGTTACGCAGTGTTGAGGGCCCTTTGTACAGCGTGCCGATATGCAACAGCTTGAACAGAAGCTCGGCGAGCGGTGCGTAGAGTATGTACATAAGGATGAGGAGTCCAAGGATAACCAGTATCAGCAAAACCGCTTCGTCCTCCCTAAACAGCCCGTTGTCCATCGGATGAAATGGCTCTTTCTAGATGATACCACGCGAGGACACAAAGGAGGTGTTTCACGGTATTTTTGAGTGTCCGGGCACTCGGTGCGGGCACCAAGGGCCGTGTTGTGCTTATGTTCGTTGCTTTTGCCTGACCGACACAACACGCCCTCGGGTCTCCGCGCCCTCGTCCTGAACCCGTTCGACGTTTCGCGGCCGCTCAATCGGCAGAACCATGTACAACAGCCCCATTACGAAGATAACGGCAGCGCTGACCACAAAGGGCGCGCGGGGACTGATGGTGTCCCAGACGAGGCCACCAAGATACGGCCCCACGGCTGAACCAAGGCCTTCTACCGTCATGAAAACGCCCCACAGAGTGCCTTTCTTGTCTGGATCTATGGACTTGTCGAGCACCGAGTTCCAGGCTGGCAGGATGAACCCGTAGCAGGAGCCGAGGACCGCAACGGCGACAAACGTCGCAGGAACGGAGTGAAAAAACGGGCAGATGCCGAGCGTAAGCCCCGCAACGAGGAACGCCGGTACGAGAAACTTACGTGGCCCGAAGTGGTCCACCAGCTTGCCGGCCGGAATCAGCAACAAGACGGCGAATGCTCCGCCAAAGACGAGCATGACACTGTACATGGCCCCACTCAGATGCAGAATCAGCTTGGCGTACAGCGACAGAATGGGGAGCAGTGAAGCGACGGCGAACGTCTGGGCAAACATGCCAGGAAACAGAAACGCCGCTTCCTTGACATTTCTCCACAATGATTGCCAGTACTGTGCTCTGCCGATGTGTGCATGGTGTCTTTTCTCCACAGCAGCGCCGTGGACGCGGATGGTTCCTTTGCGAACCAGTATCCACACCAGTGCAAATGCGGCAATATCCACCGCTATCAGCAGCCAGAACGCCACCGTATAGGTCCGGCCGATAATCAGGTTGATCACTATAGGGCCGAGTCCGGTTCCGGCGAGCCAGAAGATGTACAGGTAGCCCATGAATTGTGCTCGGCTTTTTTCCGGCGTCGCGAGACCGATGCCAGAGATGGCCGAGGGCCACATGGGCGTGACGCCAAATCCGTACAGCGCAAGGCTGCCAATCAAGCTCCAGATGGTGGTCGCGTGCATCATCCAGAAGATGGATATCAAGGCGATGCCAAAGCCGGTCAACAGGAGGGTGCGCTGGCCGAATTTGTCCGCAATCCAACCCGCGGGGGATCTCAGCAGGTTGTCCGCCAGGTAGTGGATGGATAGCGCGAGTGACGTCCATTCCACTGCGAAGCCGAGGACGCTCTTGCCATATGTAGGAATCATGGAGAGCGTCAGGGCACCGCGAACAAATTCAGACAGCGTCAGGGAGATCAGGACACCAAATACAAATGGCTGAAACAGCTCCGGTTCCAGCCACTTGGAGAGTCGGGATGACACCCACGTACGAATGTTCATTAAACCACTCCTTGCAGTCGCTAGTCATCCCAGCAATGACCTGGGGAATGGCCGGCGTTCGCTGACGCGGATTAATGCTGGTAGTGGTAGTGTGCCCGAGATTTGTTTCGATTTGCGAGGTCCATCAAAATTTCCGCAATGTCTTCCGCGGAGTTCACTTTTCGGACCTTTAGCGCTTTCGCTTTCATCGACGCCCGCTTTTCTGGATTTTTCACCAACAGGTCGTACAGATGCTCGCTCACCTGCTTGCGGTTGCGGGCGAGAACGGCCACGCCGGAGCGGACCAAGAACTTCGCGTTTTGCACTTCTTGTCCCGGAATGGGCCGATATAACAGCATCGGCAACTGAACCGCCAGTGCCTCCGAGATGGTGAGACCGCCGGCCTTCGTCAACATCAAGTCTGCCACGGCCATCAGCTCGTACACTTCCGACACAAAGCCGTACACCCAGGCCGGGCGCGTAGCCGTTTTCACGGCTTCGTCCAGCTGCATTTTCATGCGCTTGTTTTTGCCCGCCACTACAATCACTTGCACTGGGTACGGATATTGAAACAACTCTTCACAGATTTGATTGACGTCGCCCATCACGCCGTAGCCGCCACCCATGACCAAAACGGTCGGGATTTCTGGGCGTAGGCCGTACTTCTTGCAGAGCGCTTCGCGGTCGAACGACTGCAAAAACGCGGGGCGAACAGGAATCCCGGTCACGTGAATGGCGTCACTCGGAATGCCGCGTGCGAGCATGCCCTTACGGACGTGTTCAGACCCCACGAAGTACGCGTCCGTGAACGGGTGAATCCACTGGCTGTGAATCGCGTGGTCCGTGATAACCGTGGCCAGAGGCACGTCGACTTTACCCTGTTGCTTCAAGTACGACACCACGCCCGCGGGTGTTGGGAACGTGGCCAACACGACGTCGGGCTGGTATTCACGAAGCGTTTCCTCCATTTCGTCGATGCCCAGCGAATTCAACTGGCGCTGGATGATGGAGGAGGGTGGGATCTGACTGGTTCCTTTATAAAACCAACCGTACAGTGCAGGTGCAAACCGGACGCTGTTCAAGTAACAGTACTTCATCACAGAGTCGAGCATCGGATGCACACTGCGCATATAGTCGATGATCTTCACTTCCGTATGAGGGCTCATGTTCTTCAGCGCGTCGCGAATTGCAACCGCCGCCTGTTGGTGGCCTTCGCCGTACGAAGCCGACAGGATAAGCAGTTTCTTTAAAGAGGACACGATGAGCACCTCCTCTCAGGAGCTTTAGCGAAAGTCAGCAAAAAAGGTGACCACATTATACCATAATCGGCGATGGCAACTGCTTTGTGGTACAGCCTTCTGGTATAATTGCAACGATAGACAACCTATTGGATAGTATATGACGGATAGCGACGAAAAAGGAATGTCCAACTCGAAAGTCACGGACAACGCTTTGTGCGTGAAATTCTCCACAGCATGCGGCGTTTGGCTTTTCGCACGGACAACCGCTGAAAAAGGAGTGTCCATTCATCGTGGGACAAGTCCACGTCTTAGATCACCCGTTGATTCAACACAAATTGACGTTCATCCGGTCCAAGGAAACCGGCACGAAGGAGTTTCGTCAACTTGTTCAGGAAGTAGCCATGTTGATGGCGTACGAAATCACTCGCTCCCTGCCATTGGTGGAGACGGAAGTACAGACCCCTGTGGCACCCGCGAAAACCAAGGTCATTGAAGGCAAGACGCTCGCTCTGGTGCCCGTTTTGCGCGCCGGCCTGGGCATGGTGGACGGTATCCTCGCCATGATTCCGAACGCGAAAGTCGGACATGTGGGACTATACCGGGATCCAGAAACGCTCAAGCCCGTCGAGTACTACTGCAAACTGCCGCCTCATATCGAGGAGCGCGACGTGATTGTAGTGGATCCTATGCTGGCCACGGGCGGATCGGCCGTCGCAGCCATTTCTGCTGTCAAGGACCGCGGCGCAACGAACATCAAACTGATGTGCCTCGTCGCTGCACCGGTTGGTATTGAGAAAGTCCAGGCGTCCCACCCTGACGTCGACATCTACGTGGCCGCCGTGGACGAGGGATTGAACGAACACGGCTACATTGTGCCAGGGTTAGGCGACGCGGGCGACAGGCTGTTTGGTACTCGTTAGGCGTCGCCAAGCAGTGCCCCGAGATTCACACGTGAAACAACGCCGTACGAGGAGGTCCGCTTGTGGATACGCCCATCAAGGTGATGACGGTGTTCGGAACACGGCCGGAAGCCGTGAAGATGGCGCCGCTTGTGAAAGTACTCGAACAGCAGGAAGGGATTGAATCCCTTGTCTGCGTCACTGCACAGCACCGCGAGATGCTGGACCAAGTGCTCGAGGTCTTCGATATTCATCCCGACGACGACCTCGATATCATGGAACCGAAACAAAGCCTCGGAACCATTACTCGCAAGGCGCTCTCTGGCCTCGAGGACGTGATTGCCGCGCGCAAGCCGGACATCGTCCTGGTGCACGGAGATACCACCACTACGTTTGCCGCTGCGCTGGCTGCGTTTTATCATCAGACGGCCATTGGTCACGTGGAGGCGGGGTTGCGCACATACGACAAATACAGTCCATTTCCAGAGGAGATGAATCGGCAGTTGGCCGACGTCCTCTGTGACTTGTACTTCGCCCCCACCACATGGGCGGCTGAAAACCTGTGGCGGGAAGGCAAGTCGCCGGAAAAGGTGTTTGTCACTGGCAACACTGTCGTAGACGCCATGAAGACGACCGTCCGCCAGTCGTATCAGCACCCTGTACTCGACAGCATTCCCAAAGGTGCTCGGTTGATCTACATGACGTCGCACAGACGGGAGAATTTGGGCGAAAAACTGCATAATATTTGCAACGCCGCAAGGCAGCTCGCGGATACATTTGAGGATGTTCACCTTGTCTACCCTGTGCACTTGAACCCAAGTGTACGCGAAGTCGCGTTTGACATTCTCGGCGGACATCCGCGAATTCACTTGATTGATCCGCTGGGCGTCGTCGACAACCACAACTTTCTGGCGCGGTCGACGCTCATTCTGACGGACTCAGGGGGCATTCAGGAAGAGGCGCCATCCCTCGGCGTCCCTGTACTGGTCCTCAGAGACACCACAGAGCGTCCGGAGGGAATTTCCGCCGGAACGTTGAAGTTGGTCGGCACCAACCAGGAGGATATATACAACGAAGCGGTGCACCTACTCACGGACGAACAGGCGTACCGGGATATGGCGGGGCGCAAGAACCCGTATGGGGACGGCTATGCGTCGGAGCGGATTGTCCAAGCCATTCTGCACTATTTTGGCCGTGGTCCGCGGCCTGAACCGTTCACGTACCGTGTTGGCATGAGCAACGACTTGCAACGATAGGAAGAGTCTCACTGAGCTCGGGCAAGAGCTCCATGGCGAGAGGGTTTTGACTTGGCGTCTGCTGCGAGGGCGCTGGAGAGGAGATACCAGATTCGACGGGGAGGAATTTCGATGGGCAAGGAAGTTGTGATTGTCAGCGCGGTTCGCACCGCGATTGGAAGCTTTATGGGGACGTTGTCTTCACTTTCAGCGACAGAGCTCGGGAGCGTCGTGATTGAAGCGGCCCTGAATCGCGCTGGCGTGGACAAAGCGCAAGTCGAGGAAGTATACATGGGCAACGTTTTGCAAGCAGGGCTGGGTCAGAATCCAGCGCGGCAGGCGTCCATCAAGGCTGGGCTTCCAGAGACCGTGCCTGCCACCACCATTAACAAGGTGTGTGGGTCTGGCTTGAAAGCCGTGATGTTGGCTGCGCAAGCCATTCGAGCTGGAGATACAGACATTCTGGTCGCCGGTGGCATGGAGAGCATGTCCAATGCGCCCTATTTGTTGTCAGGCGCCCGCAACGGTTTCCGGATGGGCGACCAAAAAGTCGTTGACAGTATGATCCGCGATGGCCTCTGGTGCGCGTTCTGCGACATTCACATGGGCATCACCGCTGAAAACATCGCTGAGCGCTACGGTTTGACGCGGGAAGAGCAGGATGAATTCGCTGCGCGCAGTCAGCAGAGAGCGGAAGTGGCACTGAAAGCAGGCAAGTTTAAGGATGAAATCGTCCCCGTCGAAGTTCCCCAACGCAAGGGAGATCCTCTTGTGTTTGATACCGACGAGTTCCCGCGTGCTGGAACCACGAAAGAAACCCTCGCCAAACTGCGCCCTGCATTTAAGAAAGACGGTACTGTGACCGCCGGCAACGCATCAGGTATCAACGATGGTGCGGCGGCTCTCGTTGTGATGAGTGCAGAGAAAGCGAACGAGCTCGGCCTCAAACCGCTTGCCCGCGTGGTCAGCTATGGCAGCGCAGGTGTGGATCCGTCCGTCATGGGCCTCGGTCCGATTGACGCGACGAGGAAGGCCTTGGGCAAAGCCGGTCTCGCAGTGGAGGACATGGACCTCGTGGAAGCAAACGAGGCGTTTGCCGCGCAAGCACTGGCTGTCGGGCGTGACCTCGAGTTTAACCCTGAGAGGCTCAACGTCAACGGTGGCGCCATTGCGCTCGGTCACCCGATTGGCGCAAGCGGTGCCCGCGTACTGGTCACGCTGTTGCACGAGCTGCAAAAGCGTGAGGGGCGCTACGGACTCGCCACACTTTGCATCGGTGGCGGCCAAGGCGTCGCCATGGTGGTTGAGCGCCTGTAAGGCGAACGTGGTTTGTTTGAACAGAGTGTAGACTCTCACTTATCTTCATTCAGCGCCTGCCGACGGGTAGGCGCTTTCTGTCTGCATGGATCATGCGGATCCATCAGAATGTTGAACACGAGAGATGGACACAATCTTGGCTGGAATCCAACGGAAACCGTGCGAGCGGGCAGCAGTCTATGGTAATTGATATATCACCAAAAGGTGTTATAATCCGATGTGACACCCTTAGGTGTTATATCTAGGCGACGAGGAGGTATTTCCTTTGGGAGAGAAATTGCCAGAAATCCGTAAAACCGTTGTATTGAATGCACCGATTGAGAAGGTGTGGAAAGCTGTTGCAACGTCAGAAGGAATTTCGGCATGGTGGATGCCGAACACGTTCGAACCTGTTCTAGGACGTGAATTCATACTTCGTGCCGGTCCGTACGGCGACTCACCTTGTAAAGTAACAGAACTCAATCCTCCGCACCGTCTTGGCTTGGATTGGGACAAGGATTGGCACGTTGTATTTGAACTTCGGGAGCTGGAAGAGGGTAAAACGGAGTTCACACTGATTCACTCTGGTTGGGATGCAGACAAAGTCACGAAGTTTGGACAGCCGCACTCGAACGTTCGCAGCATCATGGACGGCGGGTGGGAGAAAATTGTCAAAGAGAAGCTTCCCTCGTACATCGAGGCTTGAATTGGCTGCTTCCGAGTCGAAGCACGATGTATTTCAGGCCATTGCGGACCCTACGCGCCGTAAGATATTAAGATTGCTTGCTGACAAGGAAATGCCTATCGCTTCCATCGTAGAACGCTTCCCAATCAGTCGAACCGCTGTCAACAAACATTTGCAAGTTCTTTCCGATGCGGGGCTTGTCAGTCGTCGCCGGATTGGGAGAGAAACTCGTTACAAGGCCCAGCCGCAGCCTTTGGCCAAAGTAAAACAATGGCTCGCCTTTTTTGAACAATATTGGGATGAAAAGCTGTCCGCTCTAAAGGACTACGTGGAATGTGAGGATGAATAGTGGTTACAAGAGGCATCTGGGACGTTTCAGTACATTGAATGAAAAGGGATTCCGCTTCAAGGGACGTGGAATCCCTTTTCATGATGAAAACGGTGATCACACACAGAGCGGTTCAGGTACACTATAGGAGGGCTGGTTGCTTGAAGGGAAGGGGAAAAACCGCGCAATCTCCATTCGTTGGACAAGCCGAACCATGTATCGAGGATGCCTGGATCCCATTGGATGGTCAGATGCAACTCTCTGAGAACGCTTTCTTTTAGTTCCTGAAGTATCTATCGGGCGTAAGCGAGAGCAATCGCGGCAATTTTATGAACAAGTGGGGAAATACCGTCTGAAATCGCGCTGTATCACGGTTTTTTCGTTGACAAGGGTCTATGCATTCGGTACTATTAGCGAGGGTTACGGCATTTCACTGTGAGGGACAGCTGTTTCACAGTGCGAAACAATGAACCTCCAAGTACTTGAAGACAGATCTCTCACGGTTGAGAAGGCTGACGTTCGGGAAAGATGATTCTTGCCGGTGGTCGGTCTCTCTCATTTCGCGCGACCTCGCACTGTTACTTCCCTTCAATTGTTTTGTTAGGCGGTGAAGATGTTCGCAGACAACAACGGAAATCGAAAGCAAAATGATGCACCGAGCGCACTCAGAACCATTGCGGTGTTGCTCAGCCTCATGATGCAGTTGGCGACGTGTACCGTTGTGTTCGGGTTTATAGGACATCTTCTCGCGGACAAATGGCATCACCCGTACATCACGGCAGTCGGCATCGTTGTGGGCCTGGCAGTTGGAATGTCGGGTTTTGCTTATCTGGCAAAACATTTTTTAGGAGAAAAGCCGTGAATACTGACATCGTAAAACTGCAAACTCGGTTGCGAGTGATTCAGTGGGCTGGTTTGGCGTTCATCGGACTGACGGTGATTGCTCGGTTTGTGACGCCCTGGCACGAGGTGTTAAACGGTTTGCTCATCGGGGAAGTTGGAGGCGCGGGTGCAGTCTGGAGCATGGTGCGCCAAGGTCATTTGCGGGACAATCAGCAAGGCCCTGCGCTCATGGTATCTGGAATCATTGGCTTTTTCACGCGCATGATCCTTCTGATTGCCGTCATGGTGCTCGCCATCAAGTTGCCGCACGTCAACGTTATCGCGGCCCTTGTTGGATACTTGCTCGGATTTGTCTTCATTGTTGTGGGTCTGTCCAGATCCGCCTAGGCTAACCTGAGCATGCAAATCTCGCAGCGAAAGTAGGTGAGAAGGTGCCTCAACATCCATTTCTGTTCAGTGGCCACTGGTACAAGGTTGACTTGGTCACCGTCGCTTGGACGCTCATTGCGGGGTTGATTCTCATTATCGTTTCCGCCTTCGTCGTTCGGAGACTGGACATGCGGAGCCCCAGGGGCCTGCAGAACTGGTTCGAGTGGGCGATTGAGTTCACGCAGAAAATGTCGCGTGACATGATGCCCTCCGAGGCGGGCGCGCGCTTTGTGCTTCCGTTTGCGTTCATCGTGTTGGCCTACTTGTTCGTGGCAAACTGGCTGGGTCTCATCTTCACCTGGGAGTTCGAGCCAAGTCGTGATATCCCATGGCTGGGCATGGTCGCGGGGAAAAAGTACTCGCTGTTGAACTCTCCAACCGAGAACATGAACATGACGTTGGCACTGGCGATTCTCGTGTGGCTCGTCAGTCATGCGTATGGTCTCCGTCATCCGTTGCGGTGGTTGAAGACCTATCGCAACCCGATGGCCATCATCGACGAGATCACCAACCCGTTGACGCATGGCATGCGACTTTTTGGTAACATCCTCGCTGGTGAAGTCTTGATTGAAGCGCTGCTTCGGATGCCGATGTTGTTTGGGTGGATCCCGACGGGATTGCCGCTCCTGATTATCTGGCTCTTGTACAGCGCTTTCGTCAGTACCATCCAAGCGTATATCTTTGCGCTCTTGTTGACGCTTTACATTGGTCACAAGGACTTTAACGCTGCACATCATTGATGTGCGGCATTCCACGAAACCAATTTGGGATCTCAGAGGAGGCTTTCTTACATGAACCACGAATTGCACCTGATTGCTGCTGCGCTTTTGCTTGGTTTTGCTGCTGTAGGTTCTGGTGTAGGTAACGGTGTTTTGTTCAGCAAGTTCGTTGAGGGCGTATCTCGTCAACCTGAAGCTCGCGGTACCCTGCTCGGAAGTGCCATGATTGGTCTCGCGTTCGTCGAAGCGTTCCCGGCCATCATGCTCGCTCTCGGTTTGATTGTGTTCTTCAGCTAATCAGCGAATGAGTAGGATTCACGAATGCCAGTCACACTGTAAGCCGACGAGCAAACGAGAGGGGTGACGCATGTGGGTATTATCGAACCAGGCACAATGATTGTCTCGTTGCTTGCCTTTCTGATTGTGTTTTTCATCATTTACAGAGTTACGTATAAACCGCTGTCCAACATGATGGAACAACGCCGTCAGCATATTGAGCACCAAATCCTGTCTGCAGAACAGGGGCGTGCCGAAGCCGAGAAAATCCTTGCGGAACAGCGCAAGTTGCTGGATGAAGCTCGCCGCGACGCAAAGGAAATCATGGACACGGCACGCGCTCGCGCAGAGAAGCAAGCGCAAGATATCATCGATGCTGCACAAGCAGAGGCACAGCGTATTCTCGACGAAGGACGTCAGTTGATTGAGCGCGAACGCGCTGAAGCCATGAATGGCGTCATGCAGCAGGTTGCGGCGTTGACCGTGGAGTTGACCACGAAGTTGCTGCGCAACCACGTTTCCGAACCTGTGCATGAAGAAATGCTGAAAGAAGCGCAGAAAAACTTGGGAGAGCTTGTGTCATGAGTGGGGTCGTAGCACGTCGATACACGGCAGGTCTGTTTGATTATGCGCAGGATCACGGTGTCGTCGACGTTGTCGACCAAGGCCTCAAGCTGATTGCCGACACGCTGACGCAGCACCCTGAGTTCAAGTTGTTGCTGGAGCACCCGTTGATTCGCGTAGAGCAGAAAACGGCGATGGTGCAAGAAGTGTTTGGTCAGGCTCTGGACCCGGTGGTGACAAGGTTTGTGAACCTACTCATTGGCCGTGGACGAGCAGACCAGTTACAGGCCGTTTATGAAGCGTTTCACGCACTGGCTGAGGAGGCTAAAGGCGTGGTGGGTGTTACAGTGCAATCGGCGTTTCCGATGAATGAACACCAAGTTGCAGAGTTGGAACAGCAGTTGGGGGCAGCGCTGAAAAAGAAAGTGCACGCTGTCGTCGAAGTGCGTCCAGAGCTGATTGCAGGCTATCGTGTGCAAATCGGCAACAAAGTGCTCGACGCGACCGTCAAGAGTGCACTGCGCCAGTTCAGTGGAAAATTACTGCGCCACGGCGTAGTTCAAGGTTAGATGGACGGACCCGTATAGCGAGGAGGGAATGCATTGAGTATCCGACCTGACGAAATCAGTGCTCTGATTCGTAAACAGATAGAACAGTTCGAAGCGCAGGTGCAAGTGCAAGACACTGGCGTCGTGCTCCAGGTAGGCGACGGTATCGCCCGCATCCATGGGTTGGACAACGTCATGGCTGGTGAGTTGGTTGAGTTCAGCAACGGCGTGTTCGGTATCGCGTTCAACCTGGAAGAGGACAACGTCGGTGTCATCGTCCTTGGCTCTGTCACAGGCATTCAAGAAGGAGACCAGGTGAAGCGGACAGGCCGCATCGCCAACGTCCCTGTCGGTGAGGCGCTGCTCGGTCGCGTCGTCAATCCGCTGGGACAACCTCTGGATAACCGCGGACCGATTGAAACGGAGCATTACCGCCCGATTGAGTCTCCGGCACCGGGCGTTATCGTTCGTAAATCCGTTCACGAGCCGCTGCAAACGGGTATCAAGGCGATTGACGCGATGATTCCGATTGGCCGCGGTCAACGTGAGCTCATCATCGGCGACCGTCAAACCGGTAAGACTGCCATCGCGCTTGACACCATCATCAACCAAAAGGGTAAAGGTGTCATTTGTATTTACGTAGCTATCGGTCAAAAGCAATCGACCGTCGCCCGCGTCGTCGAAACGCTGCGCAAGCACGGCGCGCTCGACTACACCATCGTGGTGGCTGCAAATGCGTCCGACCCTGCGCCGCTGTTGTACTTGGCTCCCTACGCAGGCTGTGCGATGGGTGAGTACTTCCTGTACAACGGTGGACACGCGCTTGTCGTATACGACGACCTGTCCAAGCAAGCGGCGGCATACCGCGAAATGTCCTTGCTACTCCGTCGTCCACCCGGTCGCGAAGCGTATCCTGGCGACGTGTTCTACTTGCACTCCCGTCTGCTGGAACGCGCAGCCAAGTTGAACGAAGAGAATGGCGGCGGGTCGCTCACCGCACTGCCGTTTATCGAAACGCAGGCGGGTGACGTATCGGCGTACATTCCGACCAACGTCATCTCCATCACCGACGGACAGATTTTCTTGGAATCCGACCTGTTCTACTCCGGTGTTCGCCCGGCCGTCAACGTCGGTATTTCCGTCTCTCGTGTCGGTGGTTCTGCACAAATCAAGGCGATGAAGAAAGTGGCCGGTACACTTCGCCTCGACTTGGCGCAGTATCGTGAACTGCAGGCCTTCGCCCAATTTGGTTCGGACCTGGATAAAGCGACTCAGGCTCGCCTGGCTCGTGGTGAACGTACGGTCGAAATCCTCAAGCAAGGCCAGTATGAGCCAATGGCGGTTGAGAAGCAGGTTGTCTCGCTGTGGGCAGTCGTCAATGGATATGTCGACGATATTCCAGTGGCTTCGGTCCGCAAGTTTGAACAGGATTGGCTGTCGTTTGTGGAAACGCAATATCCGCAAATCTACGAGAACATCTTATCTACAGGTGACCTCAAGGATGACACGGTTGCCCTCCTGAAGGAAGCTGTAGCGAAGTTCAAGCAGACGTTCGTCGCGTAACGACGACTCCGTCCGAGACAAAAGTGCGGGGTGCTCCAACGTTGTGAGAACAGGGGATAGGCCCCTGTTCCGCGACCGCGAGGTCCCGAAAAGGTGGTGAGCAGAGTGCCACAAAACCAACGAGATATTAAACGCCGTATCAACAGTACGAAAAATACAGCACAGATCACCAAGGCCATGGAGATGGTTGCGGCGGCAAAACTCCGGCGCGTGCAAGAGGCCGTTCAACAATCCAAGCCATTCCTGGCGAAGATGCAGGAAATGCTCGCAGGCATCTCCAAGTCTGCGCGTTGGATCAAGCATCCGTTGCTCGCAGAGCGTCCAGTGAAGCGGACAGGCTACTTGGTGATTACGGGAGATAGAGGTCTTGCCGGACCCTACAACTCGCAAATCATTCGCGTTGCACTGCAGGAGTTCCGGGGCAAGGACAAGTCCACGTACACGGTGTACGCCGTTGGGCGCCGCGGCCGCGACTTCTTCCACAAGCACGGCTACCCCGTGGGTGGCGAAGTCATCGGAGTGCCGGATGTACCAACGTACGACAGCGTGAAGGACCTCGCTCGACAAGTCGTCGCAGCGTACGCTGCGGAAGAGTTTGACGAGTTGTACTTCATCTACAACGAGTTTATCAATCCAGTCACGCAGCGACCCGTGGTGAAAAAGGTACTGCCGCTGTCCGATGTCGGCACAAGTCACGAGAGTAACACGCAATACCTGTTTGAGCCCGACGCAGAAGCCGTCTTTGAGAAGCTTCTGCCGCGGTACGCAGAGACGCTCGTGTACCAAGCCGTACTCGACGCAAAGGCAAGTTTCCATGGTGCACAAATGACAGCCATGGGCAACGCAACGGATGCGGCGAAGGAAATGATTGAAACGCTGACGTTGCAGCTGAACCGTGCGCGTCAAGCGGCGATTACCACTCAGATTGTTGAAATCGTGGGCGGTGCGGAAGCGCTCAAATAGCGCCACGTAAGCGCCCCGTTTGTACGGTTTGAACGTCAAAGCCAAGAGCCACTCCCACGCCTCCCCACGCTTGGATGGCCTTGGCCAGAGGAGGGACTATTTTGAACAAGGGACAGGTTGTGACGGTCATGGGCCCCGTCGTCGACGTGCGCTTCGCCGAGGGTCAACTGCCAGCCATCAACAACGCCTTGCGGATTGATCACGACGGCGAGGTGTCCATTCACCTGACACTGGAAGTCGCCCTGCACCTCGGGGACAACGTAGTTCGTACGGTCGCCATGTCCTCCACGGACGGCGTTGTGCGCGGCATGGAAGTGGTTGATACGGGCCGACCGATTTCCATTCCAGTGGGGCAAGCCACACTGGGCCGCATCTTCAACGTGCTCGGCGAAACGATTGACGAACAAGGGCCAGCCAAAGCGGAAGAGCTGTGGTCCATTCACCGTTCGGCGCCAGAGTTCAGTGAACTTTCGACCACCATGGAAATCTTCGAGACCGGTATCAAGGTCATCGACCTGCTTGCGCCGTACGTCAAGGGTGGTAAGATTGGTCTCTTCGGTGGTGCCGGCGTCGGCAAGACCGTCTTGATTCAGGAGCTCATCCACAACATCGCGAAGGAACACGGCGGTTACTCCGTATTCGCAGGTGTTGGTGAACGTACGCGTGAGGGGAACGACCTCTACCACGAAATGAAGGATTCTGGCGTTATCGAAAAGACCGCCATGGTCTTCGGTCAGATGAACGAGCCGCCCGGTGCGCGTCTGCGCGTGGCGTTGACCGGTCTGACGATGGCCGAATACTTCCGCGACGTGGAGCAACGCGACGTGTTGTTCTTCGTGGACAACATCTTCCGCTTCACGCAAGCGGGTTCCGAGGTGTCGGCATTGCTCGGCCGTATGCCGTCCGCCGTCGGTTACCAACCGACCCTGGCAACGGAAATGGGCCAGTTGCAAGAGCGAATTGCGTCCACCGTCAAGGGTTCCGTTACGTCGATTCAGGCCATTTACGTGCCTGCCGACGACTACACCGACCCAGCGCCGGCGAACACATTTACGCACTTGGACGCAACGACGAACTTGGACCGTCGGATTGCGGAAATGGGTCTGTACCCAGCTGTCGATCCGCTCGCGTCCACATCCCGCGCGCTCTCCCCGGACATTGTCGGCGAAGAGCACTACACAGTGGCTCGCGGCGTTCAACAGGTGTTGCAACGCTACCGCGAACTCCAGGACATCATTGCCATCCTGGGTATGGACGAACTGAGCGACGAAGACAAACTCACGGTGCAGCGCGCGCGGAAGATTCAAAACTTCCTCTCGCAGCCATTCTTTGTGGGTGAAGCGTTTACGGGTCTTCCCGGACAGTACGTCCCAGTCAAAGAGACCGTTCGGAGCTTCAAGGAAATCCTCGAAGGAAAACACGACGACATCCCGGAACCTTACTTCCGTTACAAGGGCTCCATCGAGGATGTGGTCGCGGCAGCCAAGGCGGACGGTATCAGCGTTTGATGTGGATGAGGGCTCCCGAGAGACCATGTCTTTCTCTCCTGTGGGAGCCCGTCCGCTGTACCAAGTTCCTGGTGACCTGCCGACGTACATCTGATGTAGGCGTCGGATGGGTCACAGACTGGAGGTTGACATGAGTAGCGTGCTTCTGGAAGTCGTCACACCAGAGCGCCTGGTTGTGTCGGAACAGGTCAACTTCATCACCGTGCTGACCGGCGGCGGCGAACTCGGCATCCTCCCTCGGCACGCGCCGCTCGCCGCGACCGTCAAACCGTGCATTGTCAAGGTCAAGACGGACGCTGGCGAAGACTTCATCAACGTGAACGGCGGATTTCTGGAAGTGCTGCCGGAAAAGGTAACGATTCTGGCAGATGCTGCAGAGCTCGCCTCCATGATTGATGTGGACAGGGCTCGCGCCGCGAAGGAGCGTGCGGAGAAGCGCCTAGCCCAGAAGGAAGGCGTGGACATCGCTCGAGCGGAAGCTGCCTTACAGCGGGCGTTGCGCCGTCTGGAAGTCGTCGAACTGTCTAACAAGGCGGGAGGCGCCCTAAGTTCCGGCAAGGCATCTGAGCAGTGACAATGACTCTATACATCTTGTTTCTATGAACCATCGAAGGGCTATTCGGGCCACAGTAGAACTGGCACCGGATAGCCCTCTTGTTTTACACCTAAATGAACGTTTGTTATAATTACGCGAAGACTCTATTGAATTGAAATATTGATTCGGATGTTCCATCGACGCAAAGTTTGCAGAGCGCTCCCCTCTGAAAGATGTGCGATTTGTCACAACGCTCCGTGTGACGGAGCCGTTCTCATCTCATTCTCAGCCTGGAGGGACAGTCATGGCCCACATGTTCCAGTACTGGAACGGCTACCTTTTTGTCACGTTCTTCTTGGTCCTCGGCATCCTCTTGCCGGTCGGCGCGCTGTGGGTGCTCGGTCCCCTACTCAGACCGCATCGGCCGACCAGTGCCAAACTCACCACCTATGAAAGCGGTGTCGAACCCATTGGAGACGCGCACGTGCGGTACAATGCGCGCTACTACTTATTTGCGCTGTTGTTCGTCGTGTTTGACGTCGAAACGCTGTTCCTATACCCTTGGGCCGCCAGTTTTCACAAACTCGGCCTGTTTGCATTTGTAGAGATGCTCCTATTCCTCTTCATGTTGGTGATTGGGCTCATGTATGCCTGGAGAAAGAAGGTGCTCGAATGGACCTGACCCGCGCTTCGCAATTGCCCATCATCGAGTACGAAGGGCTCACGCCGGAAGAAAACGCGGAGCTGAATCGCGGAGGCGTCCTCCTCAACTCTTTGGAAACGTTGAAAGGATGGGCCCGCAGCAACAGCTTGTGGCCGATGACACTCGGATTGGCGTGCTGTGCCATCGAAATGATGGGGGCAGCTGCTGCACACTACGACCTGGACCGGTTCGGCATGATCTTTCGCGCGTCACCCCGCCAGTCGGATGTAATGATTGTGGCTGGTACTGTGACGAAGAAGATGGCGCCGCTGATCCGTCGTCTGTACGACCAAATGGCAGAGCCGAAATGGGTCATCTCCATGGGGGTCTGCGCGACGGCCGGTGGTCCATACGTGCGGAGCTACTCGGTGCTCAAGGGCGTGGACCAGGTTGTTCCCGTGGATGTGTACATTCCCGGCTGCCCGCCGTCTCCACCCGCGCTCATCTATGGGCTCAATATGCTGCAGGAGAAAATTCGCATGGAGGCCCGCGGAAAGAAGGTGACCCGTGCGTGAGTGAAGACAGAGAACATCGGACGCCACCCAAGGGGCCCGAAGGCAAAGAGCCATCGGTCACTGCCGCGGAGAGGCCCAAACCGGTTTCCAAGCCGGCTGCAGCGTCCGGCGCAGCGGTCAAGCCAGCTCCACCCAAAAAGGCGCCACCACCGCCAGATCCGCGGGTGGAGGCCGCCAAAGCCAAGGCCGAAGAGATCCGAAAATTTATAGATCAGCAGTTGAGCACCGAAGCTGTAGTGGAGACGGGAGCTGCCCACATTCACCCGATGCTCCTGATTCGGAAAGAAGATTGGGTAGCTGTTGTGGAACTCTTAAAGCGCAGCGACGCCTATCAACTCAATTACTTGGAGTGCATGGCTGGCACTGACTACCCGAACTACATTGAGGTGGTCGTTTACCTGCAATCGACCGAACTCGGCCACTTCATCTGTCTGAAGACGAGGACAGACAGGGAACAGGCGGAGATACCGTCGCTGTGCGCAGTGCACCCGGGCGCCAATTGGGAAGAGCGGGAAATCTACGATTTGCTCGGCGTCACATTCACCGGCCACCCGGATCTGAGGCGAATTATGCTGGATGATGACTTCAAGGGCCATCCGCTTCGCAAAGACTACAGTGCATGGGAGGCCTGATGCCCAGTGTCACTCATTGACGAGAAAGATCAGGTCCGCACCGAAGAGATGTTGCTGAATCTCGGACCGCAGCACCCAAGCACGCACGGCGTGCTCCGGCTGCTCGTGAAAATCAACGGCGAGACCATCACGGATGTGGAACCGGTCATTGGCTACTTACATCGCGGCACGGAGAAACTGGCGGAGGATTTGCAGTACACGCAAATCATACCGTACACGGATCGCCTCGATTACTTGGCCGCCATGCTGAACAACTATGCGCTGTGCCACACGATTGAGCAGGCGATGGACCTAGAAGTTCCTGAACGGGCCGAGTACCTACGCGTGATTGTCATGGAGATGCAGCGCGTGGCGTCGCACCTGATGTTCATCGGCGCCTATCTGTTGGACCTCGGCGCCATGAGCCCGTTCCTGTACGTATTCGCAGACAGGGAACAAATTGTTCAGCTGTTCAATGAAATCTGTGGTGCACGGCTCACGTACAACTACATGCGTGTGGGCGGCGTGAAATGGGACGCGCCTCCGGGATGGCTTGAAAAGGTCGCGGACTTCGTCCAGTACCTCAAGCAGAAGTTTCACATGTACGACGAATTGATTACGGGCAACGAGATCTTCCTGGCGCGCACGCGCGGCATCGGCAGGTTTGATACAGAAACCGCACTGGCCTACGGCCTGAGTGGCATCAACCTGAGGTCCACAGGATACCCGTGGGATCTGCGCCGCAAGAAACCGTACAGCATCTACGACCGCTTTGATTTTGACATCCCGGTCGGGCAAAATGGTGACTGCTTTGACCGCTATTACCTGCATCTGCTGGAAATCAAGGAGTCCCTGCGGATTGTGGAACAGGCACTGAAAAGTATCCCGTCCTCCGGTCCGGTGCTGGGGAAGGTGCCGAAGATGATCCGCGTGCCTGCCGGCGAGTACTACAGCGGCATTGAAGGCGCCCGTGGGGAACTCGGCTTCTACATCGTCAGCGAAGGAAAAGACAAGCCCTATCGCTTGAAGATCCGGAAGCCTTCGTTCATCAACTTGCAGTTGCTGCCGGAGTTGTTGCGCGGCCAAAGCATCGCGAATGTCATCGCCATTTTGGGTGCCGTGGACATCGTGCTTGGGGAGGTGGACGCCTGATGTGGGATTGGCGCAGCCAACCGCTGACGGTACCGTCAGTCATCGCGATGCTCATCGGTGCGGTGGTCATCCTCCTGCTCGCGCTGGGGGTCGTGACGTATACCATCTATGTGCAGCGAAGGATTCTCGGCTGGATGCAACTGCGCATCGGGCCCAACCGCGTCGGACCGTTGGGTCTGTTCCAGACCATTGCGGACGTTCTGAAACTCCTCATCAAGGAAGACGTCGTTCCCGCCAAGGCGGACAGGGCGTTGTTTATGCTGGCACCCATCATTGCGTTTGTACCTTCCTTTACGGTGATGGCTGTGATTCCGTTCAGTGCGCACAACGTGTTTACAGCAAACCTCGGCATCGGTGTGCTTTTCTACCTCGCGTTGTCCGCCATCACCATACACGGCGTGATGCTCGCTGGGTGGGCGTCCAACAACAAGTACGCCCTGATTGGCGGCATGCGGAGCGCGGCGCAGATGCTTTCGTACGAAATCCCTCTTGGACTGTCGCTGGTTGGTGTGGTCCTGATGGCTGGGTCGCTCAACCTCAACGACATTGTGCTCGCGCAACAGCACGCCGGACTGTGGAATGTTATCCCGCAAATTCTCGGCTTTATCGTCTTTCTCATTGCGTCGACTGCGGAACTGAACCGGACGCCGTTTGACTTGCCGGAAGCCGAATCGGAATTGGTGGCAGGGTACCACGTGGAGTACACCGGTTTTCGGTTCGCGTTCTTCATGCTCACGGAGTACATGTACTTGTTTGCCATGGCTGGCCTGTGTGCCACCTTGTTCCTCGGTGGTTGGAGTGGCCCGCTCCTGCCGGGTTGGCTGTGGTTTGCCATCAAGGTGTTCCTGTACATCTTCTTTCAGTTCTGGCTGCAGGCCACGCTGCCGCGATTCCGCGTGGACCAGCTGATGACGTTCAGCTGGAAAGTCTTGTTGCCGCTGGCGCTTGTCAACCTCGTACTCACAGGCGTCGTGAAGGCGATTTGGTAAACACGGGAGGAATGGGGTGAAACCATGATTGGTTTCCTGAAAGGACTCAGCGTCACGCTGCGTCAACTGCCCAAAAAGAAGGTCACCCTGCAGTACCCCGACGTGAAGCCGGAGTGGCCGGAGCGCTTTCGAGGCGTTCATCGCTTCATCCCGGAGCTTTGCATTGCGTGCAACCAATGCGCGCGCATCTGTCCCACCAGTTGCATTTCTCTGTCGGGCGAGCGGGATGAAAACAAGAAAATGAAAATCCACACCTTTGACATCAACTTCGACATTTGCATTCTCTGCGACCTGTGCACGGAGGTGTGCCCGACCGAAGCGGTGCTCATGTCGGATACGTTTGAGATGGCCAAGTACTCGCGAGACGATTTGTACCTCGATATGCACTGGTTGCACGACAACCAGTTGAAGTACGAGCAGGCGCACCCCGATAGATTTGAACGCGCTAGGGGTGAAGCCGATTGAGTGGGCCACTGATTGCCTTCTACGTCATCTCGTTGTGCATCTTGGGCTGCGCGGTACTCATGCTGAGCTTTCGCAAGGTCATCTACATGGCGCTCGCCATCGGCGGCGTGTTCGTGGGGTGCGCGGCCATCTACCTGCTGCTTGGCGCGGAGTTTGTGGGCGTCGCGCAAATTCTGATTTACGCGGGTGCCATCACCATTTTGATGATGTTTGCCATCATGCTGACCAACCACGAAGCGACAGAGCCACCGTTCCAATGGAATGCACGGAATGTGGCAAGCGCCGTAGGCTGTATCCTGCTCGGGATACTCATTCTTCTCGTCATCCGATCCACACCCTGGCCACAGCCGGACACGTCGGTCGACGTCAACGGCGGGAACAGCAATCCGGTCGCCATCGGCATGGCACTCTTCAAGCAGTACGCGATTCCGTTTGAACTGGTGTCGCTGTTGCTCATTGTCGCGCTCGTTGGGGCAGTCATTCTCGCGCAACATCGAAAGGAGGACGAGTAAGGTGGCTGGAGGGGCGCCGTTTCCGATTCCAACCGGTTCTGTCCTCGCGCTGGCAGCGATTCTCTTTTGCATCGGGCTCTACGGGGCGCTGACCAAACGCAACCTCATCATTGTGCTGGTGTCTATCGAACTGATGCTGAATGCGGCGAACATCAACCTGGTTGCATTCTCAAAGTTGAGCGATAAACCGAGTTTGAACGGGCAGATCTTTTCACTGTTCACCATTACGGTCGCAGCCGCAGAGATTGCCGTCGGCTTAGCGCTGTTGCTGGCCATTTTCCGGCTGCGCAAGACGAGCGAAGTCAAGGATCTCGACGTCCACAAGTGGTAAAGGGGTGATTCGATGGTTGCATACGCATGGCTCGTTCCACTGTTGCCGCTTGTGGCGTACATATTCCTGCTCTGTCTCGGGCGGCGTGCCCCCGAAGGCATCGTCACCGGCGTTTCCGTCGTGCTTACGTTCCTCTCATTCCTTGTCAGCGTGGCGGTGTTTCGCGCTGTTGGGTCGAATCCAGACCAGGTCGCAGCCTACACCTTCCACTGGCTGACAGTGGGCTCTCGGTCCATCAGCGTCGGGTTTGAAGTCACGCACCTCAACGCTCTGATGCTGGTTGTCGTCACCCTGGTCAGCACGTTGGTGCTCCTGTTTTCCAAAGGCTACATGCACCACGATGACCGATTTGCAGTGTTTTACCAATACCTGAACTTGTTCGTCTTCTCCATGCTGGCATTGGTCATTTCGCCAAATTTCCTTCAACTATACATTTTCTGGGAAATGGTCGGCCTGTGCTCGTACCTCCTGGTCGGGTTCTGGTACTTCAAACCCGAAGCGGCGCTCGCAGCCAAAAAGTCGTTCATCGTCACGCGCATCGGCGACGTCGGCTTGTTCGCGGGTATCATTCTGCTGTTCTTGGCCAGTGGATCCTTCGACTACAACACCATTTTCGTCGCGGCTGCCGCTCACAAACTGACCTTGGGGTGGATTTCCGGGCAAGCCTTGGTGACGTTGACGGCCATCCTCATCTTTGTCGGCGCCATCGGGAAATCGGCACAGTTCCCGCTTCACGTCTGGTTGCCGGACGCAATGGAAGGCCCAACGCCGGTCTCCGCGTTGATTCACGCGGCGACCATGGTTGCGGCCGGCGTGTACCTCGTGGCGCGAGCGTACCCGCTGTTTCAAGCGAGTCCCGCGGCACTGACGACGGTCGCCTGGATTGGCGGTATCACCGCACTGCTGGGGGCCTTGATTGCGCTCACCCAGCGCGACATCAAGCGCGTCATTGCGTACTCGACCATCTCGCAGCTCGGCTACATGATGATGGCGCTCGGCGTCGGCGCGTACGCATACGGTGTCTTCCACCTGATGACGCACGCCTTTTTTAAGGCGCTCCTGTTTTTGGCGGCTGGCTCCGTCATCCACGCCGTTCACACCCAGGACTTGTTCGAGATGGGGGGGCTGCACAAGAAACTGCCGCTCACCACGTGGACGTTTCTGGCCGGAGCCCTGGCACTTGCGGGCATTGTTCCGTTTGCGGGATTTTGGTCCAAGGACGACATCATGAGTGCGACGCTGCAAAGTGGACACACAGTGCTCTACGTCTTTGCGCTGGTTGCCGCGTTCTGCACAGCGTTCTACATTTTCCGCGTGTTTTTCCTGACATTCACCGGGGAGCCGCGGAATCCAGCAAAGTACGAGAACGCACATGAAGGCGGGTGGGTGATGAACCTTCCGCTCGTGGTGCTGGCTGTTCTGGCCACGGTTGGCGGGTTCTTCAACACGCCGTTGAATGGAAACGGGCTGGAGAAGTACCTGTTGGCGGATGGCGCGGTGGGCGTCACCTACAGCGAGAACGTCCCCTTGATGGCCCTGAGCGTCGTCATTGCGCTACTTGGCATCCTGTTGGCAGCCATCCTCTACTGGCGCCCGCTGGTGAAGCCCGAGAGGCTGGCCCGAGGATTTGGATTTCTGTACCAGCTTTCGTACCGGAAGTTCTTCTTCGATGAGATCTACGGCGCGGTGGTTGTCGGAGGCGGCAAAGTCATGGCGGCCATCGTGGACGGTGTGGATCGGTACATTGTGGATGCCATCGTGAAACTGGTGGGCAGGGTCGTCTACTACCTGGGCCTTGGCCTCAAGTACACGCAAACGGGGCAGGTTCAAACGTACGGCGTCGTGGCAGGGTTTGGCCTGTTCATTATCCTCGCCATTGCGATGTACCGCGTAGGAGGTGTGTTCTAGCATGGGCCTCGTATTCTGGCTGGTCGTAGCACCTCTGATTGCAGGGCTCGTCATCCTGCTGGTGCCTAGGCTCGGCGCCGCTGTGCACCGCGGGCTGGCGTTCTTAGGATCCGCCGCAGCCCTGGTGCTCACCGCTGTCGCCTGGGACCAGTTCCAATACAACATCACAGGCTTCCAGCACGTCACGGCACTCTACTGGTTTACGCTGCCGAGCTTGTGGCACGGTGCCAACCCGAATGGGCCAGGCAATCTCATCATTGGTCTGTCGTTCGGCGTGGACGGGTTGTCGCTGCCGCTACTCGCGTTGACCTCATTGATTTCGCTGCTGGCCATTGTCGCGGCCAAGCGCTCGGTAGAGCGAACGAGAGAGTACTACTTCTGGATCTCGTTGGTGACTGCAGGCCTGCTCGGCGTCTTCTGTGCGCTGGACCTGTTCACGTTTATCGCCGCACTGGAAATCACGCTGTTTGCAATGTTCTTCCTCATCTACATCTTCGGGGAAGAACGTCGCCAGTCCGCGGCGTTCAAGTTCCTCCTCTACCGGGGGCTGGCGACGGTCGCGCTGTTGGTGGCGTTGGTCGGAATCGCATACGGCGCAGCTGGCGCCTACGGATCTCAGCAAGCGGCCACGCTGTCCGGCACGGGACTCAGTTTTGATATCCCGACGTTGACCAACGTGATGCACACCGTGTCCACGCAAGCGTTCTCCAGCCACGCGCGCAGTTGGCTGTTCTTGTTCCTGTTGCTTGCTGTCTTTATTGAAGAAGCGTTTGTTCCGTTTCACACGTGGTTGCCGACGGCGCACGAATCTGCCGATACGCCAACGAGCATGATGCTCGGTGGAGTCCTAACCAAGACCGGCGCGTACATACTGCTTCGCTTCGGCGTTGGATTATTGCCTGGGGAAGTACGCCAATACGGCGTGTTGATTGCCGTGTTCGGCGCCATCAACATCCTGTACGGCGCCTTTGCCGCGTGGGCTCAAACGGATTGGCGGCGCCTCATCGCGTTTGGCAGCATCAGCCACATGGGACTCGTTCTGCTCGGGATTGCCGCGCTCAACGCCGTCGGTCTGCAGGGGGCGATGTTCATGATGGTGTCGTCCGGTCTCTTGACAGCGCTTTTGTTTTTCCTGGTCGGCGCCATTAAGGACCGAACTGAGACCAGCCGCATCCCGGCACTGGGCGGACTGTCGCGCAGTCTGCCGATGCTGTCCGGATTCTTGCTGGTGGCTGCGCTGGGCTCTCTCGGTTTGCCGCTCACGAGCGGCTTTATCAGTGAAGTCCAGGCGTTTATCGGAGGCTTTGACACCTATCCGGTCATCTCGTTTGTCGGCGTGTTGGGGGTTATCCTGTCGGCGGTGTACCTACTCTACGCGATGCAGAAAACGACGTTCGGCCCGCTCGACCCAAGGTACGGTGAACTGGTGGACGCGACACCGCGCGAATATGTTCCGGCCCTTGTATTGACGGCGCTGGTACTCTTCATTGGAATTGACCCCAAGGTCATTGGGGAACTGTTTGGCCTGTCCGTAAACGCCTTGATGAGGATTGGGGGGTAAGTCGATGCCGAATCTGGACGCACTACATCAACCATACTGGTCTGCCATGGGTCCCATGATTACCCTCACTGTTGCGGCGTTTGTGGTGATGATTTTAGAATTTGTGTTCAAATCCGAGGACAAGCGCTGGCTGCACGGTCTTAGCATGCTCGGCGTAGTTGCAGCCTTGGTGGTCGCCATCTGGCACTTCTACGCAAAGCCGCAGGCGGTCCTCGCGACGGTGCAGAACGATATCATCGCCACCATGTTCACGCTGCTCATTCTCATCACGGCGCTGTTGGTCTTCCTGTTCACGTATGATTACGCCGCGCAGGTGAAGGTGGCCTCTGAACACACGTACCTAATCCTGTTCGCCGTTGTCGGCGCCCTGGCCATGGTCTCATCCGTGGACATGGTGACGCTGTACGTCGGCCTGGAACTGCTCTCCGTCTCCAGTTACATCCTAGCCGCGCTGCGGACGAAGTCAACACGCTCCGTGGAAGGCGGCATCAAGTACCTGTTGATGGGGAGTATCGGATCGGCTGTGCTCCTCTACGGGCTCTCCTTCATCTACGGGCTCAGCGGGACGACCAACCTGGGCGAACTGTTCTCCAAGCAGACACTCACGAGTGGTGCGTCCCTATTCGCACAATATCCCGCGGTGACCGTCCTTGCCTTTGTGCTGATTCTCGGAGGATTGGGCTTCAAGCTGTCGTTGGTGCCATTCCACATGTGGACGCCGGACACGTACGACGGCGCGCCGACACCCATCAGCGCGTTTCTGTCCACGCTATCCAAGACGGCAGTGTTCGGGATGCTGCTCCGGATGATGCTCTATGTGTTTTCCGTGTCTGGCTCCAACATGTTCTACCTGGCGAGTCTTCTCGCTGTGGCCAGCATGTTGGTCGGTAACTTGATTGCCCTACCGCAACGCAACATGAAGCGGCTACTTGCGTTCTCCAGCGTCGCGCAAGCAGGGTACGTCCTGATTCCGTTCACCATGTTCAACGAGAACAACGTGGTGGATTGGACCTCACTCGTGAACAGCATCACGTTCTACCTGTTCGCGTACACGTTCACCACCGTTGGGGCGTTTGCCATCGTGCACGTGGTCTCGCACGCTCGCAACTCCGGTGACTCGGACGCGCTTCTCGGGCTGTATCAGCGGTCACCTTGGCTCGCCGGCGCGCTGACTATTTTTCTACTCGGCCTCGCAGGTATGCCGCTGACTGCTGGATTTGTCGGGAAGTTCTACATCTTCGCCGACACCATTCACTTGCATCAAGCGTGGCTCGGTGTACTGCTCTTTCTCACGAGCGTTGTGTCGTTCTTCTACTATTTCGGCTGGATCCGCAAGATCTACCAGAAGAGCGAGGCCAAGGACAGCGTCCTCATTCGCCCCAGCGGCATCATGAACACGCTGCTCGGGCTCTGCGTGCTGGGGACTCTGATTCTTGGCGTGGTGCCTGCGACTTTACTTCACGCATTGGCTAAATTGGCGTAAAATAACGATGTCTAAGTCGGTCAGTTTCGTCTCACAGAGGGCTCCATCGGATGGCCTGGGCCCTTCTGTGAGGCGTTTTTATGAAGGAGGAAGCGGCAGTGAACGATGTGACTACCAGTACCGTGATGCTTGCCGCCGCCGGCGCCATCTTTATCATCGCGTTTCTTGGCGGGACATATATCACGTGGCAAGCACTTGGGGTGTTGAAGTGGGATAAAATCGTGTTCGATCCCATCGGGCACCAGACCCGCATGCTCCGTTTTATCCTCGCCATGATTGGCGGCTTCTTCATTGCCAGCACCGCGGCTGCCTATTTGCTGGCAGGTCAAGCCCTCCGCGCCCTCTTATAATCGTCCAGTCAGCGCCCACCTGGCGCTTCGCGGGGCCAAGCGCTGACTGTCAATAGAAAACGTTGAATATTCCTCACTTTATTGGAATTTCTCAGAAGGAAATCGACAGAAAATCCAGAAATATGACAGATAAATCAGAGATAACGCGGTGTTTGAAGGGGGATGAGTATGCGCGCCATTGGCGTCGTGCGAAAACTGGACCAACTCGGGCGGATTGTGATACCCAAAGAGTTGCGCAAGAAATATTCCATCAATGTAGATGACGACATTGAGATTCTGGTAGACAGCGACACCATCATCTTACAGAAATTTGTACCGAGGTGCGTGTTTTGTCAGAATCCTTCCGAAACCATTCGGGTCTTCAAAGAAAAGCACATCTGTCGCGACTGCTGGGACAGCATCACGGCGCACGGGCTGTGATGCGGCCGAGCAATCCAATCGGTGAACCGCGGATGGAATTCACCGAGCGCGCATGGGTATAATCTCGTGTCTCCGGCGAACGATAGTAAGAAATTCGTTCTCGAGGAGGCACTTACTTTGTTCTCCCAGCGAGCACACCGCTGTTTTCAGGTACTCATCACCACGATTGCCATGATGGGTGGCGCTGCAGCAGTCTTTCCCATGCAGACTGCACAAGCGGCACAGTCCGGTGCCACCGCGCAAACCACCCCCGTTCCCCGGACGGTAGAGCGAGAGTATGGAAAGCCCATACCGGCCTATGCCAAGTGGGGAAAGATTGCGGTGGCACAAGCGAAGCGCTGCCATCCCAAAGCGGCTGTGGTGGACTACTTGCACCTTGGCAGGACTGTCGTATCGGGCACGGTTGCGGAAGAAGCCTTTCGATTGTGGATGCGGGAAGGAACCAAGGAGTGGGGAATCCTCGTTCGCGTTCAATTTAACCCCCAAACAGACGAGTTGATACGCGTGACCTGTCAGAACTTGCGCTGACGAGCTGGGGTTTACAGTGTGGGCAAAACGGATGAGAATTTGTGGGACGCTGCCTATTTCAACGAAGTGCAAAACAGCGACGAACGAATCTAGTAAAATGTTGTGATCTATCATCTGCTGACACTGCAAATCTCGTAAATGAGAATCAGAATAAATCGTAGACTCCTTGTCCAAACTGACGTGTATAGAAGACACGCGGACAGGGGATGAAATACATGAAGAAGCTCGGTTGGTTGGCAATCGGCGTTGTCCTGGCAGGGGTGTTGAGCGCGTATGCGCCGGCCGGTACCCACAAGTCCTCACCTCTCACAGGAAATTCCTCTACTTTGGACGAGCCGACGGACAAAAACAGTACCCCTTTCACCGAAGTAAATTATCTAGAGACCAGTTTTACGGCCACGAACGCAAATGTGGATGGCTACTTGATTCACAATTGGAGTCAACTGAATGACAACTTTATGTCGGAACGCGAATTGCGCCAAGCGGCCGACAAGCTCAAGCAGGACCTGCACATTCAAGGCGCGAAATGGATGACACATGCGGATGCGTCCGAAAACTTTGCGGAAGTGTACGGAAGCTGGTCCGACAACACGGATATTTCTGTTACGCTTTCATCCATGCGCTACTCAAGCACACAAAGTACCACCGTCCTGGTGGTGCACGCGCACCACGCAGGTAAGGGCTTCGTGCGCCTTGCAAGCGAAGTAGCTATGGTTCGCAAAGCGGTGACAAATTCGGGATGCGCACCACAAATTAGCACTTGTATAGAGGGTTTTACCAATGCTAGAATGATGGGCGTTCAAGTGGATGGGCTCGTGACACGCGCATTTTCCGCAGTCGGAGCGCATCGCGTTGAAGGTGTCAAATCCGATTTGGTGACCAGTATATCCGGCTATTCATCGAAAGCCCCAGGATACATACAGACCAATGGGCAGAAAATGAACCTACAAGTGGCCGTTCATTACGACGCCTACCACCACCGGACAAACGTCCTGGTTGGTACCCCCATCATTACGGAAACGTATTAACGGGGTACTGTGCCGGACGACACGGGGCGGACTGGCACAGGAGTTGAAGTCATGGCAAAGATAGTGATTGACGGGGGCCACCGTCTGGAAGGACATGTGCGCATTGGTGGCGCGAAGAATGCTGTACTCCCCATCCTCGCAGCAAGTCTTCTCGCCTCTTCGGGAACAAGTACGATTGACGAAGTTCCGTCACTTCTCGACGTTGAGCATATGATTAACACCATCTCCGCCTTGGGCGCAGACGTTCAACGAGAAGGAAGCACACTGCATATCAGTGCCAAGTCGGTGAACAGTGTGGAACCGCCTTATGAACTGGTACGCAGTATGCGGGCCTCATTTGTCGTAGCGGGACCTTTATTAGCCCGCTTCGGTGAAGCCATCATTGCGATGCCGGGCGGTTGCAATATTGGACCGCGCCCAGTAGATCTGCACATCAAAGGCTTCGAAGCGATGGGTGTGCAGACACAGATGGAGAACGGGTACGTGCATTTCCGCGCGCCGAAGGACGGATTGAAAGGTGCGCGTATTTATCTCGATATCCCAAGTGTCGGCGCTACGCAGAACATCATGATGGCCGCTGTGCTGGCGAAAGGGCAAACCATCATTGAGAACGCTGCGAAGGAACCGGAAAACGTGGACCTCGCGAACTACCTCAACGCGATGGGTGCCCGCGTGCGCGGTGCAGGGACGGATACCATTCGCATCGACGGCGTGGATGAACTGCATGGCGCGAGCCATACCGTGATTCCCGACAGAATTGAGGCAGGTACGTTCCTCATTGCCGGCGCTTTGATGGGGAACGGCGTGTACGTGGAAAACGCCCTGTCGCATCACCTGACTTCGATTCTGGCGAAACTCGAAGAGGCTGGTGCACATTTGGAAGACGACGTGCGAGGCATTCGCGTTTGGCCCGTGGAAAATGGGCGCATGAAGGCGCTCGACGTAAAGACGCACTACTATCCTGCATATCCCACGGATATGCAAGCGCAGATGGTGGCTGGCTTGACCACCTGTATTGGTACCAGCATGATGACGGAAACGGTGTTTGAGAACCGCTTCATGCACGTAGCTGAGCTGCAGAGGATGGGCGCTGAGATTCACATTGAAGGCCGAACAGCTGTCATTGAAGGCGTGGAAAAGCTCTCTGGCGCGGAAGTGACAGCGACCGACCTGCGTGCTGGTGCTGCACTCGTCATCGCAGGTCTGATGGCGGAAGGTACGACCACGGTCAGTGGGCTACACCATATCGACCGCGGCTACGACAACCTGGTCGGTAAGTTCCAGTCGCTGGGTGCGAAGATCTGCCGAATTGACGACTGAGTCGAATCGGCCGAATGGAAACATGGACTTATATGCGCTATTTGTCTGTGTCTCGGGCATTTTGCAAATCGCTACACCTGTGAGAAAACGTGTGGATGTTCACCATCCGCACGTTTTTTTTTTTTTTTTTGTGCGCAGATTTGAGCGCAAAAAAGGACAGCCGCAAAGCGACTGCCTAATCGTGACAACAAGGGGGAAACTGGAGTCTACTGGCCATCGGTTGATGACATTACCATCATGGACGACAATTCACGTTTTTAGACCTGCAGGCAAAGAGAACGTGACAGCCCAAGAATAATCTGGTGCGCCGGAACATACCTCTCTAGGAGACGAGCCTCTGAAAGCGAGGAATGTACATTGGCGCAATTCCGTCCCGTCAGATCTAGACATACATCCAGAGCCACGCGGTCGGTCATTGGGTTTCCCATCCACCGATTCCCTCGAATACACCAACTGTGGCTTCGTGTGGATTGGCGTGGAAAAGTCCTCGTGGTACTTTGCGCGTGCTTTTTCGTGCTTGTGATTGTACCAACGGCGATGGCCAACATGGTTCACCGACGCGATACAGATCCCGCACGTGCCTGGATTCAGTCGGATGACGCGGGGGTTCAGGTGAAAGTCTACGATGTTCAAACGGGACACGTGAACAACGTGGCTTTGAACGATTATCTTGTGGGCGTACTCGCTGCAGAGATGAATCCCCACTCGCCGATGCAAGCTTTGGAGGCGGCTGCGGTTGCCGCGCGCACATACGTGGTTCACGCCATGTCCGCCAACGTGGGTTCTCATCCTACATTTGCCAATCAGCACGGCGCGGACGTCACAGACAACGCGAGTCTCGACTTGCCGTGGTGGTCTATGGCCGTGCAGGAACAGCGGTTTGGGAAAGACCTGAGCGTGAACACGGTCCGTCTGCAGCACGCCGTGCTCGCCACAGACGGCCTCATTCTGACGTATAACAAACAGCCCATTCTGGCTTTCACGTTTGGGGAGTCCACCGGTCAGACCCGCGATGGCAGCAAGGTATTCGGCAAGCCGCTGCCGTACCTCAAGAGTGTGGCATGCCCAGATGACGCACACCAGCTCGCGAAGTCGCCCATCCACATTTCTGCCCCTACGTTGCAGCAGGCCTTGCAGATACAAAGTAACAACGTCCAACTGAATCAATTCCGCATCGCGATGAGAGATGCACAAGGGTATGTGAAAGCAGTCGCTTATCATGATAAGTCGTGGACGGGAGACGACTTTGCCAGTGTACTTGGGCTTCCATCCTCAAATTTCACGTGGACGGTCAGCGGCAATGAGTTATTGGTTCAGTGCAAAGGTGTGGGTTCCGGGATTGGTATGAGTTTGAACGAGGCCAAAGCGCTTGCCCAGCAAGGCAAGGCGTGGGCGGAGATTGTCCAGTACTTTTATCCGGGAACGCAAGTGGAGGGCGACGAGCGGTTCACGCAGCCAGCGACCACGGAAGAGTAGCTGAGCGAGGTGCAGCCTAGGATTTGATGGAGTGTGTCAGCAATTAGGGCTGAGCTTTCAACAGGTGCGTCTCTTCCTCCACTTTGGCAATGCGGGCATTGTGAAAATCCAGCCGATGCCCGACAACGATGAACTTGTCGTCCATGCCTTGAAGCGTTTTGATGATTTCAAGCTGTCCTTCCTCAATCGCGGTTTGCTTTTCCTCGAGGGCGGACACGCGGTCCACAACTGTGTCAAACCTTTGGTTGACTTCCGCGCGAAACGCGTCGAATTCATTGCGTAGACCTGCGACGTTCCCAATCAATTGGACGAGCAGGTCTTCAATGCGTTGCAGGCGGTCTTCGGACATGAGGTTCACCTCACAGAGAATTGGAGTCCGTACGTCTACGCCGTTTACGAGAAACGAAAGCGACTTCGATGCATGCAGCGAAGATAGCTACGTGTCGTATATTGTACCATTCTGCGGTTCATGCTGGGACAGGTTTTCACAAGAATCGACAAAACTTCTCCACCAATAGGGAGCTTGGTTGGCGTATCGTCTGAACCAGACTGGGCGGTACGCTGGGTGCGTGGTATCCTCAGCGATTTGCGCGCGAGCAACACCTCGTCGTGCTGCACAACTCTAGTGAATTTTGCAAATCGATTTTTATACCAATAAAATTGTTTCAAAACAAAAGATTTGTATGTATGGTGATGTGGCTCGACGACGTGTGGTCGTACGTCAGGGCCCATTCGAAGAGGGGTGATATCCTATGTCAGAACTGCGGTACAATCCTCTGCTGCGGGACTGGACGATGGTCGCCTCCCATCGCCAGAAGCGCCCCAACATGCCCAAAGACGATTGTCCGTTTTGCCCAGGTTCCGGCAAAGTGCCGGATCATTACGATGTATACAAGTACGACAACGACTTCCCGGCGCTGTCACAGAACCCGCCGACACCGGATCCGGTTGCGACGGAGCTGTACAAAGTGGCCCCTGCGTACGGGAAGTGCGAAGTGATTCTCTATTCACCGGAACACCACGCAACGCTCCCGCAGTTGCCAGTGTCCCACATTCGCAAAGTCGTCGATCTGTGGACAGAGCGGCTTGTGGAGTTGGCGAAGAATCCAGAGCACAAGTACGTATTGATTTTCGAAAACCGCGGGCCGGAGGTGGGCGTCACGATGCCGCACCCACACGGCCAGATTTACGCGTTCCCGTACATCCCGCTCAAGATTCGCACCGAGTTGGATTCCTGCCGAGAGCATCACAAAGAAACCGGCCGCTGCTTGATTTGCGACATCAACCGCGAAGAGGAAACGTCTCAGGAACGCGTGCTTCTGGAGACGGAGCACTTCGTGAGTTATATTCCGTTTTTCACCGATTACCCGTACGGGGCGTTCATCTCCAGCAAATCGCACAAGGGTAGTCTGGCAGCGTTCAGCGACGCCGAAAAGGATGATTTGGCCAACATCCTCAAACAAGTGACTGCGGGGATGGACGCGCTGTTTGACCGTGAATTCCCGTATATGATGGTGCTGCACCAGGACCCTGTCAACGGCCCGGACACGAGCACCTACTTCCATTTCCACATCGAATTCTACCCGCCGCTTCGCGCCAAGGACAAAATCAAATTCCTGGCCTCCGCGGAGACCGGTGCCTGGGCGCCGTGCAACCCGACGGCGGTCGAAGACACAGCGAAAGCGTTGCGGGCGGCCATTGCGCGTGCGAAGGGAGCGGTGCACGGTGACTGATGCAAACATATGGCAACGGTTTTTGGCATTCTCGCCCGGGGACGTCTCGCAGGTGCGCGTGTTCTTCGCGCCTGGGCGTGTGAATTTAATTGGAGAGCACACCGATTACAACGGGGGCTACGTGCTGCCTGCGGCCCTTACCGTGGGGACGTGGGCTTTCGTGCGCCTGCGCGAAGACGGCGTGTACCGCTTTGCCTCCACCGCATTCCCGCAGGTTGTGACTGTGCAAAAGGGTGATCTCAACTATAAACTGGAGGACGACTATGCCAATTACCCGAAAGGCGTGGTCTGGGCGATGGAGAAAGCGGGCGTATCCATCCCTGGTGCTGACATCCTGTACCACGGCAACCTGCCCAACGGCGCAGGGCTGTCCAGCTCCGCTTCCATTGAAGTGGTGACGGCGTTCGCCATCAATGAACTGAGCGGTGCCGGGCTGAGCGTCGAGCGATTGACGTTGCTGTCGCAAGAAGCGGAGAACCAATTCGTCGGCGTGAACTGCGGCATCATGGACCAGTTCTCGGTGGGCATGGGCAGGGCGGATCATGCGCTGTTGTTGCAGTGTGCCACGCTCCACTACCGACTGGTGCCCGTTCAAGCGCCTGGGTACAAACTGGTCATCACCAACACCAACAAACGTCGCGTCCTGTCCGATTCCAAGTACAATGAACGCCGCCAGGAATGCGAAGCCGCGCTGGCGCAGATGCAGCGGGCGAACCCGAGCCTGACGTGTCTGGCGGACGTCTCGGTGGAGGATTGGGAGCGGCTGTCCGCCGTGATTGACGATGAAAGACTAAGGAAACGGGCTCACCACGTGGTGTTTGAAAACGCGCGGACCCAGCGCGCCGCCACCCTCCTGGAACAGGGGAATTTGCGCGCGTTTGGCGAGCTGATGAACGAGTCCCACCGGTCGCTTCGGGATGACTACGAGGTCACCGGCCCGGAGTTGGACGCGTTGGTCGAGGCGGCTTGGACTGTCGAGGGCTGTATCGGATCCAGAATGACTGGCGCTGGATTCGGCGGCTGCACTGTGAGCTTTGTGGAAGCGCCTCAGTTACCAGTGTTTGAGCAAGTCGTGGCAGAACGGTACATAGAGCAAACCGGATGGGCACCGTCCTTTTACGTCTCCGACATCGGAGACGGCGTCCGCGAAGTGACGAGCGACGAGTTGGCTCAACTGGCGAAATCAATACTCTAGGAGAAGGTGTCAATATGTCCGTATTAGTGACGGGTGGAGCAGGTTACATTGGAAGTCACACCGTGGCCGAGTTGGTGGCGCATGGTGAAGACGTCGTCGTCATAGACAACTTGCGCCAAGGCCACCGCGCTGCGGTGCGGGATGTCCCATTGTACGAGGTGGACATCCGCGATACCGAACAGGTCGGGCGGATTTTGCGGGATCACAAGGTGGACACTGTGGTCCATTTCGCAGCGAACTCGCTCGTTGGGGAGAGCGTAGAGAAGCCGCTGCAGTACTACGAAAACAACGTCGCAGCGACGGCCAAGTTGCTGTCCGCGATGGTCGACAACGGCGTCCTGAACATCGTGTTCTCCTCGACGGCGGCTGTATACGGAGAGCCGGTTCGAACCCCAATCCACGAAGAAGATCCCACCGTTCCTACGAATCCGTACGGCGAAACAAAACTGGCGATTGAGCGCATGTTCCGCTGGTGTCACCAGGCGTACGGCCTGAAGTCCATCAGCCTGCGCTACTTCAATGCGGCAGGGGCGCACCCGACGTTGCCGATTGGCGAAGACCACAACCCCGAGACACACCTGATTCCGATTGTACTGCAGGCGGCGCTCGGTCAGCGCCCGCACGTCTCCATCTTCGGCAACGACTACCCGACGCCGGATGGCACGTGCATCCGCGACTACGTCCACGTGATGGACCTCGCAAGCGCACACCGCCTGTCTGTGAATCGCCTGCGGACGGGCGGGGGGGTGGAAGCGTTCAATCTCGGCAGCGGCACCGGATTTTCCGTGCAACAGGTGATTGATGTCGCCCGAGAAGTCACAGGCCGCGATATTCTCGCGGTTCACTCGCCGCGTCGCCCTGGCGATCCGGCCGTCCTCGTGGCCTCCTCGGACAAAGCGAAACAAGTGCTGGGATGGAAGCCCCAATACGATGACCTGTCCACCATTGTCGCGTCCGCGTGGGCGTGGCACCAAAGCCATCCGAACGGCTACGAGGACTAAGGAGGTGAAAGCGGTGAACCAGGCGATTCAAAACATCCGCAACTACATGGTTCAGGCGGGGTTTGACGCGATGGTCCTGAAGACCCGCGCGAACTTCGCCTGGGTCACGGGCGGCCGGGACAACCACATCGTGTTGACCTCCGAATTCGGTGTGGCGGACTTGATTGTCCTTCCCGAGAAGGTCGTGTGCGTGACCAACTCGATTGAAGCGCGCCGAATCCAGGAAGAAGAGTTGTTTGACCTGGACTTCGAAGTGGTGGCGCCCGACTGGACGGAAGGCGTGGATGGCCAACTACATGCTCTACTACGTGGCAAGCGCGTCGCCTTTGATACCGATGACGCCCGCGGCGAAAACGTCGCCGCTGCTCTCTCGGAACTCCGGCGCACGTTGACCCCACATCAACAGGAACAGTATCGGTGGGTCTGCCTGGAGACCGCGCAATCTATCGAACGGGTGGCTCGTCAGATTCGGCCCGGACAAACAGAACATGAAATCGCCGCGTCGCTTGCGGGGGAGGTGATGCGGCGCGGGCTGACGCCTGTGGTGACGCTCGTGTCCACGGACGAGCGTGTCTTCAACTACCGCCATCCGATTCCCACAGCCAAGCGGCTGGAGAAGTACGCGATGGTCGTCATTTGTGCGGAAAAGTACGGGTTGGTCGCCAACGCGACTCGCTTCGTGCACTTCGGCCCGCTGCCAGCCAACCTTGCGGAAAACAAGCAGAAATGCGCGTACATCGACGTTCGCATGAACGCCGCAACGCGCCCAGGCAAGCGCGTGTCGGATGTGTTCCAGACCGCGATGGACGCATATCGCGAAGTCGGTTACCCGGACGACTGGAAGCTCCTGCACCAAGGCGGGCCAACCGGATACGCCTCGCGCGAGTTTTTGGCCACGCCAAAGACGCACCAGCTCATTCAAGTAGGACAGGCGTACGCCTGGAACCCTGCCATTCGCGGTATCAAGTCGGAGGACACCATTCTGGTGGGCGAGGCAGGCAACGAGTTTCTCACACACACGGGCGACTGGCCGTACTTGCAAGTAGAGTGGGACGGGAGGACATACTTGCGGCCGGACATTTTGGTGCAACCTGAGTAATGGCTATCCTATGAAAGTGTGCGAACGACATCAGCATGTTCTCTCAGACCCCCTGTTATGGTTGCACTAGAGTTCATCCAATATATATATGCCCACCCGCGCATTTCCTATGTTCTCTCCATTGCCTCGAAACCGCTGGTACAGGCGGGTGCTGCTGCACAATGCCCCCATACCATCGTTGACAACGTTGGAAGATCACATAGAAAATTGCACGTATTCTCGTGAACGGCTCGCTTTAGCGCAGGAGTGAACGAGAATACGTGCAACAAAGTATAAAACATTGATAACGTGGCGACACTTCGTAGTGAGGTGAGCGCTACATGGATGAAAACAAGCATCCACAACAACCACAAGCAAGTAAAGAGATTCAGGCCAGTAAAGAGAATCAAAAGGGTAACCAGACTCCTGCAAAGCAGGTGGTGCCCACAGCAAACCGCAAGATTTTTGCGAAGCGTTGGGTGTACCCGGCTATCTACCTAGGAGCTGCCGCACTCATCATCGGACTTATGTACATCAAGAGCCAGTCCGGCGGCAGCACTCCAACAACCAGCACCGGCGTGGACAACGTTCCATCCGGAAACACGGCGGTTTCGAGCGAGTTTCAGTGGCCGGTCGCAGACGCGACCCAAACCAAGGTTAGCCTCGGTTTCTTCAGCGACAAGGCCAGCGCCAAGGAACAAGCCGCTTCATTGGTTTTCTACGACAACACGTACTACCCGCACACCGGCTACGACATCCAGGCATCCAATCAGCAGCCGTTCACAGTAGTCTCCGCTGTTGACGGGAAAGTGACCTCCGTGACGCCGAATCCGGTTTACGGCCTCACCGTGGAAGTCGCCACGAACGATGGCTATGTCGTTCACTATGAATCTTTGAACGACGCCAAGGTCAAAGCTGGAGACAAGGTGACACAAGGGCAAGCCATCGGTACCAGCGGTACCTGCGCCTTTGAAAAATCGCAGGGCAACCATCTCTACTTTGAGGTCTTGAAGAACGGCAATCCGGTGGATCCGGGTACATTATTGCCCAAGGCCTAAGGCTAAGACACAATACCCAACCCTTTGCAGTACGATTGATTTCGGCCGTCTCTCTATGAGACGGCCTCTTTCTTTTATTTCCCGAGGAGAAATCGAGAGATATCGGAAGATATTTCGATAAAACAAGCCGTGATAGGGCGTAATTGGATAAACCAAGTCATACGGTGTACACCCCCTCATATACTGTATCAGACCATCTGAGCAGAACTGGGGAGGCGAGGGGAGTGCATGATTATATCAAGGAGCGTACTCTGAAAATCGGTGAGTACATTGTGGAGACTCGCAACACCGTGCGCACCATTGCACGTGAATTTGGAGTATCCAAAAGTACGGTACACAAAGATTTGACGGAGCGGCTGCCGGAAATCAACCCCGATTTGGCAAACCGAGTGAAAGAAATTCTCGAGTATCACAAATCCATTCGCCACCTGCGCGGAGGCGAAGCAACCAAATTGAAATACAATAAGGAGGGCGTAGATCCCGAAGCGGATCGAAATTCGTCGAAAAACTTCGAGACGAGAAAAGGAGTTTCCAGCAGCCTGTAGAAACATTACTTATCTTGAATGAAACACCAAGTGCATGTGATGGATTGTAACGGATCATTGTCACACAATCCGTTCATATACCGCCCATAGATGGTCTATTGCAAGATGGTCTACATGCATATCACCGTGGCAACAGATACGCTCAGATGCACGCTCAGTTGGGGAGGACTCGCCGCAAATGTTTTCAAAGGAAATTGGCGTTGACTTAGGCACTGCAAACGTACTCGTTCACGTGAAAGGACATGGCGTCGTACTGAATGAACCTTCGGTCGTCGCGATTGATCAAAATACGAAACAAGTCGTAGCTGTCGGCGAGGAAGCCCGCCAGATGCTCGGGCGCACCCCGGGGAACATCGTCGCGATTCGTCCGTTGCGCGATGGCGTGATTGCCGACTTTGAGGTTACTGAAATTATGTTGCGTCACTTTATACGCAAAACCATCGGCAAGAGTGTCATGTTTCGTCCGCGTCTCATGATCTGCGTGCCGGCTGGGATTACTTCGGTGGAACAAAAGGCAGTGCGTGAAGCTGCGGAGGCTTGCGGCGTCAAGCACGTCGATTTAATAGAGGAACCGAAGGCTGCTGCCATCGGCGCTGGGCTCAATATCTTTGAACCGAGCGGCAGCATGGTTGTAGATATTGGTGGAGGAACCACGGACATCGCCGTCCTGTCACTCGGCGATGTCGTGACCTCCGCTTCTCTTCGCATCGCGGGGGACAAGCTTGACGATGCGATTATCAAATATATTAAGAAACAACACAACCTCCTCATTGGGGAACGTACGGCAGAAGAGCTGAAGAAAGAGCTTGCCACGGTATATCCGAACGGCCGCGGCGGGCAACAGGACGTCCGCGGCCGCGACATGTTGTCCGGCCTCCCCAAGACGATTACCGTGCAGGCGCATGAGATGCGCGAAGCACTCCAGGAACCCATCGAGGCAATTATTGCAGCCGCGAAGCAAGTGCTGGAAAAAACGCCGCCCGAGCTGGCGGCGGACATCTTTGATAAAGGTGTGATTTTGACTGGCGGTGGCGCACTCGTCGACAGCCTGGACAAGCTGATGGCGGATGAGCTGCAAATTCCCGTCCACGTGGCGGAAGATCCGATGAAGTGCGTCGTCATCGGTACCGGCATGTTGTTGGAAAGTCCGCACTGGAAACGCATCAGCAAACTGCCAGGCAAGGTCCAAAAGGTACGGTGACCTCCTCGTGTTGAGGGGTTTGACCACAGCGGCTTCTGGAATGCTGTCGGATGAACGCATGCAGCAGGTGCTCGCCAACAACCTCGCCAACTCGGAGACGCCTGGTTTTAAGTCGACGACTGGAGAGCTGTTGTCGTTTCCGGAACAGCTCCAAGAGTTGATGAACTATGGAGACAATGGCAGCACAACCACAGTGGGGAAGATGGGCACGGGCGTCGTGTTCCAGGAAGGTATCCCCCAGTTCATTCAAGGTCAGTTGCAAGACTCGGGTCGCAACTTGGACGTGGCGATTGTGGATAACACGCCGGCCGGTACCTATGCGGCTGTCCCTGCAGGACAAGCAGGGGTTCAATCCGCGGTCGGGACGGTCGCGGTCGGTGCGCAAGGGCGTCTCGAACTCGGTGGTGTGCCGCTCGCAGTGGTGGGACCGAATGGACAAGCTGTATCCGGCGTGTTCGCTGTGAGAAATCCGAAATATCAGGGACAATCCCTGTACGCGGCGGACGGCAAACCGGACTACGACGCAGCAGGGAACCCGTCCTACGTATTTGCGGATGCGAGCGGACACATCATGGGATGGCCGGGGCAACCGGGGTTCACTGAGCAAGGGTTGCGGATTGGGAACCAGACGGACATGGGCGACCACAGTTTTTTTGCCGTCGCGTTTCAGTCTCCTGAAGGTCAAAGCGGCATTGCGCTTGCGCGAGATGGGCACTTCGATGTGACGTCCAACAACCTGTTGGTGGACGCTTCGGGGCACAGGGAACCCTGGTGTGGAAAGCCAGGCTGGGCGAATGACTCCGCCGGGGTGGTGGGGCGGCACGGGCGTGATTCCGGTCAGCGAAGAAAAGAATTTCTCTGACATGCCTTTGCAGCGAACGGACAATCCCATGGATTTCGCCATCCAAGGAGATGGGTTCTTCGCCGTGCAAGGCTCGGATGGACAATTGCACTTGACGAAAGCGGGGAACTTTACGTGGGGTAAGGGTAAGGACGGATCGTTTTTCCTCGCAACGCAAAGTGGCGAGCCTGTGTTAGATACAAAGGGTGGGCGTATTCGCTACGCGGGCAAGGGGTCACCCCAGATGACCATCGGAGCCGACGGTTCTGTGACTTTGAACGGCAGAGCAACTGGGCAGAAGCTGGCCATTGTGACCGTGTCCATGCCAGGGCAGCAGCTGTCCGCCATCTGAGGTAACGAGTTTGTGCTGAATCCGGGGGCGCAGTGGACTTTGGCCAACCGTGGTGGGCAGAACACGGGTGGATCCATCCAGCAGGGCATGTTGGCTATGAGCAACGTGGACTTGACGCAGGAAATGGCCGACATGATTGCGGCCCAACGGATGTTTGATCTGAACGCAGAGGCAGAGCAGATGACCAACCGGATGATGGGAGATGCAAACCAAATCCGTAGATAACGATATCCCATAGACGTAGATGCTCTGTACACACAAAAAAGACAGGCTGCAGGGCAATCCCCGGCACAAGTTGGTCTGGGGGTACTTTTTATAAAAAGAAGGTATTGGTAGGCTCCTCCGATGGGCATACTTGGTTGCCACGCCACAAACGTCAGATATATAATGGGCATGGACTAAGGGGGTACCACCTTGAATCTCCCAAATACGCTCACATTATTTCGTTTCGTACTGATTCCAGTTTATCTTTGGGCCTTCTACGGAACTGAAAGTGAACATAAGGTAGGGGCTCTTTTTGTGTTGCTTGTGGCCGGGCTGACAGACATCCTGGACGGGTACCTGGCGCGGAAACACGGCCAGGAAACGCAAGCGGGCCAGCTGTTGGATCCTCTTGCGGACAAAACCATGATGCTTGCCGTCCTGTTTTCCCTTTTACAGTCCGGGCGTGTGCCGTTGTTGGTGGCAGGACTGCTTGTCTTTCGAGATCTCGCCATGATTATTGGCGCCACCTTCTTTTACGTCCAAGGCAAGCGCGCCGTACCGAAGGCCAACAGGTGGGGAAAGAGCACCACCGTTTGTTATTACATCACCATTTGCTCCGTCATGCTGCAGTGGCCAAGCACTGACGCTACAAACGGCTTACTGTGGTTTACAGTGGTATTGTCTTATATCACAACGCTGTTGTACGTCGCCAGCATGCGTCTGATTGACGTGCATCGTCGCGTGCTATAGGGTATGCTTTGTCCAAGATGACGTATGTCAGCGATTTGCAAAATTACGTCCAACGCTCTAGAGGAATTTTGCACATCACTCATGTATTGATGATATATGAGCAAATTGATCCGAAAGGGGCGGACGTGGGTTCACCCCATTTCGAAACGTATTGATTCACACGGTGTTGTGGCTGTCTGAGCCTCGATGCAATTCGGTCAAACCGGCATCTTGGCCAGACAGCCCAACACCTATGCTAACCCGCCAGCACCGATGTGCCGTCCAGGAGTACCCCTATTGTTCACACGAGGTACTGTACCGTATGTCGGTAATGTTTGGGGTGAATGCGCGGCGCGCTGGCAAGGATCAATAAAGGAGCGTGTTGTTGGTGTCTGAACTGAGCCTTCCACTCTACGTGGAAGACATTCAAAAGATCTTGGCCCATCGCTATCCGTTTTTGCTTGTGGACAGGGTCACCGAGTTGGACCCTGGAAAACGCGCAGTGGGGTACAAAATGGTGACCATCAACGAACCTCACTTTACCGGGCATTTCCCGGCGTACGCTGTCATGCCTGGCGTACTCGTGACGGAGGCCATGGCACAGCTCGGGGGCGTTGCTGTCCTCACGTTGCCTGAAATGAAGGGCAAGCTCCCGATGATGGCGGGCCTCGACGAATTGCGGTTCCGCGGACAAGTGCGGCCCGGAGACAAGCTGGAGATGGAAGTGATCATCGATAGGCTGCGTGGAACGATGGGCAAAGGACACGGAATTGCCAAAGTGGATGGCCAGGTGGTCGCCGAGGGGAGAATCCTGTTTGCCATCACCGAATGAGCCGCTTCTCGCTTCAGACGCGATGCCATTCGTTCATTGATGGCCTACAGGCCGACCACCAATACACATTTGCCTCAAGGCGACATGCATAGACAGCCGTATTTGCGATACAATAATACATAATGATAAGCCGCCAGCGCGGCAACGCTGGCGGCCCGCATAGAGCCCTCACCAGGGGCGGCTCGTGCGGAACAACGGCAATAGACCGCTCACCGCTGACTCAGGGGCGGTCTTTCTTGTTGAATGCGACGATGGCCAACACCAACCCTGCAAGGTTAATGGCAAGCGTCAGTGCTTGGTACGTCGTCAATCATCTCTCACCCCCTTCCTGTGAAAAAGGGAGTGAGCCGCCCCTGAAAGAGCCGTTCTCTATGCACGTCCATTATATCAATCCGTAGTGTCGAAGGGTGTCACCCCTACAAATCCGAGGACTTCGCGCAAAGTCGAACAATTGCTTAACCCTCGTCAGATAAGGCGATTTTCAACTTCCGCAGCGCTCTTTTCCGCCACGTCTTGACGCTTTCTGTACCAACCCCAACGGCAGCGGCCACTTCCTTGCAGGTCAAGCCCTGCAGTAGCGCGTGTGCGGCCAGCCGCTCTCGATGGCTCAGCCCGGCGCTGTCCAGCCACAGCAACGTGACCACGTCCTGGATGCGTCCCTCGGCTGACGGGCATTTGAGAGCAAGGTCATTCCACGGGTCCAGTTCGCTCTCTCCATCTGAACTCGCGTACACCAGTCGGGCTTTGCGCGATTCTGTCCGCCACAATCGCCGCATGGCGGTCCTCACTTCGCCAAACACCTTACGCTGGATGTACCCGGGGAACGGAATGCCGAGCTCATGATTGTACTCCGCAATTCCCTCCAGAAACGCCAGACACGCTTCTTGCAACGCGTCCTCATAGGATATCCTTCTGTACTTGCTCGCTGCCTTCCGCAACAAAGGCATAAATTGCGCTGTCAGTTCCGCGGTCGCTGCAGGGACGCCCGATTGGGCCTGACGGACCAGGTGGTGAAGGGGATCGTTCAGGTTGGTTTGGATACGGATGTTCACTTTGTGCCATCTCCCAAACGGGAGACCGGTCTCCATCAGATTTGCGCGCAAGATAAACGTAGGGCAAAGGTTTGTGAAGACAAAATACAGACTTTCACCAAAGTACGTAATCTTTTAATAATTGTATTGTCGACTGGGGTTACACAAATGTATAATCCGTGGTGTGTAATTGTAAAACATAGGAACCTTTGAGGGGGATAGGGTGAATGCAATACTTTGCAGATGGGATTCCGATGTACCTGAATCGGAAGTCGAGACCGGCGGACAAGCTTTGGATCCCCAAAGTGGCGGCCTGGCTGCCCATCTACGTCCCGGGCTACGGGGGAAACGCGAGCGATGTGTACCTGGCTGACGGGGGGCGGTTCATACTGGGGAGCAGTTCATCTCGAATCTTTCAGTCGGTGGCCAACTACTACGGCATCGACATCCGCCAGATGCGAAAGCATTACGCACAGGCAACCCGAAGGTCGCAATGGGTGCCGCTCGTGATTGGCCCGCGCGGCTTGGCATTGTTCGCATTTAAAGCTCGTACGCCGTTCATCCGCAGCGACGGCGCCACGGGATACATAGCCACAACCTGCATCGAGCACATTGAAAGGGTGACCAGCAAAGGCGCAGATCCCGTCTCCATCAGCATCAAACTCACATCCGGAGCGGATATCGTAGCGCCCATGCCGCTGCATCTCTTTGAGGAACACCGGCACACGGCGTCCTACTTTCACTTCTACTTGCGCATGCACGAAATCATCTGAGTATCGCTTATTCCGCTGGTGACCAGACACCGGTGACAAATCCTCCGTCTGGTCGAATGCCCACGTATTCTGCCTCAGATGTCACACACTCTGCCTGGCCATTCGACCAGTTGGAGACCTCTTCGAGAAATTTGTCCACAGTGCTCTCTTCCAACCAGACCTGGAACGACACCGCATCGGTAAATTCTTTGTTCAACATTTTCATGTCGCGCGCATTTAACTCATACTCAAACTTGCCGTACTGCGCGTAATCGCAGCGAATGGTGACCAAGACCATTCGCTGACACGTCAGCATGGGCGTATGGTCCAATACCTCCACCGTTGCATCCGTGTAGGCGCGAACCAAACCGCTTGCACCGAGCAACGTACCACCGAAGTAGCGCGTGACGACAACCAGCGCGTTGTCGATAGGCTTCCTCCGCAACACTTCCAGAATCGGCTTTCCAGCCGTACCGCTCGGCTCGCCATCGTCGGAGAATCGCTCAACGGGCACACCGAGCCCGACGCGGTACGCGTAACAATTGTGCGTCGCCGTCTTGTGCACCGTGCGAATGCGCTCCAGCGCAGCCTCCGCGTCTTCCACAGACTTTATTGGAACCACATGTCCAATGAACCGAGACTTTTTAATCACAATTTCGTGTTCATTCGACACTTCCGGCGTAACAAACGAAGATGGGATTGCCATCAACACACCTTCTTTCTGTAGGTGTACTGCGTTTTTCAGTATACAACGGCGGCTAGGTTTCGCGAAGCTGAGAAACTGTTCAAGAGGTCTGTAACAATGCCGCAACCACGTGAGTCTATCTGGTCGGCGTCCACTGGCCATCCATGTTCTGGCGGCACGCAAATGGATGACGGCAAGATAGCACGACATCGTTCTAATTTATTTTGCGGCTTTAGAGCTGCGGTGGCACTTGTGAGGTTTTTATTGTGTGTTGTGGTATGACTCTTTGACGTGGAATTGCTGACCCCCGAAGCTTCATTATTTGTGGACGTATTCGTGCTACATCCTGTAAGGCCAAGGGTACCGAGGATGAGTAATGAGGTTACGCCTGTCAGAATGCGTTTTGTGTTCATGATATACCTCCCACGAAAATACGTTATGTAGCCCAATATTGGATACCACAGTAGGAGAGACTCGAACGTGACGAGGGGGATGGGGTTTAATGTTTGGAGGAAATCATATCGATAGGCGGGAGTGAGGGACATACTGTTGATTGGAAATAATAAAAGGTCGATTAAAGAGTTGGGCACTGTGGACACAAATTGGTTAACCCAATCCGGGTTGGGTATTACCAAAGTTACTGGCGAAGACTCAACACTCTTGCAATACTCGCTACCAGATCATCTATATGAAAGGCTATGCTTCTGCATCGGACTTGCTGTAAAAGGCAAGTGGGTGGGTTAGATAGTCACTAACCATGAAAGACAAAGGATGTTGCAAGGCAATCTTCGCCATTATCCCCCTGCCACCTCTCCATGTGCAGTCTGGCCAATGAGATGGACACGGAGGAATCTCGTTATCTCTATTCAAACAATCTCAGGTCACTCAATCCGCCGAGTAGAAGCTCGCACCACATTTTCATTCTCTAACGTCGTGACTTTCACCATCCCCGTCTACCATTACAGATTCTTTAAGAGTCCTTAACTCAAACTCCAAAGGCCCTTTATTAAACCGGTTTAATATCAGAGGCGAAGGAGAAGTGCCATGGCAAATATCGATGACGTAGCACGCTTGGCTGGCGTTTCCAAAGGTACTGTATCAAACGTCTTCACGCAGAAACGCCCAGTTCGAAGGGAGGTTGCAGAGCGCGTACTGCAGGTGGCAAAGGAGCTGAATTTCAAACCGAATTACTGGGCCCGAACCTTGTCCATGAAAGAGACCAGAATTATCGGTTTGAGCATGCCCGCCGAACGTGCAAAGTTCAGCCAGTTTCACATGTCGTTGATGAATGGCGTTCTACAAGTTTGCTACGACCATGGATACCGATTGCTGGTCAATACCCTGACACCAGACTATCAGGGAGAGTCGAAGCATATCACCACAAATCCAGTGGATGGAGAAATCTTTTTAGACCCTGAGCAACAGGATACTCGACTAGATGGGTATACGGATTCTGACCCGCCAGTTGTGGTGATTGGCCGTCCACCAGAGAGATATCAATCGCGAGTCTCGTATGTGGACAACGACAACGAAGCCATGGCAGAGCAAGTAACTCGATATTTGCTCGAGCTTGGCCACGAAAACATCTTATTTCTCAATGCCACGAACGAACGCACTGTTTCGGCGGATAGACAGCGCGGATATCAGAAGGCATTTCTACAAGCGGGAGTTCGTATGCGCCCGGAACTCCACGTTTTTAAGAGGTTGGATGTACCTTCTGTGGATTATGGTTATCAGACGCTTAAGGACGTATTTTCCAACCATATTTCGTTCTCTGCAGTGATTACTGACACGGACAAGGTTGCGCTAGGGGTATACCGAGCGGCGATGGAATTGGGGATTTCCATTCCGCAAGACATCTCTGTGTTCGCCTTCAGCGATAACTCGGTATTCGCGCCAGAGTTCAATCCACCGTTGTCGGGCGTCTCGCTAAATTCAGAGGAATTGGGTCGCGAAGCGGCTGCATTGTTGATTGAACGAATTCGCGACAATTCTGCACCCGTCATTCACAAAATAATTCCTTCACATCTCGTCTTGCGTGAGTCCTGCCGACCTTGGACTCCGCCGTCCAACACGTAGAGGAGCGTGACGTTATGCCATCCATTCGCCGTATATTGGCCGTTTTGTCCACATCTGCCCTGACCCTTACGCTCATTGGCTGTGACAACGGTTCATCCAGTTCGTCCAACTCTGGCGCAGATGCGAATGAACCGACGCTGACCATCGCGTCCAATGTGGTTGGTGGGAAAAATCCGCAAGAAGACCAGCAGTTCGCCGCTGAAATTGGACAAGCTCTGCACTGCAAAGTAAATTTCATCCACATCCCTACGGACTACGATCAAAAGCTTCAAGCCATGTTGTCATCCGGTCAAAAGCTGGATGTCATCTACACCACGGGCCCCAACCTTGCCGACATGGTTCAGAACGGCGAAGTCATGGACCTGCAGAGTAAAATCCAGCAGTCCCCCGTGCTCGGTAACCCGAAGGTCGTACCCCAGTGGGAATGGAATGACATCCGAATTCCGCAAACGAACGGGATTTATGCAGTGCCCGTGAAGTATCAGGGCGCCTTGATGCCCATCGTTCGCCAAGACTGGATGAACGAGTTGGGGCTCTCGCAGCCGAAAACGCTCAACGACTTCTATCACATCTTCCAAGTCTTCAAAGAAAAGAAGGGCGTATACGGTTTGACACTGTCGCAGTTGTACGACATTGAACCGTTTATGAGCGCGGTTGGACTCAAAAATGAGTACGTCATGGTCAACGGAAAGCGCACCATTCCGTATGCCACTTCAGAGGCTGTTCCTGTCTATGAATGGTTACACAAGCTGTATACCGATAAACTGTTGGACCCCAATTTTGTCACAAATAGTACAGCGGATGAACGAAACGAGTTCTTGTCTGGACGGGTTGGCATGTTCGTGTATTGGGACGCTTGGGTTCCCATGCTGAACAACTTGGCCAGCACAGCGGGAGCTGCCTCTACGTTCGATGCCGAAGCCTTGCCGGGAGCGGTCGGTCCGGATGGGAAAGTTCTCGTTTCGAAAGGGGACACAAGTGTTTGGGCCATCCCGAAAAACGCACCACATCCCGACCTCGCGTTCAAGTTCTTGGAGTGGTGGAACACAGAGGCCGGTGAAGTGCTTGGCTCCCTGGGTGTGAAAGGCGTCGACTACACAGTCAGCGGCGGCAAGTATCAATTGACGGAAGTCGGCAAGGCAGAAAACATGGACCACGGCGATCCGCAACCCATCAGTTCTGAGTGGAAAAACCCATTCCCAGCGTTGCAAAAAGGATATGCGAAGGCGAAAAGCATTGGTGTCCAATATGGATATCAGCCCACTTCATTGCCAGGCTGGACCGAGGCCCAAAAGATTGTGTGGCAATACGGTGAAGAGGCGGTTCTTGGGAAGTTGTCCGCCCAAGAAGCCGTTGCCGAGATGCACGCTACACTACTGCAAAAACACCTGGTGGATGAGTGACCCTCATCCACCCGTGAAGGGGGGCCCAACGTGGCGAGCACGCAGACACTCTCACCTCGGACGTCGATGACTGCAACCACATTGCGTACTCAAAGGGCAGCGAAATTAAAGCACGCCGTACCGCTCTATCTGATGTTGTTGCCAGCCATCGCCTATTTTGTGATTATGACGTACTATCCGCTGGCGCATGCAGTGCTTATCAGCATGCAAAACTTCCGCTTCATCGGCAACCGGCCTTTTGTCGGGTTTCAAAACTACGTCGATGTTTTGTCGGATAGTGAATTTTGGTCTTCCTTTGCCAACACGTCCATTCTCGGAGCTGGAATTCTGGTGATTGGCTTCGTGGCACCCATTGTCATTGCACTGTCGTTAAACGAGGTGCTGCAAAGCTGGTTAAAGCGTACGATTCAAATGGTCATCTACATTCCCCACTTGTTTTCCTGGGTGGTGGTGGGCGGACTGTGGATTTACATGCTGACCCCGGACGGTGGACTCGTGAACACCGTTCTACAGGTGCTGCATCTGCCTCAGGTACAGTTCATGACCAATCCGAATCTGGCCCGCTGGGTGCTCATCCTTGTCACCGTTTGGAAGGAAGTTGGTTTCAACTGCATTCTCTATCTCGCGGCCATTGTCGGCATTAATCCGGCATTGTACGAATCTGCTCGCGTGGACGGAGCCACTCGCTGGCATGAGATGTGGCATGTGACCATTCCCATGCTCCGTCGCACCATGAAAGTCGTTGGGCTTCTCTCCATCATGGGGCTTTTGCGGCTGTTCCAACAAATTTACGTCATGAGAAACGCCGTCATTGAGCCGAAGGTTGACGTGTTGATGACGTATGTTTACGACAAAGGGCTGCAACAGATGAACATCGGGCAAGCCACGGCAAGTGCGCTTCTCATCCTGTTATTTACGCTGCTTCTGACACTCATCACCCGCCGTCTGGTGCAGTACAACGAACTGTAGGAGGAGCGATGCAACATGCCTAGATTTGCGACGAGGGTGGGAAACACGCTATTTGTGTTCGTGAATGTGGCTTTTCTCCTCCTTATTTGTGCGACGATGATTATCCCACTGTGGAACGCTTTGGCGGTTTCGTTCAGCTCAAATCTCGCGTCGATGCAACCAGGCATCCAACTGTGGCCTCGTCACTTCAGCCTTTCGGGATATCGGACCATCTGGTCTGTACTGGCCATTTGGAAGCCGTTTGAAAACAGCGTCATTGTCACAGTGGTGGGCACCGTACTACATGTTTTGCTGTCGGCCCTAGCTGGATATGCACTCGCACAGCCACGATTTCCTGGGCGCCGAGCATTGACTGTATTCATCCTCGTCACCATGATGATCCCCTTCGAGGCCATCATGATCCCGGTTTACGTCACGATGCAACAGTTGGGATTGCTCAACACGTTAGCGGCCCTGATTCTATCAGGCATGGTGTCCGGTTTCAGCATTTTACTCATGCGAAACTTCTTTCTCTCGATTCCTGGCGACATTCTGGAATCGGCGAGAATCGATGGCGCTGGTCACTTTCGTCTGTTTTGGCGGATTTGCCTTCCTTTATCGAAAGCAGGACTGGCAACGGTTACTCTTTTCGAGTTCGTCGGACGGTGGAACGACATTCTCTCCACCATTCTCTTTGTGAACGACCCGAGTAAATACACGCTCCAAGTCGCCCTCAATGCCCTCGTCAACTCGGGCGATTCCATGTCGAGCGGAGAACTCGTGACGAACAACGTGAAAATGGCCGGCATTGTGATTGCCATACTGCCGCTGATCCTGGTCTATCCATTCGTCCAGAAGTATTTCGTGAAAGGGATTTTCCTGGGATCGACCAAGGAATAGGAGGCTTGTGCATGAGTGCCGTGTTGACTTTGTCTGCAAATGTTACATCCATGGACATGGGGCGATTCCTAGAGCTTCCTTTTACAGTGCCAGAGGGTACATGTGAAATTCACGCCCAGATTACGGTCACACCGAATCGGAAAGAGACTTGCATCATTGATGTAGGACTTTCAGATCCCCTACAGGTTCGCGGCTGGAGCGGCAGCACCAAGTACGACCTAAAGGTTGGCCTGGATGACGCAACCCCCGGCTACCTAAAGGGAGATATCGTGCCCGGAGAGTGGGCTGTATTGCTTGGAGTCTATGTAATCGGTGAAGGCGGCGCTGAGATTAATGCCACGATAACGCTTTCGGGCCCAAAGTACCGGTGGTTACAGGGAGATCTCCACCTGCACACTGTCCACAGCGATGGCGCGTACACACTCGCTGACCTCGATAGGATTGCAAGAGGTGTGGGACTCGACTTTGTGGCGTTGACCGATCACAACACGGTGAGTCAGAACCTTGCCCAACCTGCTGAGTCTCCTGTTACATATATTCCCGCGATGGAATTGACGACGTATCACGGCCACGCGAATCTATTCGGCGTCCCCATTCCCTGTGACGACTTCAGGGTGCAACATGTGGAAGATGTGCGGCGCTTGTTGGAACAAGCGAAGCAGAGAGGCGCTGCAGTTTCCATCAATCACCCGTATGATGACGCGGGTCCAAGTTGCCAGTGGCAGTGGGGCTACGAAGTTCCTTTTGATTGGCTTGAAGTTTGGAACGGCCCGTGGCGTAGGTCGAACCAGGAAAGCCTTGCACTGTGGCAGTCCATGTTAGAGCAGGGCCAACGCATCATTGCCGTCGGTGGAAGCGACACACACCGCTCTCATCCGACTGTCCGTCATGGTTACCCAACGGCGTATGTGTACGCGAAATCTCGCAGGGCAGAGGACATTCTGGAGGCCATCCACGACGGGCACATTACGCTCAGTTACCGCCCACATGGCCCTCGATTGGAGGTGCGAAGTGGTGACGCCATGATGGGAGACGAAATCATGCCTTCGGAATCTGTCTCAGTGTGTTTGGAAGGGGCAAAGCCCGGCGATGTCGTGGTCATTATCAACGAAGAGGGCGAGATCATGCGACATGCGATTGATGAGCCAGGCTCCTTTCAGGTCGAACTCTCACATCACTCGAAGCAATTCATACGTGCTGAGTTGTGGAGGCATTGTTCCGCAGCCAACAGTATGCTGGTGGCAGCCCTTTCCAACCCCATATTCATCAGGAACTCGCACTAGACGAAGTATTGAAACTCGCAAAAACCAGGACATGTAAACATAGAAATCAAATGCGGCGCTCTCGAAGATGTTGGATTTGAACACCGAGGTAGGTCGATTCATAACTGATTTTCTCTCGGGCCAATTGAAAGCCGATGTGGACAGCATTGATTGAAAGATATCCCAAAGAGAAAAATGAACGATTCTGAGACCAACCGCTCAATGTCGTTTGAAGAGCACGTATAAACGAACCAGTTCTTCAATCAAGTCATCGCGTTCAATCCGGCGGATAGTGTTACGGGCATCGAGATGATCGGTAATATACGCCGGATCTCCAGAGGTCAAGTAACCAGTGATCTGGCGGATTGGATTGTATCCCTTTTCAACGAGTGCGAAATACGCCAACTGCAAGGCCTGGCATGCATCCGTGTTTTTCAACATTGATTCGAACGCAGCGACCGGAAGCATTGACCCACGCAATCGGTTCATCACATGCACCCCTTCGGTAAATTCATATCGCTACGTGAACGGCACCTGCCATTAAGAACACTTGCGAAAGACAATGATGAGTTGTTCTTTGTCTCGCTGAATGTCGACAACTTTGATGTCAGATGACTCGACGAGACCGCGAATTTTGTTCAAAATCGCTGGCCAATAAACCAAGTCGGAGCGCGACAAAATCAAAGTTTCAAATACACTCGAATAATCCATGGTACCTCCTTCCCTGGGACCACGATTGGCGGCCCAACTTCGACAAATACCTGAGGAGAGGAGCGCCGGTCAAAACTAGAATGAATCTCAGTCGCGATGTAACAAAAACTCAGACGCGCGATATGAATTGACACATGGAGCACCACCGCTCACATCGTCGGCCGTTTAACTATATCTCGTCATCGACCACCTCCGCTGTGCTGAGATTTGATTTCAAAGATCAACGGAGACGAGGTTCTTCAGGATGATTACCATTGGTGGTGAAATGAAACATGGTCATACGGAATGATTACACAAAAGGGGCGTTCATTAGACGCCCCTGTAACTCAGTTCTGTGGATAACATCGCTGGAGTAACAAGGGGTTCAGTTACTGGAGATAACGGTGGGTAATCCTCATCGTTCTGTATACTGAAATGGTTAATTGTGGTTCACCTTCCCACCTTCCACCGGCTTTCATCCACCGACGGCCGATTGAATGAGGATCTGGGGACCACTGTGTGAACGAAACTCGACTGCGACCGCAGGGCTTTCGCCCTCTGAGCCTTAGGGGTCTCTGTTTTTGATGACCGCTGTGATGAACTTGGAGTCACCGTATAAATAGGCATAGCACAGCTCTCCTCTCTTAAACGCTTACGAAGTTAGCTGTCGGGTTTGGGCTTAAGAGATTGCCCTACCAGTCAGGCAGACTGGATTCACCCCAAAGATTGGTTCCTCCGTTCCCTTTCGGGATTCAGCGCAAACGAAGTTTAGTAGAGTGTAGCTCGTCCATAACGAAACATCAAAGACTAACTTGTATAGGAAAAGCGAGGATACGGGCGGATTTCGCCGGATACAACCGCACATTCGGTCTGCACGTGAATGCCCCATGCTTATCGAAGTATACTGGTATATCTGGAAATTAGGAATCTCAGAGAGGCTACTACATGAGATTTGGCCAAACGGTAGCCTGCTTCATTTGCTCATCTACGAGGAAAACGAAATGATCGTGGTCGAGATCAGGAGATGACGACTATGAGGACATCGTGTTCAATACACTGATTCGCCGCAGGACCAGGATTAAGGAGTTTTCATTCGAGGGATTACAGAACCGTACCCGAGTAGACTTAGCTGCACTCAGACCGTATCAAGACTTTATCAAGGAGTTGAAGGAACGTGTCATCTAAGAAAGAACATTTGGGCGGTCTTCTGGGAAGGAAAAGAGCAGAACCTGTTAAAAATCCACTGCTCAGTACGAGATAATTCAAGGAGAAACCACAGCAACACAGGAATCTGTAAATACAGGAATACAGGACTCTGGTACAGAACAGAAAAGGGCTGTGAAAAAAGCAACCTTTGATATGGACTTGGAGTTGCACAAGCGGCTAAAGATGCTTGCCGCCCAATCTGGAAAGAGCATGGTTCAAGTGTTGGAGGAAGCACTCGAAAAACACTTGCAAGCAAAGTGAGACAGTGCTTAGTGTCGGGATTCCCCTCAGAAACAGTGAGTGATATCAAAATGCAGAAAAACGCGGCGCCCTGATGTGCCGCGTTTTGTATATGAATGGACCTCGGTGGTCTTATCCTAATTGAACATTCGCCCCTGTGAACGCAATAACAATGCTCCCTCCACGCTCCGTGAGGAAAGATCATTACGTGACATGACAGTTCTGTAATGTATCTTACATTCGACACTAGACTGAAGGGGGATGGAGAGTCTCCACATAGAGACGCCCCAGTAAATACTTGAGTCTGAAAGCGCTTCGTTGTCAGTAAATCATTTTACTGCTCCCTACATCGTGCAATCGCTTCCCGAAGGTCGTCCGCGCTGGCTGCTTCAGGTATCCTAATTTGGACACTGTAACTGTCTTCTCCAAAGTCCTTTATGGTCACGTCTACATCTCCGTTGAATACCTCCTGTATTCGCTGTTTAAATGTGGATACAGAAAGACTGTATGGCAACGGAATGGTGTATAGCTGTGTTGAAGGAAGTTCTGACACGATCGTAATTGCTGATGCAATCACAGCGGAATTTGGCACAAGGCGTCTCTGTGACCCATCAACCAGGACGGTATAGTACCAATTGATATCCGATACTGTTCCACTGTATTCAATGCCGCTGAACAGGTATGTTCGAAGTGTCACGGTTTGACCAACGGAAAAAGGACGAACGGTGAACAAAACCAACCCGGCAAACAGATTCGATAACGTTGACTGAGCGCCTATACCTACAAGGACACCGGTGACCGCACCGCCAACCAAAATACTCCCGACCCTGATGTGGAGTAGGTGCAGAGCGATAACCAGGACAAAGGCGTAACCCATAGCACTGAACGCTCGGCTCCACAGCGTGGCAACACGATTATCCAGTTTGGTTCTCCCAGAGACCATTCGAAATATTCCTCTTTCGACATGGCGGATCAACCACGCGCTGCAAACAAACCAAACAATACAAAACACCCAATCTATCGCCAGCTGTTGCTGCCTAGGAATATGCCCGAGGAGATCAGAGTCGTTGGCGAAACTTAGAATGGTAGCTAACACAATGAGCATGAACACTGTTATTGTTAGCCGACGCAGCGGTGTCTCACGTGTGCCATGCTCTGGAATACCCACTGCGATTCACTCCCCCTGTGCTCTTATCTATACGGGTGGGACACACACGGTTTTATCCTCGTATTCGTCCGCCCACATCATCATTGCCCCAGTTGCAATCGGATAATCGGGTCCTAAAACGTTATGATTCACCCATACAAAGAGACCACGGGATGTCTAATAAAGTTCAACTGAACGAACGTAGCGTTATTTCTCGGTACAACCGTGCATCTGATTCATCCATTAGACGAATGTTCGTAAACATCATCTCCTTTTAATATCCACTTCGCAGAGACACGCGAAAGGGATTAATAATCAATGTTTCCGTGTCACTGTGCACGAAACCAGCACATCTCGGGGGTTATCGTTTATACTTCACATAAACACGACAAGATTGGACGGACGAGATCTGAGATTGGGTATAAACATCGGGGAGGATGCTGAGATGAACAAACAACGTAACGGTACAGAACAAATATCTCTTGATGATTATCCAAAGTGCACACGAACTAAACATGGGAGACCAGGCGATCCCATTAATATTTTAATACTTGCGGACAAAACAACCATTACACAGGTTTTTCTCAAAGCAGGTTGGGAAGTCCCAGATCCCATTACCGGTAAAACTTCATTAAAAATTGGCATTAATTCGATTTTTGGAAGACCATATCCAACAGCTCCTGTGAGCAACTTATACTTATTTGGCCGAAAGGAAGATTTAGCGTTTGAACGACCTGGAAAAACCGCACGTACGCGCGAGCACATCCGTCTATGGGATACAGGAGATGTGTATGCTGGACAAGATATATGGATTGGTTCAGCAACTTACGACAGCGGCATTGAACTTAGTCATATCAATGATTTACCAACCCATCATATAGATGCTGATGTGGATAAGGAACGGGATTCGGTTGCGGCACAATTGAAACCGTTTATGGCATCGGAAATTAAAATCCCTTATTCCACGCCCACTAACGATGGATACAACGGTGAAGGCGATCGGTACTATACGGATGGTTATATCGCTATCTTAGCGGCTGATAAATTTATCGATGCAGCAAATTTTACGCTAACCACACTAAAGTAACAAAGCGAAGACGAATCCCTAGTTTCGTTCGTGGGATTCGACGTAAGTGACGCAAAATAGCCCCGACTACAGTCGAGGCGAAGTTAGATAGTTTCAAACAATAGTTAGTGGGTTCTCAATACAAAATTAACCACTAATTTACATTCATTAAGTATAATGAGTCCATTCGAAATTACTCAGATAAACGGCAATCTAGTTCGGTATGATGTGTCCCAAACGATACACACAAGGATCGTGCCTTCATTTTGAATGTAAAGGGAGGTCTTCGCCTGGAAATGATCAAATTGTCTGCGTGAACGATGCTCCAATCCAATGAAACGTTTTTCATCTCTCCAAACGAAGTGGAGGTAGAGGAATGAGTCTTAGTACGAAAGCTCAAATTCATACATTCTTTTCTCCGGATGATGATACGCAGAAGGTTTTTTTGGACTTTGTTCGTAGCACGAAAAAACATTTGCGGATCGCGATTTATTCATTACATCTTCCGCCTTTGGTGGATGAATTGATTCGATTGCATCGTTCAGGAGTGGATGTAGCTCTTGTCTGTGACTATTCACAGGCGGAAGGGAAATACGAACATCCTGAAATTCAGCAGCTACGTTCAGCTGGGGTTCCACTTGTAGTAGGGACCAGTCAAAAGCATAAAATTATGCATCACAAGTTTACTGTGAAAGATAAAATAGCCGTGGAGTCCGGCAGTTGGAACTTCTCATTGAGTGCGAGTGAGGAGTCGAATTACTTCGATATTATTGAGTCCTCGGATAGAGCAGCGTTATTTTTATCTAAGTGGCAAGAAATGTGGAACTGGATCAGTAAGAACGAACCTCAACAATAAGTTACGACATCTCCCGAACAGTTTCAGCTACATGCCAACCATACTGAGGGGACAGGATATTGACCGTCGGTAATCATAAGGGGCGGTTATTTTGTGTACAGTTCGGCGTCTTTACGAACAGCCTTTCTGGATGGTAGGCACCATAGTAGGACTTACATTGCACGCTTGCTGTGGAGAGGGCCTCCCGTGGTGAACCAACCTGATTGGGAGGCCAAAAACTCCACCAATTTACGTTGTTCGTTTTCCCGTCAACGTATTTAGGGGTGGCATGAACGAAAACAGAAAAAAGATAACAAGAGATTGAAATATTCCCCCGTAGTGTCTGCAGAAAAAGTTGTCATGAACTCTATTCGACATCTTAGAGGTGATTGATATGTTGAAGAAAGTGTTTACTTATTCTGGGCACAGGCGCAATAGGCTGGAACAGCCACTTGCACGGGTACTTCCGATGAAAAAGATAGTCACGATAATTTTTGTCTTAATCACCTTCTTTTTACCAGTGAGTGCGTATGCACAAACAACGCCCGCTCCTCGTCAAGTTGTTGTTGTGACTGCAGCAAATTATACAACGCATTTGGCAACATTGACTGGGTACACAGTTACCGGAAACAAATGGGTAAAGACGTATCCAACCGTAGCTGCTGTCGTTGGCTATCACGGTGTTACATGGAACAAACGAGAAGGTGATGGAAAGACACCCCTTGGCACTTATCCACTGTTGTTTGCGTTCGGTTATCACCCGAATACATTTACAAAAATGCCCTACAGGCAAAGCACGAGCGAAGACTTTTGGGTTGAGGATCCGACTTCACCCCAATACAACAAATGGGTGCGCGGAAAACCGAACGCAAAATCATACGAAGTCATGAGACGAAGGGATAATTTGTATGAGTATGGCGTTGTCATTGGCTATAACACGAAGCGAATCCCTTATAAGGGAAGTGCGATTTTTATTCATGAGTGGCGGTATTCTACGGGTGCGACAGACGGCTGTGTTGCAATCTCAAGAACAAATATTATCAATCTGTTAAAGTGGTTGAATCCAAAAGAAAATCCCGAGGTTGAAATCGAAGTCAAATAAGAATGTATGCCCTAGCCGCAAGGCTGGGGCTTACTCTTGCTTTCATTTGAGTTTACCTCTAACTTCTCGTTCCTTTCATCCCCGATTCGAGCTATCCACTATTGAGGACCTACCATCCGCGGTGGGGCATCACTCGGGCTGCTCGTGATCTACGCATCTCAATACAATCTCCACACTTTCTCCACCGGCACACAAAAACGACTGTCTATGATTAAACCTATCTGTGATGCACTTACGTTTTATCGTCCACGAGGACGTTGCATGCTTTGAATCCTGATGAACTGATTGTGGAGTTGAGAAAAACATTGATTCGTAAAGCGGTGATTCCTGCCGGCGGGATTGGGTCGAGGCTCTTACCCGTCACCAAGGCAGTGCCAAAAGAAATGTTGCCCATCGTGGATACCCCGGCCATTCAGTTTGTGATTGAAGAGGCCGTCTCCTCAGGCATCGAAAGTATTCTCATTGTGACCAGTAGCGGTAAATACGTGCTGGAGGACTATTTCAGTAAGTCCAAGGAATTGGAACGGATGCTTGAGGAAAAGGGCAAGCACAAGCTGTGTCAAGTCATTCGCGATATCTCGAGTATGGCAGATATCCACTTTATCCGGCAAACAGAGCCCCTTGGCCTTGGCCATGCACTGCTCTGTGCTCGTCATTTTGTGGGTGACGAGCCGTTTGCAGTACTGCTGCCCGATGACTTGATTCAGTCGGAAACGCCCTGTTTGAAGGAAATGATTCAAGCGTATGAACAGTTTTGTACTTCGGTCATCGCGGTTCAAAGGGTGCCTCGGAATGAGGTGGATAGGTATGGCATTATCACGCCCGTTCGATTGCCTGAGTGCTCCAATCGCAGAATGTTGGCGATTGAAGACGTCATCGAGAAGCCCAGTCCGGAAACGGCTCCATCGGATCTCGCGGTGGTCGGGAGATACATCTTGGAGCCGGACTTGTTTCCGATTCTACACACTACAGCCCCCGGAAAAGGGGGAGAAATCCAATTGACGGATGCCTTGCGGGTGCTCAATCAGCAGCACCAAATGCTCGCGTGGGAGATTCGTGGCAACCGATACGATGTCGGAAACAAGCTGGGGTACATTCAAGCCTCAATTGAATATGCACTCAGCCGAGACAATCTGCGTATTGAATTGTTGGCGTATTTGCGGACACTCCTACAGTCACCACTGGCCGCCGATCTGATGTCCACGGGTGTATCCAAGTCATGAATCGTATCCGGATGGGGAACCATTGGGTGTCTCCTTCCACATCAGACGATAGGTCAATCATCTCATCGATATCTACAGAAAACGAGGGGAGGAAATCGCGTGACACGCTTCAAGTTGAAATGGAATCATGCGGTTCTCGCAATGATTTTGCTGGTTTCCGCATTCCTTAATATTTATGGTTTGAATCGTGAAGGCTATGGGAACGCGTATTATGCAGCTGCTGTGAAAAGCATGCTCATGAACTGGCATAACTTCTTTTTTAATTCTTTCGATCCCAATGGATTTATTACCATCGACAAACCTCCGGTGGATTTCTGGATCCAAGCGTTGTTCGCCTGGATCTTCGGTTTTCATGGATGGGCCTTGCTGCTTCCGCAGGCCATCGCAGGTGTCTGTTCTGTGGCTGTTCTCTACCATTTAGTGAAGCGAATCTTCGGACAGGTGGCCGGACTGATTGCTGCTGCGGTGATGGCGCTGACACCCATTGCGGTTGCTGTGCAAAGGACCAACGAAGTGGATGGCATGCTTGTCCTGTTCATGTTGCTGACCACTTGGTGCTTGTGGAAGGCCATCGAGACAAAGAAGCTGCGTTGGCTGTTATGGACTGGCGTGCTCGAAGGCATCGGGTTCAACATCAAGATGATGGAAGCCTATCTCATCCTACCTGCACTCTATGTGGGCTACTATTTTGCAACGAAATTGAATTGGCGAAAGAAAATCGTCCATCTCCTTTCCATGAGCATCGTACTCGGGGCCATCTCGTTTTCCTGGGCCGCCGCGGTGGACCTAACGCCAGCAAGCGACAGACCCTATGTCGGAAGTACGCAAGATAACAGTGAAATGTCGTTGATCTTCGGATATAACGGGATATCGCGATTGACGGGGGATCGGTTTGGAGGTCATGCTGCAGCCTATCACTCTGGGAATTCTGCCCAGTCCGGCGGCCAATACAATATGGGCCGCACAACCCAATTTGCCCAGTCCAATACGGGCGCTGGCTCTGGAGGGAATCCATCTGGTGGAAACGGTGGATTCTCCAGAAGTGGTATGAGCGGCAATGGGGGCTCAGGTGCTCAGTGGCGTGGCCAATTCGGAGACAACCCCGGCGGGTTCAACGGACAGCGGATGGGCGGGAACTTCCGTGGTGGAGGCATGTTTGGTACGGGAACGCCGGGCGTCTTACGACTGTTTCAGCCCGCTTTGAGTGGTCAAATCAGCTGGTTACTGCCCCTTGCGCTCCTGTCGGCGATTTCGCTCCTTCGTGGTGTGCGTTGGCGTCGCGATTTGACGCGTGAGGAGAGCGGAGCGTTGTTCTGGCTGGCCTGGTTGTTGCCGATGGCCGCGTTCTTTAGTGTCGCGGGATTCTTCCACCAATATTACATGGTGACGATGGCGCCTGCCATTGCAGCGCTCACCGGTGCTGGGCTTGTCAAGATGTGGCGGGATTTTCAGTCGAACAGCCGTTGGAAGTGGTTGCTGCCGATTGCATTTGTCGTTGATTTGGCGTTTGAAGCCAGCATCGTGTGGAACTACCCGACGCTGCGTACGGTGCTTATTGTCATCAGTGTCGGTGCAGCGGTGATTGCGGCGTTCCTGATGTCTCGCGCACGGCAGTCTATCGGTGTGAAGGCTGCAGGAACCGTGCTTGGGCTCGTTGCTCTCTTGATTTCCCCAGGTTATTGGGCCCTCACGCCCATCCTCTACGGGGTGAGTGGAAGTATGCCGGCGGCAGGTCCAGAGACAAGAGGTTCCAACGGCGGCGGGGGATTCGGAAACATGCAGGCGTTCGGGGCCGATTCGGAGAAGGGCGACGCGGCACTCGAAGCCTATTTGGAGAAACATTACAAGCCGTCTCCAGGGTCTTATCTTGTGGCGACACTCAATGCCACCACGGCAGCGCCTATCATCCTCGACACCGGTTTGCCGGTGATGGCGATGGGCGGCTTTATGGGCGCAGATCCCGCCATCGATGTTCAGGGTCTCGAGCAATTGACCAAAGAAGGGAAGCTGAAATACTTCTTAATTCCATCGTTCGGGGCGGATCGGACTTCGCGATTCGGTAACGCTACAAGTGCTCGCACTGGTCAAGTTTCGACGTGGGCGGAGACAAGTGAAGCCAACGGTGCATTCAGGCAAAGCCGAATGTCCGGGAACACTTTTGGATTTGGCGGTTTCGGGGGTTCACAGTCGGCGCTCACGCAGTGGATCACATCCCATTGCAAACTCGTACCGAGTAGCGAATGGGAGTCCACGTCTTCATCGTCTACTGCGACGGGATTAGACCGGGTGCGAGGAGGATTGGAACTCTATGAATACACTGGCTTGTGATGAGATTCGTAGTAGCCGACCTTCATTGAACCGAGGGGAGGGAGCGACTGTGAGCACGCGCGTTCGTTACTCAGTGGTTGTGCCTGTCTACAACGAGCAAGAGGTCCTTCCGACGACCTACAAGCGCCTCAAAACCGTCATGGACGGATTGAGTGAACCGTATGAACTCGTGTTTGTCAACGATGGAAGTTGGGATGCATCGCAAGCCATCTTGGAGTCCCTGTGTGATGAAGACCCCGCTGTCAAAGTCATCAATTTCTCCCGGAACTTCGGCCACCAGGTGGCCATCAGTGCAGGAATGGACTATGCGGCGGGGGACGCTGTGATTGTCATTGACGCGGACTTGCAGGACCCACCGGAACTGATTCCAAAGATGATAGAACGTTGGTCTGAAGGCTACGAAGTCGTGTATGCCAGACGAACCGTTCGACTCGGGGAAACTTGGTTTAAGCGATGGAGCGCGGCACTCTTCTACCGAGTGCTGCGTGCACTCACCGATGTTGACATTCCAATGGATACGGGCGACTTCCGCCTCATTGATAGGCGGGTGTGTGACGTGATGAAATCCATCCGCGAGAAGAATCGATTCATCCGGGGCCTCGTCTCCTGGTCGGGGTTTCGTCAAACCGCTGTCGATTACGTGCGGGATCCACGTCTTGCAGGCGAGACGAAATACCCACTGAGGAGAATGCTGCGTCTGTCCTCCGATGCCATTACGTCCTTCTCGGACAAACCGCTGAAAATGCCCATCTACATTGGAACTATGGTCATCATCCTGTGCCTGGGGTTGCTCGTGTACGCGGTTTTCTCATCGCTCTTGTTCAGGCATGACGTCTCAGGGATCATATGGGGCGTCGACACCTGCGCTCTCCTGAACGGCGTTGTCCTCGTCTCACTGGGCATGATGGGGCAGTACCTGGCCCGCATTTACGACGAGGTGCGGGACAGACCGTTGTACGTTGTCGGCAGCCAAAAGGGGTTTCAAAAGGAGTCGCCGCCGGGTGGAAGATAAAGGATTTCATCGAAACACGGTCAACCAATCGGTGCGCTTTGCACTGGTTGGTTTACTGAACACGGCGGTAGACTTTGGGACGTTCTTTGTGATGGTGCGATTTCTGCACTGGAACGTCATCCTTGCACAGTCGGTTTCGTATGCGTGTGGCATATTGAACAGTTATCTGTGTAACCGATACTTGACGTTTGCCCACCGCAATCCACCGAAGTATTCCGAAATCCTCAAGTTCATCACCCTAAACGGGGTGTCTTACGGGATTTCAGTCTGTGGACTGTCCATGTTACGTAAGCTCCTGTGGCCTCTTGTGTTGTGTAAGGTGGCCTCCACGCTCGTCGCATTTGTCGTAAACTTTATTGGAAACAAATGGTGGGTATTTCGCAACACAAAACACAACAGTGTGGCTCACGGCGGGGAGTGAAGGGGGTAACTGTTGATGGATTTGGTAATTTCAATTCTATCACTCCCCAGCATGACGAACGCATACGCCACCCCGATGTACTCAATGGACACTTATTCTCTCGGAAGAAATGTCAAACAGAGCTGTTCCACAATCTCCTCAGGCGAATAACCACGCACCTCTCTTTGAAATAGATAGGAATCGCTACTTAAAGCCGTGAAAAGCATATCAGCTCTAAAGACACTGTTAGCATGGGTCTGCTCGGTAGTAGCCATCTCGTCAAATAGTTCGACGAATAGTTGATGCAATTCGTTATATAGAGGACTCTGCGTCCGGGACCTAAGTGGATTGGTTGACGCGGAGTTCTCGACTCCTTTAAGCAATTGTGCTTTGGTTTCTCTGAAACGGATAAATAAGCTGAGAATCCCTTTCAATCGTTGACTTGGTGGCTCTGTCCGGTTCTGCTTCAAGTACGCTTCAATATCCTCGAACAGTAGAAAAACGTTGTCCTTAATTAAATCCAGACATAATTCACCTTTGTTTCTATAACGGCGATAGAGCGTTCCCGGACCAATCTGCGCTTCTGTGGCAATTTGATTCATACTGACTTGTTCAACACCGTATTGCTCAAATAGCTTAATAGCCGCATTCAATATACGCTGACGATTCTCGGCAGCATCACGACGTTCAGAACGAGTGTGGGTTGTCTCCGCATCATTCACTCTACCATCACTCCCTAACATTCAATTGCAAAGCGCTCTTGACAAGCGGAGAATTCTCCGTTTAATATCAAACGGAGAATTCTCCGCTTGAGATTAGCATAATGAAAAGGAGTGTACAACACGTGCAGAATCATCACGATAAGACCGCACTGTTGGTCATGGATGTACAAAACGGCATTGTGTCGCGTTTCGCAGAAAACGGGAAAGCGCTGCTTCCGTTCCAAAAAGCCGTGGAAGCCGCACGTCGACACAACATTCCGGTGATTTTTGTGCGAGTCGCATTTAGTGAAGGTTATCCCGAGATCAGCCCACGAAACAAGTCTTTCTCACAAGTTTCTCAATTCGGTGGAATGACTGTCTCAGACACAGCGACGCAAATTCATGAATCCGTGCAGCCACAACCAGGCGAGCCAGTTGTTACGAAGTTTCGAGTTAGCGCGTTCGCTGGAAGCAATCTGGAAGTCATACTCCGATCCCGCCAAATCGACACGCTGATTCTTAGCGGTATTGCCACGAGCGGAGTCGTTCTATCGACCTTGCGGGAAGCGGCGGATAAAGACTTTGCGCTTACGGTGCTTTCAGATGCATGTCTCGATGCCGATCCTGAGGTTCACCGCGTTCTCATCGAGAAGGTGTTCCCTCGTCAGGCAGATGTGCTGACGGTCGACGCTTGGATTGAGTCATTGGGTTAAAGTCGATACCAGTATGCCCGGAAACACGAATCTTATGATAGACACTCTAGCTCAACTGGGCATGAAGTCTGATATCCACGCGCACGGTGTATGAACCCACCAAGACGAAAGCATTGTAGATAAACCGCGTCATGGATAGGGATCTGAAGGAATAGCGCCATCACCGTTGACAGCATCAGACGGAAAGAGGAAATCTCGATGCAAAAGACTAGAAATCGAGCTCGAGCTGACCGCAGTCAGTCGGGCGGCCCAATTGGAGGTGGGGACGCCTTTTCGTGGCGGTTCGTGACGCCGATGTTCATCGGGTCTGCGTTGAACCCCATCAACAGCTCCATGATTGCAACGGCCCTGTTAGCTATCGCCAGTGCAACGCACGTCTCGGTCGGTAGCACGTCAGTGCTCGTTAGCGCGCTCTACCTGGCTTGCGCGGTCGCCCAACCGACGTGTGGAAAGCTGGCGGAAGTATTTGGGCCTCGCCGGGTCTTCCTAACGGGCATCCTCATCGTTCTTGCAGGCGGCCTCGTGGGCGGGATGGCCCAGAACTTGCCGACGCTCATTGTCTCCCGAGTGCTCATCGGGATCGGTACCTCTGCCGGCTACCCCTCTGCCATGCTCCTTATCCGCCGCCGAGCCGAACGGGCCGGGCTGACCGAGCCGCCCGGGGGTGTACTCGGCGGGCTGCAGATTGCGGCGACGGTGACAGCGGCTCTTGGGCTGCCTCTAGGTGGCGTACTTGTCGGCGCTTGGGGATGGCGGACGGTATTTTTCGTCAACGTCCCCGTCGCGCTGGTTGCGCTGTTAATGGCTGCTCTCTGGATCCCCCGGGACACCCGCGTGGAGGGTACAAGAAGTGTCAGAGAAATTGCATCTCGAATCGACGTTACAGGCATTGTTGGCTTTGGTGCAACGGTTACCGCGCTCCTGGTGTTCCTGTTCTCGCTACCCCACCCGGACTGGGTCGCTCTCGGGCTGGCCGTGATACTCGCCGTTGGCCTCGTGGTATGGGAGTTGCGAGCACGCCATCCCTTCTTCGACGTTCGCCTGTTCACTTCGAACTTAGCGCTCACCCGTACTTATCTCCGGATGGCATTGCTATCGCTTTGCGTCTATACCGTGCTCTATGGGATTAGTCAGTGGCTCGAGGCTGGACGGGGGATTTCCTCGCAAGGAGCCGGTTTACTTTTGTTGCCCATGAGTGGCCTCTCGGCCATCGTGGTCCGGCCCATCTCACGTCACAACCTGCTGCGCGGACCCCTCATCGCGGCCGCCGTCTCTTCACTCGTAGCTTCTGTCGGAGTCCTCCTGCTCACCACGAGTACCCCGATGATTTGGATGGTGGCCATCACCTTAATCTTCGGGATCACACTAGGTACCATGGCCATAGGGAACCAGACCGCCCTCTACACCCAGGTCAAAGCCAACCAAATCGGTACCGCGTCGGGTCTGCTCCGGACCTTTGCGTACATCGGCTCGATTGGTTCCTCTTCGATTATTAGCATCGTCTTTCACAAGAGTGTTACGGATCATGACCTGCACGTCATTGCCATCATCATGATTGCAGTGAGCGCCTTGGCACTTGTCATGACCCTCGCAGACCGCCGAATTCGCACGCAGGCCCGGGCCGTCATGGCAAGCAATCCAACCAAAACACAGATATGAGGAGAACCTATGACCCATCAAATTCCTGCAATCAATCCCAAGCGCACTACTGCAGACAGGGAGAACTCCTAATCGACGGCTGACGCCCAGTGCAGATGTTGTAATGTATAAAGAACTAGCCTCCGCGACGGAAGTTGTCTTTTTGTTGGTTGGTCGTGGATACGATTGGTGAAGGCGCCTCACGCCCCTCAGTCATGTGAATCCACGACTAATTGCCTTCTCTTTGATATGTGTTCACGTTGCCAGAGACGACTGTGAGATATGGTAAAGAACTGGACAGCATCGTCAAGTCTGTTCGGTATAAGCAAGAATGAACCGAGCAAGTCTTCTTCATTTTGCATTCGAGTAACCCAATTCCATGGGTTCAACTCAAACAAATCCCAACACCCAAGTCATCACACTAGGTTGGTTGTCAACGAAATGATATGAAATGATTGTTATTCACGGGGGCGAGTGCTGAAGTAGGATGAAAGCATCGATGTGCATGAATATACAAAACGTGGTATATCAGAGCGCCGCGTTTTTCTACATTTTTTAGTTGGGGAAACACAAAGGTGAAACCAATGGAAGGTTTCCCTTCTCCTGCCTCTACATTGATTGAGCTGCCTCAATGAATCATCACGGGGTGTCCGGAAAGCTGCACAGCGGAACCGCCGATGGACAATCAAAACTTGCATTTGCCGTCTCGAGGCAGTTTCGAGCACCTTCATGGAATGCCCTTCCTTAGTCTTGAGGGGTGTATACATCAGTCAAAACACGATTTATCCTGCTCTAACGCCAAGAAGCGACAAACATCGCATATCCTTATTGAGTTCAGTATGCGTTGTCATCATCAACACAAAACCGCCTTTCAGGCGTTTATTTTCATTCGTTGCACCATCTATCCGCCCATTTTTGAATTTCATCCATCGCCGGCCCCAACGTTCTACCCATTTCCGTTAATCCGTACTCAACGCGTACGGGCTTCTCTTGATAAATGGTACGTTGGACAATCCCTGCATCTTCTAACTCACTCAGCCGTTGATGAAGCACTCTGCTGCTTATGCTTGGAATGCTTTCGAGAATTTCTTTTGAACGCTTCGGTCCACTCAGCAATGCCCGAACAATCATGCCAGTCCAAGGTCTCCCAAGCAGGGTGAATGCCCATTGAAATTTTGAACAGAGAGGAACAACTTCCTTCGCCTTCGCATTCGTACTCATCTGTTTTCGCCTCCCACTCTAATTTTACCCGAACCGTTGACAAACGAAAAGTAGACGATGTATAGTTTGTGCATGGGTTACGAAAAGTAACTGAATAACATTGTGTAAATCAGTTTCATGAGTGATATAGACGAAGGAGGAGATAATATGGCAAGTATTGCAAAGGTAACAGACCAAACGTTCACATCGTTCACGAATGCGGACAAACCGGTGCTACTCGACTTCTATGCGGATTGGTGCGGTCCATGTAAAATTCTTGCACCCGTTCTTGAGGAAGTCGCGAACGAGCTGGATGGAACTTTGCAAGTTGGCAAGCTGAATGTTGATGAAAATCCTGAAACCGCAAGCAAGTTTGGCATTATGAGCATTCCCACCATGATGGTTTTTAAAAACGGTAAACCGGTGAAACAACTTGTCGGCTACATGCCAAAGAACAACATCATGGCAGAACTCGCTGACGTTTTGTGATAGTCAGTGATAGCACAGCCAAAAGGCAACATACTGACGTGTTGAATCACTTTGGTGAAATTTTGCAAATGGATTCATGTTTTATGTTGGAAGGAGTGAAACCATCATGGCCATCAATGATGATGTTTTGTACAGAAAGTCGTATACTGCTCGACTCAAAGAGATGGGAGACCTTGCGCCTGATGCTGTGAATGCTTTTCACACGTTTTCGGCAAAGGCGATGGCACCAGGCCGTATTTCAGGAAAGACCAAGGAGTTAATCGCAGTTGCCGTATCGCATGTAACAGGGTGCCCATACTGCATCGAAAAACATGTTGGAGATGCAAAACGCAAATATGAGGTTTCAAAAGAAGAAATGGCTGAGGCCATCATGGTCGCCACGTATCTCAAAGCCGGCTCTTCCATGGCTCACGGCGTGAACGCGTTGAACGCTTACGATGAGACCGCAGACGATGTCTTGTATCGGGGTTCCTATTCGAAGAGACTCGGCGAATATTCCAATCTGCACGAGGACGCATTCAAGGCGTTCCGTCATTTTGCCCAAGAGGCGATGAAGGCGGGCCGGATTTCTGCGAAAGATAAGGAACTGATTGGCGTGGCCGTTGCACACGTAACAGGGTGTCCTTACTGCATTGACGCGCATGTAAAGGCGGCAAAGAAACAAGGTGCAACGAAAGAGGAAGTCGCAGAAGCTGTACTGGTCGCCACGGCCGTCAAAGCGGGTTCAGCTTTTGCACATTCCATCAATGCACTGAATGCGTACGGAGAGTAATGGCGACACTTCCATCCGCTCTGAACCGTGGTTGAGCCGCACAAACCGTTGAATGGAGACCATGCGTCGGCTCCGGAACGGTGGTCGGATGGTTTGTGGCCGAAGACGCCTCACTCGCGACATGGAGACTCCACACCGAAAAGCCCGCAGGCCAATGGATAGGTCTGCGGGCTTTGCTGATGTGAGGACAGGCATATCTTCATACCACTGTTCGACATTTCTCGGGAAATAATGACGTGGGTGGACATCATGCTCTCATTCCTGATCCGAGCCGTGGACCCGGTGTTTCCCGACGTTATCCCACCGAAATAAAAGTGAAAGGCGTTCACGGCATTCCCCGAACTTTCGACAATATGCTCGAAATATTTGATTCTTCCTTTCCGTAGCCACTGCGACAACGCTGATGTGCCACGCCGCTTGTCTTACGTCCGAGCGGACGGGGTACATGGGGCATCTGCCAGCGCCAGTTGTTCACGAACCTCATGTCACATGCAGGAGCCCATTTTTTCGAGCGGATTGGACTCGGGCGTACACCCAGCATAGTGTGACAGTGACTTCGAAAATACCACAGACAAGGTGGACGCGATGTACAACTACAATCCGCCAAACTTCTGGAGTTTCGACTCGCACGAGGTCGGAGCCAATCCGTCTTATACACTAGATCCGTACTTAGTACGAGGATTTGTAACTCAGGATAGCCATCGTGACGGTCATTTCCGTAGTGATCCTTCTCGACAGCAGCCTCCATTGGAAGGCGGGCCCGAACGGAGTCCGGAACGCCCACCGTATGCCGTACATGTTGACTGGCACGCGCTGTATCCCAACGAAATCATCCTAGAGGGGCCAACAAATAAGCGAGAGGTGGCACTCACCTTCGACGATGGTCCGGATGACCTCTGGACACCAAGAATACAGCAGGTTCTGGATGCATACAGAATTAAAGCCACCTTTATGTGCGTAGGTCAACGAGTTCAGTCGAACCCACGCATCTTAAGGCGACTGGTACGAGATGGACATATCGTAGGCAATCACAGCTGGAGCCATCCGAACTTCACGAAGATCCCGGCGTCACAGGTTCCCGTGCAAATTGAAGAAACCACAAATCTCATCCATCGCGTAGCTGGCGTCCGCCCACGGTTTTTCAGGCCTCCGTACGGCGCGTTGGACAATGAGGTCATCCGTGAGGTCATCGCGCTGAAGGACAAAATCTTGTTCTGGAATGTGGATAGCCTGGACTGGTCCGGCCTCACTGCAGAACAGGTGTCCGTGAATGTGTTGGCACACACAAAACCAGGGTCCATCATCTTGATGCATTCGGCGGGGGGACGTGGTGAAAGTCTGAACGACACGGTTCAAGCTTTGCCTCACATCATTCGAACCCTGAGAGGTGGAGGGTATCAATTTAAAACAGTACCGGAATTGCTCGATACTCCGGCGTATTATTGAATGCCTCGCAAAGGGTCAACTGCGTCCGTGATGACAGGCCTTCCGCTGAAACGATTGCTTTCGCTATAAAACCCGCAGCCCAATGGGGGCTGCGGGTTTTGGGGTGCGCGGATGGTATTGGAGTCCTTACATACTCACTCGAATCAAAACAGACACCAACATAGGCACAGGAGCAGACAACACCAAATCAAACCTCGGCGTGTACGCGCGAGGCAACTTTGGAGTTTCTCTCACCCTTGTACCCGTGTCACGGCTATTCTCTGTGATTCAACCGTTTCTCTGTGTAGGTGATTGGAACAACAAAAGATTTCTGCGGAGGAACTGAAGATTAGCGGCCAAATGTATTGGCAATCTGTGCATCAGTAGACTCGTAGTTGGCAGCAGCTTGAGTCATCAATCGAGAGATTTCGGTCAACGCTTGGTTCAGACCTGCTGCGTCCCGTTGCCATTGCGCCCACAGTTCCAAGAAGCGAGCTTGTGAGTCAAACGCCTCTCTGCATCACCGCAAATCATGGTAGGCGCGGTATGAAAACGCGCTAGCTTTGATTCCCTCCAGAAGACACCCGCTTCACGATGGTATTCATATGCACCAGCAAAACACATATGTGCCATTTGGGGTAAGGGAACTTGAATCAGCCTCAACGATGCGAACTCATGGTCAGCCATGCGTAGACAATCTACATATGTGTTTCGGAAGCTTCTTCAGTTTTGTGACGTGCCTCTGACCACCGGAATTGGTAACTTCGCTACGCATCCCAGTGCGACGATAAATGCAACGATGGAGGTCATCGGTGGAGGCCTCGAGGCTGCGGAGGTGCAGCGTTTGGAGTGGCCACATCCGAAACAGGTGTGGGTGCCGTGGTCGGTGGGGTGGTGGCGGTCGATGGTGGATCGACATCAGCAGATAATCTCGGCATTTCGAGTTTACTGAAGGAGGTCGGTGTTCAGGATGAAATATTCATATCGATTTGAAATGAAGCAGCACCATAACGGATCACCTATTCTTCTGATGAGGCTTCCAGAGGAAATTGGCATGGTCGAGTCATTTCTTTATGCTAAAGTTCATTCCCGTAATGGAAGTCATTACATCACCTCGGCAATCAGTGACGTCCTCACTGGAGTTTCTGAGTACATGGAAGTTGCCGGAAATGTCTATGGTTTGGAAATAAGACCAAAAACCACTATGCTGGTCAATGAAATAGACCCTTTAGAGGAGCAACCGTGTGAAATTGAGACGAATGAGTTAAAGGAAATCATCGAGATTTGGTTGGACGAGAAGGATAAACTATCGTAACAGTAACAAATGTATGGAATCTGTTAAGATGAACTTGAAGGGCCATAAGGGAAATGAGCCAGACTCTTTCGGGTTGTGGCTCTATTTTTTACACCATTACTTATTAGTAGAGCCAGGTGACTGGGGGCGGATTCAGACTCAAAGAAGCGGACCCTCGGTGGATTGTACATACGGTCGGGATCAATTGGTGAACGCTTATCGGAGGCAATTTACATTGAGCAAAGTCCATGAATTTATCAACTTGTGTGATCAAATCACTGAAGAGGCGAACAAGTTACGTACTTATTACTCCAACTTGGGTAAACCACACATCGTCGACCAAATCTCTCTGCTCATTCAGGTGGTTGCTTCCAAGAGAGAGCAGGCAATCGACAACACCTTGAGGAGTCCGTCGGAGGGAACAGGTTTTGGGTTGACACGAATGGTCGGGGATTGGGGATGGCCAGACTCGCCTGAGGGTGCTCGGCTATTGGATTTGTGTTATGAATTGGAGAAAAACTGGTACACGAATTTTTAGATGGATTAACGGAAGAGAGGGGGTGACTGAAGGTTAGATGATGAATGACAGGTATGCTATTTCGCCTCGTGACGTGTTTACTCTATAATATTCTGAGTCTTCAATATTTCAATATATAAGAGCAACCGTTCTGCACAACATCGTGTTTCTGGTGCTGAGGAAGCACAACATCTTGTCTGCTAAACCAGTCTATTGAAGGACACACTTTGAATGAGTATCAACCATGCTGGAGGGATCTCCGCTTGCCTAGACGTTGGATTCATTTGGCTGCCTTGTTCGCAATCACTTTACCGCTCCTTGGAGGGTGTGCAGCTGACACAAAGAATGCCATGCGTGTCGCCGCGTCCACGGATTCGGCAAAGGGAATACATCAAGAACAATCCGTACGAGGCGTTTCACCCCTTGTCGATAAACACTGGGTCCAAGACCCACGAAATTACTACGAGACACAAAACGTTGTCATCAACAAGGCCGTTTCTGTACCGATTCTGGAATACCATGAAGCCAAGTACGTCCCTGGAGACATCGCAACGTTGAAGCCCGGGCAGTTTTTGTCGGAAATCGAATGGTTACACCGTCATAACTTTCATACCATCAACTTCGGACAGTTGTATGCAGCGATGTACCATGGCTATAAGCTACCTCCACGCCCAATTATCCTCACTTTCGATGATGGTTATGAAAGTGTCTATTTTAACGTATATCCACTTCTGAAGAAGTACCATGACCAGGCGGCGCTGTTCGTCATTGCTGGCTATACGCATGAGAAACCGAATCGTAAGAAGGAATTTCCGAATTTAACGATTCCGGAGCTCCGGGAGATGCAGGCCAGCGGACTCGTAGATGTTGAGGATCATACGATGACTCATCCGGATCTCAGAACGCTCAGCGAATCCAAAGCACAGTATGAAATTCATGGCTCTGCACAGGTGCTTGAGAAAATTGTGAATCACCCCATGCTGTTTTTTTGTTATCCAGACGGCGGCTATACGCAGGAAACCATATCACTGGTCAGAAAGGCGGGATACTTACTGGCCGTGACGCAGAACGGGGGTTACGCCAACTGGAGACAAGGGCCTTGGACGCTACATCGAATTTCAGTTCTGGATTTTACGACGTTACAAGACTTTGCTAAAAAGCTTAGCCCCTCTCTCAGCTAAATCCAGTTTTTCTCATCGTGCTTATGGGGGTATGTTTCATGAAGCGTAGCGTGGTTCCCGGTATCACGACGTTCGTCTTGTCATGCACAGGATTCTTGATGTATGGATGTGACCCGGGTGACGTAACTGTCAATCATCCGCAGTCAAAGCAAGTCATAGATCGTGGAAAAACGTCAGCGCCGAGTTCAAAGGATACGCACATACAACAAGCAGTTGAAGCAAAATACGAAGCGGGGGTTCGTGCCTTTACGGACAAACATTATTCTCAAGCCATTGAACTTGAAAATGAGGCCATTCGCATGGATAGGTCCTTCTATCCAGCGTACAACGTGAAAGGGATTGCACTCTGCTACGCGGGGAATGACAACTACAGTGTAGCAATGAGCAACATCGATAGAGCGTTAGCGTTGAATCCAAACTACGGATATGCAAGGTTTAACAAAGCCTTGTGCGAGGAACGTTACGGTGATTACAAGGATGCCATCAAAACATATCAATCGGCATTGGACTTAAAGACGCATGACTGGTGGGTGCCATGGGCCTACTACGGTATTGCTAGCATATATGGCCGATGGGGTGATGTACAAAACGCTGTTACCTATTTGAAGCGCGCGATAGCCTTGAATCCTGGTATTAAACAAGAAGCGAGAACCGAAACGGATTTTGACAACGTCCGATACAGCAGCGCATTTCAAAAAGTACTTCAATGAACATTGTCCGGCCATTGATTACAAGTCGGGTTCTTGTTTTTCGCGTCGGCGAACATTGTCCTGAATGCATGGTATAGGGCACTAGCGGGAGGCCGCAAGTCAATTCCTACGACGACTTTGTCACCAGTGTAGGCCGTTGCCAAGTACGCGATTCTCGCTCTGTTTGTAAACCTGCGACAATGTGACTGAATTTTCGACATTCAATCGTTCATCAATTGCTCGCTCATTCGACCAATTCGCCCATTCTTCGACAAACCACAGGTATCGTATCCACCGTTCACTCTCCTGTTTTGGGTCTTTGTAGAAAAGGCAACCTCACTCCATATCCCCCATTTTGAGACTCGCGTGTCATTCCCGAACTCCTATATCTTTCATATCTCATGATGCCGCGGAATGGTTGCTTTGGTAAGGATGGTGAGATACGCTGGTCAGCGTCTTAGGGGTTGACGGTCCTGAACTCGGAGGCACATATCGCCCAGCGGTAGGAAATCCATTTGATAGATTCTCTCATGACAATATTTGCAGAAATTTCGACATAGTCACACGCCGAATTCGCTCCCCACAGGAGGCGACGCTATGAACGGTGTGGAATACAATCGTCCCGCGCGCGTGTATCCGGGACAGCTCCCCTCGGGTGAAATCACCATGATAGCGCCACCGACCATCCCGCAATGGCCGAAGGGAGTTGCTGCATGGTTGCCGTTTTTGATGCCTGTCATTGGCAGCCTCGGCGCCATCGGCTTCGTTTTCATCTACCACAACATCTGGATGATGGTGTTCGGCATCGGCTTTGCCGTGTGCTCGATTCTGTCCGGGGTCCTCATGTGGTGGGGCCAGCGGCGCACGGTGAAACTGCAGTACAAAAGCAACCACGAAAAGTACACCAAGTACTTGGAGATGCAGGCGGAAAAGTTGCAGGAGATCACGGACAAACAGCGAGCATTCCAGGATGTGCTGTTTCCGGATGTAGGGCAACTGGTGGAATTTGCAAAGACGCGGCAGCGGGTTTGGGAACGCCGCCGCACGGATGCGGACTTTCTCCACGTTTCCATGGCGCGGGGGCCCGTCAAGCTGTGCTGCCCGATTCGCTTCGACGCAGCAAGCAACCCGATGCTGGATTTTGATCCGCTCCTCCTCGAACAAGCGTCCGCCCTCGTCGAGGCGTACGAGCATGTGGACGATGCCCCCATTTCCTTGTCACTCCCGTCCGTAGGATCATTGACCGTCACCGGGGATATAGAGGAGGTTCGTGCGCTCGTCCGGTCCATACTCACCCAAGTGGCTGTGCTGTACGCGCCGAACGACGTTCAACTGATGGCGTATTGCGAAGGGAACACCGTGGAGCACTGGTCTTGGATGAAGTGGTTGCCGCACTGCCATTGGGGCAACGGATTGAAGGCCACCTCAGGGGGGACGTCGCTGTGTTATCTGGCGGACAACCCGGTCGACTTCGCCGCGATGTTCGAAGAGCAGATGTTGCCGCGGTTGAAGCGGATTGGTCGCCCAGATGAAGCGCTGCAAGATGCGCCCAACACATTGGCTGAACCACCGCATCTCATCCTCGTTCTCGACAGACTAGACAACCCGAATCGGATTGGTGAGATTGACATCGCGGACATTGCCGGGTATGCACAGCAAGCGGGGATCACCATCATCCACATCGCGGATGCATCGACGCAGATGCCGTCCTGGGTACAGGCACGCGTATGCGCAACGTCTGCATTTTCTTACGAAGAGCTGAGGTTTGACGGCCGACGCGTCACGGATGGGCGGCCGGAACAGGTGGATTTGGCGACAGCGGAAACGGTGGCTCGCGCGTTGGCGCCTCTGTACATCAACGAGCGGAAGTCGGCCGCCGACTTGGCAGACACGGTGCGCCTCGCCGATGTGATGGGACTGGATGTGCTGGAAGCGGTCAGTCCGGAATCGATGTGGCGACTGGACTCCCACGAAGACCTGTTGCGCTTTCCGATTGGCGTGAAAATCGATGGCGATCCGCTGGTCTCGACCTCAAAGAAGCGGCCGATGGCGGCATGGGGCCACACGGGCTGATTGTAGGGGCGACCGGTTCGGGGAAAAGCGAACTGTTGCGGACCATGGTGACGGCGATGGCGCTGACGCATGCGCCGGACGTGCTCAACTTCGTCTTCGTGGACTTCAAAGGCGGGGCCGCCTTTGCGGATCTTGCCACGCTGCCGCACAGTGCGGGGATTGTCACAAATCTCGAGCAAGACTTGACGCTCGTCGATAGAATCCACGCTGCACTGTTTGGCGAACTGGAACGCCGCCATCGCATGCTCCGCGAAGCGGGGAATTTGGACAACATCAAACAGTATCACGCCAAGCGCCGGAACCACCGAGACATGGAGCCGATGCCGTATTTGCTCGTCATTGTGGACGAGTTCGGCGAACTCCTCGCCAATCGCCCGGAGTTTCAGGAGCTGTTCATTGCCATTGGCCGGATTGGACGAAGCATTGGCATGCACCTGCTTCCGTACGTGCCGGTAAAGCAGGTGAGCAGTACAAAAGATCTGATTCGCGAGTTCACCCCAACGGGGAAGCTGGTGCCTGTGCACCCGATGTTGAAGACCGTTGCGGGTGACGCATCCGTGGCACAGCCAAAGACGTCCAAGACCGACATGAACGTCCTGATCTCACGTCTGAGTACGCCAATGGAGTATGCGGCGCACCAAGTGTGGCTACCACCTCTCCCAACTAAAATCACATTAGGGCGTCTAGTAAAGGAGGCCGGGTGGCAGTATCACTGTGTCCCAGGGCGGTGGAACAAGCATCCAAGTCTTGGGATGCTGCAGGTGCCTGTTGGGCTGCTGGACATCCCGGCGGATCAACGGCGGGAACCGCTGCTGCTCAGGTCCATTGCAGCGGGCCTGATGTTGACGCACACGCCGCATGACGTCCAGTTGTACGCGATTGACTTTGGCGGGGGACTGCTCCGAGTGTTTGAAGGATGGCCCCACTTTGGCGCGGTCTGTGGCAAGGCGGATAAGGAGAAGATTCCACAGCTCATCCGCCACATCAAGAACATTATTGAAGATAGAGAACTGCTGTTCCGCGAGCGGGGGATTGATGGAATGGCCGCTTACCGCGCGCTTCGGGCTGCCGGTCACTTCCGCGACATCCCATATGGCGACGTCTTTCTCGTGGTCGATGACATTGCACAGCTCCAAGCTGAGCTTGACACCATCGATTACGACCTGACCGACATTGTGACGGCGGGCTTGAGCTATGGGGTACACGTGATTGTAACCGCCAACCGCTGGCCAGATATCCGCATCAAACTGCGTGACAACATCAGTGGTCGACTCGAGCTCCGGTTAAACGATCCCGTGGATTCTGAAATCGAGCGCGCCGCCCAAGCTGCGTTACCAGCGGGTGTCCCTGGCCGTGGATTGACGAGACAGGGACTGCAGTTTCAGGTGGCCTTACCGGCACTGACTGAGGTGGCGCCAGACAGCGACCTCGCCGCAAAGTCCGAATTGGTGTCGCTCGTCGAGCAGATTGCCGCGGGGTGGGACGGACCCGCCGCTCCACAGGTGAGAGTGTTGCCCGAGCTTGTGACGACCCAGGATATCGCCGTGTTGCATCGTGGGAACACATCGGGTGTTCCTCTCGGCATCGAGTCGAGCAAGTTTGAGCCCGTGTATTTCGACCTGCAATCTTCGGATCCCCACCTCATCATCATGGGCGACTCGGAATGCGGGAAGACGAATCTACTGCGACACTGGATCAAAGGGCTCACCCAGCAATCGACACCAGACGACGTTAACATCGCGGTGGTGGACTACCGGCGGATGCTGATTGACGTTGTGGATGGGCCGCATCTGTTCGGGTACGCGTGCACCGCCCCGATGGTGACCGAGATGGTGACGCGCCTCCTGGCAAAACTGAACGAGCGCATGCCGTCCAGTCAAGACCTATCGCTTGCCGCGTTGCGCAATCCGCACCGTTGGACAGGGCCGCACTATTACTTGTTCGTCGACGACTACGACTGGGTGGCGTCGCAGGGCATGGGCCCATTGTCTCCTCTGGTCGATGTCTTATTGCAAGCGCGCGATCTCGGATTTCACCTCGTGTTGACCCGCCGGCTCGGAGGAACGTCCAGTTCCATGTACGAGGCTGTGTTCAAGCGACTTCGAGAGATGGGGACGTCCATGTTTGTCATGAACAGTGATATGCAGGAAGCCAAGTTGCTCGGCTGCCCGAACGTAGGTAACCTGCCGCCCGGCCGCGGTTATCTGATGCGGCGCAACCAAAAGACGATGCTCGTGCAAACCGTGTTTGAGCGTGCGGAAACCTCGATGGACATGGTGGACCTACCGACTCGCAAGGTGCCCTCGCAAAGTTTGTGATAGTGTAAATCGCGGATTGTCAGGTTCTGCACACAAAAAACCAGAGAGGCGAGGTCGCCTCTCTGGTTTTCACTTTATCCCATCGTGCGTATCGGAACGCTACCAGCGTTTCGTATCCAGAAATTCCGTTCTGAAGCGCCTGAAGAACGACGGTGTCGTGCTGGAGGTACCTGACTTCGCCACCGCCGCCGATCCGCCTTGTCCCGCTGCGGCATTTCCACTGCTTGCCTGGCTGGGGAGACCACTGGGCGCGGTCATGGTCACGTTCTCAAATCCGTTGGTCAGTACAATGGTTTCGGTCATGTCGATGCTCGAAACGTATTTCTGCATGTCTTGCGTGTCGCTGGAGGGCGGCAGTGCAGAGACGGGGATATTCACATGCAGCGTGGCCTTTAGGTTGGTGACATACGTCCCGCCTTGCGTATTGCTCAAGGTATACGACACGGTCCCTGTGCTTCGCTTCATGATGGCATTCACCAGTGCTTGTTGTGGGGCCGGAGTTGCGCTTGGATCCGACAAGCCGTCCAACAGGGCACTTTCCATATCGGGTGACGCAGACAGATCCATGTTTCCTTGATACACGCTTCCGCTGGACGACCGCGTGACGGTGAGTTTGGATATGTGTTGCAAGTTCACGTCCACATTCGGTTCGGCGTCTTGCAAGATCTGTTGTGCGCTCGCATCGCTAGAGATGTCTACCCAACCGTTCCCGTCGTTTTGGTTTTCATAGATATGTTGGCCTTGCGCATAGAGCTGGTCCTGCATATCCTGGGACGCATCTCCACCGTCGTGCATCACCGTCTGCACGTAGGTCGCATCTTGCCCATCGACAGTGCCGGATTGCATGTGCACTGTAACGGTCATATGGTCGTCCGTTTGCGAAGGATCTGAGCCCATCATTTGCACCCCAGCACTGGTCAGGTTGAGGTGCGTTTGGAGAATAGAATATTGCTATCGGTAAATTGTGGTGCAAAACAAAACCCGCAGTCCATCTACTGGACTGCGGGTTTTGTTGGAACGCGAAGGGGCCGTTTTCAACGTCGACCGGGGGAGACCTCGGGTTGCTCCACAGGCTGTCCGGTCTGCGGAACACCCGTGATTCGGACACGTTGCGGACCGAGGCCGAGACCGGTCACGTGATTCCCAGTATTCATGGGAACAAGGTAGTGGACCGCGCCGACGCTGTGCTGGCTCAGGTCGAGGCCCTTCGACTCTTCCGCTGAGGTGACTCGCAGAGGCACAAGCCAACCAATCAGCTTCAGCGCTCCATACGTGGTGGCCATCCCCCAGACGGACAACACGACCGCACCGAGCGTTTCTACCCCCAGCAACCGCCAGCTTCCCGAGAGTAACAGTCCGCCGTGGGTGGCAAAAACGCCGACCATCATGGTTCCGAACAGCCCGCCGACCCCATGGACTGCGACCGCTCCGACCGGATCGTCCACGCGTAGGCGGTCAATCCAATTCGTGGCTAGAATCATCAGCACGCCTGCGGCAGCGCCGATGATGATGGCGCTCCACGCCGGTACGTATGCACAGCCAGCGGTGATGGCGACCAGACCGACCAGCACACCGTTGATGGTCTGCCCTACGTCCGCTTTGCCATCGTGAAAGAGGGTGTACAAGAGTGCCGCGCCACCGCCGCCGACGGAGGCGAGGAGGGTGTTCACCGCGATGGGTGCAATGACGGTCGACGAGGCGTCGAGCGTACTGCCGGCATTGAATCCGAACCACCCAAACCAAAGGATGAACGTGCCGACGGCAGCTAACGGAATGTTGCTCGGAGGAAACACGTTGGCGCTTCCGTCCGGATTGTACTTACCGAGGCGCGCTCCAACCATTTGCGCCGCCATCAAGGCGGAGAAACCGGCCATCGCGTGAATGACAGCTGAACCTGCGAAGTCCTCCATGCCAAGCTGTCCCAACCAGCCCCCGGCCCCCCACACCCAGTGGCCGGAAATCGGATAGATGATGGCCGTCATGACCAACACGTACAACAGATACGCCTTGAAGTTCATTCGCTCCGCCACGGCCCCGCTGACGATGCTCACGGCAGCCACGGTGAACGCGGCCTGGAAGAACCAGAACGCAGCGTGTGGAATGGTCGGTGCCAACTGGCTGAGGGTGCCGGTCAGCGCGAATCCGCTTGTGCCCACCAGGCCGAGGGCGTCTTTGCCAAACATGAGCCCAAAGCCCACGACGAAGTAGGCCAACACGCCGAACATCAGGTCCGCCAACACTTTCATCACAATGGACACGTGATTTTTCGAACGGATGAATCCAGCTTCCAGCAGTGCAAAGCCGCCTTCCATAAAAAAGACCATGGCGCCGGTGAGCACCACCCAAACCGTATTTAGATTGATGGAAAGTGTCATCGGACTCATGGTGAACCTCCTCGGAGTACTGTGGGACATGGGGTCGAACGTCGACGGTTCACGACCGTCTGCACGCGCTATCCGTTTGTGCTGTCCCTGTTTTTTCGCTCGCTTCAAACGTTTGTAACTCATTATTCACGTTTTATCGCAGTACAGCAAGAGGTTATGTTAGGTTTCGTGACACAAAATACGAAGAATTTTCGAAGCGGTGCTCGGACTGTTCGAATATGGGGGTGTCTTCGTCTAGGGGTGTGTAAGGAATCATTACATGAGAGGGTCACTTTTACAGTGAAACAGTGTGAGACACGATGACGTGCATGCCGATACGTGTGAGGCCCTGTTGCGGAGAAATGTAGAAAACTTTACTTAAACCACGAAAATCGCAAGCAACGCGAGAGGTTTGTGGTACAAAAAGCAACATCGAGTCCAAATTAGGCTGATGGCCCGATTGACGAGCATCTCTATCGAGACGCTACCGCGCCGCGTGGGCAAATACGTAGGGGGCAAGTGGAGGTTCTGCGTTCACCCGCGGTGACGTCGCCAGCACAGTGGCCGCGTTTGCGACGTAATTCGCGTAGTTGGTGGCGAACGTCAGTGGGTCGACGCCCGGTTGGAACAGGGACAAGCCGACGGACGGAGGGATGCGTGCGGGATTGGCGGGGCCGGGATGAGTGAAGGCGTCCATCGCCAGTGCGTACGCCACTGGGTCATAGCTGCCCATCGCGAGGTGTTCCGAGACATCCGACGGGCAGATGTCCTGTACGGCGATATTCGCAATTTGCCCTTGCCCCGTGTGAAGGGCGGAACAGCCTTCCGCGTTGAGGTTCGGGAACACGACTTCGTCGGTACGGCTGTAGATCACCGTGTACGAAATCCCCGCAAACGTTTCCGCCCCGCTGTTTAACGCCTGCAGGAAGTGAGAGTTCTCCTGCTGCTGCCAGATGGCCGGCGCGCTGGGTGTGAGGCACAGCGCGTTTGCGTCAAGTGTGCCATGGTTGGACGGGTCAATCGCGACGAGGTCATCCACCATCGCCCGCGTATCAGGCCAGAAGCGGAGCGCCCAGCGCGGCACCATCCCACCTTGGCTATAGCCGAGGATGTCCACCTTGCGCCCGGAGATTTGGTGGATGTGGCGAATGGCGTAGGCGATGTACTCCCCGGCGGTCTGAATGTCCGACATCTCGTGGTTGGGCAGTGTCACCGTGCAGAACGGAATGTTTTGCTCCTTGAACGCGCGCTCGTAGTTCCACGAGAAGTTGATGTCGGGTGTCATGGTTGTGCCCGCGACGAGCAAAATCGGGTTGGTCTTGGCGTGCACGACGTTCGCCGTGTAGGTGAGGCTAGCGGCCAAAGCGGACTGCGGTACGTCGAGCGGTGGCCCGGGCTGGTTCAGCGGGGCGTAGGGACCGGTGGAGGAGTCTGTCGACGCCGGATTACCGGAGAGTGGGGCGGCGTACACGTGGGGGGACCCCACCGGGACGCCGACCAGTACGGCTGCCGCCGCGAATGCCGCTGTCCAGGCCGTTCGTTGTATCCATGGTTTCTTCATCTTCATCTTCATCTTCCTCCTTCCCATAGCTTTTCGAATAAACACAGAAAACTCTGACGGTTGTAGGGGGAAGGTGTCTGTTGAGGGGCCTTTGGAATCTTCGCAGCTCGATGGTCTGCAGCCGAAGTGACAGTGTTTGCATTTTGTATCGAGGAAACACGCGTAACTTAAAAAACCATCAGTAAGTCCGCACTTATTTTCGTGCAGATTTACTGATGGTTTTCGAGGCTCGATTACGGGCGGCGGGCGCCCAGATAGTGTGCAGACCAGTAGGGGTTAGACAAACTATCGATTTCTACCTTTGAGCTCGTCGCGCTAATGAACTGACCATTGCCGATAAATATCCCATCGTGGGATGCACCACTGCCAAACGTGTCAAAGAAAACGATATCACCTGGCATCAGATCGGATGTAGGAACACTGGTTCCGATGTTAAACTGTTCATAACTCGTTCTTGGCAGCGTCGTTCCAAAGTGTGCATACACATACTGGACCAACCCTGAGCAATCAAAACCACTGGGTGTGGTTCCTCCCCAGACGTAGGGAACCCCAATGAACTGCTCAGCATATTGCGCCACTTCGTATCCTTTGAATCCAACCACACCAGAAACTGGACTGCTCCTGCGGCTTCCTAGCGTGAATGATCCGCCTTTAATGATGATTTTTTGACCAACGTGCAACACACTGCTGGCCCTCAGGTTATTCCACGCTTCGAGTGAAGACAGAGGAATGCCATAACGTTGACTAATGGACCAAAGGGTGTCGCCCGACTTGACTATGTACGTGGAACTAGAACTAGAGGGTGAGGTCGTCTTCGTACTGGACGTACTTGTGGACGTGGAAGAACTCTCTTTCTCGATCACAATTCTTTGACCAACATGAATCACGCTACTTGCACTGAGGTGATTCCACGTTTCTAGCGAAGACAAAGATACGCCATAACGCTGACTAATTGACCAAAGGGAATCGCCACGGTGGACGGTGTATTGTACTGTACTGGCGGCATATGCGGTTGAGAAAGAAAGACCCATCACGGCGGTTGCAGACAAACCCGTTAACAGTTTAAAACGCACAAGAACGAACTCCATTCCTGTCCTACACGGATCCAACAATAGAGTTTTGTAAATAACGCTTCAGAACCATAGGTGTGCGTGATTCACCAATTCGCTAATTTGGCTAGTTTATCGTTTCGTTGCATTCACCTATATATTGTTAAACTATGTAAAATATTGTTGGTTCCCGTGCCTCTAGCGCCAAGAGTACGGACTAATTTTTGGTGCGCTTACCATAGTGTAATCTAAAAATATTGGATATCGATTAAAAAATGATAGATGACGAAAATTGTTCAATAAATCATCCTATATATGGTATGAGTACCTTAATTTATAATAATCCGGTTGTGAGGATAACAATGGGGGACGCCGCACCAAGCGTACTATTCATCAAACGGCTCATTCCATTAGAACAAACAATAAACCATGCCGCGTACGGCCTTCCGCTCTGGATTGTGCTTGCCCTTGGGACCGACGAGCGCATCCACCCCTCTGGCATCTTGACTTGATGACTCGTAATCCGGTTTGCACCGCCAGCGCCATCAGACATTCCTTAGCGCTTCTACGCCTCCGTATAAGATTTCGTTGTGTTTCGTTAAGAATTGGACACTGGATGCTCTACTTAATGAACGTTGAAAATGGCGATAATGAGGGAGATCACGCCAAGTAAAGCTACGAAAACTCCCAACGCTCGAATCCAAAGTCTGGAGGTTGTAAAGGTCAAATAACAGCCCACGCCAACTGGTGCTGAGAGAAAAGTGAGTAACGCCCATCCACCATAGTTCTTTACCAATCGCCTCCGACCATCGTAAATGATAGCGCCAGTAGCTTATAAGGAAATTAAAAGCGTCACTATAGTGCTCGTAGTAGAAGTTAACATTGTATCTCCATCACTCTTATGGTTCTAGGCGTTTGCACCATTTGTGGCACATGCATCTAAAACTTAGATGGCGGCCGATTCCGATGTTTTCTTGAGGAACTTCTGTTCAAACTGATGCGCTGGGATGGGTTCGCTGAACACATATCCTTGAATGAAATCGCAACCTTCTTCACACAGTTGATTGAACTGCGCACTGTCTTCGATTCCTTCAGCCACCACCGATAGGTGTAAATTCTGGGCAATGGCTAAGATCGCGCGGACGATGGACACATTCTTCGGGTTCATGTCCAACGTAAACGAACGGTCGACCTTCAGCTTATCCACAGGAAAATCTTTTAGATAGCTCAATGATGAATACCCGGTTCCAAAGTCGTCGATTGCAGATTTGATCCCGAAACTCTTTAGTTGTTGCAAGGTGTCAATCGTGCGCTTAACGTCGCAAACAATGGTACTTTCGGTAATTTCAACCTCCAGCAAAGACGGGTCAATGCCTGTCTCCTGAGTGACTTCGATAAGTTTCTGTACGAAGTCGTTTTGTAAGAATTCTCGTCCCGAGACATTGATGGCGACGGGGACTGGTTTATATCCAAGGTTTTTCCATGTTTTGATTTGACCGCAGACAGCTCTCATCACCCATTCACCGATGGGTGAAATCAAGCCGGTATCTTCAGCGACTGGAATGAAGTCTTGTGGAGAGACCATCCCATAACCTGGGCGATTCCAACGAACGAGAGCCTCTACACTGGCAACCGCCTTTGTCTTCACATCAATAATGGGCTGATAGAATACATCCAGCTCGCCATTTTGTATTGCTACACGCAATGCAGATTCAATTTCTAACCGCTTGGTGTACGCTTCATTCAGTTCGTTTGTGTAGAACTGGTACTTGTTTTTGCCTTGTTCCTTCGCTGCATACATCGCAATATCTGCGCTTCGAAGAAGTGACTTCCCGGTGTTTCCATGGTCAGGTGCGAGAGCCACTCCAATGCTTGCGGTCAAATAGAATTTATCTTTACCAACAATTAAAGGTTGATTGAATGCGGCCTTTATCGTTTCCGCAATTTCCTCCACATGACGTCTGGAAGGTATGTTTGGAATCATGATGGTAAACTCGTCTCCGCCAATCCTACAAATCACGCCCTTGGGAAAGACACAACTGCGTAATCGCTCGGTGACCATGATCAAAACCTCGTCCCCGACGGAGTGGCCGAGTGTATCGTTGATTTGTTTGAAGCGGTCGAAGTCTAGCAGCATGACGGCAATCACTTCATTGTCCTTGCGGGCTAGGAGTGCTTCCTCAAGTCGTTCTCTAAAGATGGTCCGGTTGGGTAGCTTAGTAAGCGGGTCGTGGAAGGCCATAAATCGAATGATTTCCTCCGCCCGTTTGCGTTCAGTAATGTCTTGTAACACAACTTGTGCAGCCGGTCTGTCTTCATACTTAATCGGGAAAGCAATTACTTCAACGTCAATTGCCTTGCCATCAAGACGCAAGAATTTTTCTTCCATCGGTTCTAACATCGTGGTGGGGGCGGCCTTCATACGCTCACGCACAACCGCAGCATTGTCTGGGTGAATAAACTTGTCCGCAGGTTGCCCAATGATATCAGAGATGTCGTTTCCGCCAACTAACTTAACCCCAGCAGGATTAGTGTACCGGATGAAGCCATCTTGGTGGACGATAATGGCAATTGGTGAGGCTTCGACTAATGTCCGGTACTTCTCCTCGTTTTCTCGAGCACGAGCTTCGCTGGCCTCCAATTGTTGGACAGCGGTATGGGCTTCTGTGGTGTCGATAAACGTCACCAACCGAGCCTGTTCTCCATCATATGGAATTGTGGTTGCTGTAATGATACATGGGACGAATCCTCCATTAAGGCGGGTTAAATACCCATAATGTTGTAATTTATTTCCTGATGGAACACATTTAATGGGCTTATCTCGCCACGTTGTGACTAAATCATATGCAGACACCGTTCTTAGCTCATCGAGACTCCCTGCACCGAGTGTTTCTAGTGCAGCGGCATTCGCATACACGATTTTTCCGTCCACGTGAACTAGTTGACCAATAGGAGATGCATCAAATAGAACGCGGTAGAATGCTTCGCCTTCTTCAAGGGTATTCCACATCTTTTTCTCCTCAGTGACATCTCGTCTAATGAAAAAGCCGACTTTCACGTCCGGTTTCACATGTTTCCCTCTCTTTTGAGATTCCCTGAACTTTCCACGTCAACTGTATATTATCACGTTCTGTTTGGTCCTTCGGCCATCTGCTCATCCTGTTTTTTGGGGTACATCGAGAGCAGTCACATATTTCAGTACCGAGGCCTTACTAAACTCGACGTGCGGAATGGTACTCCATAAGTACGGAGGCTAGGAAAACCAGTCCCCAACTCTACCGAAAAAATAGTGGTAAATGTCCTACGTCCCTGTGGCTGAATCAATAGGGACGTAGAATGATCCATTCATGATAGGTACACGGGTTAGCCTGTCCCGCCACGTCAAAGTGTGTCGCGACCTGGGGAGGAAGATGAGGAAATGCGACGGCTTCTAAAACAACCGTCACTATCCAGGCTAGCTATCCCCACTAAGGCATCGCACTTCCTTTACTCCGTTCCACCATTGCTGTCACCGCCAAATTTTTAAAGACGTTGCACCGTTTATTCAGAATAGTTTAAATTGTTACCGAAAAACCGTTCAAGAGATGGTCCAGTACGACGGTAACAGTTCCTGGTTACACAAAATTTTCCACATAAGCGAACCTTCCGTTTGGTGTAATTGCAATTCCCGCAGGTGTTGGAATCGAACCAATCGTATTCAGCACCATGTTTGTCGTCGTGTCAATCACTGAAACACTGTTAGAACTTAAATCTGTTACATAAGCACGGGAACCATCGGGAGTAAATGCAATATCAAATGGTCCGCTGGCTGGTGCTAAAGAAATGGTTGATGTTACGGTGTCTGTTGTAGTATCGATGACTGCTACAGCATTACCCCCGTTTACTAACGCGGGACCAAAGTTAGCTACATAGGCAGTCAGACCATTCGGGTTTACAGCGATACCTAAAGGACCCATTAAACGAGCATCAGTGATGGTGTCTATCACCATATCTGTCGTTGTGTTAATGACGGAAATACTAACAATTTGATTTCCTTGGTTTCGGTTCAGAAAGGGTGAGAATCGTGGAGAAATTCGTCTTGTACTTCAAAGAAGTCGACAAAGCATCATTACCGTACGTCGGAGGGAAGGGAGCAAACCTTGGGGAATTGACGAAGGCAGGTTTCCCTGTACCACAAGGCTTTTGCGTAACCACCTCAGCGTACCAGGCCCTCGTTCAGGCCAGCAATGAGATGAATAACTTCTTTGACCAGCTTGACCGTATCCATGCTGAAAACTTGGACGAAATTCGTCTGATAGGCCAACGAATTCGAAAACATTTAGAGGATGTACCCATTCCTAGTGATGTTGAAGCGGCGATAGTAGAGGCATGGGAGTGCACTGGCAAACAGAAACCTTACGCCGTTCGTTCCAGTGCAACGGCGGAAGATTTGCCGACTGCTTCATTTGCAGGTCAACAAGACACGTACCTAAATATACGTGGGAAAGAGCAACTCTTGAATGCTGTGCGGCGTTGCTGGGCGTCTCTGTTTACAGATAGAGCCATTTCGTATCGAGCGAAAAACGGTTTCGATCACCGCTCCGTGTATCTCTCCGTCGTCGTACAGGAGATGGTATTCCCAGAGGTATCGGGCATCATGTTCACAGCGGATCCGATTACCGGGCACCGCAAGGTGACTTCTATTGACGCGAGTTTCGGACTCGGAGAGGCCCTCGTTTCGGGTATTGTTTCGGCTGATTTGTACCAGGTTCGAGATGGCCAAATCATACAGAAGAAGATTGCCAAGAAGAAACTCGCCATTTACTCGAATCCTGAAGGGGGTACAGTGACACAAGATCTACCGCTTCAAAAACAGGAGGAGCAAGCTCTGCAGGACAGCCAGATTGTTCATCTCGCACAATTGGGGCAACGAATTGAGGAACATTTTGGCGCGGAACAAGACATTGAATGGTGCCTCGCGGAGGGAGCTTTCTACATTCTTCAAAGCCGTCCCATCACATCACTGTACCCCGTACCAAAGGTTTCGGACAACCGACTGCACGTCTTCATCTCAGTTGGTCATCAGCAGATGATGACGGATGCCATGAGTCCTTTGGGGATGTCGGTGCTTCGTACGATGTTCCCGTTTGGGAAATCGCATTCTGTCCGGTCAGAGAGCAAATATGTCTTAGAGGCGGGCAATCGATTATTCTTCGATCCGACTGATTTACTACACGTGAAACAGGCCCAGCGGATATTGCCTAAGCTGCTTAGCAATATCGACGAGCGAATTGGAAGTGCGATTGAGGACGTGATAGGCCGCCCCGAATTTCAGCGTCCCGCAAATAAACAGCTTACTGCGAGCGTCCGCCGATTCATCCTTGCCGCTGTGAGAAAGGTGATGCCGCATCTGTTGATGGGCAACCTGTCCGGAGCCAAACAAGCCGTGAACGCATTCATGAAACGTAAGGTACAGGCGTCAGAACGCTTTGTCTTCGAGGTTTCAGGGGCTCAGCGTATTCAGCGGATCCAGGAAGTCCTCGGCACCGTTGCAGTGGAAATCGTAAAAAATGTCTCACCGTATCTGGGCCCGGGAGTTGTATCCATGAAGTTGACGGAGGCATTGGTAAAGAAATGGCTTGGTGAGGATGAGCAAGTACATCTATTGAACAAATCTCTTCCGGGAAACGTCACCAGCGAACTCGGGCTGATGATTGGCGATCTCGCTGACGTAGCAAGACAGTACCCTGAGGTTGTCGACTACTTACAGCATGCCAAAAATGAGACGTTTTTCGAGGGCCTTGGCCAGGTCCAAGGAGGGAAAGTATTCAAAGAAGCTTTCGAGAAATTTTTGGACAGATATGGGATGCGGTGTCCGGGGGAAATCGATATCAGCAACCCGAGGTGGCGTGAGACTCCTACCGCACTTGCACCGTCCATCATCAGCCACATCCGTACCCTTGCCCCGGGCGAGCATCGGGAAAAATTCGCTGAAGGGGAACGAGAAGCAAAAGACGCTGCAAACCGCATCATTTCACGGGTAAAGAGGACACGTGGAGGTATACTCAAGGCGAGAATCATATCGCGTCTCATTCATGTTTATCGCAATACGGTGGGACTGAGAGAACATCCCAAGTACATCCTTGTACAGCATTTTGATATATTCAAGCGTGCGATTTTGGAGGAAGCAAATCGGCTCGTGAAAGACAGCGTTCTGCGACACCTGTCAGATGTGTTCTATCTGTCATTGGACGAACTCATCGCTTTGGAGACTGGTGAGTTCAAAGGAGATGTTCACCAACTCATTGAAGAACGAAAACATCAGTATGAACAAAATAAGAAACTCACACCGCCTCGTGTCATGACCAGTGAAGGTGAAGTGATTACGGGCAGACGGCGTGACGTAAAGGTGCCGGAAGGGGCCTTGATGGGTACACCGGTGTCAGCTGGGATGGTAGAAGGATATGCAAGGGTCGTGTTGCGGCCGGAAGATGCCAAATTGCATCCAGGAGAAATCATGATTGCACCGTTTACGGATCCTGGGTGGACACCACTGTTTCACTCGGCGAAGGGATTGGTGATGGAAGTCGGTGGGATGATGACGCATGGAGCCGTCGTTGCACGTGAATATGGCATACCAGCAGTGGTAGGCATCGATGGTGCCACTGAGATCATCAAAAACGGACAATACATTCGGATTGACGGAACCCAAGGGTACGTGCAGATTCTACGGGAATCGAATAACCCGAACCAAGTTTGAACCTTGAACACACCGGAAATGGAAGCGATGCACGTATTATAAGGTTCGATAGAAGGAAGCACAGGAAGAGGCGTGGTGCCGTCGCCATAGCAGTGATGACGAATATAGGTAGTGGAGGGGACCTTATTCGCCATTTGCTTTGAGATCACGCCTAATCCGTGCTTTTCCCGATCCAGTTTACGTGGCGCGTTCAAGCGATGCGTGTGTGGTTGTTACCATAACGAAGGTTTCCGGACGATAAGACCTGGCGTTTCTAAGGCGTCAGGTCCTTCGCTACTGCTGGTGGCTATGCGATTTAATAATGCGAACAACCTGTTCAAACGTGTACTTATGATTCACCACATCGACCACAAAATCTTCAGCCTGCTTTTGATCCATCACAAATGCATACCCATTGTATGCAAAGGAACTGAAGCAAAGATGCCGGGTAGGATCAGCTTCGATACAACAACATTTGGGTGATGACCTCACACTATGTTCAAATACTTTTAGTTTAGATGTAAATTTGGAAATGAGTGATAAATCTTTGCTGATTTTAAAATTGTCTGATGGAGGTCAATGGATGAATCTTGTGATTCGACCCGTTCAGCTGAGTGACGTTCCTGCCATTCATCGAATTCAATCTCAGAATCATGTGATGCCGTATATTCTCTCTCTTCCCAGAGACCGCATTGAACAGTTAGAAGAAAGATATCGAAAACTGGGGCCAAACCATCACGAATTCGTTGCTGAGTTGGATGGCGTCGTGGTTGGACACGCTGGACTTGTACAGATGTCTGGACGAAAGTCCCACGTTGGAATGTTTTATATCGCCGGGATGCCGAACACCATGGCAAAGGGATTGGAACCGCACTTGTGACGAAAATACTGGATTTAGCCGATAACTGGCTCATGCTTGAACGCGTAGAACTCGGTGTGCTTACGACGAATCCTCGTGCTCAAGCATTGTACGAGCGGTTTGGCTTTGTCGTCGAAGGAAGAAAGGCCGGAAGCATCAAATCAGTAGGACAGTATGTCGATGAAGTGATGATGGCTAGGTTCCGTCCCAATGGGCTGCTTTCACATTAGAACGATAGACCATTTACCATAGAACTACGTTGTCGGATTAGAAACTTTTACGAACGTATTTTTCAAAATATTGTATAACTGACTTTTCCAATTCAAATAAAGCTGTAGGGGGATAGCATACATATGAACCTATACATCATTGATGCCTTCACCAGTGAACCGTTTAAAGGAAATCCGGCTGCCGTGTGCCTGTTGAAGGAGCGTAAAGATGATCAGTGGATGCAGAATGTCGCTAAGGAGATGAACTTATCGGAGACAGCATTTCTGTATCCGTTAGAGGATGGGTACGAGTTGCGGTGGTTTACTCCGGTTGCAGAGGTGGAGCTGTGCGGACATGCAACCCTCGCCAGTGCCCATTACCTGTGGGAGACAGGGATAGAACCGGAAGAAAAAGAACTCCGATTCTTTACGAAAAGCGGATGGTTAACTGCGAAGCTGGATGGAGGATGGATTGAACTAAACTTCCCACTTGAACAAGTGGAGGCTTGTGAAGTGCCCGAGCAGTTAGAAGATGCTCTTGGAGTGAAGCTGGTGTATGCTGGATCGAATCGCATGGATTTGCTGGTAGAAGTGGAATCAGAGCGTCAACTTCGAGAACTTCAGCCGAACTTTTCAAAACTTTCGACCATAAATGCGAGAGGCATTCTGGTAACGAGTCGAGCGGAGGAAACACCGTTTGATTTTGTTTCGCGTTGCTTTTTTCCGGCGGTCGGGGTGAATGAGGATCCGGTTACGGGTTCAGCCCACTGCGCGCTAGCACCGTACTGGCAGTCGAAGTTAGGTACAAACCATTTCCTAGCTAAGCAATTATCGGCACGAGAAGGTATTTTGAGAGTGCAGATTCAAGATGACCGCGTATTATTGGCTGGGCAAGCGGTGACGGTTGTCAAAGGTGAGCTACTCTAGATTTAGACGCTCGGTGTGTTTCCCTCGGGCGAGAATGGCTCCATATTGTCCTGAACCAGTTGTTTGTCGTTATTTCGCAAATCGCTGACCATACAAGCCGTGATTGGACAGGGGGAGAACTTATCGTGGATCGTATCGTATACGATTGGGTTCGTCAGACACGCGGCGTGCTCTTTGATTTCTGCAATGAACTGGATCCCAAGGATTTCACTTGCGAATTGAGTGGATTCGGTTGGGGGAGTGTACGAAAGACGTTCGTTCATATCGCGGACTGCTACAATGCTTGGTTAGGTGCTTTTGTGTTGGGTAAATCGGACAGCCCATTCACGCCCGAGGAAGAACTAGCACGCCTCGACATACCGGGTATTCGTAGAAAGTTTGAGGCCGTGGACGCTTTGGTAGATGACCTCTACGAGCAGTGGGGTGATGGTATGCTGCAACCGCTCCATCGAACAATTCCGTGGCGAGAGAAGGAAACGCTCACAGCCTCCCCTCTTCAATTGCTCATGCACACCATCACACACGAATTTCACCACAAGGGTCAAATCGTCTCAATGACTCGTCACATGGGATACCTGCCCCCAGATACCGATCTTCTAATAACGTGCGAGTAGTGAGATGAAGAATGAACATTGAAGAGTTGCATGCTCCCTCATGTTGCCTACGTGCAGTCAGGGCGTCTAAAGGCCGTCATGGACGATGGCTCTGAGGAGGAGTTTGGTCCTGGAGACATCATGATGCTGCCGCCTGGCCACGATGCATGGGCGGTTGGTCACGAGGCATGCGTCTTCATCGAGTTCTCGGCCGGCACGAACTACTACGCGGACTAACCACTACGCCCAGATTCATAGCGCAGGCGCTACACGACTGATTACAGGCGGCTGTCCACATCACCCATCTTACGATGGTGTTGGGGACAGCCTCATGATTGGAACGAGCGGCCTGCGCCATCTCCTCATGATTGCGAATGTCTCCCCGTACACGAAAAACAGCTGACTGCCCCCGTGAATTTCTGTTTCAAACCTCTTGTTGAAGACGTCTCTAAAAAGAGAGCTGAAACATGCTTCACCAACGCTTAGAATGGAAGAACATACAGTTTGACCCACGCAATGCCAGGCTCAGTCGCGAAACCTATTCATATACGCCAGGCAGCGACATATCTGTAATGGGGTTGAGCGATTTGGTAAGGGACGGTGCCAAAATTGGCCACATTTAACACATTCACTTCGCCGGAGGAGTTTCAAGCGTACGGTGCGCAACTCTTCACGATGGATGACGTCGGGAAGTTTGTTCTTTTCGATGGGGTCAAACCGGAGGTTGAAGCCTTCTACGCAGACAAATGGCCTGGCCTTATCGATTATTGCAGGAGCTACACGAGCGAATGGAGTACGCGCAGTGAAGTGGGAGATATGTTGTACAAAGTGTTGCGCAGGCCAGTGGATAGAGACATGAAGGCAGAAACCATTTTAGCCAGCTTGCGGCTCTGGGGGATGCAGGTCGTCGCGGACTTTGTGGCTGCTGTATGCCTGTTGGAGGCGGATGCGGACGTGTACGGCAATCATCAGTTCATTCTCCAGAAGATTCGCAAACACACCCGTTCTTACTCGACCTATTTATCCCGAAGGGAACAGGAACTTCATTTTGGTAACCAGGATCACCCGAGACCAGGTGAAGGATTCTACCTGGCTCTGCCGTTGTTACGAGAAGCGAGCGGATTCTTTCGTTGGTCCACGAGCACGATGAACGCGGCACTGGCCTGTCGAAAACCAGCGATTCTCACGGCGCTGGAGCAGTGGTCCACAGATGACATCCGCGTGGATGCAGGCAACGCGACCCTGGATGTGATTTTCAACCTTGCCGTGATTGCGGGGTACATGGCCTACAGGTTGGATTTCAAGCGCTATTACGCATCCCAGCGATGACACTTGTGGTTGTTCACGTACCTGCCTGCTAAAACCCCAACATCTCCCGTACGTACCTGACATGGGATTGCCCGACCGTCAAGTGTGGGTTTGAAGGGTGTTTCAAGCTGACCACCAAGTTTGAGCGTGCATCGCGATAAATCGATTGGATAAACGAAATGTTCACGATGTAGGAGCGGTGAATTCGGAGAAACCGCCCCTTCGGCAGTCGAGCCTCGAGCGATTGCAGCGTATGGTTTGTGGTCAAAGCGAGATCTTCGGTGTACAGCCAGGTCTTCTTCTCGTAACTTTCGAAGTACGCAATATCCTCCACCGGGGTGGGGAGCCACATGTTGTCCAGCTGCCCCATGACGAAATGAAGAGGCTGTTGTTGGATTCTTCGGTTGGGTGGCAAAATGACGGTGAGTGCAGAGAGATCGCCAGACGTGGACTGAAACGGATACCCCATGCCGTAATAGGGAATCCCAAACACGGACGAGTCCACATCGGATGCCACGCGTGTCCGCTCTCGAAAGACCCTATCCGCCACACTTCCGGGGCGAACGGGTTCACCCGGACGAATGCGTAAATCGTACTCTCCCGGTGCGTAATAAACGTACTGATGATGATCTGCCACCGCGATGGAAGCCGTTTCAGGAATCCAATCCTTTAAGACCCGTTCCAGCTGCTCCAGGATGGGTAATGCCGCCACGTCGATGCACTCCTTCTTGGATCACTTTCCATGGTGCACGTAGATGGTGACAAACAGGAACCGGGGTGTTCCCCCGGTTGGCTTAGTTTTATTATAGACTGTCCTTCAATCGGAACTCGATGGAATATTTATCCGAAGAGTGCTCCAAGAGACGAGCAATGCCTTCCAGTTTTGCGGACAACGTCTTTCCGTCAAAAACGCCTTGGATGGTCACACTTAAGTTCTTCCGCGCATCTGTCTGTTCCACATCAATGGATACAGTACCGGATGATGTTGTAGGAGTCCCGGAATCTGGATTTGCAGACGTCTGAGAAGTGGGCGATCCCGCCGTACGGATCTTTTGCCGGTAGCTGGGTAAGTCGGACAGCTTGGTGGCCGTTGGTTTCGGCAGGTCCCAGGGGACGGTGGTTCTCGTTCGGGTTGGCACGCCAAGCTCGTGTAAAATCTTGTAGAATCCGTTGGGATCCAGTCCCCACTTGTTTTGGATATCTTTGGTCTTAAATCGGTTTCTCCAGTCCAGCAATAGATCTTTTTGTTCGTTCTTTGGGAGTTTTCGAAAATCTTCTAACGGTAGAATCTCCGTTGTAGACATGTCCATTCACAACCTTTCATTGAGTGGCACCGCACGCAAGCGTTTTACCTTTATTCTACTAAACAGTGTGATAATTTTCTAATGGTAAGCGGTTGGAAAGTGTGATGAAGAACTGAATATTTCGCTCGTGGATAATGGGAATATTTCACCACAGATGAACATTAGAGTGGTATTATTCTTTGTAACAATCCATCCGTTGCGTGGAAGCAGTGGGCGTAAGAACGAAATCAATGACGTTCGCGTACGCTCACATTGTCCAAAAGGACATAGGACAGTGCGTAAGGGAAGGCGCTGTATTGGGTGGAGTCGGGAAGAGACGAGGGAGAAGACGCAGATGAAGAAAACCGCAAATGGAGCCAGTTCCATCGCGATGTTGAAGAGCATCTACAATTCGTTGTCGAAGGCAGAACAAAAAGTGGCAGACGTGGTCCTCGGGGATGTGCAGACCACGGTGTATTCTTCCGTCACGGACCTGGCCGAGAAAGCGGCAGTGGGGGAGACGACCGTCATCCGATTTTGTCGAAAGTTGGGCTTTCGTGGGTTTCAGGAGTTTAAGCTGTCACTCGCGCAGGAATTGGTGAGCCCGAGCGAGCACGTGCATGGACAGCTGGAAGAATCGGACACGCTCGAGACGATGAAGAAGAAAATCACCTCGTACAACGTGAAGGCGCTGGAGGATACGCAGAGTCTCTTGCAGGAGTCTGAACTCATGAAGGCGACCGACGCGCTGATCCGCGGTAAGCGCCTGTTCTTCTTCGGCGTCGGTTCTTCCGGGATTACCGCGTACGATGCGAAATATCGATTTATGCGGCTCGGGTTTAATGCCGACGCAGCGTCCGATGCTCATGTCATTGCGATGAACTGTGCGTTGGTCAATGAAAACGACGTCGTCGTAGGGATCTCTACATCGGGGAGTACGAAGGATCTGGTTGACGCGATTCGCATTGCAAAGGAGAACGGAGCGTTCATTATCTGTCTCACCAACCACGCGAGATCTCCGATTACGTCCTACGCGGACGCCACATTGCTCGGCGCGTCGAAAGAGTCTCCCATGCAAGGCGGTGCGTTCGCGTCGAAATTGGCCCAGATTCATATCCTCGACATCCTCTCCACCGTGGTGGCGCTGCGGATGAAAGAATCGGCGTTTTCAGCCCTTGAGCGAACCGCGAAAAGTGTGGTGGATAAAATCTACTAAGGCAGGTACATGCATGCCAAAAGTAAACGTGCAATCGCTGAAACCGTCCGAGTTGGCTCCGGTGGGTCCGGCGCGGTACGCTCGTATGTCCGCGTATTATTTCCTCTTCTACACAACAGTCGGTGTTTTTTCGCCGTACTACAGCTTGTTTTTGAGATCTCACGGCCCCAACGACACCCAAATTGGAAGGGTGTTAGCCGTCATCCCTGCGGTGGGAATGCTGGTTCAACCCCTTTGGGGCGTGCTGAACGACCGGTACAATGTACCTAGGCGTAGCCTTTTCGTCGGCATGCTGATGGGCCCGTTGGCGGCCTATCTCTTGTTGCCGAACCTTCACAGCGTTTGGGCTTTTGCCTTCGCGACGGGGGTGATGGCCATCTTTCAGACGAGCTTGATCCCACTGTCCGACAGTATGACGGTGTACAACACGGGTATCCGTCTGTACGGGAAGATTCGCATGTTTGGATCGCTCGGGTATGCCATGGCTGCGAACGCGGCAGCACTTGTGTATCAGTATTTTGGCATTCATTGGCTCATTCCATCCTACTTGGTCGCCACTGCGCTGGCCTTGTTCGGGTTAGCAGGTTATCCGAGTACACCGTGGTTGGGGCGGCGCGAGGTACGCGGGGTCCATCGGCTGTCCAGCGTGCTGCGGAACAGCCAGTTCGTTCAGATCTTGGTTCTGTCGTTCCTCATGTCGGTGACGCAGTGGATGAACAGCAACTTTTTCTCGCTGTACTACGTGGATTTAGGGAGACCCCAGTCATGGCTGGGGCTCATCTACGCACTGGGGGCCATGAGTGAGTTGCCGCTATTCTTCTTGTCCGGGCGACTGATTCAAAAGATTGGGCCGCTGCGCGTGCTGTGGCTATCCACCGCCGTATTCGCCTTTCGGTGGGCCGTTCTCTGCCTGAATCCACCCACCGTTGTCATGATTTTGTTGCAACTTCTGCACGGCGCCTCCTTCGGCCTCGCGCTGGCGGCGGGGATATCCCTGGCTGCCCGGGTGAGCAATGAGTCCAATCGCGTCACCTCGCAAATGGTGTACAGTGCAACGAACACGGGGATTGCTGCCATTATCGGTAGTCTGGTGGGTGGCACGATATTCGATAAAGCTGGAGGAAGCGTGCTGTACGCGGTTGCTTTCGTCACCTGTTTCGTCAGCCTCGGTGGTTTTACCTGGATGGTGAAGCGCGGAGGGGATGTGTTTTAGCAACCCACCTGAGGCCAAGACGTCGAATGGCTCAAATAAAAAGTGAGAATTGAATGAGTATTGACACATATCTACAGCTAGGTTACGCTCTCTGTAAAGAAAATATCCGGCAAAATGTATTTTTATGGATATGAACTCCGCTCTACAAATATCAGTCAACGAATTCGTGTTCAAATCGTAAACCTCTAAAAATGTGTACTCCATAGTGACTCCATCTTGAATCTACCCTTTCAACCACATCACAGGCATCACGGCGACAGACTTCAAAGAGGCATGGAAATCATTCCAGCGATTTGCATCATCGTGACGATCCACTGCTCTGGACATTTGCAAATCGCTCGTTGAACAACGGATGGGGTGGTGCATCGATGAAAACAACTCGCGTAGGCATCATTGGGGTTGGATCCATTGCGCTCGCGGCGCATTTGCCCAGTTACGCAGCTCGACAGGACGTGGAGGTCGTGGCGTTTGCGGATCCTGAAGTGGAGCGGGTGTCTGCTGCAGCCGCGGCATTTGCCAAAGAGACCGGTCGGCCTCGGCCTTGTGTGTACGGCAGTGCCGAGGAGATGCTGGCCAGCGAGTCACTGGACGCGGTCAGCATTTGCACGCCCAACACCTCGCACGTCCATCTCGCGTTGAAGGCCCTCGACGCCGGCGTGCACGTGCTCCTTGAGAAGCCGATGGCCACGCAATTGGACCAGGCGCAGGCGCTGGTCGACAAGGTGACGGAGTCTGGCAAAGTGCTGATGGTGGGCATGTCCCACCGCTACCGAGATGACGTAGCGGTGATGAAGCGGTATGTGGAGGCGGGGGACCTCGGGCAGGTGTATTACGCAAAGACGCGCATTTTGCGGCGGAGGGGCACGCCAAAGGGCTGGTTCACCGACAAAGCGGTGTCCGGTGGCGGGCCGCTGCTGGACATTGGCGTGCATGCGCTGGATGTCACCTGGTGGCTGATGGGCAAGCCGGAGGTGAAATCGGTCAGCGGTTTCCTGTACCAGGGGATTGGCAACGACAAGCTCGACTTTATCCAAACGTGGAAGGCCAAGGCGCAGGGTAATGAAAACAACGAGATATACACCACGGAGGACTTTGCTTCCGCCTTCATTCGCTTCGCCAACGGCAGTGTGTTGCAACTGGAAGTCTCGTGGGCCATCAACGGCCCGGAGGACGACGCGTTGCAGGTGGATCTCTTTGGCGCCCAAGGCGGCATGTCACTCCATCCGCTTCGCTTCTACAGCACAGCCCACGGCGTGCTGACCAGTACCACGCCGTCGGTGGGGATGGGCCCCCTGTACCAACGGGAGATTGACCATTTCCTTGAATGCGTGCACACCGGTGCCCCCCCATGCAGCGACGTGGCGCAAGGGAGGGACGTGGTGCACATGCTCGTCGCCATTGCGGCGTCGTCTGAACAAGGTCGAGAAATCACATTCTGACGGGAGTGGAGACGGATGAAGATTGCGCTCAGTATGTGGAGTGTCCATCAGTACTGGTACGACAACACGTGGGATATGGTGGACTTCATTGAGTTCGTCAGCACCACGAAGGCAGAGGGTGTTGAGCTGTTAAGCATGTTTTGGCGCAACAAAGAAGAGGAGATTCCGCGGGTGGAACAGGCTTTGCAGCGGACCAGCCTACAGGTTGCGAGCTTCTCAGCTTCCAATAACCTGGCCATCACCGATGAAGTGCGGTGGCAGGAGCAAGTGAAGGACATCACGGATTCCGTGGACATGGCCGTCCGCTTTGGTGCCAAGGTGGTGCGTGTGTTCTCAGGCGATAAAGCGGGAGATACGTCCTTTGAAGAAGCCAAGTCTCAGATTATCAAGGGGCTGAAGAAAGCGGCCGAGTACGCACAAGCTCAGGGCGTCACGCTCTGCCTGGAAAACCACGGACTGTTTGCCGGCAAGGCGCATCAAGTGCGGGAAGTGATTGAGGCGGTGGGCTCGCCTGCGTTACGGTCCACGTTCGACACGGGCAACTTCCTGTTGGTCGGCGAGAACCCCAGCGAGGCCATCGGTAAGCTCAAGGACTACGTGTCTCACGTGCACTTTAAGGACTTCCAGAAGGTGGACGACGATTACCCCGGTCACGCGTACGCATCCACCACCGGCGAGAAGTACGTGGGCAAAATCGCCGGCGAAGGAGAGGTGGATCTCCGGTATATTCTCCGCGCGTTGAAAGACGCCAATTACAACGGGTGGCTGACCGTCGAGTTTGAAGGGGAGGAAGAGCCAAAGCGCGGATCGACTGATAGCATTGACAATCTGGTGGAAATCCTGCGCACGCTGTAGCCGGAGCGAGGGGGACGGCGGATGGAGTACAGTATCGGGATTGACATCGGAGGCACGAAAATCGCCGGGGCCATTGTTCATCAAGAAGGGCGAATTGTAACCCGGAAAACAGTGCCGACGCCGGAGAAAGGTCGGCATGCCGTGTTGCAGTCACTGCGGCTTCTCTTGGATGCGCTCCTCGAAGAGGCTGCGAGACTCGGGGTAAACCCGCTTGTCGGCATCGGGATTGGCACGGCTGGTCAGATTGACTTTGCGCGCGGGCGAGTTCTGTCCGGAACCACCAATATCCCCGACTGGAATGACGTTCCGCTGCGCGACATATTGTCCGAATCATACGACTTACCTGTGTGGGTAGACAACGACGTGAACGTCATGGCACTCGCGGAGCGGTCGTTGGGCGCAGCCAAAGGGCATGACGACGTGGTCTGCCTGGCGTTGGGCACGGGTGTCGGAGGCGGTGTCATTTCGGGGGGCCATCTGGTGCGCGGCGCGTGGGGTGGCGCTTGTGAACTCGGGCACATCACGGTGGACATGAATGGGCCGGACTGCAGCTGCGGGTTTCGCGGGTGCCTCGAGGCGTACGCGTCCGGCGTCGCCATTGCGCGGCGGATGAAGCACCAGTTGGCACTGGCAGTCGGCGACGCTGACACGCCTGCGGTTCGCGCGTATCACAAGGACCCGGACTGCGTGACCAGCCGTGCTGTGTTTCAGTGGTTCAAGGAAGGCGATCCGCTGGCCACAGCGGTCATCTCGGAAACGGTGCAGGCATTGGCGTTCGGTGTGGTGACCCTCATCCACACGTTCAATCCCACCATCGTCGTACTCGGGGGCGGCGTGATGGAGGACGGTGAGTGGCTGCGCGCTCTGGTGGAGCGGCAGGTTCGAACCCTCGGCGTGCGGTCCCTGGTGGATCCAGTCCAGATTGTCTTGTCCACGCACGGGGCGGACGCGGGGGTTCTTGGAGCTGCCTATCAGTGTTTCACATACGGCACTCCTCAAGCATCACAGACCTTGAGGGAATATCGGTGAACGCCATCCAAGACGCAGTATCGGCGGGGGAAGGAGACTGAGTTTGTGAAAAAAGGTGCCAATCTGTACTGTTTCCCCAGCGAGTGCTGTTTCCCCAGCGAGTGGTCTGTTGAGCGAGTCTTTCAAACCGCGAAGGAAGCCGGATTTGACGGCGTGGAACTGGACCTAACGGAGAACGGCATCGTGACGCTGGATACGAGCGACAAGGAACTGGCTCGGATTGCGGAGCTTGCCGCGTCGTTTCAACTGGAGTTGCCCAGTGTATCGACCGCTCTGTTTTGGCGTTATCGGTTCACGGACCCGGACATGGCTGTTCGGCGGCGTGCCTTGGACATTTGCAAGCGACTGATAGAGGTGGCTTCCGCGCTTCGGGTGGACACGGTGTTGGTGGTACCGGGCGTGGTGGACGAACACACGCCGTACGACGCGGCCTACGAGCGTGCGCAGAGCGCACTCGCTGAACTGTCAGACTACGCGGCGGCGCACTCCGTTGTGATTGCGGTTGAAAACGTCTGGAATCGATTTTTGTTAAGCCCCTTGGAGATGAAGCGGTTTGTCGAGGAAATCCACCACCCGGCGCTCCAGGTGTACTTTGATGTGGGAAACGTGTTGGCTTTCGGGTTTCCGGAACAATGGATCCGCATCTTGGGAGGTCTCATTCGACGCGTGCACGTGAAGGATTTTCGCCAGGACGTTGGCAACGTGCACGGGTTTACGTCACTCCTGCATGGCGACGTCGACTGGACTGTGGTCATGAAGGCGTTGCGGGACGTTGGGTATGACAGTTACCTGACAGCGGAGATACCACCCAATCCCCGTTTTCCGTCTGAGTCACTGGCGGAGATGTCCCGGGCACTGGACGTCATTCGCAGAGGAGGCGGTATTCCATGTTAAACGTTGTCGTGGTTGGTGCGGGCACCATGGGAACCGTGCACGCAGAGGCATATCAACGCATGACACAGGCCAGACTGGTCGCGGTCGTTGACATTCGAGAAGACGTGGGTACCGCGCTGGCAGACCGGTACGGGGCGCGGCACTACCTCCGGTTGGAAGATGCCTTGCTACAGGAGGACGTGCAGGTCGTCGATGTTTGCGTGCCCACTTACTTACATAGAGGTTACGTAGAACAAGCCGCGCGGGCCAAGAAACACGTGATTTGCGAAAAACCTATCGCCCTGACCGCGGAAGACGCCAACGCCATGATGGAGGTTTGTGCGCGCGAAGGGGTTCGACTGCTGATTGGGCACGTGGTGCGATTCTTCCCGGAGTATCAGCGGGCCCATCATCTGGTCCAATTGGGGGCGGTCGGACCCGTGGGGACAGTCCGAACGTTTCGTGGCGGCGCATTTCCTATCGCATGGAACGATTGGTATGCAAGCGCAGACAAGAGCGGGACCCTCATCACAGACCTGTGCATCCACGACTTCGACTTCCTGCGCTGGACGTTTGGAGAGGTCGCGAGGGTGTACGCAAAAAGCTTGTGGAAACAAGCGTTCAACCGAATGGATCACGCGCTCGTCAGTCTGCGGTTCTCGAGTGGGGTGATTGCCCACGTGGAAGGAACCTGGGCCGCACCCAGCGGATTCCGCACAGCGTTCGAAATTGCCGGCACGGGCGGCATCATTCAGCATGCGAGTGACGAGGCGACGTCCATCCATACGGATTTGCGAGCGTCGGAGTCGGGCACGACAGGCGTCGCGGTCCCGGAGAGCCCGCTCGTGAAGAGCCCGTACCAGGTGGAATTGGAACACTTCATAGACTGTCTCATCACGGGGCACACGCCGCTCGTCACGGCGGAAGACGCGTATGAAGCCCTGAGAATCAGCTTGGCGGCGCTTCAATCTGTGCAAACCGGCGAGCCTGTCTTTCTGAGGGAGGGGTTGCAGTGAAAGTCGGCATCATCAGTTTTGCCCACATGCATGCGTACAGCTACGCCACGTGTCTGAAGCAGTTGGACAACGTCGAACTGGTTGCAGTTGCCGACGACAATCCGTTGCGGGTGACAGAGGCAGCCAAACAGTTCGGATGCGCGTACTACAGTGACTACCGGGAATTGCTCGCAACCGATGTCGACGCCGTTGTGGTTTGTACAGAAAACGCAAAGCACGCGGATGTGGTCGTGGATGCCGCCAAGGCAGGGAAACACGTGCTCTGCGAGAAGCCCATCGCGACCACGTTGGATGATGCGCACCGGATGATTGACGCGTGTCGAGAACATGGGGTCATCTTGCAGATTGCGTTCCCCGTCCGCTTCAACACGCCGATGCGCCGCGTCAAGCAGATGATTGATGAAGGACAATTGGGGCGAATTGTCGCCATGCGGGGGACGAATCGTGGGCAAAACCCCGGCGGTTGGTTTGTGCAGAAGGAACTGTCCGGGGGCGGAGCGGTATTGGATCACACCGTACACGTCATTGACATCATGCGGTGGTACCTGAACAGCGAGGTCAAGGAAGTGTACGCAGAAGTGGACACCCGCTTCTCTGACATCGCGTGCGATGACTGCGGCCTATTGATGCTGGAGTTTGAGAATGGGGTGATTGCCTCTCACGATCCGAGCTGGTCCAGAAGCGAGACGTTTCCCACCTGGGGGGATGTGACCCTAGAGATTGTCGGAACCCAGGGGGTGACGCGAGTGGATGCGTTCGCCCAGCATTTGACCGTCTACAGCGACTTGGACAACAAGGTGAAGCACGACTTCTGGGGCGACGAGATGGACCTGGGTCTGGTGGCGGACTTTATTTCGTGTGTCCGAGAGGGACGTACGCCGTCCATCACGGGAGAGGACGGCCTACGTGCCTTGCAAGTTGCACTCGCCGCCTATGAATCTGCGAGGTTGAGAAAGCCAGTGCGGTTGTAGAGATATTGGAATGACACGTAGCAAAGCCCTGCCTCCGACAGCACTCGTTCGGATGGGCAGGGCCTTTCTCTGTGAGAACCACAATGTGAGTCAATGGATGGGCCATACCCCTAGAAACTCGGCGGTGTCATCGCCCAGATGGACCGGCACACAGTGTCACCGGGGTTCACAAATCGATGCGGCGTGGACGAGGGAAAACAAATGCTGTCTCCTTCATTCAGGTGAATTTCCTGGGTACCGAGCCGTACAATCAACTCACCTTCGAGAATCACACCGCACTCTTCTCCAGTGTGGGTCACCATACCTTCTGGATCATGCGCAGTGCCGGGCTCAATTTCCACGAGCAAGAACTCAATCTGCCCCTGCAAGTTCGGACTGAGCAGTTGGTATTTGACGTGAGAGTTCGGGAATTGGATGATTTTTCGCTGATGCTTGCGGACGACCATGCTTTCGGAGCGATGATGTCCAAAAAGTAATGCATGGGGATGTCGAGTGCCTGACAGATCCGCCAAAACACGGTCAACGTGGGCGTCACCTTGCCCCGTTCGACCTGGCTAATGAGACTTGGGCTGACATCACAAGCGTCCGCCAATTCCTTGATGGTGAGACCTTTTTGTTGTCGAACTTGGCGCAGCTTTGCGTAGTCAAACTCCATGTGATGCTTCCTTTCGGACATGGGACTGTACGTGCAGCGACACCTTGGACGTCGTGCGGAATCAACATCTGGCTGTCGCTGCGAGAAAATGTTTTCATCAAAAAGTGCGCCGCAGACTTACGCGGCGCACCTGTCCGTGCCGCACACCCCTTTTATTCGACTCGCGCTTCCGCTTCTCCTACCTGGCTGGCGCGACGGTCTGCTCGAGTGCGAAGATATGCGAGCCAGTACACCAGACCCACCACAATCATAATGGCCGTCTTGAGCAAATCTCCCGCGTCTTGTTGCGCCAGTGCGAGAATCACCCCGATGATGGCAATGATGGGCGGCAGCGGCCAGAGTGGCATGCGGAAGGGGCGCTCACCGGATGCATTCTTGAGCCGGCTGACAATCGCAGATATGGCAATGAGCAGGTAAATCACCACGATAATCACGCCCGTGAACGTGATGAGGCTGTTCAGGGACGAAAAGTAGCACAGCAACGCGTTCCCAATGGCGAGAAAGACAAATCCCCATTTTGGAACGTTATGCCGGTTCATACTCGCAAAGAAGCGGTTTATGGGTTCAGGCCAGCTGTTGTCGCGAGCAGAGTCCAGGTAGATTCGGGCATAGGCGAGGTTGCCGCTCAAACCCGTGTCAAACATCGCGATGATGACCCCAATGAGCAAGACCGTTGCCGCACCGTGGCCGGCAACAGACTGCGCGATGTAGGTGAGAGCGGATTCCGACTTCATGGCGTCTGAGAGGTTGGGAATGGCGAGCGTCGCGGAAACGACGGCCAGGACTTCAATCACCACGGATGCGAGTACCGCAATCATCACAGCGCGTGGCAGGACCCGCCGGGGTTCTACCGTTTCTTCAGCAAAGTACAGCGGCCAGTCGTAGCCGTTGAAAGCAAACAGTGCAGGCACCACAGCGGCGAGCAATGCGCTCCAGCTGATTCCGGTGACGGTACCAGAGCTGTCTGCAGCGATGGGGTGAAGAAGGAATGACAGCGGGTGCTGTGCTCCAACAAAGGTCACAATGATGAACGCAAAAATGACGACCAGTTCAACAATCAGCATGACCGCAGCAACCCAACTGGCCGCCCCGATTCGCTCCAACGAAAACCACGTGACCACCAGCATCATCACCACGGCGGCCCAGTTCGCTGGAATCTGTGGGATGAGCGCATGTAAATAGGTCGCGGCCGATACGAGAATACTCGCGGTGATAACCAATCCCAACACCAGAAAGAGCAGGACGGCGACAAACCCCATCGGTTTCCCTAAGGCCCGGCGGACAATCGTGTACGCTCCACCAGCGCCAGGGTACTGGGAACCCAGCTCCGCGTAGCAAAATGCCATGGATATGGCAATGCACGCGCCAATCACAAACGCCCAAAAGACGCCAGTACCTGCGTGCTTCAGGCCATCCTGGTAGACGAGAAAGACAGAGGTTGTCGGCGAGATTGCGGCAATCGCAATCGCCAACACTTGCCGAATCCCAAGCACCCGCTTGAACCCGCCTTTTGGCTCAACGTTCTGCACAATCGTCCCTCCTAGCCAGCTTTCGTAACGTATTCACCGAATGCGTAAGAAACGCCCGGGATCAATGTAACCCAACACGACCAGCCTGTCTACCTGATTTTAGAATATTAAAATATCACGGCTCCTGTTTATGATCTTGATTCAGGTCATATTCTAGACGCTGCTAGACTTGGCGTGACAAACAGTAGGCACTCGCGGTGGGTGGGTGACTTTTTGCTCATAAAAAAGAGCCTTTAGAATCGCTTCTAAGGCTCGTTGAGCACTCTACTCGAAAGTAGACTCTTATGGTTAAATCGTGGGCGCTTCCATCCCCATCTGACTCCATTCTTCCCTTGCAGGCCCGTAAACTCCAGGAACTTTTAGCCCGGCTTGGCGCATGAGAACCGTCATTTGTCCACGGTGATGAATGATATGCTTGATGATCAGTGCAAGGAATGCAGCATTCGACATATCCCTTCCGAATGCATTCTGAACTTGCTTTAGGGATTCATCGGTCCACTGCTGCTTCACTGTTTCCGCTGCGTCGGCACTGACTTTCCGAAAGCGCTCAGCGATTTCCTTCGCTGAGGATGGAACAGTGGCTGCGTCTTTCACCATTTCAATCTTCAATCCGAAGTGGGAAAGAAGTTCAGGGATACTGGTGATGATGTGCCATGCAATTCTCCCCAGAGTGCGACCATTCGGCGAAACTTGTTGTTGAAGGGACGCATCCGTCAATGCGTCTAACACCTTCTGCGTAGCGGTCGCTTCTTGGTTCCACTCCTCGAGAAATTCCGCGATTGTGGTATACATTTTGGCACCCCTTTGTTTTTCACACAATTGGATTCGATATACCTTGTCTGACCTGCTGTTTTTGTAGCGTAGCCGCTCGACATCGATGCAATTCCGAATGGAGCACGCTTGCTTTTCCTACTTGACGATTATAGAACATATGTTCGTAAATAAGCAAATCCATTGCCCTAACGATATCGTAGGGCAATGGATTTTAGAATACCCGGTTCAGATGAGTTCACAATGCGTGTTCATGAACCAATTGCGGTTGCGCTTTGCGCATGTCTCCGGTTTCGGCGAAACGTTGGTGCCAGCTGAGCGCTTCCTCCAACAGGTGGGGCGTGTGTCCACCGCGAGCACTCGCGCGTTTGAAGTAATCGAGCAATTCATCTCGATAGCACGGATGGGCGAGATTTTGGATGATGGCCTTCGCCCGTTCACGGGGTGTCAGCCCACGCAAGTCAGCAATGCCTTGCTCGGTGACGAGGACATCCACGTCGTGTTCCGTGTGATCCACGTGGGTGACAAACGGCACGACGCTGGAAATCCGGCCGTCTTTCGCCACCGACTTGGTGACAAAGATGGTCAATCCGGCATTGCGCGCAAAATCGCCGGATCCACCAATTCCGTTCATCATGCGCGTCCCGCTGACGTGTGTCGAGTTGACATTTCCGTAAATGTCCACTTCGAGTGCGGTGTTCATCGCAATCACGCCAAGGCGCCGCACGACTTCCGGATGGTTTGAGATTTCCTGTGGGCGGAGGATCATCTTGTCTTTGTATTGCGATATCGACGACGTGACCCGCTCAACCATCCTTTTGGACAGTGAGAACGAGCACGCAGAAGCAAAGCTGACCTTTCCTGCGTCGAACAGTTCAAACACTGCGTCCTGCATGACTTCCGTGTAAATCTCGAGGTTCTCAAAAGGAGCAGTGGCGAGCCCACTGAGTACCGCGTTGGAGACAGACCCTACGCCGCTTTGCAGTGGAGCCAAGTTCTGCGGCAGACGTCCATAACGGACTTCGTGGCTCAAAAAGTCCAAAATGTAGCCGGCCATGCGCTCTGTCTCTGCATCTGGCTCGACAATGTTGGACGGTGTATCTTGCAGTCGTGTGAAGACAATGCCGACAATTTTGTCTGGATCGCATGGAATATACGTTGTGCCAATTCTATCTCGAACCTGTGTGATAGGAATCGGGGAGCGGTTCGGCCGGGATTCCGGCTGATAGATATCGTGAACGCCCTCGAACGCTTCCGGGATGGTCTCGTTGATTTCAACAATGACACGCTTCGCTTTCTCTACAAAGATGGGACTGTTGCCGACGGACGTCGTCGGAACAATGCCACCATCTTCGGTGATGCAGGTCGCTTCAATGATGGCCAAATCAATTTCCCCGAGGTAGCCGCTGCGAATGAGCTCTGCCGTGTGGCTGAGGTGTTGATCCGTATATCCGACACCGCCGAGATTAATCTGCTTCCTCAGCACGGAATCCGATTGGTACGGTAACCTGCGGGCAACCACGTGATGCATTGCGAGTAGTGCGTCAGTTTCTCCCAAAGAAGCCCCAGAATACAGATTGATTGAAAGCTGTTCCCCAGTTTCTCGAACGCGGTTTACCAAGGCCTGCAGCACGGCCTTCGCGTCCCCAGACTTTGTGAATCCACTCACACCGATGGTCATGCCGTCTTGAATCCACTGCTGAGCTTCCTCGGCCGTGACAACCCTCGACCGTAACCCGGTGTGCCGAATACGGCTTTCCAACATCCCTTCATCACCTCGAAAACGCTTTCCTACTAGGTCCGAGTATAGATCTCAGAAAAGTCTTTGTCTTTGCTTGTAGATATACGTCGATATTCGCGGATGAACGTGGAATATGCAGGATGAACGTGTGTCATATTTTGAGGGCCAGACAAAAATGCTGGCCAATAGTAACTTATTATTCCGACGAAGGGATTTGCTGGCGCACGACCTCTTCCCACAATGCCATGCTCTTTCTGTCCTCTGCGTTTCGCATGGCCCGCAATGCCGCGCCAGCAGCTGCACTGCAGTCCAGCAGTGTAAAGTGCCGCTCTGGCAACCGCGCGATGAGGCCGTCTCGCAGCATGGCTGCGTGGGTAAACAGTCCACCCGCCAACACGACGTGATTGTCTGCCGGACCCGGGAAGCGAGAAAACACGGATTCCACCAATTGTACGTAACTTGAGATGGCTTGGGACAAAATATTGGACGCCACCTCGTCGACGTCGCCGAGCGCGATGACTTCGCGGGCGAAGGAGGCGACGGTGCCGACAGGGTTGTTGGATTCATAGATCTGTGGAATGATATCGCCAGGTTGCGACACTTGGAAGAAGTCCGCAGCGCGTTCCCAGAGTTGCGTTTGCGGTCCGCGCCCTTCTGCAGCTTGCACAGCGGCCATGAGACCGCGGCGTCCGATGTCACATCCGCTGCCTTCGTCGCCGATTAAGTTTCCAAATCCTCCAGACCGGACCATATGGCCTTCTGTGTCTTCGCCCACCGCAATAGATCCGGTTCCAGCAATGAGCACCACCCCGGAGGCACCTCTCGTCCCGGCTGTCAAGGCGGGGAGTGCATCGTTGACCACCTCCATGTTCAATCCGGCCGGGAGGTGGGAGGACAGCTCCTGCGTCATGCGCTCCACCTGTTGCGGCCTGTCGATGCCGGCCATGCCGATGGAGAGTCCACTCAGCTGTTCGGGAGATGCACCAGCGGCCTGTAGAGTCTGGAAAATCAGCTGGAGAACGGTGTCTCGGGCCGTGGCCCAGCCCACAGTGCCTGGGTTGGCCGATTCGCCCACAATCGAAACCGCGCGCTTCGCCTCAGTGTTCACCAGAAATGTCTGCGTCTTTGTACCTCCTGCGTCTACACCCAAATACACTGACATTGGCTTCGCCCCTCGTATGCTTTGAATTCAATCGTTCTTTGCCATGCTCGCATTACTCTATCAAGCTGCTCCCAATGAGGTTGTGTAGGAGCCCTCGCAAGCGCACAATGTGTTTCTTTTCTCGCCCGTAGTGGACGTCGTTTGTCAAAAGGATCATCCACAACTTCGACACCGGATCAAACGCGAGGCTCGTTCCGGTGAATCCCGTGTGGCCGACGGTCGTTTCCGGCCACAAATCACCGGTGTGGTCATACGCGTCGTGTCGACACACCCAACCGATGCCGCGCCGCCCGTTCAATCCTTCGGTGTGACATTGTACCGCAACGCGTCGAACGGCTGGGGATAACAAGTCCGACGTTGGATTGAGCCACATGGATACATATTGAATCAGGTCTGACATGGAGGCAAACAGACCAGCATGACCTGCGACGCCGCCGAGTGCTTCGGCGTTCTCATCGTGCACAACGCCCACTTTCGCCGGTTGGCCGTCCATTTCTTCCGTCGCGGCAATCCACGGTTTGAATTCGGGGGATGGGCAGTACCCGGTGGTTTTCATTCCAAAGGGCTGGAAGATCTGTTTCTCTGCGTACTGATCCAGAGGCATCCCGGTCACTGCTCGCACAATGTCGCCGAGGAGAACAAACCCCAGGTCGCTGTACACCACCTGCGCCCCAGGTGCGTGTTCCAGCGGTTCGCGACGTACTGCCTCAAGGATAGCGTGTGGAGTGGTGTGCATTTTATAAAACAGGCGGGATGCCGGGAGGCCAGAGGTATGGGTCAATAAATGGCGGAGGGTAACCGTTGATTTCGCTTCCGTTGTAAACTCGGGAAGGAACAGGGAAACAGGGTCGTTCAAGCGGATGTGGCCGTTGTCAATCAACGTCAGGATGCTTGGCAGTGTGGCCACAACTTTCGTGAGAGAGGCGAGATCGAAAATGGTGTCGTGGTGCATCGCCCGCACGTGACCTCTCAGGTTTTCCGCGTATCCAAACGCCTCGCGGTAGAGGACGTCGCATCCGATACCCACCGCCACCACCGCGCCTGGAATGCGCAGGTCAGAGGTTTGGCGTTCGAGCAGTGCCGTCATCTGTTGAAACCCTTTGGGATGAATGCGCATCCTCACACCTCCCTTGGATGGGCGTCCGCTTGAAGGGCTTTCCGGAGGAATCCGTCCGCGCGGTCCAGTAAAGAGCGGGCTGTTGGCTTGTCGACCTGCTTTTGAAGCATGATGATGGCGAGCTTGACGTGACCCTCTGCGTCCGACAGCGCGCGTGCGGCCACATCGTAGGGCACGCCGGTGGCGAGCATGATGATGCGCTTAGACCGTTCCACCAACTTCTCGTTGGTCGCTTTCACATCCACCATCAAGTTTCGGTAAACTTTGCCGAGCCGAATCATGGTGCCGGTGCTCAACATGTTCAGGACCAACTTCTGCGCGGTGCCTGCCTTCAACCGGGTGGAGCCCATCAGAATTTCCGGGCCCGTGTTGACTTCAATGGCAATGTCTGCGTATTGGCTGACCCGTGCGTTCACATTGCAGGCTAAGGAAATGGTGGCCGCCCCAACGCTCCGCGCGTACTGAAGCGCGCCAATCACGTAGGGCGTTCGGCCGCTGGCTGCAATCCCAACCACCACATCGGCGCCACAGACACCTCCATCACGCAAGTCCGCCGCGCCGAACTCAGGGTGGTCCTCCGCATGTTCTAGGGCTTGAAAGATGGCGCCGGTGCCTCCGGCGATGACCGCCTGCACCAAATCGGGCGGCGTATTAAACGTCGGGGGGCACTCCGCCGCATCGAGAATCCCGAGTCTGCCGCTGGTTCCGGCACCGACGTAAAACAGCCGACCGCCTTCCTTCAGTTTATCCACAATACAATTGATGGCTTGGGCGACCGTCGGCAATACCTTGCCTACGGCGTCCGGCACCGACCGGTCAAATTCGTTCATCTTGGTGACAATGTCCAGCGCGGAGAAGCTGTCTAAGTCCGGGGTGTCCGGATTCGGCTGCTCAGTGAGGAGCTCTGTCCAAATCACGTCGAGGTCACTCATGTCGATTTCGCTCCTAGTAAAGATAGAATGGGGAAACCTTGTCGTTGAATGCTTCCAGTTCCGCTTTTGACTGCTCCAGGTACTCGGTGGCACGCCCCTCGAAGATGAGGTCTCCGAGTTCATCGGTACCCGCTAACAAATCCAGGAATCGACGGTCGTTTGGCCGGGGCTCTAATATAGAAAATTCGTTCGGATACAGTTTGGCGAACGTTTCAAGGAGAAGGAGGCCTGTCTTCACGGGTTGCAATGCCGCTGCGTCGGTCACGTGCAACTGTACGCCTTGGCACAGTACGCCGACGTATTTCTTGTACGTCGGGACAAAGTAGGTCGGGCGCGCGATGACGCCGGGCAGGCCATATTCTGAGAACACGTTTGCCACGCGGTGGGCATCCGCGAAGGGAGCACCGATAATTTCGAAGGGACGGGTGGTGCCACGACCCTCGCTCAGGTTGGTGCCTTCCACCAAACAGGTGCCTGGATAGAGGAGGACCATGTCAAAACACGTGGTGTTGGGAGAAGGCGGTACAAACGGGAGACCGGTTTCGGGCCACATCATCTGTCGTTGCCAGCCTTCCGCGCGTACGACGGTCAAGTCGCAGGGCCGAGGCAGCTGTTGGTTGTAGAGCATCGCCAGTTCACCGAGGGTCAGACCGTGGCGGTTTGGCATCGGGAACATGCCGACCAGAGACGCAAACGATGGGGACAAGATGTTCCCTTCGCGGGTGAGGCCATTCAACGGGTTGGGTCTATCCAGTACAACCAGTGGCAACCCGAGTTCCGCGCAGGATTCCAGGCAATGCACCATGGTCCCGATGTTCGTGTAGTAGCGGGCACCCACGTCCACCAAGTCAAAGACCAAGACGTCCATCCCTTGCAACATCTCGGAGGTGGGCTTGTGAGTGTCTCCGTACAGGCTGTAGGCGACCAGTCCGGTGTAAGGATCTACTTCAGAAGACACCTGTTCGCCTTCCTTGGCACAGTTGCGCACGCCGTGTTCCGGCCCAAACAGCTTCTTGACTTCCCAGCCTCGTTCTTGAGTCAGCAGATGGACGGTGGAGCGAAAGTATCTATCCATGACGTTGTAGTTCGTGACGAGTCCAATTCGCTTGCCGACGAGAAGTCTGCGCTGCCTTTCCAACAACGCTTCAATGCCTAGTAAAACCACCGTTTGCCGCCTCCAAACTGATGATTGAAAATTTAGAATTGACCAACGCTGTTAAAAGCATAATAATATGTTTCAAATATAGAGTAAATTGTGTAAAAAATTTTTTCAGGGGTGATAGGATGTACATCCCGGGTGGTGGGCTTGTTCGATTGAAAGAATCGCTGGCATCGCTGTCCGAGTCTGAAGCAAAGATTGCAGATTACGTCCTCCGCCACCCCGCGGATATCGTGAACCTCACGGTGCAAGAACTGGCGCAAAGGAGCGGGGGAAGCCCGGCGGCGGTGGTTCGCCTGTGGAAATCGCTCGGCTTTGAGGGGTACAACGACTTCAAGCTTCGTGTGGCCAGCGACGTCCAGTCCAATGCCACCGGGGAATACACGGAGTTGCAGTTGGACGGGTCGTTCGGATCCATAGTGCTGGCCGTGGAGGAGAGTCTGAACCAGACCATCCAGAATACGTTTCGCTTGCTTCGCGAAACGGACGTGGAAACGGCCGTACATCATTTGGTGAACGCGCGTCGCATTCTCACATTTGGCGTTGGCGCGTCCGGGATGGTGGCCAATGACTTGGCGCAAAAGTTGCTCCGTATTGGGTTTTCCGTGCAGGCGTCCAGTGACTTTCACACGGCAGCGACAGTGGCCGCGCAGTTGGGATCGAAGGATACCATGGTTGCCGTGTCCCATTCTGGGAAGACGTCTGACGTAGTGGAAGTGGCTCAAATGGCATCGGACAACGGTGCGCACATCATTGCCATCACGTGCTTTGGAGACACGCCACTCCACCGCATCGCCAACACGCGGCTTTGCACCAGCGCCGTGGAACCCCGTTTCCGAGTCGCCGCAACGGCCTCTCGGATTTCGGCACTCGCCATCATTGATACGCTCTTTATCTATCTCGCCAACCATTTTGATGAAAAGATTTATGCGCCTTTGGAATCGTCGAGAAAAGCTGTGGCCAGCCACAAATTGGAGCGCTCCGGAGACCAGCCTTCTCCATGATGTCCATCAACGGGAGTGAAACCGCTTGCAACGAAAAAATCGAACCGTGATTGCCGTGTTTCTGGCCCCTGCCGTACTGCTCTATCTCGTGTTCATCGTGTACCCGTTTCTCTCGAGCTTGCGCTACAGTCTCTACAATTGGGACGGCGTCGGCCCGCTGAAAGACTTTGTCGGGCTGAAGAACTTCACCTACATCCTGTTTTCACCTCAATTTGCCGGGCAGTTCTGGCGCGCCGTATATCACAACGTGTACTTCTTTGTCCTGTCTATGATTCTGACGAGCATCATCGGCTTGGGACTTGCTTACCTATTGATGCGGATCCGAGAAACGGCCTCGCGTTGGCTGCAAGTAATTTACTTCATCCCCATGGTTGTGCCGCCTATCGTTGTCGCGTACCTGTGGGCGATGTACCTCGAGCCGAACGATGGAGCCATCCCGGTACTGCTCAAGGCATTGCACCTCAATTTCCTGAACATCGCCTTTCTTGGCAGCGAGCAATGGGCGTTGCCGGTGATTGCCGTCATCACTGCATGGGCCGGTATGGGGCTGCCTATCCTGATTTTCATCGCAGCGCTCATTGGCGTGCCCAGCGAAGTGTTGGAAGCCGCGAAGGTGGACGGTGCCAGCGAATTCCGCACGTTCTTTTCCGTCGTGTTCCCCATGATTAAACCGACGTTCCTGACCATCACCACGCTAAACTTCGTCGGTGCATTCGGCGTGTTCGACTACATCTTCATCATGGAGGGCACGCAGGCCGGTCCCAACTACGCCACCGATGTCATTGGCACCTTGTTCTACCGGACGGCATTCGGCGGCTTCGGCACCACAGCGCAGGGCATGGGTCTGGCGACGGCGCTCGCGGTCCTCGGCTTCATCATCGTGATGATGGCGTCCGCCATTCTGGTGCTCATGCAAAAACGTGCCTCGGCAGATTTGTAGAGGCACCGATTCGGACACGCACTTGCTAATTTCTACCTTCTTCCAGCGATTTGTCAACGAAGGGAGTTCGGCCCATGCAGACAAAGCGACCGGTCATCTCGTACGTGTTGCTGGCCCTCTACGCGCTTATTGTCCTACTGCCGCTGTTGGACTTGGTATCGATGTCATTCAAAGACTTGCCGGGCATCATTAGCCATCCGTTCAGTATTCCGACATCCATTCAGTGGTCCAACTATGCCGACGCTTGGTCCGAAGGGAATATTGGCACCTTCCTCGTCAATACAGCCATTGTCGCTGTGGTGTCGGTGGTCATCATTGTGGTGTGTTCATCCATGGCTGCGTACGTCATTGCACGATTTGAATTTCGCGGTAACCAGCTGATCTACCTGACGTTTCTGGCGGGCCTAGCGCTCCCCATCCAGATGATTGCAGTGCCCCTGTTTGTCTTGATGAAGCAACTGCATATGCTCGACAGCCTCTTGTCCGTCATCCTTGTCTACTCGGCGAGCGGTCTGTCGTTCAGCGTGTTTTTGCTCGTCAACTTTATCCGGTCCGTCCCGAAAGACCTGGAGGAGGCCGCTCTGTTAGACGGCGCAAGCCACTTCCAGACGTTCTACCGTGTGATTTTGCCGCTCGTCCGGCCAGCGCTGAGTACGGTGGCTTTGCTCAACTTCGTATCCGCTTGGAACGGCTTCTTCTTCCCGCTGATTCTTTTGTCCGATCCGAACCAGATGACGGTCGCTGTCGGTGTCCTGTCGTTTGTCGGACAGTACGCGACCCAGTGGAATTTGCTTTTGCCAGCACTTGTGATGGTCATGCTGCCGACCGTCATTGTCTTTATCTTCGCATCGCGTCAATTCATCAGAAACATGACGGAAGGCGCTATCAAATTATGAAATGCGTTGCAACGCAAAGGGAGTGATGCACGTTTGCAAATCGCTGGGCTTGTGAAGTCAGCCTGAGTTTCACAACAAAACAAACCCGAGGGGGACTATGAATGAAAAAGGCACTTGCGGTATTGGGCATCTTCGCCACGAGCGGCATGCTGCTCACCGGCTGTGGGTCAGGGTCTGGTGCAACCACTATCACCGTTTGGACATGGCGTTCCCAAGACAAGCAGCTGTGGCAGCAAGTTCAGGACGCACTCAACCAAAAAGGAGAGAACATCAAAATCAGCTTCAGGCCAGTTCAGCCGACCAGTTACGACTCGGTTCTGCAGACCGCGATGGACGGGGGTAAGGGGCCCGACATCATGTACACGCGCGCCGGGGAAGGTACGCTGAAATACGCCGCAGCCAACATGCTGAAACCGCTGGACAACGTGGTGAACTTCTCCAGCATCAATAACAAGGCTTCGCTGCAGTCGGCGCAGTACCAAGGAAAGACATACGGCGTTCCGTTCGCGATTCAAACGATGGAGATTTTCTACAACAAGGATATCTTCGCGAAATACAACCTACAGCCGCCAAAGACGTGGGACGACTTCATTCACATTTGCCAAGTGTTGAAGCAAAACGGCGTCACGCCCATCTCCACCATGGGCATTCAGAGTTGGATGTTGGCGCTGAACTTTGACGAAGTCGGCGCGACGTTCCTGGGTAACGACTTCACGAAAAAGCTCGTGGCCAAGGAAGCGAAGTACACAGACCCACCGTACGTCGACGCGTTGGCCCATTATCAGCAACTCGCGGACTACTTTGAACCGAACTTTAAAGCCGTCGGTTCTGGTGGGAACGAGCAGGAAACGGACTTCGCGCTGGGCAAGTCCGCCATGGTGATGGACGGCATCTTCGACGTCCCGACCATTCAGAAGGACAATCCGAACATTCACATGGGGGCGTTCCTGGTTCCGCCGGCCAAATCCAATCAGCAGACAAAGATTGACTGGTACGTCGACGGCAATATTGCGATGAACAACAACATCAAAGATCCCAAGGTGGAAAAAGCTGCGGAAGATATCATGAAGTTTGTGGGAAGTCAGCCATTCGGCCAGGACTTCTCTAACATCGCGGGCGAAATCTCGCCGATTTCCGGCGTCAGCATTCCGTCCAAGTACCCGCTGTCAATTCAGGCGTATCAATGGTATCAACAAGAGGCCATCAACCCCATCTTCGGCATTCGCAGCCCAATGGACACTCCGCCTCCGACACCGGTCACCTCGTCCAAATCCGTGAACGACGACAACGGCATTTTCTCGGCGGAACAAAAAGTGTTGTTGCCGCTCCTGACCAAGCAGAAGACACCGGAACAGGCGGCGCAAGACATTCAAAACACACTCAGCTGGTACTTCAAATAAAGATATATCAAACCAAGTGGGGCACAGTGCCCCGCTTGCGTTTGTGGAGATGAGGCACTGGAAAGGCAGGGGAGCGCATTGACAGAGTGGATTCCGGGCGTCTCCGACGACATGCTGTCAGCCGAATACTGGATGGAAAGAATCCCCCGACGTGCAACCCCTGGGTGGACGCGGGAAGCCTGCAACCACGCCATACGGCGCCACAGTCCGGCACTGGTGGACCTACTGCACGCCTTTCACCACGAGTCACCCATGGACTATCTTCCCGAATTCAAGCGTGATGCGCGTACGCTCTACGATGAAATCGGAACCCTGTTGGACCATACCTTCTGGGATCGCATCCGAGACAACGCGCAACTGACACCGTTCCCAACGTGGATGCCAGGGTTCACCGTGGGCCAGGCGGACGTGCGGACATACCCCACCCACACAATGGCTTTTCGGACACCAGAGGATGTGGAATTCAATCAGTTTCAAGAGACCGCACTTCACACGTTTGAGCCGGTGTTGTGTTTGGGGACCAGTGCCGACAGGATGTGGCAATATGTGGTGTCTTGCACGTATTCCGGTTGGGTGCAGAGCGAACGGATTGCGCACGCATCTCCAACACAGTTTGAGCAATACGTGCAATCACAGGACTTGTGGCTGGTCACGGACACGGGGGTGACCACACAGCCAGATTCGTTTCATCTCTCTGTCTCGCGACAACCGGTGGAGTTTGCTGCCGCTTTGCCTGTTCCCAGTCCTTACGCTGCACCCATTGGCGACGTTGCGGCGGTCTGGCCGGACCGAGACGCTACGGGGGCGTTCTCTCCGCACCAGGTGCTGATTCGGAAAACGCCGCACATCCGGCGCGGGTATTTGCCGTTTTCACGGGAATCCGTGGTGGAGATAGCGTTTCAGTTACTCGGCGAGCGCTATGGCTGGGGCAGCCGTTGTGGTCTGCACGATTGTTCCAGTCTGGTGATGGATGTCTATCGGTTGCTCGGGGTACAGCTTCCCCGCAACACCGGAGATCAGGAGCGGGCGTTGCCCAGCACACGGATGGTCCCAGAAGCGGCGTCGGTGGCCGATAGAGTTCAGGTGCTGGCAACGCTGTCGGCCGGAGACCTCTTGTTCATGCGCGGCCACGTCATGATGTACCTCGGCAAAGTCGGACATCAGCACTACGTAATTCACGATTTTTCCGGCTACCACACCATGGTGGATGGCCAGCGCGTTCGGGTACCTGTCCACCAAGTGATGGTGTCTCCCCTCGAACTGGGTGCTGACAGCGAGAAAACGTACCTGGAGTCCATCACAGGCGTACTCGACGTCTTTGCAACGGCACAAGAGTGAGGTGATGCATGGTGAACATCAAGTGGGGTATGGAGATTCCCATACGGGATGGCGTGCGGTTGGCGGCGGACTTGTTTTTTCCAAACGAGCGGGTGGAGTCGGCACCGGTGATTGTGGTTCGCACGCCGTACGGTCGACAGACCAACGCCCTGGTGGAACAGGCTCGCTACTTCGCGACCTGTGGGTACGCGGTGCTCAACGTGGATGTGCGCGGCCGGGGAGACAGCGAAGGGGAATTTGTGCCGTATCGAAACGAAGGAAAAGACGGGTACGACACCGTGGAGTGGGCAGCGGCACAGCCGTGGTGCAGCGGGGCCGTGGGGACGCTGGGAGCCTCCTATCTGGCGAAAGCACAGTGGCTCTGCGCGCTGGAGAAACCGCCGCACCTCCGGGCCATGATTCCCCTCGTATCGCCTTCGGACCCGTTTGTCGAATGGCCGACGGGCGTGCCTCAGCCACCCCATTTGTGCTGGCTGTTTCTGACCAGTGGCCGAATGGTCCAGAACATCCACGCCGTGGACTGGGCGAAGGTGTACGAACACCTTCCGCTCATCCACATGGACGAGGCGGTCGGGCGTTCCATTCCGGTGTGGAGAGAAGAGTGTGAACATCCGTACGGAGACCAGTGGTGGGAACCTGTTTGTTACCAAAACCGATTTCACGACATTGACGTGCCGGTGCTGCACATCTCCGGGTGGTACGACGACCAGCTCGTGGGAACCACCATCAACTATATGGGAATGATGCAACATGCTCCGAGCGAGTGGGTTCGCAAGGCGCAGCGGCTACTGATAGGCCCTTGGCCGCATCAGGTCAACGCGTCCACGAAGCTTGGCGCCATCGACTTCGGATGGAACTCGGTCATCGATTTGCAGGCGTACGAACGACGCTTTTTTGACCGCTGGTTGAAAGGGATGGACAACGGGGCGGACATGGAGGATCCTGTACGCATTTTCGTTATGGGGATCAACGAGTGGCAAAGTGAACGGGCGTGGCCGTCCATGCGAGCGGACTACCAGCGCTGGTATTTGCACAGCCGGGGACAGGCACACAACAGCTCCGACGACGGCATGTTGTCGCTGGAGGCGCCTACTGCGGGAGAGCCCCCAGACACATACGTGTACAATCCGCACAACCCCGTGCCGTATATCATGAAGCCTACGTCTGAACAGATTGGCGGTCCCGACGATTACAGCCAAGTTCACCAACGGGACGATGTCCTCGTCTACACCAGTGCGGCCATGGAAGATCCGCTGCACATCGCCGGGCCGATTACCGTAGAACTGTTTGCCGCGTCCAGCGCCCCGGACACCGATTTTATGGTGCAACTCCATGATGTCTGGCCCAATGGGTTCGCACAGCGGTTGTGCGACGGCATGGTCCGCGTGCGATTTCGGCATGGACTGGACACCCCGGAGCTCGTGAGGCCGGGAGAGGTTGTGCAGTTGACCATCGACTGTTGGAGTACCGCCCACGTGTTTCTGCCCGGACACCGCATCCGGTTGCATGTCGCGTCCAGCGCCTTTCCGAAATACGATAGAAACCCCAATACGGGTGAAGACATCGCGTGGGCCATCCGATTCCAATCCGCGAAGCAAACCGTCTATCACCATAACAAGTACCCGTCGGCTCTGATTCTCCCGGTGATTCGTACCTGAATGAATTTCACCCGTATTTTCTAAAGTTTTTTTATTGATTTGTAGGAAAATGAGGCTTCTTGTCGAATTATGGAGCAATATGCCTAATTTATCCACAGTTATGGTTGTGCAGGTCCCACTGGAAAGGGATGGTGCAGCGCGTCCATGATGTTAGGCAATTCTTTTGTGTCTAGTTCGTAAGGAGACGTGGTTGTGAAACGGAAATCATTCGTAGCGTTGTGTACCGCAAGTTTCTTACTGAGTCCGTTAGGTGTGACCGTTGCCGCTCCGACAACGGTGCAAGCGGCAACGCAATCGACACCGAGGTATCCGGGTCAAATCATTCAAGAAGGGTCTACCGGTACCGCAGTGAAGGCCATTCAGACGCAGCTCAATAAACTGGGTTACAGCTGTGGCACCGCGGACGGGATTTTTGGCCCTAAGACCAAATCTGCCGTGGAAAGATTCCAGAAGGCAATGAAGATTACAGTAGACGGACAGGTTGGTCCGCAGACCTGGTCAAAACTGTTCGGGACCTCATCGTCCAGTGCAAGTGGTTCCAGTACCCCTTCCACCGTCCGTAAGAGCAGCTCTAGTTCTAGCAGTGGCAGAAATTCCAGTGCAAGCGGTTCAACACCCACTTCCTCCAGTTCCGCACCGGCGTATCCCGGCACGGTCATCCAAGAAGGCGCAACCGGTACTGCCGTGAAGGAAATTCAGAACCAGTTGAACCACTTGGGCTATAACTGTGGTACCGCTGACGGGGATTTTGGTCCAATGACTGTGGCAGCAGTTAAATCCTTTCAGCAAAGCAAAGGGTTAACGGTGGATGGACAAGTCGGTCCGCAGACTTGGAATGCGCTGTTTGGCATCACGACGAGTACCGTATCCTTATCCTACGAAGCCTATTACAGTAGCAGTGCCGGGACACTAACTGGAGCGAAGTATTCGTCTTTAGCGACGGCAGAAAGCCATAAGGCGGATGGATTTGTCGTCAATCTGGCCTCGAATACCATTGTGGATATGCCGAGCCAGTATTATCACGAGGTCAATGGCCAGTGGTACATGAACTTAAATGGAATCGACTTTTTCCGCAGCAGTACAGTGCCATCGTTCGCCAAGCCAAACGTACTGTATTTCGCAACCAATACACAGGATTCTCCACATTACGTGAACTACTATGTGCTTTCAGACCACAAGAATTCCAGCGGGGTTCCCGTCTTTAACGGTGCATTTGCTGGAAAATGGGAAAATCCGTATCGGACCGCCCCATTGGTCTCAAAGGCGCCAGAAAGTGCAAGCACTATTGATGCTTGGTTAGGAAGCCATGGATACGCTCTGTACGGACTCGGGTCCTCCATGATTGACGCGCAAAACGGTTACGGCGTCAACGCCACATACTTGATGGCCCATGCCGTGGAAGAATCGGCGGGTGGCAACAGCAGTATTGCACTAGCCAAAAACAACATCTATGGCTACGGTGCCTATGACTCCAATCCGGCAAGTCTCGCAGGGATATTTCCCTCTGAGGATTACGCCATACACTACCAGGCTTACATGGTACGTACCAGTTATCTGGATCCGTCCGGGCCATTCTACGATGCAACCACCGGTGGCACGCTGGATGGCATGAACGAACACTACGCGACGGATGACAACTGGTCACCAACGATTGCTGCGGTGGTCAATCAATTCATGGTTGATGAACACGTGAGCACCTTTGCCACCTCTGCGTCCGTACCGACCATCTCGACGGTGAAGAACGAGGGAGAACCCATCTATCTGACAAACGGAGCACAAGGGCAGTTCGGAGGGAATGCGCAACTCAACTTGCTCGCCTATCCCGGCCAGTTGCAGCAAAACGCACAGGGTGCCGGTGTCAGAGCCTTACAAACGCTGTTGATTCTCAACGGATACTCTGTGGGCAGCAGCGGGGCTGATGGTGATTTTGGTCCGGCGACTTTCTCGGCGCTAAAGGAATTCCAGGCGTCCACTCCTGGCTTAACTGCAAATGGGATCTGTGATGTAACGACGTGGAATGCGCTGACGAAAGGACTGCCGAGCAGCGTCTCTGTCAGTGCCATCCGGATTGGTTTCGTGGGTGGCGTAGTGGTTGACCTTTACCAGGTGCCACAAGTCAATGGACAAGGCAGTGTATGGATTGATGGCCGTTACGTACACCTGACCAATGTCTATCGAGTGGTTCCGAAAGGTGTTGCGCCAGGGAGCTCAGCTTATGCCAAAGAGGCTGAAATCTCGAGTACATTGCACGCTGGCGACTACGTAGTGGCCTCCAGTCCTAGCTCAAGTACGGTTCAATACAGCTATCAGCAGTATACTGGCAGCGACAACGTCGTCGTTCCTGCGTCGGCAACCATCAATACATCCCAATACGAACTCGTACCATACGACGAGGCCGTTTCTCAGTGGTAGGTACATCGCAATAGAGGAAGGAAAACGGGTCGAGGTTTTGCACCTCGGCCCGTTTTACATGGGGACGAATTCATCCATTCCAAAATACTGGCGCAGAATCGCAGGAACGTCATCTTCCCGTATTCTCTTTCTCATTTTCTTGTCGCCGTGTGTCATCGTCAACGTGTGACCAGAAAGTGTAATGCGGCCGTCAGGCGTCGCAATGGTTACAATGCGGCCTTGCGTAAAAGGGGATTTATCCGATGTTTGGATAAACCGAGAGGCTTCATGAAACTGTTTGAGTTGCTTCTCTTCGGTTGAAAAACGGAACTTTGTGATCCACTTTTCGCCCTGCTTGTTTTGTAAGTCGAACAGCGCTGTACCTATAACAGGAATAATCCGATACGTACCACTTACATCGTGAATTTCTTCTCCTGAAAGAGGTAGAGGTTCTCGAACACAATCTCCAAACCCAACATCTACTACGTAACTCTTTTCATCAAGGGACACAATGGTCGTCGCATGGCTGTCCTGATGTACCCATTCACCCTGTTCATTGAGTACCGTAGCAGCGACTAATTTCGCCCGGTATCCTAGTTCTGTTAACAACCATTGAAATAAACGATTTAGTTCGTAACACAAACCTCCCGCGTTTTCTTTCAACAATTTTCGTAAAGAAACGGTTTTGGTCCAAAATGATTTCGTTTCTCTATAACACATCTAGGTTCTCAAAAGGAATATGGCACAAGTGCTGCTGTTGTAGATAACGTAAATACTGAAGATCTGTTGATCCAACTTTTGCGTTTATGCGTTCTAAATACGCTGTTGCATCCATCATATGCACTCCTTGGGTTCAGAAGGTGAAGGTGAGGCACGCCATCCGTAGTCGAATGCCCAGGAGCGACAAGGGTTTATGGTCATTCATCGAGAAACCAAGTGCACGGATGTGCGTGACAAAATCCTTCGCACGTGACGGACCGCGAGACAGTCCATGTATCAAGGGAAACGTGCCTATGTTCCATTGTAGCAGCCTCTGTAGATACGGGTGTTCCATGCGCACCTCTACCTCTGCGCGTGCAGAAGGCATATCAAAAATTATATTTTCGAGATGAAAGATATCGGAAGAATCGGGTAAATGGAGGGGAGCGAATGATGACGCTGCCAGAACGCAGGGACTACGAGCGTCTGCTTCAAGCGCAGATTGACCTGGAAGCGATATTGAACTCGTTCCATGGCGATCTCGTGATTACTGATGGAAATGGCCATATCTTAAATGTCAGTCGGTCGTGTGAGCGATTGTATGGGTTATCCAAGGAAGCGTTTATTGGAAAGAATGTGGAAGAGCTGGAACGTCAAGGGGTTTTCAAACCTTCCATTACGAAAAAGGTCCTACAAGAACGCAAACGCATTTCAATGGTCCAGCAGGCACGGGATAACAAAAAGGTTTTAGTCACTGCGGTACCTGTCTTTGACGAGTCAGGGGGCATTATGCGGGTGGTCAGCTACACACATGACGTCACGGAGATGATGGAGCTGCAGCAACATCTCGGTGAGCTTCGACAGGAAATGATGCGGATGACCAGTGAACTGGAGCTTCTGCGAAAAAGAGAACTCAGTGGCGGCGAAGCCGTTGTATTTGGGGATGACATGGCGAAAACCGTGGAGATCATGCACCGTGTTGCAAAAATTGACGTCACCTTGTTGCTGCTCGGCGAGTCGGGCGTTGGGAAGAGCTTGTATGCGCGTTACATTCACCAGCTGAGCGCTCGAGCGGACGGCCCGTTCATTGAGGTGAACTGTGGCGCCATTCCGGAGTCGTTGTTCGAATCCGAGTTGTTTGGCTATGAGTCGGGGGCGTTTACGGGTGCGAGAAAGGGCGGAAAGATAGGCCTGTTTGAACTCGCGAACAAAGGCACAATTTTTCTGGATGAGATTGGGGAATTACCCTTATCCATTCAAGTGAAGCTGTTGAAAGTCATCCAGGAAAAGCGTTTTCGGCGTGTTGGCGGGACGCAAGAAATGAAGAGCGATGTTCGGATTATTGCGGCGACCAATCGAAACTTAGAGAACCTTGTTCAGAAAGGAAGATTTCGTGAAGACCTCTATTTCCGCCTCAACGTTGTACCCATCCGAATTCCTCCACTGCGGGAACGCTCGAATGATATTCGCGTGCTCGCCGAGCAGATGCTCGAGAAATTCAACACGCAATACGGGCTTCGGAAGACGATTTCAGAGAACGTCTACGAGCGATTAAGGAATTACGCGTGGCCTGGGAATGTTCGAGAGCTCGAACATTTGATTGAACGGCTCATCGTGACGGTGGACGGACCTATCATCGACGAACCTATGCTTCCCCGTGAGTTCTTTGAACCATCTGACGTTCGGAGGAAGCCTCATCGTCCGGGTGGAACCTTACCGGAAATGTTAGCTGAAGTTGAGAAACAGATTTTATTGGAGGCGAGAAATGCAGGTAAGAGCACAACACAAATGGCGCGGGAATTAGGAATTAGCCAAGCCTCCGTGGTTCGAAAACTTCAGCGTTACGGGATTACCAAGGGAAGGTGATTATGCAATTTTGTATACCTATACGATGTTGTATAAGAGTGGACGAACGTCCTTTCCGGGATGCCGACGCAAGTTATTCAAAAACGTATAAGGAACGTCCAGAACGAGGGGATGAACTGGAAAGTCCTTATAAGATATCTCCCGGATCCGTCGGAATGGCCCGTGATGTTGCGTATAGCGACAAGTCAGTCCATGTTTTCCTCTCCATCTCCACTTCCGCGAACCGTGCATTGTCGCGGCGACAATCTGGTTTGGCACGGAATTTGCATGTCTGAGAGGTGTAAGAACCAATTCACAGGGGTACGAGGAGGAATTTCGATGCACTACCAACCAAAGGACTCTTTTCAGTCTCCGAGATTCTGTGGACCTCGGACATTTGCTCGCATGCCATACGTTGAATCACTGGATGGCGACTTGGACTTTGTCATTACAGGGATTCCGTTTGATTCGGGCGCTTCATTCCGTACTGGACAGCGGTTCGGCCCAGGTGCGATTCGGGACTTTTCTATTCTGTTGCGGCCGTACAATCCAGAACAGGACATCAATGTGTTTGACTACGTGTCAGGCGTAGACTACGGCGATATCCCCGTTATCCCAGGGTACATCCAGGAAACATACGACAAGATTGTGGAGGGACTGACGCCCGTTTTAGAGCGCGGCATTATACCGATTGCAATGGGGGGAGATCACTCCATTACGCTGGGAGAATTGCGCGCAGTCGCCAGACAATACGGCCCAGTGGCGCTGGTACACTTCGATGCACACTCCGATACGTGGGACATCTACTTTGGCCAGAAGTACAACCATGGTACGCCGTTCCGGCGCGCGTTGGAGGAAGGGCTGTTGGATGTTTCGAGATCCATTCAAGTGGGCATGCGCGGATCACTGTACGGCCCTGAAGATTTAAATGACGCTCGAAACCTTGGGTTTGAGGTCTACTCAACCAACCAGTTCAAGAAACTCGGGGTGGAGCGGACGCTGGACATCATCAAGGAACGGGTTGGCAGCGGACCGGCATTCCTGTCGTTTGATATCGACTTTCTGGATCCGATTTATGCACCGGGAACCGGAACGCCCGAGGTTGCTGGTGTGAGTATTGACGACGCGCTGGCGCTGGTGCGTGGGTTGACGGACATTCGTTTCGTGGCATTCGACCTCGTTGAAGTGCTTCCACAATTCGACCACGGTCAAATCACTGCGATGTCTGCCGCCAACATTATCTATGAGTTCATTACACTCCTGGCGTTGCGCAAGCGTGCTGAAAGGGACCAAGAATCACAATTTGTTTCGAACGCCAATACCACCATTTAAAGGCGGTGACGCGAAGATGAGTACAGAAGTTGGGTTTGTTCGTGACAGCGTACGCCCCGTGCCTCAGTCGGAACGTTCGATGAAAATGTTTTCCACATTTTCGTTATGGATTGGCGCGAATGTGGTTGTGACGACGGTCTTTACGGGCATGTTGTTCGTTCCGGATTTGAAGTTTACCACCGCGATGCTGATTGTCCTCATCGGGTCCCTCATTGGTGGCATTCCTCTCATTTTGACTGGAAACATCGGGACCCGGACGGGGCTGCCAACCATGATTTTGACTCGAGGTTCGTTTGGCCACCGTGGGTCTGCCTTGCCTTCCGCGGTCAATACGTTGGTGCTCATTGGGTGGAGCTGGATACAGGCTTACATGGGCGGTTTGAGTTTAGATCACGCTGTCAAATATGCAACCGGTTACAGTAACATCAACTTGTTTGTCATTCTCACTGAGGTCTTCGTCGTTGCCATTACCGTGTATGGCCACCATGCCATTGAGAAGACCGAAAACATTGTGGCAACTTTAATGCTCATTCTGTCGGTCGTCGTTTTTAGTTTCATGTTTGTTCATTTTCATATTTCCAATCTTCTCAGTATGCCGACCAGTGCACATCCGGTCATGACGACGATGGTTGCCTTTGATATCGTTGTGGCCACAGCCTTTTCTTGGATGACTTCCTCTGGCGACTACAATCGAAATTGCGTAGACCAGCGCACGAGTCTTCTGGGAACATGGCTTGGCTATACCGTGGCTACCGTTGTGGCCATGGGACTGGGAGCGGCTGTCTCCGGATTTTCTTTGCTTAGTCACACCACACAAACGTACGATCCGACCGATTTGATTGGCGGAATTAATCCAACGCTTGGATTCGTCGCGGGCATTGTGATTTTCCTGTCGGTGTTGTCGACGAACGTGATGGCATTGTACAGCGCCTCCATGTCTTATCTCGCGATTTTTCCGAAAAGTAAGTTCTTTATGCCAACGCTCGTCATGGGCATCATTGCAATCTTTGGTGCGCTCCTCAAAGGGTGGCTGCTCGACCACTTTGAAAACTTCCTGCTGATGGTCGGTACGCTGTTTATCCCTGTCAGCGCCATCGTGCTTGTCGACTACTACGTGTTAAAACGCGGCCATTACGAGGCAGAGGAAATCATCTCAGGTGCGAAACGAAAGTACTGGTACTCGGGAGGGGTCAATTACCTGTCGTACCTTGCCTACATCATCGGCGCAGTTTTCGCGTACTGCTTCACCTACGTGCACCCGCTGTGGACAGGTGCAACCATCCTCACGTTCGTGATCACAGCGGTCATTTACTTCGGATTGATGAAGACCGTGGGCGTCAGACTGACTCTACCCTCAGTTGAATCACTAGGAGAGTGAGACAAGGTGTTCAAACCTTCCAAGATAGTAGACTTGTCATTGAATCTAACGAATGATACGCCAATCTACCCTGGCGATCCGGTTCCCAATATCTCCGTAGCCACCACACTCGAACACGACGGCTACAATTTGCATCATGTGCATATCGGATCGCAAACCGGATCTCACGTCGATGCTCCATACCACTTCTTAGAATCTGGAGAGCGGATCCACGAGTCGGATTTGAGCTTGTTTATTGGGACGGGTCTCGTGGTCCCGGTTCTAGGGAAGGGCGAACAAGAACGAATCACCTTGAAAGACGTTGAGCCCTACGTTGAGAAGGTGGAACCGGGGCACATTGTGCTGTTCCATACGGGGTGGTCGAAGTTTGCGGGACAAGAAAAGTATTTCCGCCACCCGTTTGTGGACGTAGAAGTGATTCAAGTTCTTCTAGAGCAAGGCGTCCGAACGTTTTGTATCGACTGCATCAATCTTGATTACACAGGTGGCACGGATTTTCCAGCACACGAAGCGATTGCAGCGGTGAATGGAATCATTGCGGAAAACCTAACCAATTTTGAAGGCATTGATTTCCCGGACCCGTTGATCTCGCTCTTCCCTCTGAAGCTTGTGGGCTGTGACGGTTCCCCCGTACGAGCCGTCGCAATGAAGGTGGATTCACTGTAAGTTCGTTGTTCGAGTGGATGGAAGGCGGGGGCGATGCTTTGAAATTCCGACTGGGACTTGTGCAGATGGCCCCGACACCAGGGGATGTTGAAGCCAACTTGTCGTTGATGGACGAAATGGTTCAACGGGCTGGAACCACCGGTGAGCAAGTCGACCTGCTTGTCTTTCCGGAGTTGTGTGTCACAGGCTATTCACCGGCGTATTGGAAACGACGCCCGACACGCCAAGACGAGCAGGCATGGCAGAGCCGAGTTCACGAACTCGCAAAACGGGAAGGCATTTGGATTATCTACGGTCACCCTTCCTATTGCATGGCAGTAAACGCGTCTGCCAAGAGCGAATTGGCCCGTTCTTTGCACGGTGACGACGCGCATCTGCCGCTGTACAACGCAGTGTCACTGATATCTCCTCACGGGCTCGTAGGCACCTATGCAAAAGTCCATTTGTTCGGGAATGAACCGGCAACGTTTGCCCGTGGCGACGCGTTTCCGGTTTGGGAAACACCGTGGGGCAAGGTTGCAATCCAAATCTGCTATGACCTTGAGTTTCCGGAAGGAGCGCGCGTCGCCGCGCTACATGGGGCAGACATGTTAATTTATCCTGCAAACAATATGGCCCCATTTGGGGAGTATCACCGAATCTACACGATGGCGCGCGCGATGGAGAATGCAATGTTCGTTGCGACTGTGAATCGCACTGGGGTTGAGGGCAATCTCCAGTTTTGCGGGGGCTCTTGTGTCGCTCACCCGGAAGGACGCTGGCTGATAGAGGCCGGCCCTGCCCCAGGGTTGTATACATGTGACATTCACATGGACGATTTGAAGTGCTTAGATGAATCGTTAGGGTACTTTCGTCATCGACAGCCTCAGTTATATGAACCGCTTGTCGCGAAGTCTGGCGGACATCCCGCTGGGAGGGGATCGATTTGAAAGAATCACTTCAGACGTATATCGCTGGGACATGGGTCGTTGGTAAAGGTCCAGAGCGCGTGCTGCGCAACCCGGCCACTGGCGAGGTCATCACGAAGGTGCTGGAGTCGAGTCATGAGCAAGTAGACTTTGCGGTCCGCTCTGCAAAGAATGCCTTCCTTCGCTCTGAGTGGGCGCATGATGTTTCAACTCGTGTGCACGTGCTTCGCCGCATGGCAGAGCTATTGGAAATTTCAGCGGATGAGTTTGCCCGCCTGGAGACGAAAAACACAGGAAAACCGCTCCGTGAATCACAGCTAGACGTTGCAGATTCCATCACTTGTTTGCGGTACTACGCAGATTTCATCGAATCAAAACAGCCGTGGACAAAAGAGATGTTTGACGGGACAAACAGCACCATCACAGAGGAACCCATCGGGGTATGCGCATTGATTGTGCCCTGGAACTTCCCGTTGTTGCTTGGAATCTGGAAATTAGCGCCGGCTTTGGCCGCAGGCAATACAGTCGTGTTGAAGCCCTCAGAGCTCACTCCGTTGACCATGCTGAAGCTGGGGGTTCTCGCAGATGAAAGTGGTATTCCTGGCGGTGTGTTCAACATCGTGTTGGGGGATGGGGCGGTTGGACAAGCACTGGTTTCCCATCCCGACGTCGATAAAGTGTCCTTTACAGGAGGTACAGAGTCTGGCACACGCGTCTATATGGAGTGTGCCAAGTCGTTGAAGCGTGTATCGCTCGAACTTGGCGGTAAGTCGCCTCTCATCGTATTTGACGATGTAGACGTAGATATCGCTGTCGACCTGGCGTTGTTTGGTGCTTTTTACAACCAGGGACAAGTCTGTGTGGCATCCTCCCGCTTGTTGGTGCAGGAAAGCATCTATGAACCTTTCTTGGAAAGGTTGGCGCAGAGAATGGCTGACGTGCACATTGGAAATCCGCTCAATGAAGAGACCGAGCTGGGTCCGCTCATCAGTGAACAGCATCTAGACAAGGTTCTGAATTACATTCACATTGGGATTGAGGAAGGTGCCACACTGTTCTGCGGAGGCGAAAGGTTACTCGCACTCGGTGAATTGTATGTGTCTCCAGCTGTATTCATCAACGTTCGCCAGGATATGAGAATTGTACAAGAGGAAATATTTGGACCGGTGGTCACGGTGCAGTCTTTTTCGAGTGAAGAAGAGGCTGTTGATTTGGCGAATGGGACAGTCTATGGATTGGCAGCCGGTGTTCTGAGTGCAGATATCCATCGTGCCGAACGTGTCGCGAAGAACATCCGGGCTGGTACGGTATGGATCAATGGTTATCACACACCCCATGTCGATACCGCTTGGGGCGGGTTTAAACGAAGCGGCATCGGACGCGAACTTGGTATTTACGGCCTCGCAGCGTTTTCAGAAGTGAAGCACACAAACCTCAATCGGACTGTGGCAAAAGTCGGGTGGTTTCGAGACACACAGCGGGTGTAATGACGAGAAGCATGGGATGCAAACTGGAGGGAAAACGGGTCGAGGTTTTGCACTTCGGCCCATTTTCCGTATGATATCGTTTTTTCTGATTGGGTTTCGGATCATGTAAAAATAATACACATAATACCTCTTGATTGTCTGAGCGAGTCGACGTAGTATCTCAATGGAAGATTGCGGGGGAATGGGCGGCGGTACATTATGGGGTTCGTACACTGATGAAACCGAATTCACAACCCGTAACAAGCGTGAACGATATAGGCAGCATCGCGTTTAGAATGGGCACAATCTATCCCATCCCCTGTACGGTAAGGAATGGTCAAAGGAGGTAGTTTTTTAAATCACTTACATAGTAAAGCGCTTTCTGGTTTACGGAAATTTTAATTTGAAAGGTGAGTATTCCCATGGATATCTTGCGAGGACTCGTGGGTATTGTGGTCCTTCTGTTGCTGGCTTTTCTGCTTTCAAACAACAAACGGCGAATCAAATGGAGAACCGTTCTCCTTAGCCTTTTACTTGAAGTCCTGTTTGCAGTTCTGGTCTTGCTGTGGTCGCCTGGACGTGCAGCGTTAAACTGGGTGACGAATCTGGTGGAGAATGTCGTCAGTTACGTGAATCAGGGTATCTCCTTCCTCTTTGGCCCGGTTGTTCAACTCCATGGAACGATTTTTGCATTCCAGGTCTTGCCTGTCATTATCTTCTTAGGTTCACTCATTGGCATACTTTACTACCTGCGCATAATTCAGTGGCTCATTCTCATCATTGGCGGAGCCATCGAACGGTTGCTGGGGACAAGCAAACTGGAATCTCTGTCTGCCATTTCGACCGTTTTCTTGGGCCAATCGGAGGCGCCGTTGCTGATTCGGCCATATGTGGGGCGGCTAACCCAGGCTGAACTGTTTCAGGTGATGGTATGCGGCTTTACTTCGGTTGCGGGATCCACGTTGATTGGTTATTCCATGCTCGGAATCCCTCTGAAGTATCTGCTGACCGCCAGCATCATGGATGCCCCTGCCGCGATTTGCATCGCGAAGATCATGTTTCCGGAAACAGATACACCGCTGACCGGTGAGACGGTGCGGATGGAGAAGGATACCGAATCGAAAAACATCATTGATGCAGCTGCAAACGGCGCATTGAGCGGTCTGAAGCTGGCTGTAAACGTGGGTGCCCTCTTAATCGCATTCATCTCGCTCATTGGGCTCATCAACGGCATACTTGGCGGCGTTGGCGGTTGGTTCGGTCATTCTCACCTTACGTTGCAAGAGATTTTGGGGTATCTGTTCTCGCCCATCGCGTTTTTGATTGGCGTGCCTTGGCACGAAGCGGTCACAGCGGGCGGCTTTATCGGCGAAAAGCTGGCGGTGAACGAGTTTGTAGCGTACACATCTCTGGCGCCTCAACTGCATCACCTGACAGCAAAAACGGTAGCCATCGTGACATTTGCTCTATGCGGCTTTGCCAACATTTCATCCATCGCCATCCAAATTGGCACATTCGGCGGCCTGGAACCGAAGCGCAGACATGACGTGGCGGCCTTAGGGGTGCGCGCGCTGTTAGCGGGGACGCTCGCTAACCTGTTGAACGCAGCGATTGTCGGCATGCTGATTCGTTAAACATAGTGGAAGTGTCAGCGATGGGAAGGTGATTCCATGAGAATGATTGACCTCATCAAGAAAAAGCGTGATGGCGGTGAGTTGAGCAAAGCGGAAATCGAGTTTATCGTGCAAGGATTCACCACGGGTGAAATTCCCGATTACCAGATGTCTGCTTTTGCGATGGCTGTGTTATTTCGCGGTATGACACCTGTGGAGCGGGCACATTTGACCCTGGCCATGGCGGCATCCGGAGACCAGTTGGATTTGTCATCTATCGATGGCGTCAAGGTGGACAAGCACAGCACAGGCGGTGTGGGCGATAAAACGACACTGGTGCTCGCTCCGATGGTCGCATCGCTCGGCGTTCCGGTAGCCAAGATGTCTGGTCGCGGATTGGGTCACACGGGTGGTACCATTGACAAGCTGGAGTCCATTCCTGGATTTCAAGTCGAATTGGAAGAACATCAGTTTATTGAACTCGTCAACAGGAATAAAATTGCGGTGGTCGGCCAAAGTGGAAATTTGACACCAGCCGACAAAAAGTTGTACGCGCTGCGTGACGTAACCGCCACCGTCGACTCCATTCCATTGATTGCGAGCTCCATCATGAGCAAAAAAATCGCCTCTGGAGCGGACGCCATTGTGCTGGATGTGAAAACGGGCAACGGTGCTTTCATGAAGACCTTGGATCAGGCCCTTGAATTGGCACGAGCGATGGTGGATATCGGAAAGTTAATCGGGCGGAGAACGATGGCAGTCATCTCGGATATGAATCAACCGCTTGGGAATGCGGTGGGGAATGCCCTGGAAGTGCGTGAAGCCATTGATACCTTGAAGGGTCAGGGTCCCGCAGATGTATACGAGCTCTGCTTGACGCTTGGCAGCTATATGGTCTATCTAGGGAAAATGGCTGCCAGTCCCGAAGAGGCACGGAGCCAATTGGAGGAAGCTATCGCGAGTCGGAAAGCCCTGGAAACCTTCAGGACTTTTGTCGCTGCTCAAGGGGGTGATCCCACAGTCGTGGACGAACCCGGCAAGTTGCCCACGGCTCGATTCACGTTTGATATTCCGGCGAAAGAAGACGGCTTTGTTGCCGGGATTCGAGCGGAGGACATTGGAACAGCAGCGATGATTCTCGGCGCGGGCAGGGCGACAAAGGATTCACCCATTGATCTGGCGGTAGGATTGGTTCTGCACAAAAAGATTGGTGACCGGATAAGCAAGGGAGAGCCCTTAGCCACACTGCACAGCAACCGAGAGGACGTCGAAGAGATCCGTGAGCGAGTGTACGCAGCCTATTCCTTCAAGAAAGAGCCGGTACATCGGCCGACCTTGATTTACGAAACCATTCGTGAGTGAGAGGAGCAACTGTTCATGAAGATTGCGCAAATGATTGATCACACGTACTTAAAGCCCGAAGCGACACGGGATGACATCCTTCGTCTCGCCGAGGAAGCAAAGCAGTATCAATTTGCATCGGTCGTCGTGAACCCGGTGTGGGTGTCGACGGTCTCTGAAGTATTGAGGGGGACGCCGGTGAAGGTCTGCACCGTGATTGGTTTTCCCCTGGGAGCCTCCACTTCGTCCGTGAAAGTATTTGAGACGAGGGACGCCATCGAACACGGGGCTCAGGAGGTGGATATGGTGATTGATGTGGGCGCTTTGAAAGGCCGGGACGATGAACGGGTGGAGCAGGACATCCGTTCGGTCGTGGATGCCGCCAAAGGCAAAGCCTTGGTAAAGGTCATCATTGAGACTGCTCTCTTGACCGATGAGGAAAAGGAGCGTGCTTGCCGCTTGGCCGTGAAAGCGGGCGCCGATTTTGTGAAAACCTCAACTGGTTTTGCTAGCTCGGGGGCCAAGGTGGAGGATGTGGCCCTGATGCGGAAAGTGGTAGGATCAGATATTGGAGTGAAGGCTTCAGGCGGCATTCGCACCTATGAACAGGCGCTCAGCATGATTGAGGCGGGTGCAACACGCATCGGGACGAGCAACGGGGTCGCCATTGCGAAAGAAGCTCAGCTTCGGGAGAAAGAATAGTACATGCTCGGGAAAGTCGGAAACGAAGAATAGGAAGGGAGGAAAATTGTGTGTCAGAATTTCGGCGTGTCATTCTCATTGTGCTGGACAGTGTAGGCATTGGTGAGGCAAAAGATGCTGCCTCGTATGGCGATGTCGGCGCAAACACCCTCGCCAATATTGCCAAGGCAGTGGGAGGCTTGAACATTCCTCACTTATCCCAGCTCGGTCTGGGACGCATTCACCCCATTCTTGGGGCCTCTACCGAGAATGTTGTGGGCTGCTACGGAAAAATGGAGGAGCAATCGGTCGGAAAGGATACGACAAACGGACACTGGGAAATGGTCGGTGTGCGTTTGGAACGCCCTTTGCCGACGTACCCCAACGGGTTTCCTCGGGAGCTGATGGATGAATTTGAACGGCAGATTGGACGCAGAACCTTAGGGAACAAACCAGCTTCGGGAACCGAGATCATCAAAGAGTTGGGCGACGAACATGTACGGACGGGCTATCCCATCGTCTACACGTCGGCGGACTCGGTCTTTCAGGTGGCTGCTCATGAAGAAGTGATTCCTGTGGAGGAACTGTATCACATCTGCGAAGTTGCGCGTTCTCTCCTGGTGGGGGAACACGGGGTGGGCCGTGTCATCGCCAGGCCTTTTATCGGCAGTCACGGTCAATATGTACGCACCAGTAATCGACGGGACTATTCCCTGGACTTCGGACGAACGGTGCTCAACGAGCTGGCCGATGCAGGATATCCCGTGATTGGCATTGGAAAAATTGAAGACATCTACGGTGGTTCGGGCATTACGGAAGGAAGGCACACCAACGGAAACATGGACGGCGTCGACCAGACGCTGAAATATATGAGCGATGTCGAAAAGGGATTGATCTTTACCAATCTGGTGGACTTCGATATGTTGTATGGTCACCGGAACGATCCACACGGCTTTGCCAAGGCGATTGAAGCCTTTGACCAGCGGCTTCCGGAGATTGAAGGAGCCATGCGAGAGGATGATCTGCTCATCATTACAGCCGACCATGGCTGTGATCCGACGACACCGGGAACAGACCACTCCCGCGAAGACGTTCCGCTGTTGGTCTATGGAAAGAGAGCGAAGCGGGGTGTCGACCTGGGCACGAGAAAAACGTTTGGCGACATTGGCGCGACGCTGGCTGACATCTTTCAAGTGCCAAAACCAAAGATTGGCGTCAGTTTTTACGATTCCATCCGCGGATGAATGCGCGTGCTGCCTCACACCGTTGCTTCACGGTCAAGCGGCGGTGTGAGTGTGGCTGCGGTAACAGTATTTGAATAAGGTTCTGAATTCCGTTAATATCGGAATTGGTGAAGGTGACGTACTGTTCTGCGTGAAGATATCCAACCTACCGAACATGAACGGGTGTACTGAGGAGGAGCATCGGTTGCAAACTGTACAAAGAAAATGGATTCGCTTGAACACACCGGTTCCTGGTCCTAAAGCACAAGCATTGCTCGAGGCGCGACAGCACAATGTTCCTCGAGGTGTGTCCAATACGGTCCCGACTTTTGCGAAGAAAGGCAGCGGCGCACTGTTAACGGACGTAGATGATAACACGTTTATTGATTTCGCCGGAGCTATTGGTACATTAAACGCTGGACATTGTCCGCCAAACGTTGTGGAAGCGTTAAAAGCGCAGCTCGAGAACTACATTCATCCCGGTTTTAACGTCATGATGTACGAGCCGTACATTCGATTGGCGGAAAAGCTCAACCAGATTACACCGGGTACACACGAAAAGAAAACATTTTTCTTGAACAGCGGAGCGGAGGCGGTTGAAAACGCCGTCAAGATTGCCCGCAAATACACAAAGCGGAAAGCTATCATTTCTTTCGAGAGAGGGTTCCATGGACGGACTCTGTTAACGATGTCTCTGACCAGCAAGGTCAAGCCGTACAAATTCGAATTTGGCCCATTTGCGCCGGACACGTACAAGATGCGCTATCCGTATTACTACCGTGCCCCTCAGGGTTGGACCGAGGAACAAGTGGATCAATACGTTCTGCAGCAGCTCGAGGATTTCTTCCTTGCCGAAGTCCCGGCAGAAGAAGTTGCAGCCGTCATCATGGAGCCTGTGCAAGGCGAGGGCGGATTTATCGTCCCGTCGAAGGCGTTTGTGCAGGGTGTCAAGGCCATTTGCGAAAAACACGGAATTCTCTTCATTGCGGATGAAGTGCAGACAGGCTTCGGCCGTACTGGGAAGATGTTCGCGATGGAACACTACGGCGTCACCCCAGATTTGATGACCATGTCCAAATCGATTGCCGCTGGATTGCCCATCAGCGCAGTGACAGGCCGAGCTGAAATCATGGACGCGGCAGCACCGGGAGAAATCGGCGGCACATACGGCGGCAGCCCATTGGGTTGTGTTGCGGCACTAGAGGTCATTCGGATGATGGAAGAGGAGCGGCTGCCCGACAGAGCGAACGTCATTGGCGAAAAGATTCTGTCCCATTTCAGGAAGTTGCAAGAGACCTATCCCTGCATCGGTGACGTACGTGGACTTGGCGCGATGTGTGCCATTGAAATCGTGAAAGATCCCGAAACCAAAGAGCCGGACAAAGCGTTAACGAGTCGCATTGTTCAAGAGTGCTATCAACGAGGCGTCATCGTTCTCAGTGCGGGACTGTACGGAAACGTCATTCGCACGCTTTGTCCGCTTGTGATTACGGATGACCAGTTAGAAGAGGCGCTGGACGTCATGAATGAAGCGTTTGCAGCAGCTCTTGCTTGATGTTCTGTTCGCTCGTGAAGAAGTGACCGAAATGAGGTCTACCTGAAAGGGTAGGCCTGATTTAGTATGGGTAGCCAATGGTGTTACGCTTGGATGGATCAAACGCTAAAAGAAACATTTAACATTGACGCACGCCGTATTCTCGGAAATACTATCGATGTATAAGTGAATAATTAGGATAGAGGCGCAGCCTTTAAGAGTACTGTCACAGAGTGAAAGCGGCGATGAAGTGGCAGGAAAGGAAATGCTGCCGAAGCGTATCGTGGGCGCTTTACCACGGTACAGCTGGGGTTGCACAGAATATGTGTAACACTGCCACAAGGATTTTTGTGGAGAGCTATCATTCTTTGCTACGGCACACGCGTTGTAACGTGGGTCTTGCTAGCCTTGAGTGAAATGCTCAAGGCTTTTTTGCGCTCATCCTAAGGTTCTCACTTATCGGCGACATCAAACCGATAGGAGGCACTCGTAGAAGATGGAACAAAATTGTCAATCTTCGGAAATGGCCGACAGAAGTAGTGAACAATTGCACCGGGGTTTGAAATCTAGACATCTGTCCATGATTGCCATTGGTGGTGCCATCGGAACAGGTCTATTCGTGGCGAGTGGGTCTTCCATCAGTACAGCTGGACCCGGCGGTGCATTACTCGCTTACTTCGTAGTGGGCGTTATGGTGTATTTCGTGATGACCAGCCTGGGTGAAATGGCAAGCTTTCTTCCCGTATCAGGCTCATTCGAGACGTACGCGTCGAGATTTGTCGACCCTGCTTTAGGTTTCGCCTTAGGTTGGAACTATTGGTACAATTGGGCCATCACCATCCCTGCTGAGCTGTCAGCAGGCTCCTTGGTTATGAAGTATTGGTTTCCCCACAGCTCTTCCGTTCTGTGGAGCGCAATTTTCTTAGCCTTGTTGTTTTTGCTCAACGTTTTATCAGTAAAGGGATATGGAGAAGGCGAGTACTGGTTTGCCGGTATTAAAGTGGTAACCGTTTTGGTGTTCCTCGTCGTGGGTGTATTGATGATTTTTGGCATTTTCAATGGACACCCCATCGATTTTCATACGTTCACACTTGGAGGAACGCCTTTTCACGGTGGTGCGCTAGCCATCTTTAGTACCGTCTTGGTCGCTGGTTTTGCGTTTCAAGGCACTGAATTGGTTGGGCTTGCCGCAGGTGAGAGCGAAAATCCTGCACGAAATGTCCCGAAAGCCATTAACCAAGTATTTTGGCGCATCCTGATATTCTACGTCTTGACCATTTTCATCATTGGGATGTTGATTCCGTACACAGACCCAAATTTATTGAAGGCCAGCATTGACAACGTTGCCATCAGTCCGTTTACCCTTGTATTTCAGCGGGCTGGACTCGCACTGGCCGCGTCCGTCATGAATGCTGTCATTCTTACTGCTGTACTATCCGCCGGCAATTCAGCGCTCTATGCTTCGACCCGCATGTTGTGGGCCTTAGCAAAAAGCGGGAAGGCGCCGCGTCTATTTACGAAGGTCAATGGCCGTGGTGTTCCCATGAATGCTCTATTCGTAAACCTTCTTGTCGGGTTCGTTGCATTCCTGTCCTCCTTGTATGGAAACGGGGTTGTGTATACCTGGATGGTCAACGCATCTGGACTCAGTGGCTTTCTCGTCTGGTTGGGCATTGCCATCAGCCATTATCGCTTTAGAAAAGCGTACGTAGCACAGGGTAGGGACTTAAAACAATTGGCTTATCGAGCAAAGTGGTATCCGTTTGGTCCCATTTTCGCTTTCGTGTTATGTGCGACTGTCATCATTGGACAGGACTATAGTGGCTTCACCGGAGGATCGATTAACTGGGCAGGGGTCATCGCGACGTACATCGGAATCCCGTTGTTCATCATGCTGTGGTTAGGCTACAAGTTGGTCAAAAAGACAAAAATGGTTCCTTTGCAAGAATGTGATTTTGATAATCATCTGTAAGCCACTGACTACGACAAGACCCAGGATAAGGACTTCTGGAAGTTCGCGTTCTGTAGTGGAGGAAGTGCTATACCAACGGTGGGGGACTCTCTGTTCGCAGGGAGTCCCCTTTCAATAGGCAGACGTCTGTCAATGCAGAAGATTTCTCTGTACAACATCAACACAGAGTCCGTGTCGGACCATTCGGACGAGTTTTTTTATTCCTCATTCCTCATAGGCCCGACACGTTCTCACCACTTTTCTATTTGTACTTAGTCAACACAAACCACTATCATGTGCTCAACCTACATTCAGTATGACTTTCAACGCCTTCTCGGCAGATGCATTGGAGAATACGTCGTAGGCTTTTATCACATCGGACAAGTTAAAGTGATGCGTAATGAGCTTCTTGGGATCCAATTTTTGAGACATAACCGTCTTGAGTAACATAGGGGTCGAATAGGTATCGACTAAACCAGTTGTTAACGTAATGTTACGTGTCCATAATTTCTCCAAATGTAAATCCACGCTCTTTCCGTGAACACCGACATTGGCAATGTGCCCACCCGCAGCGACAATGTCTTGGCAAATTCCAAATGTTGCGGGTATTCCAACGGCTTCTATAGCCACGTCCACGCCTTTGCCGCCCGTTAATTCCATCACTTTCTCAGGAGCCTTACCATCAGCGCTGTTAACAGTTTGCGTACCGCCAAACTGCCGTGCCACCTCTAACCGATTGTCGTCCAAATCCACAACAATAATTTCGGAAGGAGAATAAAATTGTGCAGTTAACAGCGCAGCCAGACCAACAGGTCCAGCGCCTACGATGGCTACCGTACTGCCGGGCTGTACTTGTCCCTTTAACACCCCAACTTCGAAGCCCGTGGGTAGAATATCGCTGAGCATCACCAGCGCCTCTTCGTCTACTCCTGATGGCAATGGATACAAGCTGGTATCCGCATATGGAATCCGAACATACTCCGCTTGGGTTCCATCAATAAGGTGACCGAGGATCCATCCCCCGTCTTCACAATGAGAGTACATTCCCTTCTTACAGTAATCACATTTTCCACAGGAAGTGATGCAGGAAATCAAGACCCTGTCGCCAGGACGAAATTGTTGAACTCCGCTTCCAACCTCTTCAACAATACCGACACCTTCGTGTCCAAGAATGCGTCCCTCTTCGACCTCAGGGACATCCCCCTTCAGGATGTGGAGATCCGTTCCACAGATGGTTGTCTTGGTGATCTTCACGATGACGTCTGTCGGATGTTGGATCTGCGGTTTCGGCTTTTCGGTCAACACCTTCTTGCCAGGTCCTTGATAGGTAAGCGCTTTCATCATTGTCATCCTCCTTGTAGTCACGAACTCATAATACATTCGTTAACGTACGCTGTATTCCTCCTTACCTTGAACAATACCTGTGTGCTTGGACTACAAATTCGCGTTGCTCGTATGAATCAGTCATAAAGTCTTTTTCATTATGCGTAGGGCAGATGGCACAGGGATAATCAGTTCAGGGGATAAACTTCGTTCTGCAGCAAACTGTGGATATACGTGGCAATCTGACGTCGTAAGCCGGAAATAATAAAGGCGCAGTCATTGACCACGCCATACGGAAAGGTGTCACTTGCCAACATCCCTAAACCCATCTTATGTACACACTCGAGGTTGTGTGCTGGATTTACACCATAACCACGAACTTTTCACACCGACTATACAGATGCTTAACATTTGGCCTGTACATTCTTCCATGAGCTGAGTGCCATGGGTTGTCTTCATGGTCGCTGGCGTAGGCCAGTGATGATTCCCTCTCTCCTTTACCTTTTTTTCACGCTCACTTGTCTGAGCGTCTTTTTTTCGAGTATCCCTCATCGTGTGTTGAGATTTCAAATGTATAATCTAATGTAGATATCATGACTTTTTAGAGGAGAACTAACCTTTGCTGCGACAAACACGTTTATTGACGACGATGGTGGTTGGTGTTGCTATGACCGTATTGGTTCTGGACGGCTGCTCATCCGACCGTGCCGTCGTTGGACCTGCAGTACAAAATCAAAGTAGCAATACGCCAACCAGGGTCCCTCTCACGGAGCCCATGCCGAAACCGCAGACGAGTTACCCGAAGTTTTCCACAGCAGGTTTGGTTCCGGAAATTTATTCCGTTCCACAAGGGGACGTCGCGATAACGATTGACGATGGACCAAGTTCCTATACGGATCAAATCATTGAGGTTTTGAAGCGATTTGGTGTACATGCAACCTTTTTCTTTATCGGTGACCGACTGAAGATGTACCCGAATGCGGTTCGTGACGCTGTCAATGCCGGCGATGTGGTGGGGAACCATAGTGAAACCCACCCACTGATGACTGACCTGTCACTGGAACAGCAACAGCAACAAATTGAGACGACCGAGCAGCAGCTCAAGCAATACGGAGATCCCTCGCCCATGTTTTACCGACCACCGTATGGGGCCTTCAACAACGTCACGGAGCAAATCTTGTCGAAGGACCATCTCATCCTGGCTCTTTGGAATCGCGATCCGCGGGACTGGGCGACTTCGTCACCACAACAAGTGATTGATGCAGTCGTCAACGGCAACCCATCTGGGGGCATCTTCGATATGCACGACAACCGTGTGACCTTGGAGGCGTTACCTACCATCATTCAAACGCTTCAGCAGCGGGGATTGCATTTTGTTGTATTAGGGGAAGTACCGACCTATTCCTACGTTTCAATCTCTAGTGCAGGTTCCGGTTCGGGTTCGAGCTCCAGCACAGGGTTTGGTTCAGGTACGAGCTCTAGTGCAGGTTCTGCTTCAGGTTCGGGCTCTCGTTTACACGCGAGCGTGGGCTCACATGTGGTGACTTCGACCGGAGTACATACACACCACCAGCAGTACGTTTCATCGGGAGCGTTGTCTTACGAGGCGAAAGTCAGTACATCGCACAACACTTCGACTTGGTCAACAAGTAACACCACAACGGGTAAAGCGCCCGGAAATGGAAGCTCGTCTGGGAATGTTACGGGAAGTAGACAAGAGCATACAACGGGAGGTTCAAGTGAAAACGCGATAGGCCATTCCACCGGAAGTAAAACGGAGAATCGAATCGGGAATACCCCTGCAAATATCGGGAATACAACCGCATATAAAAGTGGAAACAACACGGTAACCCCCGGCGGAAATGTGATAGGGAACACCACGGAAGGTACACCAAAGTAATTTGACAAACACATTCACTCATCGCAAACGTCAAGAACCACAAGAAATGAACCGATGCAGTACGACTTATGACCAGTACTATGCTATCGCCGTGATGTAGAGGAAACAATATGCGTAACGTGTACAGTGGCCCTCACAATGACCCTCACGATGACATGAGTGGGGGTTTTTGTAATCACTGCTTCATGAAAATCAAACAAAACCTATACGAAATCTACGCATATTTTTTATTTCCAGAGGGTACAGTAGTTTCGGCTCCTCCATGGTGAAAGTGAGTCCAGTAACACTTTCCCCATCTCATTTTCCTCTATCGCGCTCACTACTGTGGGCGTCTTTTTTGTGTCAATCCCACACCGTGTAGGTGTTGTCGCCATCGACGATGTTGTGCGGATACGGCTGTTTTTGTCATTCCAGACTTTCCCGTATGGACAACGCCCATGCCGGACGCTGTAAGACCTTATTCATGATGTAATAGTCTGTTTGAAAATCCATACTTTGGAAAGTATTTGTACACGAAATCAGTCTAAGGAATGCTGTTAAATTTCTAGTTAAGTTAGAGTTAATATTTTGGTAAGTCAGGTAAAATGTGCCATGATTTCCGTGTTGCAACCGTACTCAGAGTTTAACATCCTCTTTGAAAAATCAATTATTTCGTAACAAAGCAGATGACTACAACGTCAAATAGAAGGGAGTTTCATGTACCGGGGTTAAAGGAATACCGGTATACCAATAAGGAGGAATTGGTCTTGAAAGTCAAAAAAGCTGTAGGCGCGGCTGCAAGCGCGGCCGCCATTCTAACTACCCTGTCTCCCGCATCTATTACTTTTGCTGGTACATCATATAGTATGCAGACGAAGTGCACTGAACTAAATGGTACGCCCTTGTCCAAGCCTTCAGGATTCGTGTATCAGAACACTACGTACATGCCGCTGTTCTACGTGCAACAGTTATTGAATGCTCTTAAGGTAAACAACACTTGGAACGGAAATACAAATACATGGAGCATCAGCACACCGTTTTCGTCACAGCCTACGATAACGATGACGACGACGAGAGGACCGATGGGAATCATAATCAACAACAAATGGTTTGCACATGTAAACAAAATCGTCACCGATGACCCATCATCTCACAAAGCCACGACGTTCATCCCCATCTGGTACATTATGAAAGCCTTGCAGGCCATCGGATTGCAAAGTTCGTGGAATGGAACTACGTGGAACGTAGAGGCGAATTATACGGACTATACCAAGGACACCGCAACCAAACCTGGATCGGTGCTCGGGTCCTTTACAAACTTATCCGATGCGAAGGCGGGACTACTTCAGTATCCGGGCGGAAAGGTGATGGATTATTCAAAAGTAACGGGGACACCAGTTTGGACTGAACCGTCATTTGTGAATGTCGACTTGCGCTTTGACGCACCTTCCAATGTCAATGCGGCTTCGATTGATAAGTATTTGTCCTATCACAATTCCATCATGGCGGGACTCGGATCCGTGTTCATGAAAGCTCAGTCCACCTATCATGTGGATGCAAACTATCTAGTCTCTCATGCCATGGAGGAGACAGGCAGCGGTGGAAACGTCAATCCTATCGCGCTGAGCAAAAACAATCTCTATGGATACGGCGCCTATGACGATAATGTGTCGGCGTATGCGGGCACGTTTCCAAGCGAGGCATACGCAATCCTGTTTCAAGCATGGGAAGTTCGGAACAATTACCTCAACCCGGGCTCATCACACTATGTGAAACCGACTTTGGATGGCATGAAAGCAGCCAACTATGCTTCTGATCCAGATTGGGAGTACCACGTAAACGACCTAATGAATCAGTTCGCGATTTACTTAGGGGACAACGTGACAAGTTATCAGCAGTACAACGCGTCCAATCAACCACCGGCTCCAACGGACGTTGACAGCCCGCCCGTTTACTATATAAACGGCGTGACAGGAACGGTAACGCCCGATGCTTACTATCAATCGACTGTACCCGTCTATGCAAATGCTGGTTTGGGGCATCAGCACATGTTCGCACGTGTGCTGCATCAAGGTGATCAAGGGGATGACGTAGAGACGCTTCAGGCAGCACTCAACCAACAACTGGGGACGCAGTTGGACACGGACGGTATTTTTGGTCCACAAACGGCGCAAGCAGTGGCCGACTATCAGACGAACCATGGATTGTCTGGAACGCCTGGTGTGGTGGACTTCAACACGTGGAACAGCCTCAACCTTTCCCAACCCGAAACGACAGTCAGTGCCGGACAACCCGTACAAATTGACGAAATCGTTCAGGGTATGGTCGGTAACCAAGTGACGGAGTGGTACCACATTCCGAGTGTGAATGGCTGGATCAACTCAATGGATGTAACGCTCAACAACGTGTACAAGATCACGGTGCCCAATCCGTCGTCTGCGAAGTATGTGTCTGTACCTGTTATGGCAGAAAATGGAAAACAAATCGCCATTTTGCATGCCGGAGACTATGTGGTGTCAACGGGGCAAACGGTTGGCGGCAAAACCCAGATTCAGTTTAATGACCTTTTGAGCGGAACTCCGGAGTCCGGGTACATCCTCTCAACCAATGCAACGTTGTCCAAGGTCACGCATTAAGAAAACTTGGACGGAACGAAATGCTTTCAATACGATAGGGCCGTCCCACGAGTTATCGTAAGATGTGCTGAGGGGCTGCCCCATCGTGTTCAAAAATGAAATTGAGTCCACGTGAACAACGTCAATCCATGCACTGACGACCTTTTGAGTCGAGTCGTTTCTTTAATTCTTCAATCTGTTGGATGTGTCGCTCTTCGTGAAACAGAGCCGCTGTAATCCACTGCCTTGTACTCATCTGTCCAAAAACGGGGTGGGATATTGGTGGAGATGTCTTATCAAGAAGTGCAATGTTTTTAATGCTGTCGAGAGCACCAAGGAACTTCTCTCGACTGGTATCTAAAATTTCTTTGAGCTGTGCCATTGTCTTCGGGTCTGCGGAAGGACGTAGACGGTCTGGGGCGTTTACTTTTTTAGAACGATCCAATAGTAGTTGTTTGAGCGGTATATCTCTCGGTACAAAGTTTGGTTCCTGTGCAAGACCAAGTGTAATCGTCTGCGCTGCGCCACCCTCAACGGTGGCAATGTGCTGTACGACTTGTGCGATACTCCAAGTAAAATCGTCCGGTTTCCAGTTGAGTTGATGGTCAGTGAGTCCGTCGAGCATGGACAGTAGACGCGACCGCGTAGCGTTACACTGTTCTCGAATCGCTGCCAACATGATTTGACCTGCTTTCTATAAAAATTTCGGAACCGTTCCAGTATGGTATCACAGTTTTTATAGCACATAAAGTAAGCGAAGATACGGTAGGCCTATACTTCGACATATATGCAAAGTTTTCGTAAAATTACGTCTGTTGAACGCGCCTAAGCGGAGGTGTTTAGATGAAAAACGATTGGAACGCACAACTGTACGACAGTAAGCTTCGATTTGTATCAGAGTTCGGGAAAGACGTTGTTGCATTGTTACATCCAAAAACGGGAGAGAAAATTCTAGATTTAGGTTGCGGAACAGGGGATCTAAGTTTTGAAATATCAAAATCGGGTGCCTCAGTCGTTGGAATGGATCTATCTCATTCGATGATTCAAGAGGCACTTGCAAAGTATCCTAACCTGCAATTTAAGGTGGAGAATGGAGAAGAATTCCGTACTGAGGAAAAATTTGATGCCGTATTTTCGAATGCTGCATTGCACTGGATGAAGCGTGCTGCAAATGTTATCGAGTCTGTTTGGATTGCACTGAAGCCTGGTGGGCGGTTTGTTGCTGAATTTGGGGGAAAGGGAAACGTTGAGTTGGTGATCAAAGGATTAGAAAACGCCTTACATGCGTTTGGAATATCTGCAGCAGAGAGAAACCCTTGGTTTTATCCGAGTGTTGGAGAGTATGCCTCTTTGCTTGAGAAGCAAGGCTTTCGAGTCACTTATGCACTCCATTTTGACCGTCCAACACCGCTGGAGGATGGAGAACGGGGCTTGGACCATTGGATACATGCCTTCGCAGGACACTTCTTGCATGGTCTCAATGATACCGAAAGACTTCATGTGATACACATGGTCAAGGAAGCCACACGTTCCCAACTCTATAGGGATGGTCAGTGGTTTGTTGACTATAAACGTCTACGAATTGTTGCTGTAAAAAATTGAACGGCATATATGTAGTCTGTTCCGTATCTAGTTATCTGTGATGGAGGTAACCCATGACTTTCATAAAACAACCATTTGATGAGTTCTTAGGTTTCCAATATGAAAGAATGAGTCCCACCAATATCCGTGTTCGTTTGCCCCTAAAGCCCTTGTACTTTAACAGCGTTGGTGTTGTACATGGCGGCGTGATCTCGTCGCTTGTTGACGTCGCTATGTCAAATCTAGTAGAAGCCGAGCACAACGGTGTGCAAACAGCCGTAACCGTTGACTTGCACATGACATTCCTTCAGGGGGCAAAAGGGGAAGTGCTTCTTGCAGACGCATACATCGTAAAGCAAGCCAGAACGCTCATGTATGCCGATTGTGTGGTATACGACGACAAAGACGAAGTTGTGGCGAAGGGAACGGGAACCTTTTTCATGAGGCATGTATAGAGCTCGGTCACGAAATTCCGTATCTCACTAGAGGATGACTTAATCAAGGAACCCTTATTGCAACGGGGCTTATGCGATAATGCCATGGGCACCCGTTGTCGTACTAAGGGGTAGAAATGTGCAATACAATATCAAGTCACCGTGTTAAATGTCGAACCATCAGAGGTAAATCAGTCGACCTGAAAGCGACGGTGAAAATCATGTTCCACGATAGTCTGATTCCAGAGTTTGTGCAATGGAAAGACACAAATGGTGATGACTTTTCATGGTGGGACTACGTAAATTTGCGGGCGGACCTACAGACAGCATTAGGGTTTGCAAAATTCTTTTATCCAGATGTTTTGGAAGTGGAAGGGTATTTCCTCCTCAAGGATAAATACAAGCCGGAGATTTTTGAGGAATGGAAAGCGGACCGCAAGCATGGCAAACAGAGTGTCGAGAAGATGATGAACCTTTATGAGGTCAATGATTTTTTTCACATCAATCATCGAGATGACGAGACAGATGAACAAGTTCACGGTCTTGGGGAAGCTTTAAAACTCTTTTGGACGCTGAGCTTTAGACATAGGTTTCCTGGGAGAAAAATCGTGGTCAGTGTGTTTGAAGAAGATGATGGCTGTCTTTTCATTACGGTTTACGAAGAAACGTGAAAAGAGGGGCAATCCGCCCCGTTTCCGACTGCATGTTTCCTCAGGGCACCGACCAATTCAGCCCCTCAAACTGGGGCTGAACGAGTCGGCCAGGTCTGTTGACATCAAAGTGATTTCATTTTTCCCCCAAATTGACCTTCAAAAACGATTTCGCTCAGTGGGCGTCGTGTGGATGGAACTTCTCTTGCTCGTAACGCTTCAGGCAAGTCTTGTGGGTCTCCATAATAACCAAGACTAATGACTATCTGTGGTTCATATTCTGCCGGCAGCTGCAAAACTTCTCGTGCTTTTTCCCTATCGAAACCACCCATTGCATGGGTGTAGATCCCTAACTGTGTCGCTTGAAGCGCGAGATATCCCCATGCAGCGCCTGCGTCAAATGCATGTTTATGATTTGGTTCACCGTTTGAATTCACTGTATGAGATACCAAGACTGCCAGGACAGGCGCTTTTTTGCACCAAGTCACGTTGCCTTCAAAGATGAACGACAAGAACTTGCTGCGGTCTTCCTCTGATTTTGCGACAATGAACCTCCACGGCTGCAAATTATACGAAGACGGTGCCCAACGGGCGGCTTCAAATATACGAAATAACGTTTCGTCGTCGATGGGTTGTTCACTGTATGCTCGTGGTGACCAACGGTTCAGGAAAATCGGTTCAATTTCATATGTAGGTGTTCGATGCTCCGCGACTTTGGTGGTCAATTCATCGGTCTTGCGAACAGTCATGGTGTACCTCCTGTTAGTTATGGTTGTACGATACCCTGCTCCAATTAGTATATACCGATCGTCGCTTTCATAAAGATTGTGTGTCCATGCTGGGAACAAAGCTCTATTCAGAAATCGAAATATTCATTCTCTATGATACATTGATACATGTAGGCCACTCGCGAAGGAGGAAGAGCGAGCGGCTCTCTTATCAGAGGTGACCTTTATGTCAGCCAAACAAGTGGTGTTGCAAAACCATCCAGATGACAACGTCGCTGTAGCTCTGGTGCCCCTGGTGAAAGGGGAAGCCTTCGATGTTGCGGGCAAGACCATCACCGTGCTTGAGGACATCCCACGTGGGCACAAAGTGGCACTGGCAGAGATTTTGAAAGGCCAAAACGTGATGAAATACGGGTATCCGTTTGGGCATGCCACGTCGCAGATTGCAACCGGGGCGTGGGTACATACGCACAATGTGGCTACGAATCTATCCGGAAAGCACGAATACGAATTCCACCCGGTGGCGCCTGCTATGCCCACTGTGTTCACCGACGTATCGGGCCCGCTCGCCACGCATTTTGACGGGTAGATACGTGAGGATGGTTCGGTGGGCATCCGGAATGAGATCTGGGTCCTCAATACCGTCGGTTGCGTGAACAAGACGGCGGAGATGTTGGCGAAGATGGCCAACGACCGGTTTGCTGGCGACGGGATTGACGGTGTCTATCATTTTCCCCATCCCTACAGATGCTCTCAATTAGGGGATGATCTCAAATATACACAAAAGGCGCTCGCAGGCCTTGTCAAACATCCGAATGCGGCCGGCGTCCTCGTGATTGGACTGGGATGTGAAAACAATCGCGTAGACGAGTTTGCCAAGGTGTTGGGGCCTGTCTCTGACAAACACGTCAAGTTTCTCTCCTTGCAGTCCGTGACGGACGAAATGGAAGTCGGCATGCAACTACTGTCGCATCTCGTGGATTACGCGCGGACCTTTCAGCGCACGCAAGTTCCGGTTTCCAAGCTCAAGGTGGGTCTCAAGTGCGGAGGATCCGATGCGTTTTCAGGCATGACTGCCAATCCGCTTGTGGGCGCTGTCTCCGACTTGTTGGTTGAGCAGGGAGCGACAACGCTGCTGACAGAAGTTCCGGAGATGTTCGGCGCAGAGACCATCCTCATGAACCGCGCAGTGAACGAAGGCGTGTTTCAGGATATTGTGTCTCTCATCAATGGTTTCAAGGATTACTATGTCCGTCATGGGCAGGTGATCTACGAAAATCCGTCTCCGGGAAACAAAGACGGCGGCATCACGACGCTCGAGGAAAAGTCCCTGGGCTGTATTCAAAAGGGGGGATTCAGCCCTGTCGCGGGCGTGCTCGAGTACGGTCAACAGGTGGACCAGCCGGGGCTTCACCTCGTCCAGGCGCCAGGGAACGACATGGTCTCAGTCACCGCTTTAGCGATGGCGGGGGCACACCTGGTCCTGTTCACCACGGGGCGTGGAACGCCGATGGGAGGCGCCGTGCCCACGGTGAAAATCTCCACAAACACGCAACTGTACGAGAAAAAACCGAACTGGATTGACGTGAACGCGGGAGGTTTGTTGGAGGGCAGTGATATCCAAGAGCTGGCTCGAGACCTCTATCAGCGTGTCATAGACGTCGCGTCCGGCCGCGTGATGACGCGGAATGAAAGAAACGGGTTTCGGGAGATAGCCATCTGGAAAGACGGAGTGACGTTGTGAGCCCTGAAGTATGGCTGAAGTCGTAGACTACTACATATTCACTGAAAAGTGTAATAGATTGAGATTGTGACTGAAAATGCATCGCAAATCAACAACGTCACGTGGACGGAGGGATGTTTCATGTTGTTGCGCGCGGTGGAACAACCAGGATACCAGGAAATTGTCGGAGCGGACAACGCAGCGGGGTTGAAATGGCTTCGATTTGGATTGTTACGGCTGAATCCCGGGGAGTCCTTCACGGGGGAGACGGAGACCCACGAAGTCGTCTTGGTCCTGCTGGAAGGCGCTTGTGACATTGAAGCGGGGGAAGCGTCGTTTTCCGGACTGACCCGGGAAAACGTCTTTCAGGAAAAAGCCACCGCGGTGTATGTGCCCATTGCAACGACGTACACCGTGAAGAACACCGGCGCGAAGCCGCTGGAAGTGGCCGTCTGCAAAACGCCGGCAGACACAAAGTACAGTCCGTTCATCGTGCGGCCAGAGGAAGTTTGGGACAGACCCGTTGGACGCGACAACTTCCTCCGCCACGTGCACGACATCGTGGTGAACAACGCAGAAGGGAAAGTGCAACGTATCATTGTCGGCGAGACGTTCAACCTGCCGGGTAACTGGTCCAGCTATCCACCGCATAAGCACGACGACTACAAACCGGGCGTGGAAGCCTGCATGGAAGAGGTCTACCACTACCGTTTGAACCCGAGTCACGGGTTCGGTCTGCAGTCCCTGTACACCGCCGACGGATCCACTGACGAGGTGTACAGAGTGCAAGACAAGGATACGTTCATGATTCCGTACGGGTACCATCCCGTCTGTGCAGGGGCCGGCTACGAGTTGTACTACTTGTGGGTGATGGCGGGGGATGTGGATCGCGTGATGATTCCCAATGACGATCCACAGCACACCTGGGTCCGCCAATAACCCAACGGACAGGCCGCACCGCACATCCGAGACATCCGGAAGGAACCGGATGAAAAGTCCGATTACCACCGGGCCTGACACACAAATGTGAAAGTGAGGGGTCCCATGCTGTTATCTAGAGCGTTTATCCGACATGGTGAGGACATCCAAGACCCTCTTGACAATGCCTCCTTCCCGGAGCGCGTCCTGCAAATCGGGGAGGGAAACTTCCTGCGCGGCTTCGCGGATTGGCTGATCCATCAATTAAATCAACACGGGCTGTTTCAGGGGAGCATCGTGGTGGTTGCGCCGCGGCCGAGTGGAGGTCACAACATCGACCGCCTGAATCGACAGGATGGACTGTACACCGTCTGGCTGCGCGGGCTGCACGACGGTCAGCGCGTGGACCGGAAGGACATGGTCACGTCCGTACGGCGCGGCATCAACCCGTACACGCACTGGAACGAGTTCCTCGCGTGTGCGGAAAACCGAAATATCGATATCATCCTTTCCAACACGACGGAGTCTGGCCTGGTGTACGTACCCGAGCCATATGAGCGTGGACGCCCTATCACCTCGAACCCAGGGAAACTGACCGCGTATCTGTACCATCGGTATCGGCACTTTGGTGGGGATCCATCGGCGGGAGTCACGGTCATTCCTTGCGAATTGGTGGATGACAACGGAATTCTGCTCCGCAAGTTGGTGGAGCGGTATGCGGCGGACTGGAGACTGCCGGATGGATTTGTCGATTGGATACGTACGGCCAACCGCTTTTGCAATACCTTGGTAGACCGGATTGTTACCGGATTTCCAGAATCCGAAAATAAGTCGGAAGTGTTTGCCAACTTGGGGTACGAAGACCACTTGCTCACCGTTGCAGAGCCGTTTCACCTGTGGGTGATTCAAGGGGACGGCGCCTTGTCTGCGGTGTGGCCGTTTGAGCAGCTTGGGTTGAATGTGAAGTACGCGGACCCCAAGCCGTACCGGTTGCGCAAAGTGCGGATCCTCAATGGTGCGCACACGGCCATGTCGGCCATCGCCCACTTTGCCGGGATTCCCACGGTTCGGGAAGTGGTGGAAGACCCAGACTTGGGCGCGTTCATTCGCGACCTGATATTCCAGGAGATCCTTCCGACGTTGGAATCGAAGGCGCTCGACAGACAGAGTTTGAACGCGTTTGCTGACTCGGTCCTGGAGCGGTTTGCCAATCCGTACGTGCGCCACGAGATTCAATCTCTCATGCTGAACGGATTGTCCAAAATCCGAGTCCGTTTGCTCCCCACGCTGACCGAATACGTGCGCCGCAGAGGGAAACTGCCGGAGCGCTTGACCTTCGCCATCGCGGCTTTGCTCCTGTATTTCCGAAATGCGGACCAGCCGGAGCACCGCTGGGAGATCCCGGACAACCAGGAACACGTTCAGTTGCTGCAGGAGATCTGGTCCCGTGAATCCGCGCGAGGGTTGTCGGCGACCGTCGAGCGCTTGCTCGCCGTGACCGAGATTTGGGGCCAGGACTTGAACACCATCCCTCAGTTTGCAGAGCGCGTGACGCGCGACATAGCGTCCCTACGTAGCGAAGGCGTCAGGCCGTGTATCGCGAAGACCGTGCACCGGTAACGGTGAACCCGAAGAGGGGGACTGAAGATTGAGCAAAATCACCCATGGAACCAAAGTATTGACCTTCGGTGAACCCCTGATTGCGTGGGTACCCAGTGCACCGGGGGTAATTTCGGCGTCGCACCAGTTTCGGCCGTACGCCGCGGGGGCGGAGCTCAACACGGCCATCGGGCTCGCTCGATTGGGCATCCCGGTGGCGTACGCGTGCGGCGTTGGACAGGACCCATTTGGTACGCTCATCCGTAAGGCGGTGCAAGCCGAGGGGGTGGACGCGCAATACGTGGAAGAAGTGACACCCGGTAGCACGGGGGTCTTGTTTAAACAGTGGACGGGACTGCAGGCGTCCACGTCCGTTTTCTACTATCGATCCACCTCTCCCATGGCCATCGGGAGTTGGGAACCTGAGGCCTTGTACAAAGACTTGACGCCGAACACATTTGCGTGGGTACATAGCACCGGCATCACGTGGGCGATTGGCGAGCAGAGTCGACGTCACGCGACCGCGATTCTGAAGTCCAGTCACGAAGTGGGCATCCCTACCTCTTTTGATGTGAACGTCCGGAGAAAACTGGCCTATCTCGACACCTGGCACAGCATCGTAGCCGAAGTCCTTCCGTATCTCACCTGGTTTCTTCTCGGGGACGAGGAGGCGAGCTTGCTCTTTCACACGGAGTCTGCCACGGTGTTGGAAACGGCCATTCGCAACCTTGGCTTTACCGGGGAAGGCGTCCTTCTCAAGCGCGGGATACAAGGCGCAGAACTATCCTGCCGAGGCGAAGTGACCCGTGTGCCCGCCAAAGCGGTGACAAACGTCGTGGACACGGTGGGCGCTGGCGATGGGTTTAATGCCGGGTGGATAGCGGGCATGTTGCGTGGTTGGTCCATCGAAGATGCGTTTCGCCTGGGTGCTGTGGTGGGCGCGTTTGCCGTGACGAGCGTGGGAGATCACGACGGGTATCCAACCTGGGCCGAAGCGCTACAGGAACTGGATGGAAGGGAGAATGTATTGCGATGAACCACATGGTTTTACAGGCGCGCGTCAAACAGGCTGGCGCCATTGCCATCCTGAGAAGACAGCCTATCCACTCGGTATTGTCCGTCGTGGACGCCCTGATGGCAGGCGGCATCACGGCGATTGAAGTGACGTTCGACTCAGAAGGCGCGCAGGAACTGATACAATCCCTGAGAAGGACGTTTGGACAGGACCTTTTCATCGGCGCCGGTACTTTGATGACCCCCGCCCAAGTCCGTCAAGCGGTGGAGGCGGGGGCAGATGTATTGCTGAGTCCACATTTGGATGTGACACTGGTTGAAACGGCCGCATCGTTGGGGGCGGTCATGATTCCGGGGATTGTGACGCCCACAGAAATTGTGCAGGCCACCCGAGCTGGTGCGGACACCCTCAAATTGTTCCCAGCCGGCCCGCTTGGCCCTGCGTACCTGAAGGACCTCTTGGGCCCATTTCATGGTACCTCTTTTATTCCGACCGGGGGCATCACCGTGGACAACGCGGCAGACTTCCTCCGCGCCGGTGCCATCGGCGTGGGCATGGGCAGCGCATTGGTTCCGAAGCACGAAGTGGAGGCGGGAGACTGGTCTTCCATCACCCGGCGGGCTTCTGAACTGATGCGGCGGATACGCGAAGTTCAGTCAGGTGTACAGCAAGAAACCGCAGAGAAGAGGCGATAAGGTATGGCGAAGATACGCGTTGGCTTGATTGGATACGGATTGTCCGGTGCGACGTTTCACGCACCCCTGTTGCAGTCCTTGGACGACTTTGAGATACGCGCTGTGGTCACGAGTCGTCGGGACCGGGTGGAAGCCACCCTCCCCGGTGCCCGGGTGTTTACGTCTCCGGAAGAGTTATGTCGTGACGCGGAAGTCGACTTGGTAGTTGTGGCCTATCCGCATGCGGAACACTACCGGATTGCCAAACTGGCGCTGACGCACGGAAAACACGTGGTTGTCGAAAAACCGTTCACCCTTCAGGTCGCAGAAGCGGATGAACTGATTCAGCTCGCGGAAAGCCAAAATCTGATTCTCAGCGTATTCCACAACCGCCGATGGGACGGAGACTTTCTCACGGTTAAGGAACTCGTGGAGAACGGTACGCTCGGAACCATTTCCACTTATGAAGCGCATTTTGACCGCTATCGGCCGGAGGTGCGGCCTCGCTGGCAAGAAGAAAACGGGGTAGGGGCAGGGACGTTGTACAACCTGGGCCCGCATTTGATTGACCAAGCGCTCGTACTGTTCGGTTTACCGGAGACGGTGTACGCGGACGTCCTGTCTCAGCGGCACCCCAGGATAGCAACGGACTACTTCCACATCGTCATGGGGTATGGACGGATGCGCGTCGTTCTCCACTCCGGTTCCCTCGTTGCCAATCCCGGTCCGCGCTTTGCTGTCCACGGAGACAAGGGGAGCTTTTTGAAGTACGGGATGGACCCCCAGGAGGATCAACTGAAAGCCGGAATCCGTCCGGGGCACCCGCAGTGGGGCCAGGATGACGAGCGCTATTACGGCCATCTGACCGTCGCGGACGAGTCCGGGCTGGTCACCAAGAAGCGATCCACACGTCCCGGTTGCTACGAAGTCTACTATTCGAAACTGGCCCGTGCCCTGTGCGGGGAAGGACCAGTTCCCGTCACCGCAACAGAGGCGAGACATGTCATTCAAGTGATAGAGTACGCCCTCGAAAGCAGTCAAGAGGGCCGCGTTATCTCCTGTCAGTGGCCCTGATGGCCATGAGCGGCAAAGAGGAGGTGGGGTAGGCATGAAGCTCACATTTCGCTGGTACGGACCGGAGGATCCGGTCACACTGCAGCACATTCGACAAATTCCCGGTATGAAAGGGATTGTCACCGCACTGCACGACGTTCCCGTCGGCGAGGTATGGCCCTACGAGGCGATTCTCGCACGGAAGCAAGAAGTGGAGTCACACGGGCTCGAGCTGTCCGTCATTGAAAGCGTCCCTGTGAACGAGGATATCAAGCTCGGCCGCCCCACCCGGGACAGGTACATCGCGAACTATATTGAAACGTTGCGCAACCTGGCCAAGGCGGACGTTCGGGTGGTCTGCTACAATTTTATGCCGGTCTTTGACTGGACCCGCTCCGACCTCTCGTTCCGCCTACCGGACGGCTCCACCACCCTGGCCTTTGATCAGGCGCAGGTGGAGCAGATGAACCCCGTCCGGGGTTCGCTGCGTCTACCAGGCTGGGACACCAGTTATCCGGACGGTGAGTTGCACCGATTGCTGCGCGCCTACGAAGACGTCTCCGAGGACAAACTGTGGGACCACCTCACGTATTTCGTACAGGCCGTGATGCCAGAGGCGGATCGTCTGCAGGTGAAAATGGCGATTCACCCGGACGATCCCCCCTGGTCCATCTTCGGCCTACCGAGAATCATGACCAACCAAGAGAACCTCGAGAGACTGACGAAGATGTACGATAGCCCAAGTAACGGGCTCTGTATTTGCAGTGGATCGCTCGGGGCAGACCCGGCCAACAACGTGGTGGAGATCTTGCGTTACTTCGGAGAGCGGGAACGGGTCAACTTTGTGCACGCCAGGAACATCAAGATTACGGGCGAAAAGGCGTTTGTAGAATCTGGCCACCTATCCGAAGACGGCTCCATCGACATGTGCGCGTACATTCGCGCGCTCAGCGACATCGACTACCAGGGGCCCATTCGGCCGGACCACGGACGCATGATCTGGGGAGAGCGCGGAAGGCCGGGCTATGGATTGTACGACAGGGCGCTCGGCGCGGCGTACCTCAACGGCCTGTGGGAAGCTGTCCGCAAGGCACGATATTCTTGATATATCGATTGGCCAGGTATGGGTCGCTCTGAGCCTCAACAGTCCATCCAAAACTCTGGCGATATGTTGCAGCGGTGTTACGCTTTCTTGACGATCTCGTCCCAAATGAGCAATTTATCCTTTGTGGTTATTCATACGGCGCTTTGATTGCCCGTGGCATAGCTCATTTTCGTAGAAATCAAGTCCGTGGTTTGTTGCTCTGTGCATTAGTGCAAGAAGGCTACGTAAAAAAGGTTATGAGACCCGCCAATCTTATTGAACTAAGAATAAGAGTTCAATAGCATCTCATTGAGTATAATTCGTATATTCAGTTGTTCTGAAAGTGAGGAAATGTGCTGTGAAACGTGTGAGATCTGTCTGTCCCCTCGATTGTCCGGACACCTGCAGCCTCTTTGTTGATGTTAAGGACGGGAAAATCGTGCGGGTCACAGGTCATCCCGACCACCCTGTTACAAAAGGTGTGATCTGCCACAAAGTTCGCAGGTTTCCAGAGCGGGTATATCATAAAGACCGCCTTCTCTATCCTCTGCGACGAACGGGACCAAAAGGTTCTTTGCAGTTTGAACGCATATCTTGGAGCGAGGCATACGACGAAATTAAACGCCAATTCCAATCTGCGATTGAAACGTATGGTGCGGAATCGATTCTTCCCTATAGTTTTTACGGAAATATGGGGGTTTTAAACGCGGAAGGAATGGACCGGCGATTCTTTCACCGCCTCGGGGCAAGCCGGCTCGAGCGAACAATTTGCAACGCAGCTGGAGCTGCAGGATTTACCTATACAATGGGCGCCAACGCCGGAACGGATCCAGAAGATACAATCTACTCAAAACTCATTCTCATCTGGGGCTGTAACGTTGTGAGCACTAACATGCACCAAATGCTGCTAGCGAACGAAGCTCGCAAGCGCGGTGCCAAAATTGTTGTTATTGACGTCCACAACAACCGCTCTGCCAAGTGGGCAGATTGGTTTATTCAAATCCGCCCTGGAACCGATGCAGCATTAGCGCTGGGCATCATGCACATTCTCATCCGTGATCATCTTGTTCAAGAAGACTTTTTAAAGCAGCACACCGTAGGCTACGACGAGCTGAAACGTCATGCGTCCGAATACACTCCAGAGAAGGTTTCGGCAATTACCGGTGTATCTGTGGAAGATCTCCGTTCCCTTGCGCATTTGTACGGAACAACGACACCTTCGTTTATTCGAATTGGCAACGGTATCCAGCATCATGACAATGGCGGCATGATTGTACGCGCGATTGCGTGCCTGCCGGCTCTCACCGGACAATGGGGAATTCGTGGAGGAGGGGCAGTAAAAGGGAACAGCTATTATGCCACTTTGAATACACGAGGGATTCAGAGGCCGGATTTGCTGCCCAAACCCTTGCCACGTTCCATCAACATGAACCGGCTGGGAGACGTCCTACTTGAAACAGCACGTCCAGTCAAGGTTCTTTTTGTCTATAACTCAAACCCAGCGCAGGTTGCGCCTGACCAAAACAAAGTACGGCAGGGGCTATTGAGAGAGGATCTGTTTACCGTTGTTCACGACCTCTTTCTTACGGACACCTGTAAATACGCCGATCTCGTATTACCTGCAACCAGTCACTTTGAAAATCTTGATTTATACAAATCCTACTGGCACTTGTATCTCCAGCTGCATGAACCGGTGATACCACCTCTTGGAGAGTGTAAATCGAATTTTACGCTGTTTAAAGAACTGGCAAAGGTGATGGGCTTTACCGATTCTTGCTTTAACGATACGGAAGAAGAAATGATTGAGACTGCCCTTCAAAATGAGCACAATCCATATTTGCGCGGCATCTCGCTCCAGTCCTTACGCGAGAAGGGATGGGTGAAGCTGGGGGGACATTCAGAGACAGAACTTCGCGAGGCAGGATCACCGACTCCGACCGGGAAAAAGATCGCCTTGTACTCGGAGAGCATGAAGCGTGCAGGGCTTTCTCCGCTCCCCACACATGTGGAGCTGTCTGAAGACACGTCCTACCCACTGTATTTTATAACACCACCTAATCATCACTTTTTGAACTCGACGGGAGCCAACGTTCCTGCGTTAATGGCGGCAGAGCGACGTCCTGTCCTCCAGATTCACCCAGTCGATGCTTTGGAGCGCAGAATAGAGCATGGACAGCTCGTTAAAATTTTTAACGACCGGGGATCAATCGTTCTCCGAGCTGACATAACTCCGGATGTACAGCCTGGTCTTGTCATTTCACAGGGGCTGTGGTGGGATGACGACGTACTTGGTTACCAGTCTGTAAATGTACTCACTTCACAGAGAATCGCCGATATGGGAGGCGGTGCAACATTCTTTTCCACTCGGGTTGAAGTTACAAGTCTCACATAATTCCGTAATCGTCAGTCCGCCAAGCGATGAATATCGTTTGTTGGCGGGCTTTTTCTTTTTTGCTATGGAATGTTATAGGCTGTTCTTCTTGAATTAAAGGGGGCGAATGCCCTATAAGCCCAGATGTAGCGTACATTTAATTATGCGATAATTTTGTATAATTAACGTCCTCGTGTTCCGTCGTTGTTACGCTCTCGGGCAGGAATTCCGGCATTGTTCCATTGGGATTAATGAACTGAACTGTTTTGGGGGTAACACATCATGCGTAAATTGTCATCAGAGCACTTCTCAATGGCACGTAATTTTATATTGATGAAAGCTCGACCCTTAGACAAAGCTATGCTTCGATTCGAATTTGAACAAGGGTCTGCAGCCGATGTAGTGAAAGAATTGGAGACCTTTCAGAATGACGATGGTGGCTTTGGACATGCCCTGGAACCCGATTTTCGCCTGCCCGATTCGTCAGCAATAGCAACCACCATTGCTTTGCAGTATATATCTCGTTTACGGCTACCAGAGATACCTGTTATGGTTGTCCAGGCACTCCAATATCTCCACCAAACATTCGACCCAGAACATCAACTTTGGGAGTCCGTACCGGAAAGCGTTACGCAGTTTCCACGTGCCATGTGGTGGGAGTATCCGGGCCCGGAGAAGGCGGAACAGTATTGGGCAAATCCGAGTGCAGAAATCATTGGTTATCTGTATGAATTTCCGGGTGTGATTCAAAATGGTTTGCGGGATACGCTGACCCGTAAAGCGTTCGAAAAGTTGGACAATCGCTCCGAGCCATTGGAAATGCATGATTTGCTATGCTATCTTCGCCTAGCCGAACGCCTGCCAGAGGATCGGAAAACGGAACTATACACCCGGCTTGATCCGCACGTGCGCACGGTGGTTACTACCGCTCCGGAGCAGTGGCGCACCTACGGACTTCAACCGACCCAGGTCGCCCCTTCGCCCAAAGCGTATTATTATCCTGTTCTCAAAACAGCAATAGACGAGAACCTCGACTTCCTGATCGAGACTCAAAGTGACGATGGTGCTTGGAACCCTACATGGCAGTGGGGAAGATATGAGGAAGAATGGCAGCAGGCCAAGGAGGAGTGGAAGGGTGTTCTAACCCTCGATAACCTTCGGATCTTGCGTGCATACCACCGGATCGAGACTTAACTCGTAATTAGGTCGTCAGCTGTAATAAGGAACATAGTCATAATGAACGACACCGGCCCCATTTCGCACGTCGTGGATTACACTGAATCTATCGAAAACAGTGCAGAGCCACATACGAAGGGGCCGATACTATGAAGAGTATCACAAAGTTCGTTGGTTTGGATGTGTCCAAGGAGAAAATCGCAGTTGCAGTCGCGGACGAAGGCCGGGGTGAGCCCAGGTTCATTGGGATGTTTCCTCATACAGTAGAGGCCGTAAGAAACCTCGTACGTCAACTCGACGGCGAGGGAGTAAAACTGGAGTTCTGCTACGAGGCTGGACCCACGGGCTATGGCCTGTATCGATTGCTCCATGCAATGGACGTCTCTTGTACTGTTGTGGCTCCTTCACTCATTCCCAAAAGACAGGG
>NZ_AXAR01000001.1 GCF_000472905.1 Alicyclobacillus pomorum DSM 14955 | reverse complement strand
TTCGCCGCCTCCTGTGTTGGTTGGGCAAAAATCGTGCGAACAATCGAGGACACCATGGCTTGCGAGGACTTCGGTACCTGGCTCAATACATTGCGCATCGCATGTACCCTGCAACGCTGCCATGTAGCCCCGACCAGCGTCGTTTCAATCGCCGCCCGCAGTCCTTCATGAGCATCGCTAATCGCCAATTTCACGCCCTTTAATCCTCTTGCCACTAGGCTCCGTAAGAATGTCAGCCAGAAAGAACCGTCCTCGCTGGTGCCAATGTCAAAGCCCAACACCTCACGCTCGCCGGTGGCCTTCACACCAATCGCTATGACGAACGCAGGTTAAGGCCAGCGTAAATAGCGCGAGTATACCAGCAACAGCAAGCCATGACAGCAGCCCTGCCGATGAGCGAAAGCCCATAATTAACGCGACGAGAATGATAACGACAACCGAAATAGCGTTGGATACCAGCGAGGTCAGAACCTGCCCCCACAGAATGGTCGAACGTCAGTCTTCGATTGCCTGATAGACCGTGGTCCAGAAGTCGTGGATAAGCCGCGCTGAATCCGGGGTTGACATCCCGACCTGGGTGAGCAGGATTCCGGTGAGCTGGTTGTCCGGGTCGGCGTAGGTCGAGGTGCCGCTTCCGCCGTCCCAGCCGAACTGGCCAATGGACGCGTAGTCACCACGGTAGGTGCGCACCGCCATCCCGAATCCCCAGCCGCCGTGCTGCCCTTGGCCGAATGACACATGGACGTTGTTGCTGGCCATGGCGTTTCGGGCGGCTTGTTGCTCGGGCGTGAGGCGGTTGGTGGTCATCAGCTGGACGGCGGGCCGGGACAGGATCCGTTCGATCCCGTGCATCCCGTGATTCAGCAGCATCCGGAAGTAGGCGTGGTAATCGTCGACGGTGGAGGAAAGTCCGCCTCCGCCGCTCTGGAACGCCGGAGGCTGGCTGTGGCGTCCCCCCTTGGCCTCGTCCCACACGATGAACTCTCCGGTCTGCGGGTTGGGGGCGTAGAGGGGCGGCAACCGGTCGATCTTGTCGGCGGGCACGTGGAAACCGGTGTCCTTCATGCCCAGGGGGTCGAAGATGCGTTCGCGCAGGAACGTCTCAAACGACTGGCCCGTGACCCTGGCGACGAGCACGCCGAGTAGATCGTTGCTGATGTGGTACTGCCAGCGCTCTCCTGGCTGGTGCATCAGCGGAAGCGTGCCAAGGCGGCGCATCCACTCATCCGGCTCGGGCATCGGCTCCGGTAGATCGGGCGTGAGCCCCTGCTCGAAGATCGCGCCCATGATCGGAGTGCCCAGCGACGTCATATCCATACCGAGCCCGAACGTGGAGGTCAACAGGTCCCGTACGGTGATCGGCCGCCGCGCCGGCACGGTGTCGTCCAGCGGGCCGTCGGCCCGTTTCAGCACCCGCCGGTCGGCGAGTTCGGGCAGCCACGGCTCTACCGGGTCGTCCAGCCGCAGCCTGCACTCGTCGAGCAGGATCATCACCGGCGCTACCGCGACCGGCTTGGAAGTGGACGCCATCCGGAAGATCGTGTCCCGGCGCATCGGCGCACCACCGTCATGGCACATCGTACCGATCGCTTCGACGTGCGTCTCACCGTACCGGCTGACCAGGGCTACAAGCCCAGGAATCTTCCCGGACTCGACATGCCGTGCCAGCACGTCGCGCATTCTGCGCAGCCCTGTTTTGGAGAAGCCGCTGTTGCTTTGTCCCGTTGTAATCTTTTTCATTTGGTTTCACTCCCTTATATGACCGTAACGTTTGACAAATCGACGACCCATAGTCCTTTAAGCGCAGCATAGGTCAGCTTATCCATCGTCGCGCCGTCAAAGCAGACGGTTTTGAAGGCAAGGTAAGATTTGTTTGTCACGGAAAAAGGTAGACGGAATGACACGTTCTTGAGTGTCGCTCCCCTAAACGAAACGTCGTTCAGTGCAGACTTGTCAAACTTGACACCGATGAAGGTCTGCCCGTCAAAACAAATCCCTCGCAGATCGGAATATTTGAAATCAACGCCGTTAAAGATACAGTTCTCAAAAGTTGCTTCTCTAAGGTCGGTCTTGGTCAGCTTGACATCGGTCAGTCTTATATCAATGAATTTCGCGCCTTTCAGGTCCGACGTACTCAGGGTGGTGCGTACAAGGATGGATTTGCGGAAGCTTGCATCCGCAAGGTCAGTGACGGAGAAGTTGCAGTCTGTCAGATTTGCGCCGTCAAAATTGGCTTCACGCGCATTACTGCTTGCAAACGAGGTACCGGTCAAGTCGGCGCCAGCAAAGTCGGCTCCGCGCAACGCGCTCGCTTTGAATTTTCCTTTGTGTAAAATAACGCCCGCGAAGTCACTCTCTTGCAGATTGCTCGCACTGAGGTTTATCAGCACTTGCCGCTCCAGCGATCGGGAGAGGTTGGCGACCTCTTGTACCGTTTGCTCAATGTCGCCGATGCTGTCAATAGTCATTTCAAAAGCCGTTTCATCGTCCTTGCCTTCGGCTTTGAGTTCGCGGAACCGCTCCTGCAAATCGGAGAGAAGGTCAGACTTTAGTTCGGTAACGCTTTTTAGCCCATCGTATGGCGCAAATACGTCGTTCAAATAATTCGTCAATTTCTCATTCATAACATCAAATCTCCTTTACAATAAGGTGTCGAGTACGCGCTTTGCGTACTCCCAATTTCTTTTGTTGCTGGCGTAAGTAGCCTTACCCTTTTCGGTAATCCGATAATACTTACGCCGTCCACCTTGAGATTCATCGCCCCAATACCACTCGATGTCACCGTTTGCCTCAAGCCGCCGAACGCTGGAGTACATCGTAGCTTCCTTCAACTCATATTCACCCCCTGAGCGCTCGGCAATCAGCTTGACAATTTCGTAGCCGTAGCGATCACCTTCGGACAAGAGCCGCAAAATCATCGTATCGGTATGTCCTCGCAGCAGGTCGGATGTAATTTTGTTCTGACTCATATCGTCACCTCGACATCAGCATTATAAATCACACTACTGTGACAGTCAAGGTACTTTATTAATCTTAGTACAATGACTATTTATGAACAGGATTATTGTATAGCAAACAAAAAAAAGCCCATTTGTATGCTGACGGAAATCAGCAGGCAATGGGTTTTTGGGGATGTATCCACCATATGGTAAACATTTGTTTTTAGTGGGTTCCATATCGCTACGGCAATGCGGGCGAATCAGCTGTGCATGAATAATACGCCATATTCAATTAATCCCAATATCCTCGGATCCTCATAGAGATTTATTGCGCACTCCTGCCCCATAGTTCAGCAAGGAACACGTAATTGCCGTTGCATATTCATTCAAAAGTTCCTTCAGAATTTATACCGTAATAACCCGTATTAACTACGGACCTTCCGTCGGTGGATTCAAAACATGATCTGCGAAGTCATTAGCCATGGGTACACCAGAGACGAATTTGGTCAGCAGCGTGCCGATAATCGTATTGTGTTTCACGTAAATCTATATCTGGACCCAGCAAAAGCCAACACGCTCCACGAGCCGCACTTTGAAGTCCGACGCTACCCGCATTGATGATGCGTTTACCGAGTACAGTACGGTCAAATTGAATATGTGTATGCCCGCAAACAATGATGTCTTGACTCACTGAATCAATCATCGGTGCAATTTCACTATCTGGTGTATCTTTGCGAATAGCTTCTTCATCGCTTCTCGGAGAACCATGAACAAATAAGACTTGACCTAAACCGTCTATGTTAAGCGTGACGCTCTCTGGTAAGTTCTGCAAAAATTCCTTCTGTGGCTCTGTTAGTTGATCTGAACACCATTGATTTATCTCTGCAATCCAATCATCCAGTCCCTGTTCCGCTCCATATCTCCCTGCTACCTCTCGGTCAGCGTTACCTCTAATGGAATACACATTGCCACTAAGCGACAAAATCCGTTCCATAACCAATGCGGGTTGCGGACCCCAAGCGAGGTCGCCACCAACTACAATCGCGTCAACATGGCAATTCTCAATTTCTGATAATACCGCATCCAATGCTGAGGCATTCCCGTGGATGTCATAAATTGCGGCCACTCGTTTAACCATTGTTTTACCTCCTCTCCGTCTGTTTTACCGTCTCTTCTCTTCTGGTAAACCAAGTGTACACCCAATCATATCTACTCTGAAAATTCATTGATTTGCTATTGCGCTCTTCTGCCCCTAAATGCAGTAAGGATGGGAACTGTTAACTGTATGTTTATTCAGAAATCAACACGGGGCATTGTTGAATTTATGCCCCCTATAGTTCAATAAGTTTTGGGGATTACCTAAGTCAAACATACTGGTAAAATTGATAGTAAGTCATGGAGGGGGATATTGTGGACATTCGAATCGCTGAATTGCACCAGCGACAGGCTATTGCTGAGTGCGTGGATGCGGCTTATAGCATGTACATTGAGAGAATTGGGAAAAATCCTGCTCCTATGCTTACAGACTATACCGACCTCATTTCGAAAAATCTTGTCTATACAGTTACAGACAAGGGAGAATTAAAAGGTCTTATTGTGTTGATTCCGAAAGGAAACTACTTGTTGATTGAAAATGTGGCAGTCCACCCCAGTTTCCAAGGACAGGGAATTGGACGCAGATTAATTGAATTTGCTATTAAGTTTGCTAAAGAGGCATGTTTACAGGAAGTCCGTCTATACACTAACGAACTGATGACTGAAAACCTTATGTACTATCCCAAGTTTGGATTTATTGAGGTGGGTCGCCGAATAGAAGATGGTTATAGACGTGTATATATGTCAAAAACTTTGTAATTCGGCGTAGCCGTTATTGGAGTAACCTGCCCGTTAACGCAAGAAGGGGTCCCATGCCTCTGTCGCATAAGCCCCCGAATGTGAGAAGGACAGGAGACCGCTCTGGTGTCATTCTCAGCTGTATCCAAGAACGTCGGTTACCATCCGGTTGGAATGTTGATAGTGCCTTTAAAGCACCTGACGTTCACCGGTATCAGCTGCTTTTTGTATGCGATCAAGTAGTTTATGTAGATTAACTGCATCCTCAAAATTAGGAACACAATGGGTTCCCTCTATAATGTCCCTTGCAAATTTCTCAAGAGCTTGCGCTACATTGAAAACAGGTCCGTTAGAGATCGTATCAGGTACCCAGCGATAATGATCCGGGATGTTTAATTCAACAAGTGAAGCCGATTTGTTTGCATTGGCTAGATGCATACCTTCAACCTTCAAATCCCCCCATTGAAGTTGAGCATGAGTACTTTCATTGGACAGTACAAGAACGCCCTCTGTCCCGTAGATTTCAAACGAGACTCCCGTTCGATTGAATACGCCCCCCTGTACATGTATAGAGGCTGTTGCGCCGCTTTTTAATATTCCATTAATTAAGATTTGATCTGCGGTCGTCTTCTCTATGATTTCACCGGTTTCCTGCACTTTCGCTTGTTTGATTTGATTGGCAATCGTGGCCGATAACTCTTTAAAATCGCCAAGAGCATAACACAGTGCATCAATGGCATGTCCAGCATTAATGGTCAATAAGTTTGCACCATTGGAATTGTCCAATAAATATTTAGAGGTTTCATTCGTTGTACCACCTTTTGCCGTTGTAAAGACTTTCATATGACACGATAGCACTTTTCCTATATATCCCTCATCCACCAAGTTTTTCACATAGTTAACTTCAGGAGATTGCCGAGCCTGCAAGCCAACCGCATGGTGAACCTTTTTGGCTGCAGCTAACTTGTTCATCTCGACAGCTTGAGAAGTGTTTAACCCCAAAGGCCATTCACAATATACATGTTTCCCGGCATTGAGGACTGCCATGACAGCATTGTAATGACCGGGAACTTTTACACTCACAATAACCATATCCACATCCGGGTGTCGGGCTAGTTCGTTTGAATCCGAAAATGCATGAGGAACCTCAAATTGGGAGGCACTTTTCTCAGCACTCTCCATCCGGGTTGTACCGATTGCTGTAATTTTAAATTTCGGAAGCCGTTGCAATGCAGGAATGTGAGTAGAACTGGCCCATTGGTTGTTAGCCGATCCCCCGATTACACCGACATTTATTGTCTTATCCATTTATTGTATAGCCTCCCTTGAGTTTCTCCTTGGACACATCCAAGCCAACGAACTTTGTGATAGTCTTCATAGTATCGGCTCCTTCGTATGTGGCCCTGCACTGGTTTCTCAAGATTCAATGTAATCCACGATGTACGAATTGGGGCCGGTGTCGTTCATTATGACTAGTTCAACAACGAGCCGAATAATCAGTAGAGTAGGAGGGGGCGCCTAGCCTCCGACCTTTCTCACCACCGTACATGCGGGTCCGCATACGCGCCAGACGGCAAAACCGTGTGTTGGAGAGGTATCCAGCGATGTCTGCGAAATTGGGCGGTAGGCGTGAAGAATCGTCTTAACGCCAAGGTAGACAAGATATACTGCACCTACCGTCCTAAGAACCTCGATCAGCCAGCTCATGCGAGCCATCAGAAATCCCAACCCAACAAGGCTTCCGATGATCCAGATTGAGATAGCACTTGTAATACCAAGTGCGACAAATATACCTTCGCGCCGAGAGCGTGTTGTAGCGTAGTGGACGGTCGCGACAAAGTCTGGACCTGGGCTGATGACTGCTAAAATCCAGATGCCTGCAAGTGCCATGAGGCTTGGTAGATAAGACATGTCACATTTCTCTTTTCTCTAGCAATGCTGTTCCAAAATATCTTTTATAATTTATCACCTGATCAAACCTGCCCCTTAGCCGAATAAGGACAGGGCTTCAGAAATGCAAAGGCATACAAAATCGACGCATAAATAAACGTCGAATTGGCTTGTCGTTATTGCAGATACGCCCCCGTTAGTTGAAAAACAATAAAACGTATCAAAGAAACAACTCCATCTCATTATCCTTAGTAGTAAAACCCATTTTTTTGTATAGATGTTTTCCATCTTCAGATGCGTGCAACCAAATCCGTTTAACGCCAATTTTCTTGCATTCATCTATACAACTTTCAAGCAATCGTCTTGCCAAACCTTTTCCACGATAATCAGGGACAGTGTACATATTAAGAATGTAGGCTTCAATCCCTCTGAGATTTTCCAAATATGGTGGTCTTTTAAATAAAACCATTCCACTGATACTTACGGCTTCCCCTTTAGATTCCGCCATATAGGATATAAATTCATTGTTTGAAAGTGCTTTTTGTAAATACTCTCTTGTTGAAGTCTCTATAAGATGTTCCTCTTGAAGAGATTTTAACTCACCTAATTCTTTTAAAAGTTCTAACCGCAAACTAACTATCTTATCAATGTCTTCAATAGAAACCTTAATAAAATTAAACTTATTACTCGGAATCAACCAAAAACACGTCCTTTCTTTTGATGTTCTGTTCAGGCTTGTTACGTTTATGCCGCCGTATCTTAACAAGAATCGTATAACAAGCGAGGCATGATACTGCAAGAAGATTTAGTGGTTACCAGCACTATCTCATGGTGGAGGGACCCTACCCACGTTTGCTTAGGACGACCGAAAGTGCTTCCCATCCGTCCTTCGCATTCCTAACTTGTGGCATCCAACCGGTCGCGTCCTTAAACGCACGGTTCGTTATCCGGTGGCTTCTTGAAAGTACACCTTTCAATTCATCTCCTACCACCATTTTGGCTACCAAAGACGGAATACGTCTTACCTTTTGTCTCCCAACAGCGCGGGACAAAATGCTCAGGAACTCGTCGCGACGTACTGGTTCTTCATCTACAATGTTGTAAATTCCGGTAGGTGCCTGTTCTAAAGCACACACTACAGCACGTGCGGCATCATCTATCCAAATGGAAGATTGATATGCATCGTTAGGTCCTATCACAGCGGCATAACCCCATTTTGCCATTCGGAACACTTCAAGTGTTTGAGAAGATTCAGGTCCATAGAATTGTCCCATCCGAAGACTGATACCCCGACAACCAAGGTTTGCAAATTGTTGAATTTCTGCCTCCGCTGCAAGTGTAGACTGAACGAAACTGGCTGGTTCCAACGCCGAATCTGTATCAATCCAACGGTCACCGGAACTCGCATACACGTAAGTTACGCTCGGGTACACAATGGAGCCAACTCCTGCTTTAATCGCTGCATTGACTAAATTCCTGGTGACGTCGCGACGTAGATGATCGTTCTCAACCCAACTCGCCGGATTACGAACCTTAGAACTGGCGGGGATTTTTGTTGCTAAATGGAGGATGGCATCACAACCGTTCAAGGCGGTTTTTAAAGAATTGACATCAAAAAGATTAACTTCTGTGGGTTGGGCTCTCATCCTACGTAGAGTTTCTATGTTAGCAATTGAACGAGCCACCCCTAATACCTCATGTCCATTTCCGGCGAGGAGTTGTACTACCGGACGTCCGAGTACACCTGTTGCTCCAGTGACGAACACCTTCAAACGTGCTCACCTTCACTTTCGTATAGATTTCCAGGTACACACAGATCAGTGATATCTTCTTGCATTAAAACCCTTCAGGAACCACCACCACTTTAGGGAATACACGTCACAAACCTTTATCGATATTCAGTCTGTTGCGATCACGCGTGAAGGCACCGGGCCGGCTTGTTGGCCATCCGGTAATCGTTCTGCGTTGCCAATTCATAAACTTTAATTAACGGGGTCTCGCCTAGGCTGGAACCCTTATTGAATATAACTGCCCGTTACCTGAATAAGGCTTGTGTCGTACTTGCCCCCGTTTATTCACTAAGCATTTAGGAACAGGTGAGCGACGTTAGCTCGTTTTTTAGAATATCGAAAAAGTTCTCGCGTGCTGCACGCTCTAACCATGGGTCGTGCCCGCAGTCCCTGAGTAAAAACATACGAAAATCCTTAAGAACACGACTCAATGGTTCCTGTACGCCTTTGTACGGATGGGGGTCGTAATCTCCATGTATCGCTACAACTGGACACAAGATGGTCTCACCTAATTGAAGCAGTTGTCCACTACGTCTTAACTCTGATGCTTCCTGTGATACAAGTTTAAAAACATCGACATTAGGAGAAATGGGGGGTGGATCGGAAATCAAATCATACGAATCTGTTTTTAGCACCAATTTGCCCATACGAAGCAATGATTCCTCCACATCACTTTGATGGAGGTCGCCAGATACGTGTTGCATCAAATTATCAAATGTCGTTCTATCATTAGCATCAAATCTCTTCCACCGAGTCCCCATGATTTCATCGGCATAGCGGTCTTCAAACGGACTACTACTGACCAGTATCAATTTACTGACCAATAACGGGTAACGAGCTGCGAAGATAAAGGAAAGCCATGCCCCCCATGAATGACCAATTAATGTTACAGGGAATTTTGCGTTATCATCCAGCACCTTTTTTAACTCTTGCACTTGTTCCTGAATAGAAGTCGCCGTTTGCAACGGTTCCAAGACACCACAAAATTTAGCCAGTTCTGCAGCAACAGGTGCCAATTCCCCACAGGCTCCAGGACCGCCATGAATAACCGCCACTTGATAGGGGGAATTACCATGTTTTGTTACATTGCACAAGTCGCTCACCTCCCTGGATAACAGTAGTGTCGTTCTTGCACTCTCCTGCCCATAAGCTCCATAAGATCCAGCCTTGAACCCACATTATTCATACAAAATTGTTGCATACACAAACCGGCGCTACCTAGGCTTTGTGGAACACTCGCGCCGTTAGCGACATAACATTTGCTTTAGTCGAACAGTCCTCTACGGATTAGATTCGCCGTGATCGGCTCCCGCCCAATTTCTCTCGCCCACACAGACAACTGACCAATGTGATGTATTTCGTGAGCGATGACATGACGCATGATTTCTCCATGCCTGTATGTTATCCATTCACCGTTTGGACGTTGAAGCGTAAGTTCTTTACGCTCCATCTCAGGTGTCCATGACGCAACAAAAGGTTCCACCTCTGCGTGAAGCTGTTTTGATAAATCTCGCACTTTTCCCAGACTGCTGTACGCCTCGAAGGGCTCTTCAAATTCCGTCTTCCCCTGCAAAACGCGGATCCAACTGTATTCAACATCGACGATGTGAAACAGTGTTTTTAAGATTCCTCCAACACCGCCAATTCGTGTTTTAAGCAATTCATCTTCAGGAACATCTTCACACCAAGAGAACCAGTCATCACGGACCTGCCAGTTGTAATGAAACAAAGTCTTCATTGTAGGCCCACTCTCCCGTTTCGTTATTACGAAATACTCTGACCATTTAGGTCTATTAGCAGACAAGTTCGGCACTGACGTGCCATATCCTCTTATGTCGCTAACCTGCACGTTCGTATTATGAGGTCAGCCAGTTATTACTGGTTGACCTCTTTAATTATAGAGGTTTTCATTTCCGGTAGCCGGGTAGAACGTCCCTGCCCCTGGGTCTTTGAACCCGCTCGTTAAACTGTGCTATTGCACACTTCTGCCCCTTAGTTCAATAAGTGTAGCACATGGATAGCGTATGAATATGCAATGTCAATGTATAAACGACCGCCGCGTTTTTCTGCAAATTAGAACCGCGGAAAACACCGTATCGGGTTCCGGAGTTGGTCGGGAATGTAAGGAATGATGGACCGGAATGTATTGAGAAGGTAGTTCTGTACGTAATGGACGTGTTGAGCGTAGGGTGTTATCTTCTGCATCGGGGATAGGTACAGTTAAGGGACTGTCCGGTAGTAGGCAGTCCCCTTTGTGTTTCACCGTACGCGTAACGGGCGCAGCTGCGCCCATTAAACCATGTTTACGTTTTCACATATGTGCAATTTTCACACATTGACAAGCTTCAACAGAATTTATATTTGAATATTAAGATTATTTTGGAGAGGAGGATGAAAGGTGTCGTCGCTTATCGATTTTGATGACATGCAACGTATTTTACTGGAGTTGTGTGAAGATCGAGCAGAAAGGCCGGACATGGTTATTAAAGATTTAATCATTAATCCTAAGGTAGGAGAACCGACAGCAAAACAACCAGACACAACGCTATACCCTGAGATTGTTTTTAAACAAACAATCTAGGCAAATTTGAGCTATTGAGCACGAATGGCGGGACCGTCATTCTAATTTGATTATCTTAATTCCCCTTGATGGTACTAACATGCTCTCCAACCCAACGCTAAACAGACAGGCCCTTTTATCCCTTGGCGGAACCGCCATTCGCGTTGCTGCGTTCCTTGATATATCTGTACAACGTGGTCTTGCTTATTCCTGTAGCTTTGGTTATCTCGGTGATGCTGTATTGCTTGGTGTCATACATCTTGAGTGCCAATTTCACCTTATCCTCATCTTTGGCTGGCCTGCCTCCTTTCCGTCCCCGCGCTCTTGCACTCTCTAGTCCTGCCTTGGTGCGTTCGCTAATCATGTCACGCTCAAACTCGGCCAATCCGGCGAAAATGGTGAACACAAGTTTCCCTGTTGCCGTCGACGTATCAATGCCGTCTTTGAGTGATACAAAGTTGATACCCTTCTCACCGAACTCATTGATCAAATCAATAAGGTGCTTCGTACTGCGTCCGATACGATCTAGTTTCCACACTACAACCGTATCGCCTTTTCGTAGGTACTTGAGCATTTCATCTAACTGCGGTCGTTCGCGTTTTGTTCCGGTCATCTTCTCCTGAAATATTTGATCAACACCGTATTGCTTCAGGGCATCAATCTGTAGATCTAAGTTTTGGTCTTGTGTGGAGACACGAGCATATCCAAATATCATCGAGCGTCGTTCCTTCCGTTCTACATCATGTCTCCATGGTACCAAAAATGTTCAAGTAAAGAATTATCGACACCTTGATTTTGGAACGGTTTTTGGTGCCAATTTATAATGACATTTTGGCCATTTTGTAATGCCCTAATGAAAGTACCGAAAACGTTCGTTTATGGGACTAAAAAGGAGGATTTTGATGCAGAAAAGGAGAACCGTTAAATAACACTGTGAGCACCGTGCAGGACAAATTTAGTTAGAGGTGCTCGATAACCAACTGCATCGCCTACCAGTGGCGAAAAGGGGAAACAGTTATAGCCCAAAAAAGCGGCTATAACACTCCTCCTGCTCGAAAAGCAGGCTGATGCCCGGAATCTGAACATTAAAAGGCAACGGAGAGAAGCGCCCGCAAGGGTCGGAACCCTCGAACCGGAGAACCGATACAGAAAAACGAATGCAACAAAATCCCATTGTGTATCATACTCCGGTCCATCATTCCGTACATTGCCACGTAAGCGGCATTGTACGACATTTCGTTTTATATGTACATCTGTGTGTATCTCCCTGAGTACTCTGCGTATATTCCTCTGGGTATGTCTCTGAGTATTTTTAGGTACAAGAAACCCCTTGCTACACAAGAGGACGTGAAAAGACTTTATGCCTTCCGCTATACGTAAGCCATTTTTATATTGCCTGTTCGCTGGCCTCGCTGACTGACGAAAGGGTGACGGATTTACCTCTCTCTTCAGAGATACAATGTCAAGGGCGTTGTGGTGTCTTTCACGGTAAAGCTGCATCCACATGAAGTTCCTTCTCATGTGTACGGGTACTGCGAAACTGTAACTTCATGCCGAAAGCATCTCGGCGTTACGACGGCCCCCCGCCGCGCGCATACCCTAACCGTTCCGATATCTGTGCGCCGGTCCGCTTTACATACGGGGTCAGTTCACGGAGCCGCTCTAGTGTCATGCGGATGCTCGGCCCTGACACGCTGCACGCCGCCACCACCCGCTGGTTGTGTTCCCAAATCGGCGCCGCCACGCAACAGATGCCAAGTTCATTCTCCTCCACATCCACTGCGAAGCCTGTCTTCCGCGTCTCTTGAAGGGATTCAAGAAGAACGTCCTTGTCCGTAATGGTGTAGTCCGTGAGTTTCGGCAGGCCGTAGCGTTCGATGATGTTCAGCGTCTCTTGCCTGGGTAAGAATGCGAGAATGGCCTTACCGAGTCCCGTCGCATGCACGGGTACGCGTTTACCCACGCGAGACACCATGCGTATGGTATGTCGGCTCTCCACTTTCTCAATGTATACAACCTCTCCGCGATCCAGAAAGGCAAGGTGAACCACCTCATTGGACAGTTTGGCGAGTTCCTGTAAATACGGCATGGCTTCGCGCCGCAGGTCAATCGACGACAGGAGTCGCATTCCCAGATCAAGTACGGTGTACCCCAACTTGTACTTGCCGGTCTGAGGGTCTTGTTCGATATATCCCCGTTTCATCATCGTTCCGAGCAACCGGTGCACCGTGCTTTTATACATCCCGACTTCGTTCGCGAGCTCCGTAATCGCCATGCCACTCGGATGCTCACTGACCACTTCCAGCAGCATGAACGCTTTGTCCACCGACTTTACCGTGTAATCGTCCATTCTCCCACCGTTCCTTCAACGTCACTAGGACCTGCCTGCCAGTCGGTTTTGACGGATCAGCGCTTCCAAATTCCGCTACGCCCTCATTTGGAGGGCGACATGAGCTCTGTTTGTTCCTGAAATCCCCCAAAGAAGTCCGCGTTCTGCTCGATAATCCGCTGTGCATGGCGAACTTCGACGCACCGTGACGGCTTTGGCACCAGTTTCCCGGCGTTGCACAAATCCTTTGGATTGAACACGCTGCGGATCGCCAGTTGCGCTGCCAAGTCGGTGTCAGTGAACAAGAACCTCATCTCTTCCAACTTTTCAATGCCGACCCCGTGCTCTCCCGTGATGGACCCACCCACGTCGGCGCAGACTTTCAACACAGCCGAGCCAACCTTGATAGCCTTCTCCGTCTCCCCGGGAATGCGCGAGTCGTAGCAGATAAGCGGATGCAGGTTGCCATCTCCCGCGTGAAATACATTTGCAATGCGTAAACCGGACTCGCGACTAATCTCCGATATTTTGTGCAGAACTTCGGTCAATCGCGATCTCGGAATGACTCCGTCCTGCACGATATAGTCGGGAGAAATTCGTCCCGTTGCACCAAACGCCATTTTCCGGCTGCTCCACCACAACGCGCGCTCCGCGTCGTTCTCGGCCACCTTGACCGTTCGCACGTTGTGGCTCTTGCAAATCTCCACCACGCGCTGTGATGTCTCTTCGACACCCGCGGCCATCCCGTCCACTTCTATCAGCAGAACCGCCTCAATGTCGGCCGGGTATCCCACGTAGTAGTTGCTCTTGTCGACAGCCTGCATCGCCAATTGATCCATCATTTCAATGGCCGCCGGGATGATTCCAGCTCGAATGATATCAGAGACTGTGTCAGAGGCATCGGAAACCCTGTCGAACAGGGCAAGCGCCGTTTTCACGGCCTGCGGCTTCTTGAGGATGCGCACGGTAATTTCCGTGGCAATGCCCAAAGTCCCTTCAGACCCCACCACGAGCCCCAACAAGTCATAGCCGACGGGGTCCCCGAACGGTTGGCCTATGTCCACCACATTACCCGTTGGCAGTACGAACTTCGCTGCGACAATGTGATTGGTGGTGACGCCGTACTTCAGACAGTGTGATCCACCCGCATTCTCCGCCAGGTTTCCCCCGATGGTGCACACCGACTGGCTGGACGGATCTGGTGCGTAGTAGTAGCCCTTATTCGTAATCTTACGTGTCAGCGTTAAATTCACCAAACCCGGCTGAACGACGGCGCGCAGGTTGTCAAAATCAACCCTGAGCAACCGATTCATACGGACCAGGCTGACAATCACTTCGCCGTTAAGCGGCGTCGCCCCTCCGCTTAGTCCGGTTCCGGCTCCGCGGGGTAGAAACGGGATGTCGTTCTCGTGCAACAGCTTCACAATGCGTGCGACTTCCTCCGTGCTTTCCGGAAAGACAACAGCGCGCGGCAGAGACGTCTTCGCCACGTATGCATCACAGTTGTAAGTGTGCAATTGATGCGGCTTGTGCAACACCCGGGACGGCCCCAGGATGCGCACCAGTTCGCGAATGACTTTATCGCCGTTCATCGTGGTTCCCCTCCCGTCGATATGCCAGATCCAGCAGTTCCACCGTGTGCAGGACATCCAAATCGACCTTCCTGCGTTCGACGCCGGCCTTAATCTGCATCATGCACCCGGGGTTCCCCATGACCACGGCCTCCACCCCTTCCGGAATGTCATCCATTTTGCGCTCCAGCAACTGCCCGGCCATGTCCGGATGTGTCAAGTTATAGATGCCCGCACTTCCGCAGCAACGATCTGCATCAACCATTTCCACCAGGTTGACCCCAGGGATCGATTTCAAGAGCTCCCGCGGCTGGGAGCGGATCTTTTGCGCATGGCATAGGTGACAAGCATCGTGATACGTCAACGTACAGTTCACTTCTCCCTGGGGCCGCTCATACCCCACTTCCACCAGCAGTTCCGAAATGTCCCGGACGCGGCTTGAAAACTGTTCCGCCTTCTCGTGATAGACTGGATCGTCCTTGAACAGCTCCGGATATTCCTTGAGCGCGGCACCGCAACCCGCCGCGTTGATGATGATGTAGTCAGTGCCCGTGCGCTCAAACACGTCGATGTTGTGACGGGCCATTTTTCGGGCTTGTTCCCTGTCGCCGGCGTGCACTTGGAGCGCTCCGCAGCAAATCTGTTCCTTCGGCACGAGGACGTCGAGTCCGTTTCGATTGGCAACTCTGACAGTCGCCATGTTCACGTCGGAGAAAAACACGTCCATGACGCATCCCGTGAAAAGCCCTGCCGACGCCTTTCGGGCTCCTTGCGCCGGCATTAATTCAGGCAGTGCGTCGAGCGCCGACTGCTCTGTGATGTCCGGAATCACGGCCTCCAATTCCCTAAGGTGCATGGGTAACACCTTGAGCAGACCCATCTTGTGAACGGCGGTTCGCAAACCGGACATTTGATAGAATCGCATCAATCTGCGGATTTTCTTGAGACGCGCGGGACGAGGAAAAATGCCGCGCAAGAACAATTTCTCAACGGCACCGCTCAGTCCGCTGGGTGGCTCTTGATAATGCACTTGACCACGCGCTTCTTCAATCAACGCTCCCACCTGCACCCCGGACGGACACACAGTTTCGCAGGCGCGGCAGTCCAGACAGGTGAACACCGGATTTATCACTGACTCATCCAGGGGAAGCAGGCCTTGTGAGGCCTCCTTGATCAGATGCACCCTGCCCCGCGGAGAGTGGTTTTCGTCCCCCAGTTGCTGATACGTTGGGCAGACTTCCAGGCAGAATCCACAGTGTACACAGACAGAATACTGGTCTTCCTCGGGTGCGTCGGGCCACGGAAAGGACGTCGATCGCTGCGCCATATCCGCCAAATGCACTGCAGTCTTGGCCATGTTCAGATCCCCCCCACAAATCGACCTGGATTGAGGATGCCCTGTGGATCGATGGATGCTTTGATCCCTCGCAGTAGTCCTTCCACACTCCCAGTCGCTCCAAAACTATCCACCTTGTTGCGCACCGACAAAGGAGCCTTCTCCACAACTGCATGGCCGCCGCACTCGACCGCTTGCTTCCGGACTGCCTCGACAATGTGAACCACCTTATCAGCGGTGAGACCGCGGAGATATAATCTGCCAACACCGTGTCCCACACCAAGTGACAAACGGTACGCATCGACTGATACGTCGGAAAACACACTCGCTCCGATGGCAGTCAGTGTTGACGGTGGGGCGCCGATGCGGACAACAGTTTCCGCCTCCAACAACTGACGATGGTAGACATCCCACCATTCGTCGGCGGAGTCCTTCCGGAACACGGTGCATGTGAGCCCAAGCTCGTCGGCCCACTGTTTCAACTGTGCCGTCTGATCAGCAGCTGATGATTCGTTCTCATCACAATCCACGGACATGTTCCAATTTCCGTGGGACTCGCCAGCGACCTGTTGCCATCCCCCGGACGTCACTTCAAAGCGGCTCGGGATCAGATAGGAATCAACGACTTTTTTGCGTAGATGATCCATTGCCGAGGCCGATCCCGACAACACCACCGTTTCCCGGTGAATCGGTAGCGGTCTCAATTTAAATGTCACTTCCGTCAGGACACCAAGCGTACCAAAAGAACCCGTGAACAGCTTCGTCATGTCGTATCCAGCCACGTTCTTGACGACTTTGGCGCCGGTCCGAACGACTTCTCCGCCCGGATAGACGGTGCGCAGGCCGATGACCATGTCTCGTACCGTCCCGTACAGCACCCGACGCGGACCACTGGCGCCTGTCGCGACCACGCCCCCGATGGTCGCTTCATCTGCAAGGATGGGATCCAGCGGCAACATTTGCTGGTGTTCCCTGAGCACAGCCTGTAGCGTATTCAACGACACGCCTGGTTGAACCGTGACAACCATGTCTTCCGGTGAGTACGCAAGAATCCGGTTCATCTTTCCCATCGCGAGGATGATGTCCACGTCTTCTGGACTTCCCGCCGACAGCTGTGTGCCGGCCCCAATCGGGCAAACGGTCCAACGTTCCTGTTGCGCCAACCGCATGACCTCACTGACCTGTAGTTCGTTGTCAGGCTCCACGACTACCTGAAAACCGTCAGATGCGAAGTGTTCCGCGTTCCTCTTCACGATGCGCACGCAGTCTCTGCCGATCACGGCTGCTGCCGCTTCCGCCACAATCTGCGGAGAGACTTTCGACTCCACTCGTCCCATGTCAGCGCTTTCTCCTCCCCGTTTCCGCATTCTGCCGCATCACTCTGACCGTTTGATAGCTACTAAACTACTAGGCATTCACGTTTGCATCTGTATGTTTGTTCTGCATTGTGGAATTTCGTTCTAAAACGATTGTACAGAAAGAATATTCAAAATACAATGACAATTAAAAGGACCTCATGATGATCCGACCCCAGCAGCGCCTTGACACATGTCTGTGATCCAGGAGGTGTCGCCAACAAAACCAGGGTAAACAGAAATATCGCATAATCCTATCTTTATACGTTTCCTATGAGGAGGAGTCGGGTTGGTTGAACAACATTATCACCCTGTACTCGGCAGTATTGGTTGGTCAGCACTGTTGGCGTTGATTCCCATCTTGTTCTTCTTCTATGCTCTTGCAATTCGTCGGATGAAAGGGCACGTCGCTGCCTTGTGGACGCTGCTGTTGGCCATTGCGGACGCCTGGCTAATCTTTCAATTCCCTCTCGATAAAGCGCTTTCAGCGTCCGTATACGGCATGCTGACAGGTCTCTGGCCCATTGGCTGGATTGTGTTCACCGCGGTATTTCTGTACAAAATCACCGTAAAGACCGGCTACTTTGACATCATCCGCCGCTCCATTTCCGGTCTCACGGAAGACCGACGCATACAAGCATTGATGATTGCCTTTTCATTCGGTGCGTTCCTCGAAGGCACGGCCGGCTTCGGCACCCCGGTTGCCGTCGCCGCCTCCATGCTGGCGGGCCTCGGATTTAATCCCATGTATGCAGCCGGTATTTGTTTACTGGCGAACACGGCGCCTGTCGCATTTGGCGCCATTGGTATTCCCATCACGGCCATGGCGACCGCGAACCACGTGGATCCTCTTTTGATCAGTCAGATGGTCGGTCGACAATTGCCCATCATCTCTCTCATCGTACCATTCTGGCTGATGGTGGTGATGTCCGGCTGGAAGGGCATGAAAGAAGTTTGGCCTGCGGCGCTGACCACCGGTTTGTCGTTTGGATTGACACAGTTCCTCGTGTCCAATTTTATCGGCCCGGAACTCCCCGACGTGGCAGCGGCGATTGTATCTCTGATTTGCCTCGTGTTGCTCCTTCGTGTGTGGCAGCCGAAGTCGGTGTGGAGATTCAAGGGCGAACCGATGGCCGCCTATGAAACGGCTGCAACGCTGGAAAAGGAACAGCAATTATCCTTTGGGAAACTGTTTCACGCCTGGTCCCCGTTTTTGGTCTTGACGGTCATGATCGTATTGTGGGCCTTGACTCCGGTAAAGAAGCTGCTGGGTGGAGCTACGCAAGTGTTTAATTGGCCTGACCTGAACATGGCCGTAGCCAAACATGCGCCAATCACGGCCAAACTCACCCCGCTGGCAGTCACCTACAAGTTTGACATCCTGGCGGCGACAGGCACATCCATCCTCATCGCGGCCTTCATCACGATGTTCATCTGCCGACAGTCCCTCGGAGATTGGTTCCGGACCATGTGGGAGACATTTCTGGAACTGCGCTTCCCGCTGCTCACCATCGCATGTGTGGTTGGCTTTGGGCAGTTGTTCAACTACTCGGGCATGTCGGCGACCATGGCCTTGGCCTTGGCAACAACCGGAGGGCTCTTCCCCTTCTTTTCACCGTTCCTCGGCTGGCTCGGTGTATTCCTCACCGGAAGCGACACATCTTCGAACCTGCTGTTCGGCGATCTGCAAAAGCTGACGGCGCAGCAGTTACACATGAGCCCGTACCTCACGATGGGAGCGAACTCATCCGGCGGTGTCATGGGCAAGATGATTTCTCCGCAGTCCATCGCGGTGGGTACTTCCGCTACCGGTCTCGTTGGCAGAGAAGGTGAACTGTACCGGTTCACCCTGAAGCACAGCATTGCCCTCGTGCTCATTGTGGCTATCATCACCACGCTTGAGGCATACGTGGTCCCTGGTGTCATTCCAAAGTAAACTCGTGTATCAAACCCTTTAGGGTGGCCCAGGCGTCACTGTCCAGACACTGGGTCACCCGATTCTTGGTTCCATAATACAGAACCCAATTTCGCAATCCATAACAATTTGTGATACTATTCAGAAAACTACGTGTGCGATGCACACTATTTCAGCTAAGGAGGTATTCACCATGTCCAAGTACCTTACCCCGACAGGAATGGAGATCACAGGGGCGTACTCGCTCGAGTTTGCAGAAATCTTGAGTCCCGAGGCTCTTGAGTTTTTCGCAAGCATTCAGAGAAAGTTCGGTGCAATCCGCGAAGATTTGTTGAAGAAGCGCCAGCAGCGTGAAGCGGAGATCCATGCCGGCAAACTGCCGGACTTTTTGCCCGAGACAGAACACATCCGAAACAGCGAGTGGACCGTCGGGCCCATTCCACAGGATCTGCAAGACCGGCGCGTCGAGATCACCGGTCCGAGCAGCGACCGCAAGATGGTCATCAACGCCCTCAACTCCGGCGCCAAGTGCTTCATGGCCGATTTCGAAGACGCGAACTCCCCCACTTGGGAAAACACCATCCAAGGGCAGATCAACCTGCGCGACGCGATTCGGCGCTCCATTGACTACACCAGCCCAGAAGGCAAGCACTATGCACTGAAACCCGAAATTGCCACCTTGATTGTCCGCCCGCGTGGTTGGCACCTGGTAGAGAAACACGTGGTGCTCGACGGAAAGCCTGTGTCCGGCGCGCTGTTTGATTTCGCGCTCTACTTTTTCCACAACGCCAAAGAATTGTTGTCTCGCAACTCTGGCCCGTACTTCTACCTGCCGAAGATGGAAAGCCACCTGGAAGCGCGTCTGTGGAACGACGTGTTCGTGTTCGCCCAGGACGCACTGGGCATCCCTCGCGGCACCATCAAGGCCACAGTCTTGATTGAAACCATCCTGGCGACGTTTGAGTTGAACGAGATCCTATACGAACTGCGCGACCACGCCGCCGGATTAAATTGCGGACGCTGGGACTACATCTTCAGCTACATCAAGAAGCTGCGCAACCAGCCGCACGTTATTCTGCCGGATCGCTCACAGGTCACGATGACTGTCCCGTTCATGCGCGCGTACTCCCTATTGACCATCCAGACCTGTCACCGCCGGAACGCGTTTGCCATGGGCGGCATGGCAGCGCAGATTCCGGTGAAAAACGATCCCGTCGCCAACGAGGATGCACTCGCGAAAGTCCGTGCCGATAAAGAGCGGGAGGCACAGGATGGACATGATGGCACCTGGGTGGCTCACCCTGGTTTGGTACAGGTTGCCCTTGACGCGTTCGACCGTTTGATGCCCACTCCGAATCAGGTTCATCGGAAACGCGAAGACGTCCACGTGACCGCGGCTGACCTGCTAGCCGTACCCGAAGGCACCATCACCGAAGCGGGCCTGTGCAACAACGTCAGTGTCGGCGTGCAATACATCGAAGCGTGGCTGCGCGGATCCGGCGCAGTTCCGATTTTTAACCTGATGGAGGACGCAGCCACCGCGGAGATCTCCCGCACTCAGGTATGGCAATGGATTCGCCATCCGAAGGGAATTCTCGACGATGGCCGCAAGGTGACTGTCGAGCTGTTTCGCCAGACGCTCGCGGAGGAACTCAACAAGATCAAGGCGACCATCGGTGAAGCGGCATACAACGCGGGCAAATACGAGATGGCCGCAAAACTGATGGACGACATCACGACCAGCGACGAGTTCGTCGAGTTCTTGACACTCCCGGGATATGAATTGCTCGAGGATGAACGGTTGACGGTCTGAATGGAGCGCGTTCTTGGGTGTACGGATGGGGCTGTCGGGCGATGCTCGGCAGCCTGTTTGTGCGCTTAACAGGCCGCGCGTGCTCCTTGCCAGGTTTGAAAATTAGCCTGACCAACAATAATAATCGTGTATTTACATAGGAAAGTAGCTTGAAAACATGGTCAGACGGTGGCAGGGGCCCCGACAGCAAAACGACCCAATACGGGTCATTGGATCACTGGCTTTATAACCGTTTTTAGCCCTTACCCCATCGAATTCTTCTCGGCATGATGCCCCTTAGATGATAGGTCTCCGTTTACTGCATGAAAATGACACAAACCCGCCATGGTCCATAAATTGGGTCATACACCAACCAACGCCCATTCCCTGATAAATTCGGGACAATGGCCTTCGGCTCCATGGAACGGGTGTTGGCAGTCAGTATGGTCCTGGAGCTAGTCTGGGTCGATACATATTGATTTTATGCTGTCTTCGAATCGAGATGTGCGTGAGCTGCAAAGCGGTTCTTCAGAAAAGCACTGTCTTCTTCATGGTACTGCCCATGAGCCTCGCCCTATGTTCTGTGACTACAGAACATAGTTCGTGGATATTCGATTTTCCTAGATTTCAAGAGTATCCACCGAAACTTTGGATTCTGGTACGACGAGGTCAGGAACTGAAATATCAGCCGGTGGATGCAACCGCATTAACGTAACATAACCGAAAAACGCCACGCCCACACCGATAAACCAAGAAACGTCATACAGTGCCCTCAGTGATGGATCGAACTGGCCGATGAGCGATACCAGCGCGCCAATCAATGTAGCGACAAATGCACGGTAATTGAATCCCTTGTAGTAGGCGTATCTGCCATGCATTGTGTACAGCTCCGCGACGGCAATGGTCCGCTTTCTGAACACGAAATAATCTGCAAACATAATGCCGGCTACTGGACCGAGCAGTCCGCCAATCGTGCCGAGAAAAGCAAAGATGCTTGCCGAGTACTGCATCAGTTTCCACGGTAAGGTGAAGATAGAGAGAATGGCCGAAAGATATGCTCCGCGCCGGAAGTCGATCCATTTCGGGAACAAATTTGCTAAGTCATACGCAGGGGAAACGATATTTGCTGCTAAATTGGTTGAAACGGCCGCCATACAAAGGGTGACTACGGACAACAAGATGACAATTGGATTGTGGAAGTGAGCCAGGATTTGAACCGGATCCCAAAGGACCTGACCGAACGCCACTTTTGCGCCTGAACTTACCGTGATGCTGGCAAACGCAAACAGAAAGAATGTTCCTGGCAAGCCAAGTAGCTGACCAAACACTTGTTCGCGCTGTTTCGCGGCAAAGCGCGTAAAGTCCACTACATTTAAGACTAGGGTCGCCCAAATCCCAATGATGCCAGTGACGGCGGTGACAAACGGCATAAATGCGGAACCGAAGTTGTGAAAACTGCCAGTTTGGGAATAAATCGGTCCAAGTCCATGAGCAGCACGTATGGCCCAAATCACCAGCCCGATAAATACCACATAGACTAACGGACCGGCGAAAATTTCCATTTTCCGGATGGATTCCATGCCGTGGTTCAGAAACAGAACGTTTGCAAGCCAGAAGACGAGGAACGACAAAAGACCTGGCAGCGACAGACCAAGCAAGTTGAAACTTCCGCCTAGATGCGCCCAGCCGGGCCAGATGTTCACGAGCAGCACCATCAATGCACTGCTGCCTGCGAAAGTTTGAATGCCGAACCACATGATGGCCACGAACGCCCGCAGCACCGCCGGAATGTTAGCGCCGATGACCCCAAATGAGGTGCGGATAAGGACCGGAAACGGCAAGCCGTATTTGGCCCCTGCGTGCCCGTTTAAGGCGAGCGCCCCGTAGAGGACGAGCGACCCGACCATGATGGCGGCAATGGCAGCCCATGGTGAAAGCCCCATCGCTACCAACCCGCCAGCAGTGGCATATGTGGGGATGTTGTGAATCATGCCCATCCACACCGTAGCAAAGTTGTACCTGTTCCAATTTCTTTTCTCTTGAGGAATGGGTAATAGATCATGGTTGCTGAACTTACTGGCGCCTTCAGCGGTGAATTTGCTACGACCATCTTGCATTGCAATTGACCTCCCATCATTAAAAATAGGACGTAATTGTTGCATCACCTGACTCAAGCTATCGACTGCGGTGCTGATCTGTCTGTCACAGCATTAACACATGACAGAGATACTTCTTCTAAGAACCTTCCATTTTCGTAGAGTATTCGGCCCCTCTGCACCGTGTAGACTACTTTTCCGTGAAATGTCTTGCCGAGATAAGGACTGTGTGGATGCCGATAAAACAAATCTGCGCTCTCAAGCTTGAACGACGCATTCAAGTCTACTAGCGTCAAATCAGCGTCACTGCCGAGTGCCACAATGCCTTTCTGCGGAAACAGTCCAAAGCGTCGCGCCGGATTCGCAGAAGTTAGTCGAACAATTGCTTCTAACGGCAGCTTTCTAGCCCTATGCCCTTCCTCCAACAGTATGTTCAGCGTTGTCTGCGCGCCTGATATCCCTCCCCATGCCTCGAACATGTTGTCGGAACCTATATTTTTCAGAGAAACAGGGCTAGGTGAGTGATCTGATCCGATGATGTCGACCTCCCCATTGGCCACAGAACGCCACAACAATTCAACGTGCTCTTGGTCCCGAAGCGGTGGCGCACATTTTGCTACACCTCCAATCCGCTCAAAATCTTCCACGGTTAAAGACAAATAGTGTGGGCATGTTTCCACTGAAACATCTACGCCGCGGCTTTTGGCTTCCGTCACGACTGCGACGACGGGTGAACAACTCGCGTGCACGATGTGCAGCTTGCAGCCGGTGATTTCTGCGTAGGCAATGACACGCCGCACCGCCTCGATTTCAGAGAGGATAGGTCTGGTTAAACAGTAGTCACGCGCCGTCTGGCGGCCACTTTTCTGCATTATGTCTGTCAGGTGACGGGTTATAAAGTCGCTTTCAGCGTGTACAGCGAGGATTGAGTTTAACTTTGCAATCTTTTGCATGCCTTTCAGCAATGTGCTGTCGTCTACTCGCTCAAAATCTTCGATGCCGCTAGCGGACATGAAAGCTTTAAAGCCGATGACCCCCCTCTGATATAGACCTTCAAGCGAGTCCAGATTGCCTGGTACTAGTCCTCCCCACAACCGGCAGTCAAGCATTGACTCTCGGTCAGCAGCCTGTTTTTTCAGATCGAACGCCTGGACCGTATTCGTCGGAGGATGGGCGTTGAGCGGCATATCAAAAAATGTCGTCACTCCGCCGGCAGCCAAACTGCGGCTGCCATATGCGAATCCTTCCCACTCGGTTCTACCGGGTTGGTTAAAATGGACATGCGTGTCAATCAGGCCAGGAAAAATGTAAAGTCCCGTTGCGTCGATCTCGGCACGTGCCTTTACGCTGTCCGGCAAATGTTCCTCAATACGTACAATCCGCCCTTCGCGGACCCCGATATCCGCATAAAACCGGTAATTCTCATTGACAACACAACCATTTCGGACGATAAGGTCGTAATGTTCGCTCACAGTGTCTCCCCGCTTTGCAACAAGTCATAAAGTGTACAAGCGACAATCTTAGTAGCATTAATAAGATCATCAATCTTGACGTGTTCATCCGCCCGGTGTCCGTTTGCTTCCTCTAATGTTCGCGGCCCTGCTCCAAACATCACGACTGGTACACCAGCTTCAGCGAAATGGCGAGCATCTGTATAGAGAGGAACACCTTCAATCGGAGGTTCCCCGCCCATTAGCTCGCTCCAGTTCGTTGCCAGAGTTCGGACAAGCCTAGAATCCTTCGCGATTGGTCCTAGGTTGCTCGCAAGCAAAATGCGCTTGATCTCGATTTTGATACCTGGAAACGGTTTGACTGCTTGTTCAACAACGTCGCGAATCATAGCCTCGACTACTTCCGCGTTTTCCTCTGGGATGATTCGGCGATCCAAACGAATGACACATTCATCCGGAACCACGTTCGTATTGGTTCCGCCCTTGATGAGTCCTACCACGAGTGATGGCGAATCAATCCCTTCGACGCTCGAATGAATGTCAGACAAGGAGCGTCGATAATCGTAGAGTGCAAGTAGCACCGCCGTCATCGCCTCAAGCGCATCGTGTCCAGTATAGGGCACCGCAGCGTGCGCAGATTTTCCGATTGTTTTGATTTCTAAGTGTAAGCAGCCATTATGCGCGTTTGTGATGGAATGCGTGAACCCGGCGGCAATCGCCAGGTCAGGACGGATGTAATTGTTATGGATGAGCCATTTAGGCCCAATCATGCCACCTGTCTCTTCGTCAAAATTGAACGCTAAGACGACCCGCCCATTGAGGTCTCGAGCCACCTGCCGTAAAGCAAGAGCGGCAAACGTATAGGAAGCGATGTCTGACTTGGAGACGGCGGCGCCGCGACCGTAGATTTTCCCGTCTACATTTTTTCCGCCGTACGGATCTTCAGTCCATCCTAATCCCGGCGGAACAACGTCTCCATGCGCGTTTAAAGCAATTTCCAGGCCTGTGCCATCACCGAAGGTTGACGAGGCAATCACATTCGCCCCTTCAATCTGGCTTACAGCCGCTGCTTCTTCAGGACTTACTGCCAGGAACGAGGCGTCTTCAAAGCCGAACTCGCACAGACGTCTTTGAATAAAATGTGCAATTTGATGACAATTTCCCGGAGGATTATCTGAAGGAATCGTCACGATTTCCTGGAGAAATTGAATTAAACGCTCCTGATTTGCATCAATGTACTGAAGAATTTTTTGTTTGTTCGCGTCGAGCACCCTGCTACCTCCTCGAACATAAGTTATAAATTTACGAATATTATCGAATTTTAATTGACCTCTGATGTCTGAATGCACTCATTCAAAACGACATCAAAGAGAATTTCCGTTGCTGTTTCAATATCACTGGGCGAAGCGTACTCATCCGGATGATGACTGACACCGTCCTTGCAGCGAACAAAAATCATACCCACATCGCACACACCTGCGATGGCCATCGCATCATGCCCAGCTCCACTTTGAAGCTTGAGCGGTTTAATATTGCGCTTAATCAAGGCATTTTCGATCAGTGCAACCAAACGTGGAGAACAACGTACAGCAGGTGATTGCGTGACTAATTCAAATCGGCTTTCAAGACCTCTCTGTCGACAAATCTGTTCACACGCTGACAGCATCTCGGAAGCGACCTGCAACTTCCTTTGCTCATCAGTATCCCGGATATCCAAAGTACCCACAACGGTTCCGGGAATCACATTCCCAACACCTGGTTGAACATTCAACCTTCCCACCGTCGCCACAAGAGGCGGATATTGATTCGCAATTTGTTCAATCGCCATCATCATTTCTGCCGTACCTGTCAATGCATCCTTGCGCAAAGACATGGGCACTGTCCCTGCATGACCTGCCATTCCTAAGATGCAAAAGTTATATCGGAGCGCTCCGGCGATCCCCATAACAACCCCGCAGGGCTGATTCTCTTCTTGCAGAATTGGCCCCTGTTCAATATGTAGTTCTAGATAGGAGTGGACCGTCTTCGGATCTCGCTTTGCCGATGCGTAGTTTGCGGGGTCGAGCCCGACCTGTCGCATTGCATCAGATAACGTGATCCCTTGCTCATCTGCCGTCTGCAAGTCTTCGTCAGTCAGCTGACCTGCCATCGCCCTGCTACCAATTAAACTTGTATGAAAGCGGGCACCTTCCTCGTCGCAAAACGCTACGACTTCGATTGAACGATTTGGCCTGATCTCCCTTTCAAATAGTTGTGTCACGACTTCAATTCCTGCAATGACTCCCAAGACCCCGTCGTACTTACCCCCTTCCTTCACTGAATCGATGTGCGAACCAATCATGAGTACCGGGCTGTATGGGTCTGTTCCTTCATAACGGCCAATCAGGTTATTCACGCCGTCCCGGTGGACCTTCATGCCTGCTTCTTCCATCCATTGCTGCACAATGTCATTCGCTCGTTCACTTTGGTCGGTAAAGGAAAAACGAGTGACACCATTCTCTGCGGTCGCACTGATGGTTGCCAAGTATTCAATCCGTTCAATCATGCGGCTCACATTTAACCTAGCCATATTCCTCTCATATCTCCTTCACAGACGTGCGTTGTTGATTTCCAAAACGATCTAAAATTCCAACGAACGGCTTTGCCTCGGGCTCAGCAAAGGTCAACGCTTTACTTGTCTTTATCCTGCAGCCAACGAGAGCCTCGCAAAACTTCACGGCGGCAAGTGCACCGTCAATCACCGGGACACCCACTTCACACTCAATTCGCTCGCGGTGCACAGACATCGCCGCGCAACCGAGCACAATCGATTCAGCGGCGTCTTCTTGCACCGCTTGGCGACATTCGTCGATCACGCAGCGAACCGAAGGTTCTGCACCGCCGGTTAAATCCAGTACATGTAGAGGTGTCGTTCGAATACTTCGACATTTATCTTTCATCCCATAGTCATAAAGCAATCGCTCACTCATCATGCGCGTACGCGGCAACGTTGTCACAATCGTAAAGGTGGCGGCAACCATCGAAGCCATCTGCATAGCCGCTTCCGCAATGCCTAGCACCGGAGCGTTAGTCAATTCTCTTGCAGCATATAAACCAGGATCGCCGAAACAAGCTATCACGTAGGCATCGATGGCTTCTTCGCGGTCTCCCTTCTGGATTTCTTCTAGGATTCCGGGAACCGATAGGTAGTCATCATAAAACGATTCAATTGAAGGCGGTCCCATTTGGGGACTCACCGTGATAAGTTCCGTTGACGGTTCCACATATTGACGCAAGTGGTTGCCTAATGAATTCGTCAGAGACCAAGTCGTGTTCGGATTGATTATTTTGATGCGTGCCATTTCTCCGAGCTCCCTTCAGAAAATCAAAGGTGATTCGCCACCTTTTATCTTTCTGGAAATATGGTAGTGGGAACAAATTAGAACCTGGTTTATCATAATTTTTTAAAATGTATGTAAATTTACTTCGAAAAATATCAATGATTCCTGTAGTTTCAACGTCTTCGTATTCTGGTGAAGAACCGCGAACATTGGGTCGTGGAGTCCGGGAGGCTCCAGAACCAAATCATCCGCTGGCTAGATATTCGTTTTCCTGAGTATACGTCAGTGTTTCCATACGTTCTCACTCCCCGCTCTCTGGCAACTTTACACCTTTTCCCTACTCCAAGAGACCTACGTGGGCTAACACCCCTTCAGCTCATAGAAGCTTGGACAAAACACATGCCTCGCCCAGGTGGTTCTAGAGGTTTGTCGAAAGCGACTCATCGTCTTTTGGTCTAACAGTACTGTGTGAGCCGAATGTAGCATAAAGCTTCGGCGATGGCAATGGATTATGTAATAAAACCTTACATATAACTAAAAAAAAATTCGAATTTGTTAGATTATATTACATTATATGTTACGTAATTTGCCGAATGTAGTGTGGGAGATGTGATTGCTCTTGAGGAGGACAAGTGGGAATTACAGCACCTGTTGGACGCTTACGATCAAGTTCGAACGACCATCGACCAAGCCGTGAAAGAATCGAGAGCCTTCAAATGCCCTGCGCAGACCTGCTGAGGTCAGTTGATGGGTAAGTTAAGTGAAAAGATTATTGATGAACTTTACGACAGAATAGATAGGTGAGCTCTGTAGCTCCACCTGTTCTTTTCGTAACATGTGCATAGCCTCAATTCCCTTGAGGATACAATCGGCAGTTTGAAACGATTTGAACCCCAACATCGGGTTCGTGATTTTCTTGATAAACCGATGTGCTCCACGATGTTATTTAGGTATTTAGTTTGTCTAATTCGTTGTTTCGGACTTAATGATTGATTCGTCCTTTAATTGCTGTATTGCCGGAGGATATGTGGGGTTTTATCTACGGTGATGACTCGCGGCGCTTGATTATGCGAAGAAGACAGTGCTTTTCTGAAGAACCGCTTTGCAGCTCGCACATCTCGATTTGAAGACAACATAAAATAAAATCAATCGTCTTCCCTTTAGAATCACTGCTCTATATAGATACTTCCATTGTCCCTTTACTTTGATGTAGGTTTCGTCGACTCTGTAGGAGTCGGTCGTTGGTTTCAAGAAACGGCGAATTCGCTTGTCGAATTCAGGACCGAACTGATGAACCCAACGCATGATCGTCGTATGAGCGATATTCAAACCACGTTCTGCCATGGTTTCTGTTAGATCACGGTAGCTTAACTATATCGAAGATACCAATGGAAACCCAATCGAATTGAAGAGACACAAAAGCGCGCGGGAATCGGAAATCCGATAGACCCGCGCCATGACTGGAATTTCTGGCGGAGAGGGTGGGATTCGAACCCACGGTAGCCTTGCGACTACGGCGGTTTTCAAGACCGCTGCCTTAAACCACTCGACCACCTCTCCAGGTATACAACATTCGGCCAGAGTTCTTTCCGCTGGCCGAATGTCCTTTGTCTGTGGAGCGGAAGACGGGATTCGAACCCGCGACCCTCGCCTTGGCAAGGCGATGCTCTACCCCTGAGCCACTTCCGCAAGTGGTGAGCCATGCTGGACTCGAACCAGCGACACCCTGATTAAAAGTCAGGTGCTCTACCAACTGAGCTAATGGCTCGTTCAAGACGACGCCATTGAATATAACACAGATTACGCACTCGTGCAAATGGTTTTTTCAACCATTAGCCCTAGACCTTGCACCAGCGCATGGCGTGACTCAAGTACCCCTTTCCGCTGCCAACCCCATCCCCCTGCTTACGACGCCTTCGCCCTGCTTTCCACCACCAATGGCCCCCGTCTACGAATAATGCACAGTCATTCCGAGATACTACGACTATGAACATAACGTCCCGATATGTAGGCCTGCTTGGATTCGTCAGTTATATATTCCTGGGGGCACAGAGCGAGAACCCAACGATGGCTGAACGTCCGGTCAGTAATGGCGTTCCGAATTTTACGTACGCACAGAGACTCGTGCATGCCGATGAAAGTATCACGGCACCGCAGAAACTGAAGATTGCGTCCGCAGTGACGGCAATGAAACAGGAACCGGAAGAAGAACGGCAGATAGAAGTAGCACCAAGACAGCGTACGCAGAGTTTAAAAGGGAAACATGGAGATGGAACACAGCCCTCCGTGCGTTTGACCTCCACGAATCCCCTTGGAGATGCCACGACGCTCGGAGACTTCATGCTGACAGCGTATTCTGTGGGCCCGAGATCGACCGGGAAGTTGCCGTCCGCGCCGGACTATGGCATCACGTACAGCGGCACTCGTGCGGATGTCAGACGTACCGTCGCGGTGGATCCGAAGGTCATTCCGATTGGCACCCACTTGTACATCGAAGGCATTGGCGAACGCATCGCCGAGGACACGGGCGGCGCCATCAAGGGGCGCCACATCGATGTCCTGTTATCGTCCGACGAAGCGGCGATACAGTTCGGCGTCAAGCGGCATGTCAAAGTGTACGTGTACAGGATGCAAAAGCCTTCTGCTAGCCGCGAATTCCTAGATACGAGCGAATGGCAGCAACGTAAGGTGCAAACAACGGTGTCGACTCGGCGACAGCGTCCCTGACCTCTTCTGGGGTGAGCTGACGATATTTGCGAATCAAGCGCTCCCGAAACGATATGACGCTCAAAAACTGTTCAAACCAGGCGTTGTCCACAACTTCTTCTTCCGCAATTACGCGCAGAATGTCCGCGTAACCTCCCGGATCGCGCATCACTAGGGCGTCGATGATCTCATTGGCGGCGTCAACCACACACTCGACCGCGACGTGGAGTGCCCGCTCCGCTGCCCAGCGCTGAGTGGGCTCGTCCCACCAATTCGGTGACTGTTCGAGGGTTGCCAGCCAACCTGCGCGTTCCTCTACGGCGCACAGCATCTCATTTACTTTCTCGCGCAAAGCATCTGTAATAAACATCGGCTCCCCCATCCTTTCAGAAGATTGGACGAAGTGTGATAGAAACGTTTTACTGACCACCTCAGTACAGTATAATTGACCTTGATGGGTGTGGAAAGTACACCACGAAATCAACTCTGCCCCAGTGATAAGTGTGTGGATCAGCGCGTCGACATTGTGTCCATCGAAAACGTTTTGCAAATAGTTTTTGAGGATCCAACGCCACGTAGTGGGCCCACGGCCCAAATATGTCTACATATGCAACGGCAGAGCTGTACAGAGGAGTGGACGAAGCATGCTTGAGCAACTTTCCTGGAAAGTTGGCGGCCAGCAAGGGGAAGGTGTAGAGAGTACCGGAGAAACCTTTGCCGTTGCCCTTAATCGTCAAGGGTATTATGTGTATTCTTTCCGCCATTTTTCCTCTCGAATCAAAGGCGGTCACTCAAACGACAAAGTGCGTGTGAGTCTGAAACAGTATCGAGCCAGCGCAGACCATACGGACGTATTGCTGGCTTTTGACCAGGAATCCATCGACCTCAACGTAGGCGAAGTCAAGCCGGGCGGCATCGTCATCGCCGACGAAAAGTTTAACCCAACGGCACCGGACCACGTGCGCCTCTTCGTTGTGCCGATTACGAAGATCGCTGAAGAGTGCGGATCGGCCATTATGAAAAACATGGTCTCGCTGGGCGCTTCCGCGTGCGTCCTTGGGTTACCTGTGGACATCTTTTCAGAAGTGATTGAAGAACGATTCAGCCGCAAGGGGCAGAAAATCGTAGATCAAAACATGGAAGCTGCACGTCGCGGTTTTGAGTATATGAAGGAACTTGGCGGCGCAGACCCTGCCTTCGCTTTGAAGCCCGCCGACGGCAAACGCCGTTTGTTTATGATGGGCAACGACGCACTCGGCCTCGGTGCACTGGCGGCCGGTGCTCGCATCATGCCAGCCTACCCGATTACGCCGGCTTCCGACGTGATGGAATACCTGATCCGCAAATTCCCTCAGGTCGGCGGCGTCGTTGTACAGACGGAAGACGAGATTGCGGCCATGACCATGGCCATTGGTGCGGCGTACGGCGGTGCCCGTGCACTGACGTGTACGTCCGGTCCTGGTCTCTCGTTGATGATGGAAGCCATCGGCTTGTCAGGCATGACCGAGACGCCGGTCGTCATCATCGACACACAGCGCGGAGGTCCCTCTACCGGCCTCCCCACCAAACAGGAGCAATCGGACTACCTCGCAGCGCTGTTTGGGACGCACGGCGAGATTCCGAAGATTGTCCTGACACCGGCAACGCCGGAAGAGTGTTTCACCGTCATGGGGCGGGCGTTTAACTATGCGGAAAAATATCAATGCCCCGTCATCGTCATGACAGACTTGCAACTGTCGCTCAGTAAGCAAACGACCGAAATGCTTTCCTTGGACGACGTTAAGATTGACCGCGGAAACCTCATGACAGAGGAAGCCATTGGCGCGGAAGACCCGAAGGCGGAGTTCAAGCGGTATCAATTGACCGAAGATGGCATCTCACCGCGCGTGCTGCCCGGCACGAAGGGCGGGTTGCACCATGTCACCGGTGTAGAGCACGCAGAAAACGGCCGTCCCAACGAAACGGCGCCGAACCGCGCAGCCATGATGAACAAGCGCTTGCGCAAGCTCGCGGGTGTGGAACTGCCCGGTAGTGTCGAGAAGACCGGGGACGACAATGCGGACATCGCCATCATTGGCGTTGGGTCCAACATTGGTGCCATCGCGGAAGCAATGGAAAAGCTCCGGGCCGACGGCCTCAAAGTGGCACACATTCAGCTTCATGCCCTACTGCCGTTCCCGACCCAATCGCTCACGGCAGCCATCTCCGATGCCAAGAAAGTACTCGTGGTGGAGAACAACGCGACGGGTCAGGTTCGCCACCTAATGTCTTACTTCGGCGTCGAGCACAGTGACGTTTCGGGGTTGAACAAATACGACGGCCGACCGTTCTTGCCGTCCGAAATCTACAAACACGTCAAGGGGATGTTTTAACGATGGCGACGGTAAAAGATTTTCGCAATGACATCCGCCCCAACTGGTGTCCGGGGTGTGGCGATTTCTCCGTTCAGGCGTCCATTCAGCGCGCTTTGGCGTCGATGGGCAAGGAACCACACGAAGTCGCGATTATTTCCGGGATTGGCTGCTCCGGGCGCATTTCCGGTTACGTGAACAGCTACGGATTCCACGGCGTGCACGGCCGGGCTCTCCCCACCGCTCAAGGCGTGAAGTTGGCGAACCGCGATTTGACGGTCATCGCAGCAGGAGGAGACGGCGACGGATTCGGCATTGGCCTCAACCACTTCATGCACGCAGTGCGCCGAAACATCGACATCACGTACATCACCATGGACAATCAGATTTACGGTTTGACCAAGGGGCAGCACTCTCCCACCAGCGCTCATGGCTTTAAGGCCAAGACGACGCCTGCTGGCAACATCGAAAACGCGCTCGTCCCGACTCAAATCGCACTCGCGGCGGGCATCGGTTTCCTCGCGCAGGGCTTTTCCAGTGACGTCAACCAATTGGTGTCACTGATTGAACAGGGCATCAACTACAAAGGCTTTGCTCTGATCAATGTATTCAGCCCCTGTGTGACGTACAACAAAATCAACACGTACGACTTCTTCCGCGAAAACGTGAAAAACTTGGATAAAGTCGAAGGATACGATCCGACCGACAGAGCCAACGCGATGAAAACCATCATCGAGACAAACGGCTTTTGCACTGGGCTCATCTACAGAGACGATTCGCGTGTCCCGTACCAGAACCAGATTCCCGGATACCGCGAAGAGCCCATCGTCAAGTTGGACCTGAACCTGGATGAGTCCGTGTTCGAAGCGGCGCTCAAGGAATTTGCGTGATGGATCCATCGCAAGTACGATGATGAAAAACGCGGATGGGGCGTGTTTCCCATCCGCGTTCTTATGAATATGTTTGGAGGAGGTCCCCCCGTGAATCGCGTACTCACGATGGTTTGCTTTACAGCCGCCGCACTGTGGCTAGGTACTGGGTTCTACTTTTTCGTGTTTGCTGCCAATGAACTGTTTGCGGCTCTACCCGTCGACACAGCGGGACAGGCGGTTAGCGCCCTCTTCCCCACATTTTTTGCACTATGTACCACACTGTCCGCCATCGCGTTGATTGTGTACATATGGGTCGGGCGGATCAACGGCGCCCAGTCCATCCGATATTCCATCGGCCTTTGGGGCGGGGGCCTTGGGTTTGTGCTCAATGCCGTGAATCAGTTCTACTTGTTGCCCCGGGTTCAGCAGATTGAATCCAACATGGGTCCCGTGAGCAAAGCAGCACCAAACGTCTTAAAACAATTTTGGATGATGCACGGCATCTCCATGTTGTTGGAGTTGATAGCGCTGCTGGCCGCAGCCGCAATGTTTTTGGCCATGACGGGATCTGTAACATGGACGTGGGGCAGGAAAGGAGACCTCAACCGATGAGTGAATTGGATAGGGCCGGGTTCTCTCGCGTGCGGATTCCAGAGGGATGCATGCTGAAGCGGAAACAACTCTTCGAGTACACCACACCCCATCACGTTTACGACATCGAGCTGTTTGAACAACAGGACGGCACGTTTTATGCAATCGGTGTGCCACGTGACGAGGAACGATGGGTGGTGTACGGGTCCAATATCGTGGACACCGCCGAGCAGGCGTTGCAGATCCTGGTGGACAAGATCCAACGCGAGGGTGTCGACGTGCTGTTCGGATCTGGCGCGTCAGAAAACGACGGCGGCGAGTAGCCGACGCTGCGGCTTCACCACCACCACTTTCCGAACACGGCGCCAATCATGATACCCAAAATGGCGCCGACCACCACCTCGCGCGGTTCATGCCCCAGAATCTCCTTCAGTCGCTCTCCTTCAAACACAGGCTCTGGTGACGATTGAATGGTCATGCCGGAACGACGCATTTCCATCGCGATGCGATTCAACAAAGCTGCGTGCTCGCCGGCATGTCGCCGAATGCCGCCGGCGTCATACATCACGATGGCAGTGAATACTACGGCCGTTGCAAACGTCGGTGACTGAGGTCCCACCACGTACGCCAACGCCGTCGTTAACGCGGCTGCACCGGCCGCGTGCGAACTCGGCATGCCACCCGCGTCCACGACCTTGTGCAAATCCCACACCCGATAGAGTATAAAGTGAATGGGAATCTTGAGCACTTGCGTAATGATTATGGCTGCAAAAGCCGCTATCAGCGGTGAATTATGCCAAATACCCGTGAGAAAATGGATGAGTTGATGAAACATACGCGCCTCCACATGAATCAGTGTATCGCCAACGCACATGTTGTTCCGGCCGAACCTGCCAGGCGCAGGACCGTGGAACCCAACGCCTGGCAAGATCAACGCCGGACGGTTGACCGTTTAGTATTCCTGAATCTCTTTCACTGTGTTCCTGTCCAGGCGCCGGACCAATTCAGCGACCAAACGAACTGCGTTCTCGAAGTCATCGTGGTGGTAGATGGCCGAATGGCTATGAATATACCGCGTCGGGAATCCGATGGCAACGGACGGAACCCCCGACCCAAAGGTGTGGAACTTTCCTGCGTCTGTGCCACCTCCAGCGACGAATTCCACTTGCAGCGGAATGTTGGCTTCCTTGGCTGTATCTATCACGAAATCGCGGAACCGCGTGTTCGGAATCATGGAGGCGTCGTAGATCAGCAAGATGGGACCATCACCGCATTTGCTCATCGCCTCGCGCTTCGTCAGGCCAGGGGTGTCACCGGCAACGCCAACATCGACAGCGATAGCAACGTCCGGATTCACTTCGTGAATCAGCGTCTGGGCACCGCGAAGCCCAACCTCTTCTTGTGTCGTGGCTCCGGCGTATAAAATGTTCGGATGGGTTTGTCCCTGCAGTGCGCGAAGCACTTCGACAGAAGCGGCACAACCCAAGCGGTTGTCGAGCGCCTTGCTCATGAAGTACTTCTCGTTGGCCAGCGGTGTGAACGGCCCCCACGGTGCAATGGGGTCACCCGGACGCACCCCGACTTCTTCTGCCTCTGCCTTGTCTTTCACGCCGATATCAATGTACATGTCCTTGACCTTGACGACCTTGTTCCGTTCATCGGCAGGCAGAACGTGAGGCGGCTTGGATCCAATGACGCCCATGACGTCACCTTTGCGCGTCTGAATGACAACGCGCTGCGCCAACATCACTTGCGACCACCAACCACCGACCGTCTGGAAATAAATGAATCCTTCGTCGGTGATGTGGGTGACCACCATTCCGATTTCATCGAGGTGTCCGGCCACCAAAATCTTCGGCCCGTTCGCATCGCCGATTTTCTGGCCGACAATCCCTCCAAACCGATCCCGCACGAGTGCGTCAGACACCGGTTGAAGGTACGTCTCATACAACTTCCGTACGTTGTGCTCGTGACCGGAAATGCCGTTGGCATCCGCGAGTGTTCGGATGATTTCAAGGCTGTTGGTCGTCAACTGCAACCCCTCCTGTATGGTATGTACAACTCCCATGGTATGTACGTTTTCCACTGTACTTAGCCTCTCCCATCGTAACACATCTCCATCCAGTGGGACATAGCCTGAGACTCCGTTGTCGGATTCGAGGTATTTACCCTCACCATTGGTTCAGATCCCCATACGCTGAATATGGATGAATAAGAAAGGAGCACGAGGCAATGGTCAAAGTGGAACCTATGTGGCTAGGTGATTACCCCGTGGTGTCCATCGAAGTGCGGTTGCCGAAGACCAACTTGCTGATTATCCAGACGGACCATGGATATGTCATGTGCGGGGCACTTGACGTGCAGCTCCTGCGGAATAAACTGACCGATAGAGGAGTGATTGCGGCAAGGGCCGTCGGCGTAAAGACGATGGATGAACTGCTGGGCGGCACCGTGGAGTCCTGCACACAAGCCGCGGAAAACATCGGGATACATGCAGGCATGCCGATTCGGCTAGCGTTAATCACCATGATTGAAAAAGCGGGAAACCCGAACCTCCAATGACAAAAATACAGGCGCCGCGTTCGGCGCCTGCTTGCACTTCCATCCATTGTTCAGAACACGTCCATTGGAGCTCAACGGCTACGCAGCTCGTCGAGACGAATGGCACGTTTGTGGATGGTGTGCGCCCACTTCCGGTTGGTTTTCGTGAAGTATGCTTGAAACACCACAGGGCCCCAGGTCCACAGGAAGAACGGGAGAATGATGAGCCCGACGTACGCTTTCCAATTCACGCGCTCCAAAAAGAGCGCCAGCGGCATCTGCAGATACAAAAACACGTTCACAGCGACCCAAAAGTCGGTCGGCAAAAACGACGTGACGTGCGACATCAGTGTGTTCTGCGGCGTCGACACTTGAAGCAACAGCATCAAGGACGTCAAGAACAGAATGAGAAAGCGAGCCGGCTGGAACAGATACACACCAGCGTCAAACTTGACGAAGTTCCGTTCCTTGATACCCGCTACCAGCAGCGGAATCATGTGCTTCTTTGCACAATGGAAGTGACCTTGCATCCAACGCAAGCGTTGGCGCATCGAAGCGATGAGCGTGGTCGGTTTTTCATCGTATACCACCGCGTCATGCGCCCAAATTGGTATGATGCCGCGCTCTACGCAGCGAACGCCGAACTCCAGGTCTTCCGTGAGCCCTGTGGCTCCCCAGCCCATTTCCTTCAGCAGAGGCATGTCGATGCATAGCCCCGTGCCGCCAAGAGAACTGGACAACCTGAGATTTTGACGGGCGTTTTGCCACATGCGGTTGCTGTACCAGTAGGAGATGGCCATGGATACGCTAACCCACGTGTCGAACGGGTTCTTCACACCAAGATAGCCTTGGATGACCTTGTGGCCTTCCATCAGCCTGTCGTTCATAATGCGCAGAAAGTCTGGCGCGACGAGGTTGTCTGCGTCAAACATGACCATGGCGTCGTATTCCACGTTCCATTTCCAGAGCCGTTCCAGCATCCACTCAATCGCGAAGCCTTTCCCCCGCTTCTCCTCGTCCACCCGAACGTGGACGATAGCGCCGTGTTTTCTGGCCACATCCTTTGTGTGATCCGTACAGTTATCTGCAATCACGTGTATATCGTACAGTTCTTTTGGATATTCTTGGGCGGTAAGGCTGTCGATTAAAGGGCCAATCACGCGCTCCTCATTATGAGCAGCGATAACCACCGCAAAGCGTTTCGTCGGCTCGTGCCGTATGGGCTGACGCCGATGCCAAATGCCAAACAGAGACATCACAATCTGGTACACGCCGATGGCGCCCGTAAACAATTGCATTGCCACATATATGAAATTGAGCAACGCGTGAAGCAGGGACATGGACGTTCCCTCAGCTTTCTACACTGGTTTGCTTTCCGTGCATGGTGGACGTTCCAAAATGAGACACGGTTGGATTACGCAACTTGGGCAAACGCCCATCCGTTTGCCAAGCCTATGCGATAAAATCCATGACTATCCCATTGTCCTGAGATTCGGGGAGTCTGTCAACCCCGCGGCAGTGCTGCCACCGATTCACATTTAGGCGGAAATCATGTACCATGGGACAGGACCGCAAGATCCCGGACTGTCCAAGGAGGGCCCAAGGGTTGGCAGAACATCTCAGTACGTTTATTTCTCACTATGGTAGTGTGGCCGTCTTTTTACTCATGACACTGGAAAGCGTTTGTATTCCAATTCCCAGCGAAGTGGTCATGCCGTACGCTGGCTATTTAGCTTACATGCACGAGTTGTCTTTCGTAGGTGCAGTTTTGGTTTCGACAGCCGCAAACCTGGTCGGCGGGCTCATCGCATACGCCATCGGACGATTCGGTGGTCGAGCATTCATCACTCGTTACGGCAAGTACGTGCTGCTTAGCACGTCTCACCTGGAAAAGGCCGAGCGGTGGTTCGCCAGGTACGGTGAATGGACTGTCTTTTTTGGACGGTTGTTGCCCGGCGTCCGAACCTTCATCTCGCTGCCCGCTGGAGTGGCAAAGATGAACGTAGGCAAGTTTGTCCTGTTTTCCGCACTGGGGGCCTTGCCCTGGAACCTCGCCATGACCTATGGAGGATATCAACTCGGTAAACACTGGGATGAGCTGGACCGGTTGCTCAAGCCACTTACATATTTCGGTGCTGCGCTCCTGGTTTTGGCTGTCATCTGGTTTTGGTTCGGAAAGCGAAAGTCAAAACAGCGACAACGCAACGTGTCATGACGACTCCTGTTTCGCCTGCACGATGGATAACACCCGATGCTGGAGCGGCCCTTCCGACTCCAGCATTTCTTTTGGCAAAAACAAGCGGTACTCAGAATCGGGATTGAGTGACCGGACGATTTTCGATACGCGACTTAACTCGTTCACCCGTCCGTCGTCCGACAACACCAGAATTCCCTCACCGCGATACACGTAGGCTGCGACTTCGGAGCTTCGCCCGGACACGTAATAATCCGGATGAAATCCCAGCGCTCGCGCTGCCGTGCGCAAAGCTGCCCACTCTTCACTGTTCGGTTCCGGGCGGATGACCGGCGCAAATAGCTTTCTATCCAGAAAGCGTCGTGCCAAATTTGCCAGAACGCGGTCCTCCGACTTTGACCAGCGCCGGAAGGCGTACTGAAGTGTCGACTCGTCAATCGCTAGGTAGTCTTCAACGGTCACCTGGTCTTCCCCTGAGAACAGCGCCGCAAGCTCGTCAGGCATGTCCACCCATTGACCTTCCCTCCAAAGCTCACTCGCCCGCCGGAGGATTTGCCCGACCAGAATGTCGCTGCCCACGGTGACCGGGTGCAGGTACACTTGTGTGTACATAAAGTAACGCGCGAGAATGTACTGCTCCGCTGTGTGCAATCCACTTTGCTTGAGCATGACCGTTCCTTCGTGGAGCGCCAGCGAACGCACCAGTCTTGCCAGTTCAAACCGCCCGTACGTCACACCGGTATGCAGCGCGTCCCGCAACAGGTAATCCATTCTATCGACATCCAACTGACTGGTGATGAGCTGCTGCACGTACGGGAATTTTCCGTCCTTTTGCAGCACGCCCACGAGGTCCGATGCAAACGCCTCGTCCACTTGATTCAATACCGAGCGCAGTTCCTGGTCCTCTAGAATGATGCGCTTCGTCCAATGTTCGTGGTGTAAAGGATAAATGCGTTCAAAAGTATGTGAAAACGGCCCGTGCCCGACGTCGTGCAGCAATGCAGCGGACAGTGCGAGCCGCCGTTCGCGAGTGGAATCGGGCCATCCATACTCGCGATGTAAGTGCTCGACAACGCGTCGCATCGTCTCGTACGCGCCGAGCGAATGGGTAAACCGGCTGTGTTCAGCTCCGTGAAACGTCAAGTACGACGTGCCGAGCTGGCGAATGCGCCGCAGGCGTTGTACAGCGGACGTATTCACGAGTTGCCAAATCCACGGGTCGTCCACCCGGATTTCGTCGTGCACAGGATCTTTCAATACCTTCTCAAAGTGGACCAAAGCACATCCCTCTCCCAAGCGCTGGGTATAAAAAAGCCTGTCCGCACACGCTGTCGGACAGGCGCAAGACTATCTTAGACGTCGCAGGATCCGGGCTGTCCAGCTTGTGTCGCTGTCCGAAAACTCGATCCGCATCCACAGGTGGACGTTGCGTTCGGATTCAAAATCCGAAACCCTTGTCCTGTAAAGTCGTCCACATAGTCCACTTCAGAGCCGTCAATCAGTTCCAGACTGTCCTTGTCCACGAGCACAAGGATGCCGTTAATGTTGTACTGCAGATCCGACGGCTTCGGACCGTCCAGTGCCATGCCGTAGCTGAATCCGGAGCAACCGCCCGGCTTCACGTAAATCCGCAACGCGCTCTCATCCTCGCCGCGTCCGGCCATCATCTCCCGAAGTTTTTCGGCAGCGCTGTCAGTGACTGTAATCACGTCTGACCCACTCCCTTCGGTTCCTATTATACTGTACCATTCCGCTGTCTGCATGACCCGATTTACCAGGCTTCTACTCCATCGATTGTACGAACGCTAACACAGCTTCCGCGTGTCCATCCACTTTAACCTTCGGGTAGATCTTTGCAATCCGGCCGTCGCGGTCAATGACAAACGTCGTGCGCTCGATGCCGAGCACTTTTTTGCCGAACATGTTCTTTTCCTTCACGACGCCGTACGCGTCGCACACTGCACTCGTCGTGTCCGCCAAGAGCGTGAGTCCAGACAGTTCGTGCTTTGCAGCGAACTTTTGGTGGGATGCCACTGTATCCCTGGACACGCCGAGAATCACAGCACCCGCTCGTTCAAACTCCTGCGCCAAGCTGCAAAACGTCTTGGCCTCCAGCGTGCAGCCTGGTGTATCGTCTTTCGGGTAAAAGTACAACACCACAATTTTTCCTTTGCAGTCTGCCAGCGACACCGTATCCCCAGTTTGCGTCGGCAGCGTAAATTCTGGTGCAACTTGTCCGACCTGGATCTCTGCCATCATCCATCCTCCCACCACATTGTCTTATCAGCAGTATACCACTTTGCTCTGCGGCTTCTGCATCCACGAGCACCATGTCCGTCAAAACAAACAAACGCCGGCCTGAGGCTCAGACCGGCGACAGATTACGATTTGACCACTTTCACGAAGCGAATTTCCGGATCGTCAGGCCCTTGCACAGGCAAACCGGCGCGCAGGTTTTCCTCGATGTAGTCAATGTTGTCCTGCGTGACAATCTCGCCGGGCAGCAGAATGGGTATCCCCGGTGGATACACCATAATCATTTCTGCGATGGTCCGACCGACGCTTTCCTGGAGCGGCACCAACTCCGTTTTCGCGTAAAATGCCTTGCGCGGCGACATGCTCAGCGTTGGCATGGACGGCGTTTTGACCACGGCACTGCGCCGTCCAATCCGGTCTTCGTACATCTGCGAAATCTTCTGCAGCGCTTCGACCAGGCGGTCGAGATCCTCCGGCTCATCTCCCCATGAGACCAGGCAGAGGATGTTGTACAGGTCGCTCAACTCGACTTCAATGCTGAACTCCTCGCGGAGCATCCGCTCCACGTCGAACCCCCGGATGCCCAGGTCCTTGACGCAAATGGTCAGTTTTGTTGGATCCAACGCATACGTGGCGCTGTTACGGAGAATTTCTTCTCCTGGACAGTACAGACCGGGAATTTCGTTGATTCTCCGTCGCGCGTCTTCTGCCAGAGCAATGGCTTTCGACACGCGCTCGTGCCCGTACAGTGCGAGTTGCTTCCTGGCCACGTCGAGCGACGCCAAGAGCAAATAGGACGTGGACGTGGTGGTGAGCATGCTCAGTATCACCTGGACGTGCCGGGGATCCACCAGGCCCTCCCGAACGTTCAGGACACTGGACTGCGTCATGGAACCACCCAGTTTGTGGACACTCGTGGCGGCCATGTCGGCGCCCGCTTCCATCGCCGACATTGGCAGTCGCTCGTGGAACGGCGTATGCGTTCCATGCGCTTCGTCTACCAACACCAAGGCGTTGTGCGCGTGCGCAATGTCGACAATCCGCTTTAAGTCTGCCGCCACGCCGAAATACGTCGGGTTGATGACCACAATCGCTTTCGCGTCAGGATGTTGCCTGAACGCCTGCTCCACGGTTTCAACGGACAGCCCGTGCATGATGCCCAATTCATGGTCGACTTCCGGATGCAGGAAGACCGGCATGGCATCTGCCAGCATGATGGCGGTCAATACCGATTTGTGCACGTTTCTTGGGACCAGGATTTTTTCACCTGGAGAGACGGCGGCCAAGACCATGGTCATAATGGCCGAGCTCGTCCCTTGTACGGAGAAAAATGTATAATCAGCACCAAACGCCTCCGCCGCGAGTTCCTGGGCCTGTTTGATAATCCCAGTCGGTTTGTGCAGGTCGTCTAGTGGCGCAATGTTGATAAGGTCTAGCGACAACGCGTTTTCCCCGATAAATTGCTGAAACTCAGACTCCATCCCGCGGCCGCGCTTGTGCCCAGGTATGTGAAATTGTATGGGTTGTCGCTGCACGTGTTTGAGTAGGCCCGTGAACAGCGGTGTATCCGTTTGGTTCAATGAACTACCCCTTTCTCATCTCTTCATCGTCAAACGCCGCGCGAAATGCAGCTGCAGCGTTCTCCCACAAATCAGGCCGTAAGTTCACAAGGAAGTCGCGGACTTTGAGGCGGACTTCGTCAGGAATGTCGCTCAAATCAATCTGGCCCCTCACCGCTTTGTCCATCTTGTTGACTTGTTCCGCAAGAGATTTGTACCCCAATTTGGCTTGTTCGTCAATCCATATCACAAACGGCATGGCGCCGTGAAAGCCCATCTTGCCTTCGGATCTCTTCAACGTAATCCAGAACACGTAGACCAATCGTGGACTCGACAGTTCGTCCTTCGACTTGGCGAACGTGACGCTGCGCTCTAATTCACTTTTGGCGTGAATCGCACCGTTGTCAATGAAAATCCGGTCACCATCCACAAATACCGCCGAAAGCCCCTTCAATGTATCGTCCGTACTATGTACGGATTTCCCAGTCAGGCTTAACTTCTCCATCCTGCAGAACCTCCTTCGTCTGTGCCTACCGCTCGGAGAGTCCCATTCATTGTAACGATTCCATGCGGGAAAGTCATGCATCCGTCCGCCCAAAGTCTCCAGAAAACGTGCATGGCAATCTCGACATTGGGAATTGTAAGAGTATCTTGCACCTTTGTGAAGCAGGGGGAGGCTCATGAAAAGACTACTGATTGGAAGTGTCGCGTGTGCGATGCTGTCCTTCCTAGGGCTGGCACTACCACCGCAAGCACACGCTGAAAACACGATTTACAACACGTCTTTACCCAGTATTGTTCGCGTGGCCATCCGGGAAAACAACTCCAGCGGACAACCAGATCCGCGCGGGCGCATCATCTGGGTGCAGACCGTGCCATTTGAACAGTACTGCGAGGATGTGCTGCCAAACGAATGGATGCCCTCGTGGCACCCAGAGTCTCTAAGAGCGGGTGCCATGGCCATCAAAATGTTCGCTTGGTACCATCACCTTCACCCGGTCTCGATTGACGGGTTCACGTTCGACGTGGATAACACCGTGAACTTCCAAACGTACAGATCCTGGTCCCGCCAAACCGAGACCAATCAAGCGGTGGAGTCGTTGCGTGGCTACTCGTACGTCAAGCCAAATGGAGAAATCATCGAATTAAATTACCGTGCAGGCTATCGCGAAGATCCAAACTGGCAGTACCGCAACGCACAGAAAATGGCGCAGTGGGGTTCCCAATACTGGGCCGAGCGCGGCAGAACGTACATTCAAATTCTGCAGTTTTACTACGCCGAACGAGCCCTGCGCAGAGTTCGATAATTTTTCAGGGGGAATTGTTCGTGAAAAGCTGGTTACCTTCTGGCAAAACCCTTGGAGTGTGCCTGACCGCCATCGCGTTGGCGCTCTGGTCACTGCCGAATACGCCAGACCCAAACTCAACGTCAGACTTGCACACAGGCTCGTCGATATCCAGTGGCGCCATTCCCACGATGGCTGTCCCTGTGGAGGGACCGGCACAACCGAACCAAAGTCCTCCGCAGAACCAGACGCCGAGTCGCCCGCAGCCCCCGAGCAATGCCGTGAATCCAGCGGCACCGAAGGCCAAACCTGGGGATCCGACGGAGCCTACCAACAAGTTTTCGCCGTACGTGCCAATACCGAAGTCGAAGTTGCGCATCCGTGTCATCGACGGGCGCACGGAGCGGCCGATTGAAGGGGCCGAGGTGGTCCTCATCGAAACCGAGCAGCGGTTCAAGACCGGGCCTGACGGATTTACGCAGTGGATGGATGCGCCAGTTCTTCGCGATCCGCGCTATCGCCCACTGGTGGCCGAACTACACGGACAGCTCGGGGCCATCGCGTATAGAAACGGGTACCGCGATTCCATACAACTCGGGATTCGGGTGCACGATGGCGTTCGCAACGAAACCACCATCTGGATGTATCGCCTTGGACCCGGCGACAGACGGATTGAACCCGTGTTGTACCAGGTTCCGTACCACCGCCTGTGGTTGATTGAGTTGGCCGACCGGTTCAGAAGCAAGTCTCAACCCGGTGAAGGTCCTGAGCGTCCCTAGCACAGACAGGGCTGTCCCAACGGGTGGATCCCCCGTAGAGACAGCCCTCGCATGTGTAATGGACGTCGTACACCGAGACGCGCTCAACGCGCCTCTCTTGCTTCCTGCACAGCCCGCACAATGCGCAAGGCGGCTTCGCGCAATCTATCCTCCGTCGTCAACAAACCCACGCGCACAAACCCGTCTCCACATTCCCCAAAGCCGACACCCGGAGCCACCGCAACGTTCGCTCGTTCGAGCAAGAAGTCCGCAAAGGACGTCGATGTGTATCCGCTCGGCACAGGCATCCAGACAAAGAACGAACCTTTTGGACGAGGACAATCCACGCCGTTCTCCTGCAGTGTGGATACAAACGCGTTGCGACGCCGCTCGTACGTATCGACCAATTCACGCACACATTCCTGCGATCCGTTGAGCGCCTCCGCCCCTGCCAACTGTACAGCGGCAAACAGGGATACATAGTAGTGATCCTGCATCAAGTTGATGGCCGACACGACCGATGGGTTCCCTACCGCGAAGGCAATTCTCCACCCCGCCATGTTGTACGTTTTGCTTAACGTATAAATCTCCACGCCGCACGCTTTGGCACCCGGCGTTTGCAAGAACGACGGCGGCTTCACACCGTCAAAGCCGATGGCGCCATAGGCAAAATCGTGCACCACGAGGATGTGATGCTGGTTGGCATAAGCGACGACGTCAGAGAAAAACGCCGGTGTCGCGACACCACCTGTAGGATTGTTCGGGTAATTCAAAAACAAAAGTTTGGCCCGATTCGCTTCCGCTTCTGGAACGGCTGCGAGGTCCGGTAGAAACGCGTTCTCCGGCAACAGCGGAAACTTTACCATTCGTCCTCCCGCCAGGGCGATGCCGCTCCAGTAGTCCGGATACCCTGGATCTGGAACCAACGCCACGTCTCCCGGGTTCAGATAGATTTCGCTGATCTCCACGAGTCCCGTCTTTCCGCCAAACAGCACGGCCACTTCGGTGTCTGGATTGATATGTACTCCGTACTCCCGCGCGTAAAAATCAGCGACTGCCGCCTTCAGCTTCGGTAGGCCGGAAAACGGCGAGTACCGGTGTGTTTTCGGATTCAACACAGCCGTTCGCAGTGCTTCCACAACATGCGGAGGCGTCGGCAGGTCTGGATTCCCCTGACCCAGGTTAATGACGTCGTAGCCCGCCTGCACGCGCGCATTCACTTTGTCCACCAAGCTGGCAAAAAACTGTTTCGGCAACCTCGACATCCGCTCTGCCATTTCAAAGTGCACTAGACAGCACCCCCATCGCAACTTGCGACATCCATTGTCGCACGCCAGTCCGTGCTACGCAACGGATGCACATCGCTCAATAGACAGTACTGGCCTGCGTGTGCAACCGCAGGCCAGTCCATGGACAGTCTATGGAAGCGATTTGCTAATCTCCGATGCAGCTGCCGTACAGCCGTCACGCGGCAACGGTTTCGGATTCGTAACCGGTTACCGGCCGCTTGAGCACGAGCACAAGAACAGCGCTGATGATGGCACCGACGAGAATGCTGAGAATGTACTGCAGGACGTGTCCCATGAGCGGAAAGACGAAGATACCACCGTGTGGCGCTGGCAGCGTCACCCCAAACAGCATCGTCAGAGCTCCCGTGACGGCTGAGCCAACCATAATGGAGGGAATGACGCGGAACGGATCGTTCGTCGCAAACGGAATCGCGCCTTCTGTAATGAAACACGCACCAAGCACGAGGGCAACTTTCCCCGCGTCTCGCTCTTCCTTGTGGAACTTCCGACCATTGATCAACGTGGCGAAGCCAAGCGCAAGCGGTGGCACCATACCTGCCCCCATGACCGCTGCCATAATCACCTCAGCTTCGTGCGTGTGGCTTCCGAGTAGGCCAGCGGCAAAAAAGTACGCGACTTTATTGACAGGCCCGCCCATATCAAACGCCATCATTGCGCCCAACAACAATCCAAGCCCGATGGACGCGGACGCGCCGATACTGTTCAGACCATCCGTCATCCACTGCATCAGTGCTGCAATCGGTGAACCAAGCACATAAATCATCAAAAGTCCGACAATGCCGACAGACAGTACAGGTAGAATTAGAACCGGTTTCAAGCCTTCCAGCGCGCGTGGCAACCGAATCCAGTGTTTCAGCCACTTCGTCACGTATCCGGCCAAGAACCCTGCCAGAATGCCGCCGAGATAGCCCGCGCTCTCGTGTGGATGACCAAACATCGTCCCCTGTGTACCAATCCACCCTCCGACAAGTCCGGCGGCAAAGCCGGGTCGGTCCGCGATGGACTGTGCAATGAACGCTGCTAAAATCGGAACGAAGAGTACAAACGCTGAGTCACCGCCAATGTGCATGAACGCTTGCGCCAACGGCGATGTGTTATTGATGTCGACCGCGAAAGACAGGGCGATGAAGATGCCTCCAGCCACAACGATGGGCAACATGTGAGATACGCCATTCATCAGATGTCGATAGCCGGAAGGCATGCCGGACTTCTTCGCATCCTTACCTGCTTGCACCTTGTCGAGAAAGTCACTCGACTGGCTGGTGCCGTACACGGGCTGNCGCAAAGCGTCTTCCAGCAGCTGCTCTGGCGCTTTGATGGCACTGGACACAGACGTCTGTAGTAAACGCTTACCTTGAAACCGTTGTAGGTCCACGGCTTTGTCCGCGGCGACAATCACGGCATCCGCGCTCTGAATGTCCTCATACGACAGCTCCTGTTCCACGCCAGAAGCACCTTGCGTCTCCACTTTCACTTCATACCCCAGCTTCTTGGCCGCCTGAAGCAATGCTTCCTGCGCCATGTACGTGTGTGCGATACCTGTCGGACACGCCGTTACGGCTACGATTTTTTTCATCGATTCGCCCTCCGTTCGACCACCTGGATGGCGGCCTCAAAATGAAGTACGTCGGCCAGTTCCGGCCTCTTGGTGCCTGCCGTGGTGACGGCTGCGGTCGCTGCAGCAGCTGCAAAACGGATGGTCTCTTTCATGGATTTACCAGTGCATAAACCGTGCAGTATCCCAGCGACCACCGTGTCACCCGCACCGACCGACGAAACAACCTCCACCTTCGGCACGCGGACTTCCCACGTTGCATCTTGCGTGACAACCACCATACCTGAAGCGCCCATCGAGACGAGAACCATGCCTACGCCATCGGCAACAACCTCCTGCGCAACAGACACCACTTTCTCAACGCTCGAGAGTTCCAATCCTGTGAGTTCTTCTAGCTCGTGCAAATTGGGTTTAATCACATCTGGTTTTGCGAGAATGCCGTGACGCAACGCAGCGCCGCTGGAGTCAAGCAATGTTTTCAGCCCGAGTTCCTTGGCCTTGGCGATGGCCTCTTGATACCAATGAGCAGGGCATCCCTCGGGCAGTTTGCCACAAAACGCAAACCACTCGCTTTCGCCGGCCAACGCCGCAAGTCGCGTTTCGAACTCCGTCCACTCACCTGGTGAGGGCAATGTGGTGCTGCTATTGAACTCGGTCAGAACACCTTCGCTGTCGACCACTTTCACGTTCAGGCGCGTCTCTGTCGCTGTCGAAACGAATCGAGCGTCGATGCCCAAGTGCTGGAGCTGACTCTCTATCCAGCGACCATTCGCCCCACCGAGAAATCCTGTCGCCACGACGGGCGTTCCAAACGCCTGCAGCGCCTTGGCCACATTAATTCCTTTCCCTCCAACGAACTTTTCAGGTTTCGGAATTCGATGCAGCGTCCCTGGCATGAGTTTCTCTACCTGCACGAACATATCTACAGCCGGCGTAAGAGTAATGGTGACGACACGCTTTCCTGCCTTCAGTCGTTCTTCCTGATTGTTCATGTTGTCATTCCTTTTGTTGTGTTTCCTCGGCAACAACGACCTTGACGCCGTTTCTGTTCAATACTTCAACTTCATCCGTCGCAAGCGGAGCGTCTGTGATAAACGTGTGAATTTCATCGATATCGCAAATTTTCACGAGACTCCTTTGCTGCAGTTTGCTGTGGTCGGCAACCAGGATGACTTCGCGAGCCGCACGCATCATGGCACGTTTCGTCGCGGCCTCGATGGCGTTTGGCGTCGTGACGCCAAACGTGAGGTGGACGCCGTTGGCCCCCAAGAAAAACTTGTCCACGTGCAGTCTCGAGAGCACGAGTTCTGTGAACGGCCCGACCATCGCGCCCGTCGTCGTACGCAACTCGCCGCCGAGAATCAATCGGTGAATTCTTTCATAGGAAGCGAGTTCTTCGGCAATCATGAGACTGTTTGTCACGACGGTCAGTTCCATGTCCGGCAACAGTCTGGCCAGCTGCAAGGTGGTCGTTCCCGAGTCCAACAAGATAGTGTCTCCGGGCTGGATCCACTCTACCGCCGCTTTGGCGATAGCGGACTTCTCTTTCGCGCGCTGTGTGTGTTTTTCCTGAAGTGTCGGCTCAAAGGACGCCACCTCTATCGGTACGGCCCCACCGTGCGTTCGCTTCAACAGACCAAGCTCGTCAAGTTCCTGTAGATCTCTCCGAATGGTGGACTCAGACAAACCAAACTCTGCGGCTAACGCCGATACCGTAACACTTTGCGCATGAGCCAACCGTTCTAAAATTTTCTTTCTGCGCTCATCGGCAAACACCAGACACCACCCGTTTGTAGTCGAGCAAAGGATCCATCCGCCGCGACTCATTGTCATTCAAGCAGCCATTCGCAACCCAATGTGCTTGTTTGTGAACGATTCTGCTTGATTGCGCTCATTATAGTTTGATAACATGACACGTGTCAACCGTTTCTGACAAGCGCTTTCATGCTGTCACGTGCTATCTTTTCTCGGATTCAAAGGTGCCGCGGTGGCGGTTACGCGAAGCGCTAATTCGGATGACCACTCTGTCAAAAGGCGTCGGAAACGAGCACAATTGAGCACATGCGTGCAACCCAGTACATTCGGGAGGGATCCGTGTGATTGACGAAAAGCAAGTACTCCTCAATGTCCCGGCGAGTAGCCAGCGGGACGTGATTGAACGTTTGGTGCAAAAAGCGTTTGAACTGGGCAAGGTCACAGACGTGGCGAGTGTCACGGAAGCCGTTCTGAAGCGAGAGCAGGAAGGCACCACCGGTTTCGGTAAGGGAATTGCCATTCCTCACGGAAAGTCTGCCTTTGTGACCGAACCTTCCCTCTTTATTGCCAAGACCACTTCGGGTCTCGACTGGAAAGCCATGGACGGACAACCTGTGTCCACGCTGTTCCTCATCCTTGTCCCTGAAGGCAGCCACACGGAACATCTGCAAATTTTGGCGAAGTTGGCTCGCAAACTCATGCATGACGACTTCGTGGAGACGGTCACTCAATTGAACGACGAGGCATCGCTAGCGGACTTTATTCGGCGCGAGATTTCCTGATGGAGCGAAGTTGCCCGCGGCCGTGACAAAAACCAGGTAAGGGCCGAACCATCCTCCTGCCCTTGCCTGGTCCAACGATTCACCAGAACGCGTCAGCCGTCCGATTGCGCTTCGTATACTGCGCTGGTATCGTCGCCAGCGGCACTGTCATCGTCGCGGACACGCCCTGACGGCCAACGTTCCAAAGCTCGCAACGCTTCTTCGTACGAATCGTACACCTGTGTATACGTGTATCCCGCGGGATGACGCGCACAGTTCCCAATTACAATCTGCCACTGGTGATCCCCAATCTGATGAACCGCGTACGGCAGACCGTTGATTTCCCGAATGGGCACGCCTCGAAATTGAAATGTCACTTGGCTCCCCTCCGTTTGATGCCGAATACCGTTAGCGTATCCACAGTTGAGGCGTACATTCAGCCGCTCAGCGCGGGTGCGTGGATTGGAGAAGTGCATGGACGCGGCGTTTCATGCACAATTCCATGAGCAATCACGCGGTCCGCTCCTGTAAAAACCTCCTTCGCACAGCCACGCCAACGTCCGGACGGTTGGTGACAATCCCGTCCACGCCCATACTAAGCAGACGAGACATGATGTCCCCGTCGTCGATGGTCCACACGTGCACCTGGAGTCCAGCCTGGTGCGCGGTATCCACAAATTTTTGCGTGACGACGGGGAATCCGTAAAAGTCCATGGGGACTTGAAGCGCAACGTACGGAAGCGCTGGGAAGGCGTTGCGTCCCGTCCAGGTCCGCGAGAAAAAGCAGGTGCATTCTCGAATCGATGCACTGGTTGCAATACGGCGCGTCATCGTGCGAATGGTCCGCAAGACGTGGTGGTGAAACGACGCGAGTAACACACGTGACTCGGCGCCAAAGTCGTAGAGCTGCCGGACGAGCTGTTGCAAGCTCAGCGGTCGATTGGGCTTGACATCGATGTTGAATCGCACATTCGGAAACGCGGTCAACGCTTCCTGAAGTGTCAGTATCTCGATGCCTTGGCCGCGAAACGGATACGATTGGCCTGCGTCGGTTGTAAATTGGTAACCGAAGTCCAACCGTTTGAGTTCAGCGAGCGTGAAATCCTTGATGGCTCCACGACCGTTGCTTGTGCGGTCCACGGTTTCGTCGTGACAGAAGACCAGAACACCATCTTTCGTCCAGTGCAGGTCCGTTTCCAGAATATCTGCGCCGCACTGCAGAGCCAGTTCGAATGCAGGAAGCGTGTTGCTCGGCGCCTGCTGGCTATGGCCTTGATGCGCCAGGACAACCGGATACGGACTCTCCAAATACGGATGCACACTCTTCACGGCCGCTACCCACCACCTTGTTGGTCATCAGATGTCATAATCATCTTATTATCAGGACGTCCCTTCTGTTGCCGCACTGGACCAGTTGGGCATTCGCCGTCTCTACACAGGCAAATGTCCCATAGACTGGTGCCAAGGAGGGGCGGCACATGAAAATCACCCACCGATTCCTGGAAAAATTCATTGGCCAACACATCCATTGCTATACCCATTTTGGGACATTTCGGGGTGTCATCGTTCACTGCACGAAGCGCCACATCATTCTCTCTGCCGCACCGCGCACCCCATATATGGATCCAACGTGGAGCATGGAAGAGATGAGTGATGCCCGTCCGTTTTTGGGTGGTCCCTGGGGACCTGGGGGACCTGGGGGACCTGGTTACGGTCCAGGACCAGGACCCGGTCACGGACCCGGACCCGGACCAGGTCCTGGACCTGGCTGGGGCGGTGGCGGCGGAGGTTGGGGCTTCGCTATTCCACTCGCCGCCATCCTTGGTGTGACAGCTATTGGCATGCACTGGTGGTAGTCTTGACCGCGCGTCACCCTGTGGAAATCCCGAACTCGTAGCAGGGGAAGTCTCCATCCACGTCGAAGAAGATTCATTTGTCTAGACTGGATGGGGGGTGACGCGCTTGCAAAGACAACGACACCAGATGGATTATGTACTCTTCTTCACAGTGCTCATTTTGACAGCGGTCGGTGTTCTCACCGTCTACTCCGCGAGTACGGTCATCGCTCTACAGAGTGATTTACCGGCTTCCTATTACGCAATCAGGCAGTTGATATTCGCCGTCATCGGTATCGTCCTGATGATTGGCGTGAGTTTCCTCCCTCACAAATTTTGGTACCGAGTAGCGGTGCCATTTATGGGTTGCAGTTTGCTTTTACTGTTGCTCGTTCTCTTCATCGGTCACGAGACGTTAGGTGGGCGACGTTGGCTCGGTGCGGGCAGTGTGCTCATACAGCCTTCAGAAATCGCCATCATCGCGGCTGTTGTCTACCTGTCTTTCTTCTTCACGAAACAAGTGACGTTGATACATAGTTTTAAACGCGGACTCCTGCCCGGACTCATTGTGGTCGGCTTGGCGTTCGCCCTGATTATCGCGGAGCCGGACATGGGAACGGCCATGAGTTTGTTGACGACATGTATCGTGATTTTGTTTGCTTCTGGCGCCCGTCTGAAGCCGCTCCTCATGCTGGGCGGCGCCTTATTGCCGGTGGTGATTGGACTCGGCTTCATGGAGTCTTACCGATCCGCCCGTATCAAAGCCTGGCTGGATCCCTTCCATAGTAGTCAGGCCTACCAACTGCTGCACGGCTTCACCGCCATGGCGGCTGGCGGATGGTTTGGACGTGGCTTTGACATGAGCATTCAAAAGATGGGCTACCTCCCGGTCCCCCAGATTGACTTCATCTTCCCCGTGTTCGTCGAGGAGTGGGGATTTGTCGGCGCTATCGCGTTGCTGGCAACGTTTGCTGTGCTCATCTGGCGTGGATTCCACACGGCACGGCACGCGCCCGATAGGTTCAGTGCTCTGCTCTCCATCGGCTTGACCGGCATGATCACCTTCAAAACCATCATCAACCTCGGTGCTGTCACTGGCCTGCTTCCGGTCACGGGCATCCCGCTGCCGTTCATTAGTTACGGCGGCACCTCGTTGCTGATGAACCTCGTTGCCATGGGCATGTTACTGTCGGTGTCCCGCGCTACCGTCGCTGAAGAACCAGAGGTGGATCAACTCGCGGACGTCATCTACGTAGAAGACGTGGAACAACGCCGAGGCAAGCGATTGGGCCAGGCATCGGATGTACCGCCGCTCAGCGTGGTCTCCGAACGCCGTGCGGACGTACGGCCGTTGTACCAGCGGCGCCAGCAGAAGGCAGACCGTACGGGCTCCTGGCGTGCCCGCCAAGAGGTAGCGGCAACGCGACGAGAGACGCCCACAATTCGCCCTTCGTCCATGCCCATGACGTGGAGAGAGCGTCACCAAGCAGCCAACCGCCCTGTGTCCGACAAAGACGGAGGTAAGTCGAGGAGAAAATCGTTGTTTCGAAAGGATTGATGAGAGATGGCAGACGTTCGCACACATATCGAAGACATGGGGCACGACGTTTGGCTCATAGACTTGTTTGAACAGGACATCCCCTACCGAACCGGCGCGTACCTGATTCAGGACGAGAAGATGGTGCTGATTGACACCGGGTCCGGCAAGTCGCACGAGACATTGGTCCACGGGCTGCAGGAGCTTGGCGTCACGCCCGATATGCTGGACTACGTGATTGTTACCCACGTACACTTGGACCACGCCGGCGGAGCAGGGCACATCATGGAATTGGCGAAACATGCAACCCTCGTGGTTCACCCGCGTGGAGCCCGTCACGTGGCAGACCCATCCCGACTTTGGGCAGGTGCGGGACAAGTGTACGGCGACCAGCTGGAGCACTATTTTGGCTCAGTAAAACCTGTGGATGAATCGCGCATCTTGATCCGGAACCACGGCGATACGCTCCATATCGGTCAGCGTACGCTCACCTTTTTCGATTCTCCAGGGCATGCCAAACACCATTTCACCATTCTTGATCCGGTCTCGGACGCCTTGTTTGCGGGCGACGCAGTCGGAATACGCTATCGCACGGGATTTACCGGATGGGACTTTGAATGGGTGTTGCCGTCGACATCGCCTGTCGACTTTGACCCAGTCGCAGTCCATCGGACGCTGGACATGTTGGAACAGGTGCCGTTCAGTACTGTGTATCACGCGCACCACGGAAGGTCACCAAAGGCAGAGGCGATTGCGGCGACCCGCCGCGGTGCGGATGAAATGGCCGCCCTTATCGCGCGGGTGTACCACGAGGACATTTCAGCGGCGGACGTGGTGCCAGCGCTGCGGGAATGGGTGGTGGAATATTTGCGGAGCATCGGCTGTGAGCCAGGCGCGGACCTCTCCCCCCTGAACTTCGACTTCATGGTCGATGCCCTTGGCCTCATCCACTACGAACGCCAACGGCGCCGGGCATAAGCCGGCGCTGTTATGTCAGATGTCCGGAAAGTGGATACGAGCGTAGAACGGGATACGTCAGTTTCCCGTTCACGCGCGTGGACTCGAACAAGCACAGTTCCGTCACAGGAAAGGAAATGCCTTGCTGCGGGAAACCTTCACCACTCCCGGCGGCTTGAAACGTGGGCACGTTCAGTTTCCGCGCGAGGGTCAGGTGAGGACGGTACGGCCGTGACTCTACCGAAATGCCTCCGTGCCTTACAATGTGTCGCCGCACAGACGAGTGCAAGGCTTGTAGCGTTTCATACCCGTCATCCTCTGCCAGGCCAAGCCACAGAATGCGGTTTCGTTCAAACGCCCCAGCATGCGTGAGGCGAAGTGCAAACGGGCGCACGCTCTTCGCCGCCGCCTCCCCCACTTCGTCCAGAAAAGGCAACAAGTCGGGGGCCAATTCACCCAAGAACAGCACGGTGATGTGGAAGAGTTCTGGAGCGGACCAGTTCCCTGCAACCACACCGCGCTGCTGCAGACCTTTCTGCACGGCAGCCCCCTGCGTCTTACAGTCGGGTGGTATCGCCAAACCGTAAAACAGTCTCGGCACCCTCGGTCAACCCCTTGCCGTCAGTTCGTCGTACTTTGCTTTGTCAAAGCCCACCACAACCGTGTCTCCCGCAACGAGCACGGGTCGCTTCAGCAATTTGCCGTCCGACGTCAAGAGGTCCATCCACTCGTCATCCGACAACACCTTGTCCTTCAGCCCGAGTTCGCGGAACCTGGTTCCCTTGGTGTTCACAAATGGCGCCACACCCTGCCCGAGTTTATCCACCCACGACTGCAGTTGCTCTCTTGTGGGCGGTTGGTTCACGAAGTCTTGAAACGGTACGTCCACACCGCGCTCCGTCAGGTACTTGTGTGCATTGCGGCACGTTGAACATTTTTTGTATCCGTAAAATTCCAAGATCATCACCCCTCGGTTTGTTAGTCTGCGCCGGTGGTCACCGAGTCAAAAATCTCGTTCCTGCCAGCAAAACGTCGACAACCTTCTGCAGGCCGACCGCGTCCTCCTCGTCAAACCGTCCCGGAATGGGACTGTCGATGTCGAGTACGCCAATCAGCGCCCCGTCCTTCACCATCGGCACGACGACTTCTGCGCGCGAGTCCGGATCGCATGCGATGTGCCCGGGAAACGCAAGGACGTCCGGTACCACTTGGGATGTGCGAGTTTCTGCAGCAGTTCCGCAGACGCCTTTGCCCAGCGGAATGCGAATGCAAGCGGGTTTCCCCTGGAACGGGCCGAGAATGAGGGACTGCTCTTCGCTGTACCAAAGGTAAAATCCAACCCAATTGATGTCTTTCATGTGAACATTCAGCAGTGCCGCCACATTGCTTAGGTTTGCCATTTCATTGGGTTCACCGGCAATCAGGTGAGATACCTGCTCTACCACCATGTTGTAAAACTGTTCTTTTGTCTTATACTGCAAATCCGTCACGGTAAACAACGGCGTCACTCCTTCATCTGTCACAGTGGAGCCCGTTTTCAGGCCCCCACGTCCCATACGGTATAGTATAATCCATACGACAACCTTCTGCGGACGGACCCGCGGTCCTTTGATGAACGCTCGACGGAGTGGCCCGTCATTCATCGCAAGGTGTTGAACGACACGAGAACGTACGCATCAGTGACTTCTGGAGCTGCACGCGCAGCGGATTTATGCCATTCTGCGCTCGCATCCAGAGCACGTTGACAAGGAGTTGAATTGGATTGTTCGGCGTCTGGATTGGTAAGCTTGTCCTCCTCCTGCTGAGTATGTTGCGTAAACGAGCAACCAGTCTCCCAGGAAAAATTGCGTTGAAAGTGTCCCCGCGTTTGCTGCGCAAGCTCGGCACGCAACTGGAGAGGTGCATCGTCGTGACCGGAACCAACGGCAAGACGACGACCGCCCGACTCCTCGCGGCTGCCATGAAACAAGAGGACCCCATCATCCACAACACGGAAGGCGCCAACCTTCCGCAAGGTCTCGCAACCGCACTCTTGCGCCACACCAGTTGGTTCGGACGACTGCGGCGCAAGACTGCACTGTTTGAGATTGACGAAGCCACACTGCCGTTGGTGGCCGAGACATTGCCTATCAAGGTGGCTGTGGTGACGAACGTGTTCCGAGACCAGTTGGACCGGTACGGAGAGTTGGATACGACAGTGGAGAAGTTGCTGGCCGGACTGCGCAAGACGGACGCTGTCGCCATCCTGAACGCGGACGATCCCCTCGCCCGCCACATTGGCTTGTCCTACGGAAAGACGGTGTTGTACTTTGGTATGTCCAAGGAACATCTGAAGCAGGAACACCGCGACCAAATGCGCGACGGCGCGTTTTGTATGCAATGCGGCCACGAACTTCAGTACGACGGCTTTTACTACGGGCAATTGGGCGACTACCACTGCCCGAACTGCGACTTTTTCCGACCGGTGCCTGACTTTGTCGGCCACTTCCAGGAATCTCGACTCGAGGTGACGCAGGGTCAACTGCCGCCCGTATCGTTCCAACTCCCTGTGCGTGGCATCTTCAATGTCTACAACGCGCTCTCTGCGATTGCGGCGGCCCGCGTGTGTGGCCTAGACGCGAGTGTCATTCAGCAGGGTCTACGCCAATATCAACCACCGCTCGGTCGAATGCAGGCGTTCCCCACCCGCCCGCACACGGTGTTGAACCTCATCAAAAACCCGACGGGCTGCGACAGCGTGCTTCAGGCCATTCATTCGGAACCTGGAGACAAGGTCCTGTGCATCGCCATCAACGACCTCGCTGCCGACGGCAAGGACGTGTCCTGGCTGTGGGATGCCGATTTTGAACTGATCACAGAGGATGACAGTGTCGTCAAATGCGTCACGACGGGGCTCCGCGCTGAAGACATGGCGCTACGCCTCAAATACGGAGGTTATCCGGAATCCAATCTGTCCTACGTACCCGAACTCGAAGCGGGCTTGGACCACGCGCTGGAATTGGCAAGGGCATCTGGGGACGTGCCGGTCTACGTATTGTCGACGTACACCGCACTGTACCCGCTCGCAGACTTGTTGAAAAGGAGGGCGCACAACAATGAACCGGCCGCTATGTATCGCCCATCTGTATCCTGACCTGTTAAACCTGTACGCAGACAAGGGAAACATCCTGACACTGAAGCGTCGCCTGGAGTGGCGTGGCCTGGAGGCACAGGTCACGCTCGTCACCAGCAGCGAAGAAGCGCGACCAGGCGACTACGACCTCGTGTTGCTCGGTGGGGGGTCCGACCGCGAACAGGAGATTGTGAGCCGGACGCTTCGCCGCTCACGCGACGAATGGAAAGCGGCAGTAGAAGATGGATTGCCGCTGCTCGCGGTGTGTGGTGGGTACCAATTGCTTGGCGAGTACTACCAGTTGCCGGACGGCACCAAAGTTCCGGGCCTTGAGTTGCTCGACATGGTGACCGTGGCGGGATCGCCACGCCTCATCGGAAACGTGGCGATTGAGTCGGACGAGTGTGGCACCATCGTCGGATTTGAAAACCACGGAGGGCGGACAACACACCATCACGCCCCCCTTGGCAAAGTCATCTCGGGCCACGGCAACAACGGAACGGACGGCCACGAGGGCGTTCGGTACAAGAACGTCTTTGGCACGTATATTCACGGGCCCTTGCTTCCGAAGAATCCGGCGCTGGCCGACTTCATCCTGCAAACGGCACTCGATTACGCCGGAATCGATGTGAAACTTGAACCGCTGGACGACGAACTGGAGAAGGCGGCACGAACCGCGTTCCAGGTCCGTCGGATGAACTTGTCCGAGGTGGCGGCTCAGACACCGTAATGGAGCACGCTGACGACCAAGCGGGTGTGCCCTGTGAGATCACTGGATGCATCCGACACCAGGAATACCGCGGGGCCCACCCATTCCTCCCCTTCTCCCACGCAGCAGAGGCGACCAGGCGAAGAAGTCCGCCGGGTTCTGAATCATCCAGAAGCTTCTGTGTGCTTCGGCTATCCGCGTGAGGCGGGAACACCCTCTGGTCCTTCCGTGTGGCTTTGTAACGCGGTCCTTACCTCGTCCCACAGCGGCACGCTTTTTTTGGCCGCGCAGTCGTACGCAATCAGCGTTGCCTGTCCGCGCGCGACCCACTCTCCCCGAACATTTTGCAGTGCGTGTTCGACGACAAAACTGGAGTTGCCAATCCTGCCAATCCACGTGTAAATCTTGAGCGTCTCCGCATACGTGACTTGTTGCAAAAAGTCGCAGCGTGTGGACGCGACAATCAGGTTCCACTTCCCGAGCTCCAGCGTCGGATTGAACAACCGGAACACGTCCATTCTCGCGTCTTCCATGTACGTGAAGTAGGTCCCGTTGTTTACATGACCAAGCCCATCACATTCTCCGAATCGTACAACAATTTCTCTCACAAACATATCAATTCGCACCCTTCGTTCGTTGTAAGCTACGTCCGCTGTTCCCATACACATCATATCGAAAGGGCTCTGGTCACGCGAGGTCCTTGTATCGCGCTCGAAGTTCCCTCTTCAGCACCTTTCCACTTGGATTTTTCGGTAGCTCGTCCACCACTACGACGTGCTTGGGTACCTTGAATCGAGCCAACTTCTCCTTGCAATGCGCTAGCAGCGAATCCACGTCGATGACTTCCCCAGGCTTCGGAACAACCACGGCCGTCACGGCTTCAATCCAGTACGAGTCAGGGACGCCAATCACCGCAACTTCCGAAACACTGGGAAATTGATATAAGACCTCTTCCACTTCCCGGCTGGACACGTTGACACCCCCCGATTTAATCATGTCCTTCTTGCGGTCAATCACCGTCAGGTACCCTTCTTCGTCCATCACGCCAAGGTCGCCGCTGTGAAACCAGCCATCTTTGAATGCTTCCGCAGTCTTCTCCGGATCTTTCCAATATCCTTTCATGGCGTGTGCCGTGCGATGGACGATTTCGCCAATCTGCCCTGGTGGTAGTTCGTTGCCATCGTCGTCGACAATCTTCGTCTCGACGTTGAGGGAAGGACGTCCAGCCGAACCCAATTTCCGAAACTGATCCTCCGGCTGAAGTACCGTCGCCAGGGGCGCCACTTCGGTCTGCCCGTAGAAGTTCCAAAACTTCGCCTGCGGCAATCGCTGCGACAATTCCTTGAGAACTTCTACAGGCATGATGGCGGCACCGTAGTAGCACTTTTCCAAGCTTAACAAGTCGCGGGTCGAGAAATCCGGATGCCGCAGCAGCGCAATCCACACCGTGGGTGGACAGAACAGTTGTGTTGCGGACTCCCGCTCAATCGTCTCGAGAATGGCGTCGGGTGCAGCTTGACGGAGGATGATGCCCGTCGCGCCCACGTAGACACCGGGCCCGAGGAAACAGTTGAGCTGGGCACTGTGGTACAGAGGTAGTGCGTGTATCGCGACATCCCGCGCTTCCATGCGGCCGTCGACAATACAACTGACGTACTCCGAAATCAGATTGGCATGCGTGAGCATGACGCCCTTCGGCCGCGACTCCGTGCCGCTCGTGTAAAGCACATGGGCGACGTCGTCGTCTGATACATCCGATTCAAACGGCGTCATCGGCGCAGCGGCTCGCCGTGCCTGAAGTGGAACCCAATGCGCCAAATCGGCTGGCACTTCGGACGTATCCATCAGGTAACGCGCGACAATGCTCGGTTGCCGCCCGGACAACTGACAAGCCTGGTCGAGGAGTGGCGCAAATTCTCCAGACGCCGTCAGACAGGAGACTTCCGCGTGCTGCAGTATGTAAGCGATTTCTTCTGCGTTCAACATATAGTTGATGGGTACCATGGTGGCTCCGAGGCGGGCCAACGCGAAGTTGATGACCGCGAAATCCAGGCTGTTCCGGGACAATACGGCCACCCGTGCGCCTTTGTCCACTCCGTCTTCAGAGAGCGCATGCGCGGTCTGATGAACGGCATCGTCAAACTGTTGGTACGTCCAACGAACGTCCTCGTACACCAGCGCCAGCTTCTTCGGATACCGTGCCCGCGTTCGCGTCAAAAGGTCTCCCACGGTATTGCGCCGGGCCCGTGCAACGTAGGGCGCCGTCTCTGTGTTCCCCGTCACAGTGTGGCTCATTCAGCCTCATCCCCTCACATGTTTCTGAATATTCTATCATAAAGGGAGGTAGATTGCGGAGAGGCCGGCCTACTCTGTCCCTCGTCACACAGGGGGAATGTCACGGGTCCCTTTCCGGTGAATGTCGCCAATCACTTCTCCTTCGGCGTTCACAGCCAAATACGTCACATCTTCGATGGACTCGCCGCCGAGCCGCTTCACCTGCTCCAATAGCCATTCCATGTCGTGCCCCGTACTGCGCAGTTTGTCGTTGTCCACTTCCCCGTCAATGATAATTTCCACGTACGGTCCCTGGCCCTTGTCTGATAAATCCGGGCCATAGGCCAAATCGGCCTTGGAAACCGACTGTGACGCCTGAGACGGGAGGATGCTGAGGTTTCCTGTCGGCTCGAGAATGGCGTATTCGATGTCGGCATAAGAAAAATAACCTTTTTCGCGCAACAACATCATCAGGACGTCCAGGTTCACTTTGGTCCGCCCGAGGTTTTCCCGCAACACGACGCCTTTGTGGATGAGCACCAATGGCTCGCCGTTGGAGATTCGGCGAAACCTCCGGCTTTTCAACGCAATAAACGCAGCAATGATGGTGGCTGCCGTAAAAGCGACCAGGGTGTAGCAAGAGGCGGCCCAGTCCAGTACGGTCCGCGCAGCCATCATGTTGGCTGCAATGTTTCCCATGCTGGCCCCGGCCACCCAGTTGAAAAACGTCAATTGCGTCAATTGTGTACTCCCAATCCAGCGTACCAAAAGCAGTAAAATCACAAACGTCAGCAGGATACTGACGGTCAAAAACACCCAATATAGACTCATCATGTCCTCCGATACAGGTCTTGGTTCGTTGTCTCATCACCCAACCTACGTATCGGTATTGACATGTCCGCGTCTGAACAAACCCAACGCTTAGTCCGTGAGTGGCTCGTGGTAGGCCTCCAACACCTGGCGCAACTCGTCTGGAACTGGCGCTGGCTTTTGTGCTTCGTAATCGAAGTACACCACCACCGCCACGCCTTCAAACACCACAGTGTCCGTACCTTGCCGCCGCATGCGATTCGCGACGTCAAAGCTGGTGTTGCCGATTCGAGTCACCCAAGTCTCCACCTCCAGCACGTCGGGGTAATAGGTTTGGGCGCGAAAATCAACCTTGGCAGAAGCCAGAATGAGTGGGATGTCGGTCATCCCAACTGCTTGTAAGAAGTCACACCGCGCCTCTTCCATGTACGTGAAGTACGACGCGTTGTTCACATGCCCCAACATGTCTGTATCGCCGAAGCGCACGCGCAGTTCTGAAAGATGTCTCATGTCAGAGCGCTCCCATCATCGAAAAATTCTATATTCATCAACGTACTGAAGTTGAAACGCGAAAATCAAGAAATCCCATGACCGATGCACACGTTGCGACGCACGTGCTTCACAAAACAGGACGTCCCGCACCACCGCTCACAGCGGTGCGGGACGTCTCCGATGGCAGGACATGTCCGGATTATTCGCTATCCTTGTACATCGTCTTCAGCGAATCTATCACAGACGGGTCCGCCAATGTCGTGGTGTCGCCAATCACGCGGCCTTCCGCAATGTCCCGCAACAGCCGGCGCATGATTTTGGCGCTCCGCGTCTTCGGCAGTTCTGCCGTGAAAATGATCTCTTCCGGCCGGGCCAGGGCTCCAATCTTTCCGACCACATGCTGCTTGAGTTCCGCCACCAACTCCGGCGTCTGTTCCACGCCGTCCTTCAGTGTCACGAACGCAGTGATGGCTTGCCCCTTCACCTCGTGTGAGCGACCAATGACGGCAGCTTCCGCAACGCTCGGATGGTCCACCAAGGCACTCTCGACTTCCATGGTACCGATGCGGTGACCGGACACGTTGATGACGTCGTCAATGCGCCCCAGAATCCAGAAGTACCCATCTTTGTCCAGATGAGCGCCATCCCCCGGCAGGTAGATGCCTTGGAATTTACCAAAGTACGTGTTGCGGAAGCGTTCGTCGTCGCCCCACACCGTACGCAGCATCGACGGCCAAGGTTTGGTAATGACCAAGTAGCCTCCGTTGCCCGGCTCCACTTCGTTTCCTTCTTCGTCCACGACTTTCGCCGAGATGCCCGGCACAGGCCGCGTCGCAGACCCCGGTTTGAGCGACGTAATCCCTGGCAACGGGGCAATCATGGCCGCCCCTGTCTCCGTCTGCCACCACGTATCCACAATGGGCGCCTTGCCCTTGCCGACGTGTTCGTGGAACCACATCCACACCTCTGGGTTGATTGGCTCTCCCACAGTGCCTAACAACCGCAGCGTATCCAGGTTGTACTGCTCCAGATACTCCGTCCCCCACTTCATGAACGTGCGAATGGAGGTCGGTGCCGTGTAGAAAATGGTCGCGCCGTACTTTTCGATAATCTCCCAGAAACGCCCGCGGTGCGGCCAGTCTGGTGCACCTTCGTACATCACCACAGTGGCGCCTGCGGACAAAGGCCCGTAGACGATGTACGTGTGGCCTGTAATCCAACCAATATCCGCTGTGCAGAAGTACACGTCGCTGTCCTTGATGTCAAACACGGTGCGCAAAGAGGTGTTCGCGCCCACCAAGTACCCTGCTGTGGAATGTACGATGCCTTTCGGCTTGCCTGTGGTCCCGGAAGTGTACAGGAGGAAGAGCGGGTCTTCTGAGTCCATCTCCTCCGCGGGATACGGCGTATTCGGCACTTGCTTGTACAGCTCGTGCCAGTACACGTCGCGGCCCTCCTGCATTTGTGCACCGGACTGCTCGCCAACGCGCTGCACCACCAATACCTTTTCCACCGGCGTGTCAACAACCGCTTCGTCCGCGTTTTGTTTCAGTGGAATCAATCCACCTCTGCGCCAACCTGCGTCTGCGGTAATCAGCACCTTGGCGTCGCAGTCTACAATCCGCTCCCGCAGCGCCTTCGACGAAAAGCCACCAAACACCACGGAGTGGATGGCGCCAATTTTTGCACACGCCAGCAATGAGATAGCAAGTTCAGGGATCATCGGGAGGTAAATCGTCACCCGGTCACCTTTCTTGACACCGAGTTTCGTCAACATATGTGCGGCCTTGTCCACTTCGCGGCCGAGCATGTCGTAGGTGAACACTTTGCTGTCGCCCGGCTCACCTTCCCAGATGATGGCCGCCTTGTTTTTCCGCGCGCCTTCACGGTGCCTATCGACGGCGTTGTACGCAGCATTGATCTTGCCGCCGATAAACCACTTCGCGTGGGGAGGATTCCATTCAAGCACTTTCTCAAAAGGGCGGAACCACGTGAGGTGCTGAGCCTGTTCAGCCCAATAGCCTTCGGGGTCTGCCTCAGCTCGTTCGTAAACGCTTACGTCGTTGAAATTCGCTTGCGCACGAAACGCCTCCGAAGGTTGAAAGGTCCGTGTTTCTTGCAGCAGTGTGTCGAGTTTGTTGGATGCGGTCGTCACTCAGCTTATCCTCCTTGTTGTCCCCGCCGAACATCGCCTCGGTCAGGTCCCGATTTGTCATGGTTCAGTATATTTACACTTCTCTATCTAGAATAACAGAAGATAGGCCGTGATTGAAGCGTCGATTTCGACTTCAGCGCGGTGAGCCTCAATATCCCCGCGTCAGGTCGACCCGTCCCTCCTGCGGCGTACCGCTTGAACCGCCACACCCGCCTCATCCAAGGCCAGCCGCAGCCGCTTCGCGAACATGAGCGCATGTGGTCCGTCTCCGTGGATGCAGACAGTATCCGCAGCAATTGCCACATCCGTGCCTTGTTGCGACCGGACCCGCCCATCCCGGACTATGCGCAGCACCTGCGCGACCGCTTCCTCTTCCGTTTCAATCAGCGCGTCCGGTGCCGTCCGAGGCGTCAGCGTTCCGTCCTCCTGATACGTTCTGTCGGCGAACACTTCACTCGCCGTCTGCAACCCGATGGCTCGTCCAGCGTCAATCAGCGCACTTCCAGACAATCCGTAGAGAATGAGGGATTCATCGACCTTGTAGACCGCTTTCGCAATCGCTGTGGCAATCGACGGCTGGCGAGCGGCGACGTTATACAGTGCGCCGTGCGGTTTTACGTGGTGCAAACGTCCACCTTCGGATTGAACAAACGCGGCAAGTGCGCCAATCTGATAGACCACCATATCGTAGACTTCCTGCGGGCTCGCATCCATGGCACGGCGTCCAAAACCGACCAGGTCTGGGTACCCCGGATGTGCACCAATGGCGACCGAATGGTCCAATGCGAGCCGCACCGTCTTTCGCATGGTGGATGGATCGCCCTTGTGAAACCCACACGCGATGTTCGCCGAGGTCACGTAGGCCAACACATCGGCATCTGCGCCTTTCTGATAGGTTCCAAAGCTTTCCCCCATATCGCAGTTCAGGTCAATCTGCGGCATGGAACGTCATCTCCTTTCCCACAACCATGTCACACCGCATCTCAAGATGTGCAGTACACGCTGTTGCCGAAGCCACGCCCGTCGGGCCGACGCCACGTCCACTTCCTCGAACTGAATGACATCACCGGGTCGCTTCTGTGCCAGCCTGGGCAAATCCGCCGTCGCCACGTGTAGGATCCGTGGATACCCGCCGGTGGTTTGCGCGTCCGCCATGAGAATCATCGGCTGTCCACCCGGCGGAAGCTGAACCGTCCCTGGCATGACGCCCGCAGACACCAGTTCTCTGTCCATTGAAATCGGCAGCGATGGCCCATCCAGCCGCATCCCCATCCGATCCGCTTTGGGCGTAACGCGAAAACTCGCGCTCCACACGGCAGTCTGAGCCGCGCGGGACAATTTCGCGAAATGCGTTCCTGGCAGGGCACGGATGCGGCTCGCCAACAGCTCCGACCAGATTCGAGGAGAGACGCCCCACCGCGGCCAGTGACAAGCACCATCTTGGCGTGCACACCAACCGCCGATGTTGGGGTGAGAAGACACCTCCCCTACTGGCAGCACATCTCCTTGCACCAATGCCCGGCCTTTCCAGCCGCCGAGGCCTGCTGGCACATACGTACTGCGCGACTCCATGGTGCAAGGAACGTCGATTCCCCCCGCTACCGCGATATACGCTCGACACCCTTGCACCGCTTGGCGCAGTGCCAAGACGGCATCTTTTCGGATGAACAGCGGACGCCACATCGGCACAGGCGCCCCATTCACGGTGGGATGAAAGTCGGCGCCACAGATGGCGACAACGACATCTTTCGTACATCGCAATGTCGGTCCAACGAGTGTTACTTCGAGCGCTGCCGCCCCGAGCGGATTTTGAACCAAGATGTTGGCCACCTGGTAAGACACAGCGTCCATGGCGCCAGATCCACCGACGCCATATTTTCGATACCCTGAACGCCCACCGTCCTGCACGGTGGTGAACAGTCCAGGCTGGAGAACCTCCAACATACAAATCCCCTCGCTTCGCGCCCAAACAGTTTACACAGTGGAGCTGCTCAACGCAGCGTATTGTTCGGCCGTGATGGCCTGAAATCGAACCTGCTGGCCGGGGTGAAGCAAGGTCGGCGGGCGAGCGTCCGGATTGAACATGCGATACGGTGTCCGCCCGATAATCTGCCAACCTCCGGGCGTGTCGAAAGAATAGATGCCCGTCTGCTGACCCGCGATGCCCACGCTACCGGCTGGTACGACTACCCGAGGCTCGGATCGCCGTGGCGTCGCCAATCGCTCTGAGAGTCCCCCGAGATATGGAAAGCCGGGTGTGAATCCAATCATGTAGACCACGTACAAGCCAGACGTGTGGAGTTCCACCACCTCGCTTGGGGTCAAACCGTGATACTTCGCAACGTATTCCAGATCCGGTCCGAATTCTCCCTCGTAGCAGACCGGAATCACCACCGGTTCGCGTGCGATGGCGCTGACATCCTCCGGCTGCTGCCAAAGGTCCAGAACGTATGCGCGCACCGATTCGAAATCGATGGTGGCTGGATTGTATATGATGGTAAGCGAACTATACGCAGGCACGAGTTCGACGTAACCGGGAAACGGATGCTGCTCACACTGTTGCGCCAGCCGGGTGACGTCCTGGTACACAGCGTTGTCAATCACGTCCCCTAACGAGACCAGGACGGCTGAGTCGCCGAGCGGTGATACCTCGGGCGTACGCAACATGGTTCAGTCACCTCCCGATGGCTTTCGATTGCTCCAACATCACGTGGTGTCGAGAGAGCCAACGCGCCACTGCCGTACTCAACAACACAAGGAACAAGAAAACCAGTACGAACGAAAAGCCGAGGGCCAAACCAAACGACGACGCCATCCAGCCGATGAACGTGTTCAGCACCATGGTTCCGACGCCAGCCGCCGTGAACAGAAAGCCTATCACCGCACCGGCGTCCTCGCGAAACTCGTGACTGGCAACCGATGCAATGGTCGGAAAGACGATGGCAAAGCCGGCGCCTGCAACCATGAACAAGGGCAGCGTGGATTTCACCGACAGCGCCATGCCGACGGACCCGAGTGAAAGGCACGTACTGATTAGAATTGCGCGATAGTTGCCAAGCCGCGTAACCCACAGTGGCGCGCTCAGGCGACCGATGGTAAACGTCAGGTAAAACCCGGATAGACACAGTGAACCTTGCTCGACAGACGTGTGGCGGACGTTCACAAGATAAGTGGGCAGCCAGCCACAGACGGCCGTCTCCGCCATCACGTACGCGGTGATGGAAACCAGTAGCGTGTAAAGCAAGGGACTTTTGTAGACCGCTGAGCGCCGCGGGCCGTCCGCTGTGCGTGCGAGCCTAGTAATGGCTGAGGCGGTGCGTCGCAGGAGCGGATCGCGACTGAGCCATGTGACCCCCAAGACGCACAGAAGGCACGCGCCCAACAACACATAGAGACTGCGCCAGCTATGTAACGCGCCGATGATCCAGGCCGCCAGCACCGGAAAGCCGAAGGCGCCAAGTCCGTAGAGCCCGTGCAGCGTATTGAAGTAGCCCGCTCTTTGCTGCTCCGTCGAAGCCACTGCTGGAACGACGCCGTTCACGCCGATTTCCAAAGTGCCTGTGCCCATTCCGTACAGGAGAAAACCAGCTACGACACAGCCGAACCCGTGCAACGAAACGAACGTGGCTAATCCGAGAACAGTGAGCAATCCCCCGCACAAAATCACCTGTCGCATCCCAAACGTATCGACAGCAAACCCGCTGACGAAACTGCCAAAAACGTATCCGAAGGAGTTGGCAGCGAAGGCCATCCCGAGTTGAAAATACGTCAGCTGCCAATCGAACTGCATGAACGGTGCCGAGACACCCCGTGTGATGTCGAACGCTCCAAAGAGAAACATCGTCGTGAGCGCAATCGGAAAAGCGAGCGTTCGCACAGGTCGTCATCCTCTCCATGATGTGGTCCCAAGTGTAGACAGAAATGAAAGTTGTGGCAATCATCCGCACTTCTTTCACTGTAACGTAATTTCGCTCGACCGGGAATACATGAACCACCAGTACACGGAATGGACCGACTGCCGCCCAACGTTCTGGTTGATTTTGGCTGGAAATTGCAGTAGAATTTTGAGTCCTCTGAGTTGGATTCAAGATTGGAAGAGAAAGGAGTGCGGTGATGGAATCCACTCATGGGTATGCTTACGAAGCTCGTAAACTGTCGGAGACGCTCACGGAGATTGATAGGCAACGTGAGAAACTGGACCGTCTGCCACGGTACTACGGCGAAGACCTCGTCGAACAGTCGTTGGACGCCATCCGCGAACAGCAGCGTACAAACTTGGCCATTGCAGCGCGAGAGCCTTACTTCGGGCGAATCGACTTTCAGCCTGATGAGGCTCCTGAACCCACTCCACTGTACATCGGCAAGGTCGGACTGCAAAAGGCGGATACGGGAGATGTGCTGGTGGCAGATTGGCGCGCGCCGGTCAGCAGTCTCTTCTATTCATTTACCGGTGCGACGGACACAGCACAATACGTCTCTCCAGAGGGTGTCGTCAGCGGCACCGGTAAAAGTGGCGGACCACAGCGAGATCCTGGAACAGTGGTTCCAGCCCAACGGAATGACAGACAACGCGCTGGTTGAGCAGATTCGATACCGCGGGTCCGTTCAGTTTGCTCGCGACCTCGACGCGTACTTGTCCGGATTTGAAGCGAACATGGTACCGGCTGCAGACTTTGACGCAGGCAGCCATCTGAGCGTCGATTCGGCGACCATTCGCGAGTGGTTCTCACACGAATACGCGCACTACCCACTGGCCCAACGCCGAGAGAGAATCCTCTCGCGCTTGAAACGCGTGATTGAAACAGAGGCCAAAGTACGGAAAAGCAAGGGGATTTCGTTTGACCGCAAGAAAGCCATGCAGCGGCTGAAGGCATATGAACGGCTGTGGCCGGACTGTCGGCCTCTGGAGGTCTACCGCGAAGCAGTGGTCGCCCTAGGAATTGCCGGCCCGTCAGAGGAGAACACGCGGTCGAAGCGGACACGGAAAGTCCATACGGGATACACCACCGTACGCCGCGAAGAATTGCCAGCCCTGGTCTACCTGCACACCCGCCTTCGCGGTAGCGACAGTTCGTACATGTTCGACCACGTGGTTATCGACGAAGCACAGGACTTTTCGCCATTTCAAGTGTGGGTGCTCAAAGCGTTCTGTCCTTCCAACTCGTTTACCATCCTCGGCGACACCGCCCAGAATATCTACTCGCTCTACGGAATTTCCGATTGGCAAGCGTTTTCGGACTTATTCGAGGGGAAATCTCAGAAATTTACGTTGGACAGAAGTTATCGGTCTACGGTGGAAATCATTGAGTTCGCCAATTCTGTACTCGCCGAGGCGTCCGTCCAAGAGACGCTGGCAAAGCCTGTGTTCCGCAGCGGCGAACCGGTCCTCGTACAGACCGTGCCCATCCGTGAACAACCGCGCGTCATCGCAGAGATGTTGTCCGCGTGGCGAGCGGCAGGGACGCAGTCTGCAGCCGTTGTCACGCGCACGCTGGCCGAAGGCAAACGCATGGCAGACCAACTGAACGCCCTCGGAATGGAGGCGCACCTCTGACTGGGCAAGACACCACGTACCACGGCGGCATCTCGGTTGCCCCTGTCCATCTGACCAAAGGTCTTGAATTTGACGGCGTCATCATATCTGGCGTCAGTGAAGACAATTATCGACGGCAATCGCTCGACGCCAAACTCCTCTACGTTGCGTGTACGCGTGCCATGCACAAACTCTGCATCCTCTGCGCAGAGCCACCCTCACAGCTTGTCCGCGGTGCGCGCAACACCACGGCCGCGGCCGAGTGAACAGCTCGTGACACGTAATCCTGCAACGTCGAATTGCGTCATGCGGGCACACAAAAGTGCGAAAGATGTAGAAACATTTTTCTCCTTTGCGCCAACGGTTTGACAGGGTTTTCCGAGTGTGTCTTTTATGCTGGTTCCAAACTCGCATTCGGAGGTAAATCGGCATGAATGCAAACTGGCAAAAGTCACTGGCTCGGCGAAACGCAGTCGGCTGGCTCGCGGTTGTGGCACTGCTGGCCGTCAGTTTGCAAGGGGCTACACTCATCTCGAATTGGAGCACCCACAGGCTGGGCGACGAAGTCGCGAACCCCAGTACCGTCGTGAAACAAGCAGATTCCGGCGTTTCTGCGACCTCTTTCTCGCCGGCTGCAGTGACTGCACAAAGCGACGCACCTCTGCCGAACGGACCCGCACCGGTGTATTGGACAGATGGGCAGCAAGTGTATCGGGCCGTGCACTTTATTTCCAAGTGGAACTCGAAAACATCGAGTTGGCAGCAGATCTCTCCGGATTTGACGGAGGCGGCAGTAGCCGGCTCCGAGGGATACCGCGTCGACGGGATCACGGCACTGTCAAAACTCGGATCCACCTGGTACGTCGGAACGCTCGCCGGCAGTCTCTCCGTCGGGGTAAACGGTCATTGGCAGGACAGGTCCTTCGGGTTGCCCAACCGCACCATCACTGCGATTGCCATCTGTCCGGACAAACCGGATGGGGACGCGGCTGTCGTCGGCTTCGACGGGTATTCCGCCGCCACACCAGACTTGCCAGGGCACGTGTACGAGACGTTTGACGGTGGCACACAGTGGACGGACATCAGCGGCAACCTGCCGGACGCGCCCGTGCAGTCGCTCCACTTTGTCGGCAGGCACGGCGCAAGTCAATTGGTGGCAAACGTACAGGGACAGTGGTACGCCATGGAACACAGAGGCCATTGGGTTCAGCGGAACGGGGCATCGGGGTGAGTGGAGCCGCACCACGGCCCGGCCGCCCCTCCGCTCGCGCATAACCCAGCAAAGACAAACGCATGTTGAATCATGCAGGCTCCCACGCAAGCCGCCGCACGAGTATGGATTGTCCGAGACAATTCCGTATAATGTGCGTATGCGGCCTCTTGCCGTGAACTCCGACAAGACAGGAAGTGTTGGCGATTTTAACGCAGTTTTCTCGAACCGAACTCGTCTTTGGCAAAGAAGGCGTTGAAAAACTGAAAACCAAAACGGTCGCAGTCCTTGGAGCAGGCGGCGTTGGCTCGTTCGCAATGGAAGCGCTCGCCCGAACGGGCATTGGACGGCTCATCCTGATTGACAAAGATGTGGTGGACATTACCAACGTGAATCGGCAGATTCCTGCGCTGGTGACCACCATCGGTCGACCGAAGGTTGAAGTCATGAAAGAGCGCATTGCCCAAATCAATCCGGATTGTGAAGTCATCGCGCTGCAAACGTTCTTTCTCGAAGACACCAAAGAACAGCTGTTTCAGTTTCCGCTGGACTACGTCGTAGACGCGATTGACATTGTCACGGCGAAAATTCTCCTCATCAAAGAGTGTGTCCAGCGAAACATTCCCATCGTGTCCAGCATGGGCGCAGCCAACAAGCTGGACCCAACCCGTTTTCGTGTCATGGACTTGTCACAGACGCGCATTGATCCCATCGCAAAGGTGTTGCGCCGAGAGTTGAAAAAATACGGCATCACCAAAGGGGTCAAAACGGTGTGCTCGACGGAGCGCCCGCGCACGCCCAGGGAAGACGTGCGGCAGCAAATTGTCTCACCGGAAGTGGAGGCTACGTCGAAGGTGCGCAAAGCGAAGATGCCGCCGGCCAGCACCGCTTACGTGCCGTCCGTCGCAGGGCTCATTCTGGCCAGTGTCGTCATTCACGACCTCACAGGCGTATACCCGGAAGATTAATGGAGAACTGCCCACGCAGCGCACAGCTGCACCTTCACTACCCGCGTTGAGGCACAACTTCAGAATGTCACCTCACAAAAACAATGACGTGCTCGCAGTGGAAGCCTGCAGCACGTCACTTGTTCTGTCATGCGATTTGATGGTTCCCCAATTTACTTCGGCAACACCATGGATACCGACCGTTGCTCAGGCACAAAGTGCTCGCGCAGTCGCTGATTTGCCTGCTCCAACGTAATCCGTTCCAGCACGTCCGCCGTCTCAAACATGTCCGCCCCGCGGAGCGCGTAACTCACAAATGCGCGTGCAACATAGTTGGGATTGTCCACGGACGTAATGAAGCGCCCGATGGCCTTGCGCCGACTGCGTTCGAAGTCCTCCTCGGACACGCCGCGTTGTTGTGCCTCGGTCAACAGGGTCTGAACCGTCTGCACGAGGCGCTGCGGATTGGGTGTATTCCCCCCGACAACGGAGTATCCGTAGGTAGGGGCACATTCGTACTCCCAGGAAAAATTCTGGTCAATCAGGTTCTCGTCAATCAATCGGTGGTAAAAGTCGCTGCTTCGTCCGAACAACGCGTCGAGCAGAACGCCCGTTAGGATTTCCTGCTCCAATTGCTCCGGACCCGTCAAGCCGGTCTTTGCGTCCTTCCAACCGATAAAGCAGCGCGGTTGACTGACGCCGAGCTTCGCCGTGACTTCTGGTGCATCCACCTGGGGAGGTTCCTCAGGAAAAATTCTCTCTACGACAGGTGCGGGTCCGAACTGCTTCTTGGCTTGGTTCTCCCGGATCCACTGCAACATGGCCTTTGGTTCAAATCCGCCAACCGCAAAGAACACCATATTGGACGGATGGTAGAACGTTTTATGGCACTGGTACAATGTATCGGGGTCTATCTTCGCGATGGACTCCACCGTACCCGCGATAGGCACCTGCACTGGATGCTCCTTGTACATGGCTTGCAGTAAGTTGAAGAACACCAGCCAATCCGGATTGTCATCGTACATCCGTATTTCCTGGCCAATGATTCCCTTTTCCTTTTCCACGCTTCGCTCGGAAAACCACGGATCCTGGACAAAGTCGAGCAACACCTCGGTGTTTTTCGCCACGTCGTCTGTGCAGGAAAACAAGTACGTCGTCAGGTCAAACGTCGTAAACGCGTTGGCTGAAGCGCCGTGTTTTGCAAACTCTGGAAATACGTCGCCGTGTTCCTTTTCAAACATTTTGTGTTCCAGAAAGTGCGCAATCCCGTCTGGAACCGTCGTGGGCTCAGCGGCTCCTTGCAATTTGAACGTCCTGTCAATCGACCCATACCGGGTCGTGAACGTGGCGAACGTTTGTTGAAATCCAGGTTTGGGCAGCAAATACACGACGAGCCCGTTGTCCAGTTTGTCCTGGATAAGGGTCTGGTGAAGTCTGTCATAGGAGATTTCACGCACTCGCGTTCACCTCCTGATTGTTCAAAAAGTAGACGGTATCCAATTCCAGTGTCTGGGCGGCGCGAACCACGTCTTCTTTGCCCACCGCAGAAATCTGGTCGAGCAAGTCTTCAACACTTCGGTGAATTCCTGCCAACACGCCACTGAAATGGATCTCCGTCAACGACATCGGCTGGTCCAACACTTGTCGATACTGGTTACGCAAGCCGCGCAGCGTGAAGTCGAGTTCCTCGTCGGTCACGTCACCCGCCTTCAGCGCTTCCACTTGCCGTAAAATGATGTCGTACGCTTGCGCCTTATTCCCCACTTCGATGCCCGTCTGTACTGCGACGATACCAGTGAGGCCATCCAGGCGACTGGAGGCGTAATACGCCAAGCTGGCCTTTTCGCGAACGTTCATGAACAGCTTGGAGTGAGGAAACCCCCCAAGGATTCCGTTTGCCACGAGTAAAGGTAAGTACTCAGCATCGCCGTAGGAAACGCCTGTGCGGAACCCTAGGTTCAGCTTTCCTTGTTGCACGGACTCGGACTCCACCACTTCTCTGGTGTCCCCGTTGCGGATTGCGAGCGCGCGAACCGGCTTCGTGTCAGGGGCATTACCTTGTCCAAACGCCTGGTGAAGCTTCCCCATCATGCGTTGCAAGGTCGCCTGAACGTCCTGCACGTGCCCCACCACGTACATGTGGACGTCGCATGTGGCGAGGATTTCCTGGTACACTTGCCACAACCTATCCTTGTCGACCTTACGCAGATCTTCGATATACCCCAGGCGCGCCAGACCTTCCGGCTGTCCCTGGCACATCTCCTCCAGGCAACGCTCCATGGCGTATGTAATTTTGTCGTCGAACACACTTTGAATCCGCCGCTCGTGCAGACCCCGTTCGCGCTCCACGTGCTCGGGAAGAAAGCCGCGGTCGCCCAGCGCAGGGTCCGAAGCGATTTGCAGCAACAAGTCCTCCAGTTTCTCAATCACCTCTTTGGCACCGGTTACAGTGCCTTCTTCGGGAGCACTTGCCTGCACTTCTAGTACGTGTCGATTTCCTCGTTTGTTGATAAAGGTGCGAACAGAGGCGCCAAACAACTCATCTGCGTAGCGCGTGATTTCCAATGCAGACGGGTGCTGCGCGGTACCCTCCATCCACAGGTACGGCAGCATGGCACTTTCAGTGACGGTTTCACGTTGGACAGGACGCGACAGCTTCAACGCGAGATGGCGTGTACGAAACTTGTCCGTCGCAAGTACGTGAACGGAGAACCGCCCCTCTTTATGCGTTACGAAATTGGCCAAACTAGGCACCCCAATCTTTTCCCACGAGTGGGCAATGTACGACACACACGGTCGCTATCACATAGAAAAGAGGCACAGTGCCTCTTTTCATTTACAATCCAGTATGATCGATTCGAGGCGTGTTTATCAACCTTAGTGTTTTGCAATACGCCGCTGAGCTAGGTTGCGTATCACTTGCATGTCACTTTTGCAGAGCGCCGGGCTCGAACAACGCGGAGTCTCTTTTTCTAACCGTGAGACGTTCGGCGTCGGAGCATCGTGCGAGCGGCAGCCTGTGCAAGCTCAAAATCCAGCTTCGTAATGACTTGCGCGTCACGGATCCACCGTTGCACCTCGCTGTCAATTCGAGGCGCGACGTACTTTGGTGAACCGTGACGCGCAATCAATTCCTGTTTCGTTGTTTGGTGGCGTGCGACGCAGTGGACATTTGTAAGCGCCTCCATTAACTCTCCGCACACTGGACATTGGAACAACGAAATCCCTTCCTTCTCTTTTTTTCCATTCATATGGCGGGATAGTGCTCCGTATGCGGTCTGGACGGGGAAAGTATTTTCACACAACATCGTTGATTGGGGGAGGAGGTGGGTCCTACCGCCCTACCCCGAGACAAGGCGGACGAACCCAGATTCCCCTATATAAACACCCTCTCGGGCGGGTGAGCACCGTGCCGGCAACCACGTCACACGTCATTCTATGAGCATATGGGCCGATGTGTTCACGGCAGAGTCATCCCCCTTCCTTTCGCCGAGAACGGGAGTACATGGAGGAATCTTGAGACATAGGTTGGTGGCGCTGCAAAACTTTTTGCGGTCCACTACGACTAGGGTTTGTGCAAATGCGGGGAGACTGGAACGAGTGGCCGCAATGGCTTTCCAGCGGCGCACAAACGATTTACAATCAAAGTTGGACGATTTTGAACGTCCGGGGGAATATTGGGTGTAACCGGACTTACTCCATACATACGAGAGGAGTTCACCATGCGGGTGCGTTGGGTTCGCCAGTGCGTACAGTCCATATATAGACTGGAATTGTACGAAATACTCGGTATCGCCGTATCCGCTTTGGCGATAGCGGTCTTCTTCGTATTTGCGAAGCGGTTGGATGAGATTATCGGGATCAGCGACTACCACTGGAAAGTGGCAAACGCTGTCGTGGGAATGTACCAGAACCTCTTCACCTGGCTGTTTACGGGTGCGTTTATGCTGCTGTTACTTTTGCTGGCGCTCTTACGCAAACAGAACCATCAGCTTCTGCGCAAGTTAGCTTACCTCATTCGCGTACTGTTGGCGTTTTGTACAATGCTGGCTATTTATAAGATTGTCAACTTCTACATCTCGGTGTTCAACCCGTTTGACCGAGACATCGCGTTGCAGCGCATAGACAGAGCGTTGTTCTTCGGAAAACTTCCTGCCGAGTGGTTCAGCTATATCACGTGCAAACCGTTGACGGACCTTTTTAGCGCAGCGTACATGTCCTGGTTTGTCTTGACCTACAGCACCATCCTTGTCATGATGACGCACAGCCGTAAAGCGGTGGTGGAATTTGTCTTCACCGCCATGTCCACCTTTTACATCGGCTACTTGACCTACATCATGGTTCCGGCCATTGGCCCTATTTTCACCGTGCAATTCGCGCACCCCATCGGGGGGATCTCCAGCGTGTTTACGCACGACCAGGTGCTGGTGGAACGGGATTGCTTCCCTAGCCTTCACACCGGTATATCCCTGGTCATGCTGATCTCGGTGTGGCGGTATCGGCGCAAGTGGATGTGGCTGTACGCTCCGCTGGTCACCTTGATCATCTGCTCTACCATGTACCTGCGGTTCCACTACGGCATCGACGTGATTGCCGGCGGCGCCCTGGCTGTTGCCATGACGCAGCTGTGCCCTCTGGCCGTCCGCTGGTGGGAAGCGAAGCGAGCGTCACATCTCGACTTTGCTTCATCAGACGCCGCCGCGCCGGCCGCGGACGGGCACAGTAGCGTTTCGGAACTGGCTTGACCCCGTGCCGTCCACACCGTGGTTGAAATGGGGTAGGTGGTGTTATATCATTGATCTAGTATCGTAACTTAACATGTTTGAGGAGGAGTCCTACGTGGCATTTGTAATCACCTCGCCATGTATCGGCGAAAAAGCCGCTGACTGTGTTGAAACTTGCCCCGTTGACGCAATCCACGAAGGCGAAGATCAATACTACATTGATCCAGATTTGTGCATTGATTGTGGTGCATGCGAGGCGGTTTGCCCTGTCTCCGCCATTTACATGGAAGATTTTGTGCCAGAGGAAGAAAAAGAGTTTATTCAAAAGAACCGCGATTTCTTCCGGAAGTAATCTGAGATTTTGCAATACGCTGCAAATGTTGCGTAGGGATAGAAAACGGGAACTTGTCCCCAAGTTCCCGTTTTGTCTTTCCCGAGGATTTCCCGATAAGCGACCAAGTTCTACGAACCTCTGACCTTACGGTGAACCGCGTATAGGTGCCCGGTGTTTTCCATGGGCGTTCGCTCCCTTTGCCCGAGGTAAATCAACCACCAGGTGATGAGCTGCACAAACCCCAACCCCACCGCAAACGTGCCAATCGTTCTCGCAGTGGGACTGATGGTCACCAGCGCGATGAACAGCGAAATTCCAACCACTCTACCGACGTTTTCAAAGACTTCCCGCATGATGATGTACTCCATATGGTGTTCTTTGGCGTTGGGCAACTGGCTGATGGTGTCGAAGACAAAGCCCTGAAGCGGAACCAAAAACAACGGTAAGGCGACAGAAATCAACGCACCGTACCACACCAAAGAACTGGCTCGAACGGGCAGTAGGAACAGGAGCGCGGTCAACGCCATGCAAATCGAACCCGTACCAAGAAACCACAGCCGTCGGCGCGCTGAAAGCAGCCGACTAACCGTGTAGAATGACACGAACGACAGCGCACTCTGTAGAAGCACGAATTCGCCCAGTTTGAGTTCACTTCCGGTGGCTATGTACATCAACAGCGCGATGAGGAACAGGAACACCCCTTCACGCAGTCCATACACGGAACAACCAAACAGAATCATTCGCCACGGTCGCACCCGGAACGACTCGCGCACGACCGTGAGAGACAGATTACCTACAACCCCTTTGGCCCGAAGCTTGGCGCTGAGTACCGTTGCCAACGCAAACAGTGCTAGAGACAGTCCGAAGATCCAATGGTAACCTGACAGTCCACCCCACCGGTCTTCTTGGGAGATCAGGTACCCAGCCACAGGTGGCGCGACGATGCCAGCAACGGCCCCCATGACGCCGTTGAGTCCGTAGAACCGATCTCTCGACCCACTCTCGGTAAATCGCAAGCTCAACTCGTTGAACGAACACCAGTAAAAACCGCCCGCCAGCCCCATGATGGCACCTAACAGAGTCGGCCAGCGCGCAACCCAAGTGCCGCCTATCAAAGCGGTCAAATAGAAGACGCCGTGTAGGCAGATGCCGATACGCAACGTCAATACACTGTGAACTCTTTTGGCAATCCACCCCGCCAGCACGAATGTGACAGGCATCACACAGTACACAGCCAGGTTGTACCAGCCAATCGCGCCGTAGCTCTTATCGACTTTCCACAGGTATACGTTGACAAACGTATTGGACAACGACACAGACAACGCGAAGATCCCGCTGATGACTAGAAGCCAACGCGCACGCCCTGCAAACGGCTCGCGTGTCAGAACCACCACCTCCAATGAACAGGGTTGTCTCCGCCAAGATGCCGGGAGATAAAAGCAGAAGCCGAAGAATCCGGTCGGAAGAAACGGCTGTGTACGGGTTCGTAGAGAAGGCCGGTGCTCGTAATGTAGAACCTTCGGTCAACTACACCCGCGCGTTTGTAAAACACAAGGACGTGTTGCAACGGATCTCGCGCCGTGTTTTGCAACGTGGCGTCGTTGATTCCGGTGGCCAGCTTTACAAACGTCGGCTTGTCCAGATTCGTGACGGTCAGGACCGGGTTGTCCGTCGTCAATCCCTTGTAAAGGACCACACGGATGTCGGTCTTGGGGTCCACCGGACAAACCGCCGACAGTCGGACGGCAGAGTTTGCCAAGCTTACGGTGTGTTTCCCGTGTGGAAATCCAGCAATCGTGGAGGTTAGACACAGTAGCACAGCGCACAACGCCACCCCGAGCTGCGTACACTCCTTGTGTCTCATGGTGTCCCTCCTTCCGATTTGCGTTCCCATACCGCGTACGGATCAACACACCACGGCTGGTTCTTCGCGCAGTAGTGTGCCCGAAAAAGCCGCCTTGAATCACGTGTTCTAGACATGAAAACGGCGCCAGGAGTCTCCTGGCGCCGTTTTTGACCAGCGCTGGATTACATATTGCGACGGTACTTGCCACCGACTTCGTACAATGCGTGCGTAATCTGACCCAGGCTCGCCACCTTCACCGTTTCCATCAGCTCGGCAAAGATGTTTTCACCGCGCTGCGCAACCTGTTGCAGTCGCTTCAAAGCAGCCGGTGCTTCTTCCTTGTGCGCTTCCTGGAACCGTTTGAGGTTTTGAATCTGTTGCTGCTTTTCCTCTTGCGTGGCACGTGCAAGTTCCAGCTTGGGCGGTTGATAGTCGGGTGCCAGCGTCTTGGGATTGATGAACGTGTTGACACCGATAATCGGCAACTGCCCAGAGTGCTTGAGTTCTTCGTAGTAGAGCGACTCTTCTTGGATCTTGCTGCGCTGATACTGCGTCTCCATTGCGCCGAGCACACCGCCTCGGTCGTTGATGCGCATGAACTCCTGCATCACCGCTTCTTCCACGAGGTCGGTCAATTCGTCGATGATGAAGGCGCCTTGTAGCGGGTTTTCGTTTTTCGCCAGTCCAAACTCCCGGTTGATAATCATCTGGATGGCCATCGCGCGCCGCACAGATTCTTCCGTGGGCGTGGTAATCGCTTCGTCGTAGGCATTGGTGTGCAGCGAGTTGCAGTTGTCGTAAATGGCAATGAGTGCCTGCAGAGTCGTTCGAATGTCGTTGAAGTCAATCTCCTGCGCGTGCAATGACCGACCGGACGTCTGAACGTGGTACTTCAACTTCTGGCTGCGCTCATTCGCTCCGTATTTGTCCCGCATCACGACGGCCCAGATACGCCGCGCCACGCGGCCAATGACCGTATACTCCGGATCCATGCCATTGCTGAAGAAGAACGACAGGTTCGGTGCAAAGTCGTCAATGTGCATACCACGACTCAGGTAATACTCCACGTAGGTAAACGCGTTGGCCAGCGTGAACGCCAACTGCGAAATGGGGTTGGCACCCGCTTCCGCGATATGGTAGCCGCTGATGCTGACGGAGTAGTAGTTCCTGACCTTGTGGTCGATGAAATACTGCTGGATGTCCCCCATCATGCGCAAAGCGAATTCCGTGGAGAAAATGCACGTGTTCTGACCTTGATCTTCCTTCAAGATGTCCGCCTGCACGGTGCCGCGAACCGTTTGCAACGTCCTCTCCTTGATTTCCTCGTACTCCGCGGACGTCGGCTGGCGCCCCGTGCTCTCCACAAACTTCTCAACTTGCTGGTCTATCGCAGTATTCAAAAACATTGCAAGAAGAATTGGCGCAGGTCCATTGATGGTCATGGACACGCTCGTTGTCGGCGCGCACAAATCGAAACCCGCATAGAGCTTCTTCATGTCGTCGAGCGTGCAGACGTTGACACCGCTTTCCCCAATTTTTCCGTAGATGTCCGGCCGAGTATCCGGATCTTCGCCGTACAGTGTGACGCTGTCAAACGCCGTGGAGAGGCGCTTTGCAGTGTCGTTTTGGGAAAGGTAGTGGAAGCGGCGATTGGTCCGTTCCGGCGTCCCTTCTCCCGCGAATTGCCGCTTGGGTTCTTCCTCGGTGCGTTTGAACGGAAACACGCCCGCTGTGTACGGGAACTCGCCCGGTACATTCTCCGTGAGCGACCACTTGACGATTTCGCCCCAATCTTCATAATTCGGCAGGCACACTTTCGGGATGCGCGTCCCGGAAAGAGACCTTGTGTACAACGACGTGCGGATTTCCTTGTCGCGAATTTTGGTGACAAATTCGTCCGCGCGGTAGCGTGACTTTTTCTCCATCCACCCTTCAATGATGCGCTGCACATCGTAGTCCAGTTGTACCCAAGTGTCCTGATACACCTTCTCCAACACTGCGGTCACGTCTGCTCCTGGACTGGATTCCTGAACCACTGTCATGGCGCCCTTCAGTTGGTACGCCTTCCGCGCAAGGGATACCTGCTTGGCCACCCGCTGCTTGTAGTTGCGTACGGTGTTCACGATGTCTCTTAAGTATTGCTCCCGGTCGCCAGGAATGATGGCCCGTTTCCGATCCGCCGCCTGACCTACCTCGAGCTGGCTTTGCCAATCCGTACCGCATTTCTGATTCACGGTGTCAATCAGAGCTTTGTACAGAACGTTCGTGCCTGGGTCGTTGAATTGGCTTGCAATGGTCCCGTAGACGGGCATTTCGTCAACGCTCTTCTGGAAGGCGTTGCGACTCCGCTGCACCTGCTTTTTGACATACCGGAGCGCGTCTTCGGAACCGCGCCGGTCAAACTTGTTGATGGCCACCAGATCTGCGTAGTCGAGCATGTCAATCTTCTCGAGCTGAGACGGTGCTCCATACTCTGCCGTCATGACGTAGAGCGACACGTCCGCGACAGAAACGACGTCAGCATCGCCCTGACCAATCCCACTGGTTTCAACGACAATCAGGTCAAACCCCGCCGCCTTTGCAATGAGAATCGCGTCCTTGGTCGCTGCAGACAGCTCGCTCCTCGCCGACCGGGTCGCCAAACTCCGCATGTACACGCGAGGATTGTGAACGGCGTTCATGCGAATACGGTCTCCGAGCAGTGCGCCTCCCGTTTTCTGTTTCGATGGATCAATCGAAAAAATAGCTATCGTCTTGTCCGGAAAATCGCTTAAATACCTCCGCACCAGTTCATCCGTCAAGGACGATTTGCCAGCTCCACCGGTTCCGGTGATTCCGACGACAGGGACGTTCTTGGCGCGTTCGCGAAGTACGGAGATGACGTTTTCATATCCCTCCGAGTCGGTCTGGCCCGCTTGTTCCACATACGTCACGAGTCGCGCGATGGCGTGCGGTGCCTGGGTAGACAACTGCTGCAACGCGGATTCCACGTTACTCTCCAGGGCACGGTCACAGACCCGCACCATGTAGTTGATGATGCCTTGCAGTCCGAGGCGGCGGCCATCATCCGGGGAGAAAATCTTGGTGATTCCATACGCCTCCAACTCTGCGATTTCTTCAGGGACAATGACGCCGCCCCCACCACCGAAGATGTGAATGTGAGAAGCGCCCTTCTCTTGCAGCAGGTCGTACATGTACTTGAAAAATTCGACGTGGCCGCCTTGATAGGAACTCACAGCAATGCCGTGCGCATCCTCCTGAATGGCAGCGCTTACAATCTCTTCGACAGAACGGTTGTGCCCGAGATGAATGACTTCTACGCCGGTCCCTTGAAGAATGCGACGCATAATGTTGATGGCAGCGTCGTGACCGTCAAACAGGCTGGATGCCGTGACAAAGCGCACTGGATGGACCGGTTTGTAAGGTTCTTTCTCCTGTGTTTCCGCCCAATTGATGCTCGTGGCGTTTGCAACGGCCTCATGCTCGGGCTGTACAGCGGTCTGGTCATGTATGGGAGTTGACACGTCGCGCATACCTCCTATCCTTCCGTCACTCCAGAGGCGCGTCAACCGCGCCACTGGCGGACATCAATATCGATGTTTGCAGCTCTGCAAACTGTTCAAACGAAACGTCTTTCAGCGCCCAGCGGTGGAACGCCCACATTTGCCCCATCACCACGATGTTGTGAGCGAGCAGAGGAATCCGTTCACAGGACACCTTCAATGTCCCGTCCTTGACGCCTTCTTGCAACAGGTGCTCAAACATCTCCACAATGCGCTGTTCCTGCCGCAGCACCTCGCGTAGGTAAGGCCGGGGCAACGACTTCGCCTCCTGGTAAATGAGGAGCACGTCGGCCTGCATCCGTTGCATGACGGCAAACAGCCCTTCAATCGCGCGCCGGAGTTTGGCCGCACCGGAATCAGCGTCCGTCAGATGGATGTCCAGCTGCCGCGCAATCTCGTTGTGGATGTGCTGGCAGACGAGAAACAGGATGTCTTCCTTGGAGTTCACGTACTCGTAGAGCGCACCGTTGGACAATCCGCTCGCCTTGGCAATTTCGCGCGTCGTCGTCTTGTGAAAACCCTTCTCGGAGAAAAGGCGAACCGCCGCCTCCACAATTTGCTGACGTCGTTCGCGAATCCTCTCTGGGTCCTTCACATTACTGCCAATCTGTACGCCCACTCCCCTGCCTCCTTCCGACTGAGCGCTCGCTCAGTTTCAGTGTACGGGAACGCAACAGGAGGCGTCAAGAGACGCCTCCAGAATCTATCCTATTTTTTGATGATTTCGATGGGTAACCTACCGCCGCTTCTGTTTCCAAGAAAGCGGGCATTTGAAACCAGTTCGGTGGGGGACCGGTGGCTTCAATCCACTCCGACCGAGCAAAGAACGGTGCGTGGTGTTCCTTGAAGTAGACGTCCAACAATTGCCGAGCCATGGGCACTGCGGTGTCGTAGCTGCTGCCACCTCCCGGAACCATGACCGCAACGGCCACTTCTGGATGGTCCGCAGGGGCGTACGCCATGAACACCGATGTGTCTTCCCTTCCTGTGCCCACTTGTGCCGTGCCGGTCTTTCCCGCCGCTTTGTACGGCGCGTTGTAGAAAGATCCGTACGCAGTCCCGCCAAGCGTGTTTACGACGTCGTACATCCCCCGTTTCACGATGTTCAGGTACTGTCGGTTGATGTGGATGGTCCCGAGAACTTTCGGCTGCACCACTTGGCCTTTGGCATCTTTGGCTGGAACGACGCCCGACGGATAGACCGTCTTCAGCACGTGGGGTTGAATTCGCCTGCCACCGTTCGCCAAGGTGGACACGTACTGAGCCAACTGGATGGGCGTGAACTGCTGCATCTGGCCAATCGCCGCTGCCGCATTGTCATACAATACAGAGTTGTTCCGGTAATACCCTTGGGTATCTATCGCTCGCATGGCCTCATCCAGGTTGTAGGGGATGGCCCGTCCCCTGCTGGCGTCGTCCTGAAAGAATGATCCAAGCGCTTCTCCCGGCAGGTCAATGCCCGTTCTCTTGCCGAGTCCGAACAAGGTCTCCCAATGGAACAGCGTGTTTAGCCCTTTCACGTGTCCTCGCCACAACCACTCTGCCACGGTTTGCCCTGCAGGAGGTCCGCCCCACCAGTCTGCAAGCCACATCCCCACGTGGTAGAAAAATGTATCGCAGGATACCTGCAACGCCTTCACCGGATCCACCTGGCCGTGTCCTGCGAAGCTATCGTCCTTGGCCCTGTACGTGCCGACCACGGCGTAACCCGGATCGGATATGGTGGTATGCGGCGTGATAACACCCTCTGTCAGCGCGGCGAGCAAGTTCACAGGTTTCACAGTGGACCCCGGCGGATGGCGGCTCGCGATGACGTGGTTAAGCGTCGGGGTCTGCACTGGATCCCAGACGTAGCCCAAGTGCTTCTGCAACGTCTTCTGGTCCATGAACCACTGCGGATTGTAATACGGGTAACTGACCAGAGCGAGGACGGATCCGTCGTTCGGATTCATCAGGATGGCGCTGGCTTCTTTGGGATTGTAATGATGCTTGGCGCGGACGGCCTTCAGGGTGTCCAGGACAATTTGCTGCGCATAGGCCTGCAACGTCGAGTCAATCGTCAACTGCAAGGTGCTGCCCGCCGCAGGTGCTGGATGAAGCCCCAGGTCCTTGATGGGCACACCGAGTGTGTTGGTCTGCACCAAGCGATATCCAGGCTGCCCCTGCAACAGGCTTTCGTATTGGAGTTCGACACCATCCTTTCCCACCAGTTGATGGATGCCGTAGTGCTTGGCCGCGTACTTCGGCCTATCTCTGTCCGATTGTTTCCCAACGTAGCCAAGGACCTGTCCAGCGAGTCCTCCGTACTTGTAGACACGCTGTGGGACAACCTCCACGTGCACGCCTGGCAGGTCTGACTGATGTTCCCGGACAAACGACACCTGTTGCTCATTCGCATTGTCGTACAGCTCGACTTGTGATTGATTCTTGTTCGTGTCATTGTTCAGCAATCCGAGAAATTGCTTCGGGGTCATCCCCAGTACCGGAGCCAGGGTCTTCGCGATGTCCACAAAGTTCTGTTTGTGCGCGTTGAGTCGAGTGAGTGAAATCGAAAAAGAGGGCTTGCTGTAGGCCAACAGCACGCCGTTGGCGTCGTAGATCCAACCGCGAGACGGCAACACGGACATGCGGGACAACATTGTGGTGTGAGCCTGTACGCGAAAGTCGGCGCCACGGGCAATCTGCAAGTAGCCAAGTCGCATGATGAGAGAGGACAACGCAAGAAAAATGATGCCGTACACAACGCGAACCCGCCCGATTCTCGGATATTCCTCTTTGTCCACGTGCATCCCCCCTTTCTTCTGTCGCAACCACTTGCCCACGGCGCCCGATATCCAGGTGAGTCGCGCCATCCGCCTCGGCTCCAAACCGGGTTTTCCTCTATGTTGAAAAGTTGGTATGCTAGACAAGTATCCCACCGTTGAGGAGGCTTTCTGTATGACGTCGCCGCGAACCTATGACACAGAAAAAGGCATTTACCTCGGCGCCAACGTGTCCATCGCAAAAACAGGTCTGTTGGCCGCTGTAGAAGAAACCATTTCTTATGATGCAAATACCTTCATGATCTATACACGCAGCAACAGAGGCGGAAAGGCCCGCCCGATTGAAGACTTCAACCGCGACGAAGGGCTCGCCTTGATGGCCGAGCATGGCATTGAGGACCCAGTCGTGCATCTGTCGTACCTGGTGAATCTGGCCAGTCCGAAAGAAGACACATGGGAATACGGTATATCTGTGCTCACCGAAGAGATTCAGCGCGTGGAGTACCTTGGCTTTCGGTACATCGTCATGCACCCTGGAAGCCACGTGGGTGAAGGAGAGGCGTACGCCATCAAGCGGATTGCGGAAGCCCTCAACGGGATTCTGACGGGTGAAGAGAAGGTGACGATTTGCCTGGAGACCATGGCAGGAGACGGATCCAAAGTGGGAAACTCGCTGGAGCAAATCGCGGAAATCATTTCGCTGGTCAAACACAAGGAAAAGCTGGGCGTGTGCATTGACACCTGCCACAACTACAGCTTTGGATACGATATCGTCAACGACTTTGACGGGTTCCTGCAGAAGTTTGACGACGTCATCGGACTGGACCGGCTGAAGGTGGCACACATTAACGATTCGAAGACGCCGTTTCAATCTCACAAGGATAGGCACGCCAATATCGGTGAAGGCTCTCTCGGACTAGAAGCGATTCGGCGCATTGTCCACCACGAGGCACTCAAGGAGATTCCACAGATTCTGGAGACGCCTGGCGGCAAGTACCGCTCGGAAATTGACCTCCTGCTTGGCCGCTGAAGTACCTCATCAGCCTCTCTATCACCGCCGCCTACGGATGTTGGCGAGCGGTGTTTTTTTGTGCCTACCTGAGGTTTATCTTTCCGTCTCCCTGTCCATGCTGGTAGATAGCAACGCATTGATAGAGATGAGAGGAGACGGAGAGTTGATGCGAATGCGTCGAGCCGAACTTGCGTGGTTAACCGCCGCTGTCGTCTTTCTATTGACTCCCTGGATGTGCTTTGCGAGCGCGATGTATCCGGTACCGCAGAAATTTGACACGCTGGTCGCTCGATTCAGAACGGTTGCGACCCAGGTGTACACGGTTCATCCAGGCGACACATTATGGGGTTTATCTAAAAAATTAGGTGTCACCGTAGAAAACCTCATGCAGCTGAACCACGTGTCAAACCCAACACAGTTACATGTTGGTCAGCACCTCACATACACTGCAATGACCCCAACGGATGAGACCGACTCACGTCGTATTGTATTAAATCGGAAGGAAGTCCTAGCGTCTCGCGGCGCGCGGCCAAAGTTGATGCCGACGGGCACCAAGCTTCTCTTCTGCACCGTCACCGCCTATACGGCGGGATATGAATCGACCGGGAAACGGCCGGGAGATCCAGGGTTCGGCATCACGTCCATCGGGACGAGAGCACTTCAGGGTGTCACGGTGGCGGTAGATCCGCGCATCATTCCATATGGCAGCAAGCTATACATTCCTGGCGTCGGGTTCCGCGTTGCGGAGGATACGGGCGGCGCGATTGTGGGCAATCATATAGACGTCTACTACGACAACGTGTCGTTTGCCCGCGACTTTGGAGTGAAACACAACGTTCCAGTGTACATTCTTCCAGACTGGTACACGCCTCCAAACAACGTGTAGCAATGTCCAGAGACATGATGTCAACGCGCTTTCGGAAACAACTGTCCTGTCTTGACCATGTGCGCGGCCCAACAGGCCAGCCAGCACAAAAACAGATATAGCAAGAGCCACGGCCAAAAATGGAACGTGAAAACAAACGCCAGCGCTGCCAAAGTTCCTGCTAGAATAACCAGTGTGCATATCCAGGCTCGCTGCAACCAGTAGTACAACGCGAACGGTATGATGATGGAGAGGAGCGGAAACACCCCCGCAATCCATGCCATCGAATGTTCAGGAACCATCATCGCTGTCCCTCCCCGGGCCCGTTTTGAACACCGTCTGCATGCTTACTGAAAGTCTACCGCAGGCCTGGTTGGATGTCTATGTGGCACCGTACTCGAAAACAGAGACGGATCTCGCGCGGTTTTAGTGCATGGTCCACATGTGGTACAAACGCCTAGAACCACAAGAAATTGGGAGCTGTCCCCTCCCCCCATCTTACGATGGGTTTTGGGACAGCCCCTTTTTGTGGGTACCTTATGCAGAACCAGATCTTCACGAATTGATACAAGAAGGCGATACACCAATGATGAAACAGAAAATCATTGAAAAAGTATGTATCGAACATCAGAATGAAGTCAGCGGTTTGCAAAATCACGACGAACACCTGGTTCAGGAGGAATTTGCAAAGGAGAGTGGTACTTCATGCTGTTTCATGTGACTGCGAGGCACCATGTTGATAACTGCGGAATGTACAACGAAGAGATCAGACAGGCATTACAGGAATTTGCTCCATCCATTCCTGAGCGGTGTAAAGAGTTAGGAGTAAAAGTGCATTTTGCTGTCATGGGGCATCCTGATCACGTTTTTTATTTTCTTGTGGAAGCGAATGATTTAACTTCTGTATGCGCATTATTGAGTGCAGTTCCAATGAAGCAAGAATTTGATATCAAACCAGTTCGCGCGTTGGAATTCGGGATGGCTTAGTATCAGCGATTTGCAAAACAACGAACAGCTCTAAAGGAATTTTGCAAATCGCTCAACATCAATCAAGTTTCAGGACCTTCCAGAAGAATGGGATGGCCGTTTTTAGCCATATTCGGCCCTGAGCGGTGATGTTGTGTTGCAGCGCTACCAAATCAAAGAAGCCATGGAATGTATGAAGGAGCACTTCATAGATTCCATGGCTTTTGAATTGGCATGACTGCCGTTTACGGTAACGGTTGGTTACAGGTGCAGACACGTCTCTGTGTCAGGGTTTGGTAGGCGAAGCAGACATCAGCGCTCCGCCACGCAACACCTGGATCAGGCGAGGTATTTCTCCGCCTCGATGACGCGCGCCGCAATCCGACGTTTCAATACTTTCGAGTTCACCGGTTGGAACCGAGTCAGTTTGCGCAACACCGCCAATTGCGTACGCAGTGCGTCACCTTCCTCCATCGAAGCCAGCACTTCGCGGGCGTAGCTCTCAATCCGGCTCATGGCTTCCGGTACGTAGACCTTCACCATGTCGAGTTTGTTTTCGGCATCCTTACCAGCTTCCACAGACTTCAAGGCGCGTGCAATCGCACTTTCCATGGCGTAGATTTCGATGATGATATCTGCGAGGTTCGCAAGAATCTCCTGCTCGTTCTTCAGCGCTTGCATGTACTTCTGAACCGCTGTACCGCCTACGAACAGGAAGATTTTCTTCGCCATGCGAAGCAGATGCTTTTCCGCACCGAGCGTCTCGGACTCGTCCGCCATCGGGAGCATGCCCATCAGTTCTTCCTGCAGACCTTGCGCCGCTTGCAACAACGGCAATTCGCCCTTCATCGCCTTGCGCAGCAACATGTCCGGGATAATCAAGCGGTTGATTTCGTTCGTGCCCTCGAAGATGCGGTTGATTCGGGAATCGCGGTACATCCGTTCCGCTGGGTAGTCCTGAATGAACCCTGCCCCGCCGAAAATCTGAACCGTCTCGTCCACGACGTAGTCGAGTGCCTCTGACGCGTACACCTTGTTCACGGAGCATTCCAGCGCGTACTCCTCAATGGCCTTCGCGACCGTGCGGCCGTCTGCGCTGCCGCCGAGGGATTCGAGTTGCTTGTCGATATCGCCCGTAGAACGGTAGCACATGCTCTCCGTGACGTACGCTTTGATGTTCATGTTGGCAATCTTTTGTTGGATGAGCGGGAAATTCGCGATGGCGGTCTGGAACTGCTTGCGTTCCTTCGCGTACTTGACAGCCGTCTCAAGCGCTGCCTTCATGCCTCCCACGCAGCCAACGGCCAACTTGTAACGGCCGATGTTGAGGATGTTGAACGCAATCACATGACCGCGACCTGGTTCGCCAAGCAGGTTCTCCACCGGCACCTTGGCATCTTCCAGAATGAGTTGGCGGGTGGAAGAGGCCTTAATGCCCATCTTCTTCTCTTCCACGCCCGTGGAAACCCCCGGAAAGTCGCGCTCGACGATGAATGCGGAGAATTTCTCCCCATCGATTTTTGCGTAGACCACGAAGACGTCCGCGAACGCGGAGTTCGTGATGAACTGCTTTGTGCCGTTGAGGATGTAGTACTTTCCGTCGTCCGACAGTTTCGCGACAGTCTTCGCGCCCAACGCGTCCGAACCAGATCCTGGCTCGGTCAGCGCGTACGCCGCAATTTTCTCACCGCTCGCCAGTGCCGGAAGGTATTTTTTGCGCTGTTCCTCGGTGCCGAAAAAGACAATCGGCAAAGAGCCAATCCCCACGTGCGCGCCGTGACTCAACGCAAACGATCCGCCGCGTGTCAGATACTCGGTAATCAGCGCCGAGGTCACTTTGTCCGCGCCGAGTCCGTCGTACTCTTCCGGTACGTCGGCCGCCAACAAGCCGAGTTCGCCGGCTTTGCGGAGCAATTTGACCGTGAGTTCCCAGTCCTGGTGCTCCAGGGTCTCCTGGTTCGGGATCACTTCGCCCTCGACAAACTGACGCGTGGTCTCTGCAATCATCTGGTGTTCCTTCGTGAAATCTTCGGGGGTGAAGACGCGCTCCGGTGTGGTCTCCTCAATCAGAAACGCGCCACCCTTGGTCAGTTGTTGTTCCGTCGTACTCATCAGTGGTTCCTCCTCTGCGCCTGCTCGCAGGCGTGGTGTCAGGATATGCGTTCAAAAACCCCAGCAGCGCCCATGCCGCCGCCGATACACATGGTGACGAGTCCGTAACGCCCGTTTGTACGCTGCAGTTCGTTCAGAATGGACACCGTTAAACGAGCGCCCGTGCAACCCAAGGGATGTCCGAGTGCAATCGCGCCCCCGTTGACATTGACTTTGTTTTCGTCCATTTCCAGCGTGCGAATCACATGCAGCGCCTGCGAAGCAAACGCTTCGTTGAGCTCAATCAGGTCGATGTCGGAGAGCGACAGTCCCGCGAGCTTGAGGGCTTTCGGAACTGCGGCCACGGGACCGACGCCCATGATGTCGGGATCCACCCCTGCGACAGCAAAAGAACGGAAGGCGGCCAGCGGCTTCAGCCCGTATTCGAGCGCCCGATCCGCAGACATAACCAACACGGCGGCCGCTCCGTCGCTGGTCTGCGACGAGTTGCCCGCGGTCACGGTACCATTGACGCGAAATGCCGGCCGCAACTTCGCCAACGCTTCCAGGGACGTGTCCCGGCGCACACCTTCATCGGTGTCAAACACAAACTCTTGATGGACCGGTTTGTTGTTGTCGTCGATGTACGTGTGCTTCACCGGTACGGGTACAATTTCGTCCTTGAACTTGCCGGCCTCGATGGCAGCGGCAGCACGTTGATGGCTGCGAAGAGCGAAGGCGTCCTGATCTTCACGACTGATGCCGAAGCGACTTGCAACCTGTTCAGCGGTATGTCCCATGGACATGTACACTTCCGGGAACGTTTCGGCCAGCGTCGGGTTCGGGGACAGGTTATACCCACCCATCGGGAGGAGACTCATGGTCTCCACCCCGCCGGCAATAACCACATCAGCCATCCCAGTCATCACCTGTTGCGCGGCCATCGCAATCGTCTGCAGCCCGGAAGAACAAAAGCGGTTCACCGTCACGCCAGGTACTGTGTTCGGAAGCCCTGCTCGCAGGGCGATAATCCGGGCCACGTTCATACCCTGTTCCGCCTCGGGGATTGCACATCCCATCACGACGTCTTCCACGTCCTCCGGCGACACCTGCGGCACCCGCTTCATGAGCTCCGAAACCACCAATGCGCCCAAGTCATCCGGGCGAGTATTGCGGAGTGTGCCCTTCGGCGCTTTGCCGATAGGTGTTCGTACGCCGGCAACAATCACTGCTTCTCTCACGGGATCTTCCCTCCTACCCTGAAAATCGTTGCTACACGGACTAGTTGCGCAATGGCTTGCCGGCGGTGAGCATATACTGCATGCGCTGCTGCGTCTTCGGTTCCCCAATCAAGCTGAGGAATGCTTCGCGCTCCAGATCTAACAAGTACTGTTCCGTCACAAGCGTGCCACGCGGTACGGATCCGCCAGTCAACACACGAATCAAATGGTTCGCAATTTTTTCGTCGTGTTCAGAGATGTAACCGCTCAACTTCATGCCGTAGACGCCCATTTTCAGCATCGCGGCGCCCGCTTCGCCAATGACCGGTATCTTCTTCGGATGCTTGCGCACGTAACCGGACTTTGCCATGCCCAGCGCTACCTGTTTCGCGTCGTAGAGAAGGTAGTCTCGATTCACGCTGATTCCATCAGAATCGCGCAGATATCCGAGTTCCTTGGCGTCCTTCGCGCTGGTGGACACTTTTGCGAGCGCGATGTTTTCAAATGCCTTGCGTACAAATTGATCCAGCCGTTCGTCGATGTTCTGCGGCACGTTTTCCACCATGCGAATGAGCAACTCCTTGTTGCCGCCACCGCCTGGAATCAAACCAACGCCCACTTCGACGAGACCGAGGTAACTTTCCGCCGCCGCCTGAATCCTGTGTCCTGCATAGGCGACCTCCAGACCGCCACCCAGAGCCATCGCATAGGGCGCGGTCACCACGGGCTTGTCGAGGTACTTGAGCTTCAGGAACGTGTACTGGGTCTGCTTCACGATGTGGTTGATCTCATCCCAGTTTTCGTCCTGCGCTTCCATGAGCATGAGGGCCAAGTTCGCGCCAACACAGAAGTTCTTGGCCTCTGCAGCAATGACCAACGCGTCCCAGTTCGCAGACACTTCTTGTGCAGCAAAGTCCATCATCTGAATGACATCGACACCCAGTGCCTGCTTCAAGGAGTGAATCTCCAGGCAGGCGACACCATCGCCAATGTCAATCAGGCTGGCACCGGCATTCTTTCGCACCACTTTGCCTTGCTCTTTGAGGCGAGCGAGGGAAATGTACTCTTTGGGTTCCTCCACCGTGCGGAACTCGCCACTGCCGACGTAGAAACGCGGAACTTCCCCGTTCGGGCGCTCGTAGAACGATGTCTTACCGGAGCTGAGCAGATTCTCCACAAACGCCGGGATGGTCTCCCCCTCCGCACGCATGCGTTCCACCGATTCTTTCACGCCAATCGCATCCCACGTCTCATACGGTCCGAGTTCCCAGTTGAAGCCCCACTTCATGGCGTTGTCCACCGCGACGATGTCGTCAGCAATTTCTTCTTGCTTCGCCGCGGTATAGAGCAGGACTTTCTTGAGGACTTCCCATGCGAATTGGGAGGCCAGATCCCTTCCGCTGACCAGCGCCTTGATTTTACGACCTGCTCCCGAGGCCGCTTTGGCCGCGTCGAGCGAAGGCGATTTCAGTTTCTTGCGCGGACGGTATTCCAACGTGGACAAGTCGAGCGCAAGAATCTCTTTGCCTTCCGCAGTCTTCACGCGACGGAAGAACCCTTGCCCGGTCTTCTCTCCGAGCCAACGGTTTTCAACCATCTTTTCGATGTACGCTGGCACCTGAAATGCGGCTTTTTCCGTCGAATCGCTGACAGATGCCTGTACGTTTTTCGCCACGTGAACAAACGTGTCCAAGCCCACGAGATCCAGGGTGCGGAACGTCGCACTCTTTGGGCGACCCATGGCAGGTCCGGTGATTGCGTCGACTTCGTCGACGCCAAGTCCATACTTCTCCATCGCCTGTAGTGTCACCAGCAATCCGTACGTACCGATGCGATTTGCAATGAAGTTCGGCGTATCTTTGGCAAATACGACCCCTTTGCCGAGGACCCGCTCTCCAAACGACCGCATGAAAGCGAGAATCTCACTGTCCGTATCTGGACCGGGGATGACTTCGAGCAACTTCATATAGCGCGGAGGGTTGAAAAAGTGCGTGCCGAGAAAGCGCTTGCGAAACGACGCGCCGCGGTCCTTGACCATCTCAGCGATGGAGATGCCCGACGTGTTCGAACTAACGATGGCATCTGGGTGGACGACATTTTCCAGTTTGGCAAACAGTTGTTGTTTCACAGCCAAGTTTTCGACAACGGCTTCGACCACCCAATCACAATGTTTCAACTTGTGAAGGTCGTCTTCCAGATTTCCGATTTCAATGAGCTCAGCATCTGCCGGCGAATAGAACGATGCTGGCTTCGCACGCCGTGCGGCTTCCAGTCCCCTAGCAGCAAACCGGTTGCGAACAGACTTTGAGTCCAAGGTCAGGCCTTTTTTTGCCTCGTCTGGTGTGAGTTCCTTTGGAACAATGTCCAACAAAATCACGGGTATCCCGACGTTGGCCAGGTGTGCAGCAATCGCTGCCCCCATGACACCAGCCCCAATGACACCCGCTTTGCGGATTTGTCGCGCCACTTGCCAATCCTCCTCGCACGCGGTCAGCGTGACCGACCGGTCGGTAGATTTTCATGTACTATCATACCAAATTCTCCGGTGACTGAACAGCCCTTCATTTTCTTAATCACAATGAATTCGCAAAATTCAACGAGGGATAAGAATCCCTCAACGCGACGAGACGTGCACTTTTCGTTTTGAAACGGTTGAGCACACATGGAAGATGTGTGCTCAACCCGTTATTCGTGGCTATTTTGAAAATGGCTGAGATGTTTTTAAGGATATATCCCCTGGGAGCGTAACGCCGTGTTTCCGAAATTCCTCCACAAATGCCTGGAAGGCGGTATCTAAACGTTCCGTCAACTGTCCCGGTACGGCGTTGGTGCGCCACAATGTCAACAATTCATCTGGTTCGCAAACCTGGTGCTCCGGAGCGGCTTCCGGTAGCGCGTGCAGCTGGCGGAAGTGGTTTCTGGATACCACGATGGACTGAATTGGGAGAATCTCCTGTGTGCTGCTCGTCATAAACACTTCATCCACGGTCTCCAGGTCGTCCAGCGAGATGGCTTGCTCCACCACAGGGATGTTCGCGAGCCGCGCCAATTCAATCACGAAACGCCGGGTGATTCCGCCTAAAATAAAGCGGTTGGCGGGCGCTGTATAGAGTTTACCGTCGCGCACGAAGAAGGCGTTACTGCCGGCTCCTTCCGTAATCACCCCACTTCGCACGTACAGAGCTTCCACCGCACCCGCTCGTTTGGCATTTTCCTTCGCCACCACGTTTGGCAACAAGTTAATGCTCTTCACGTACGCATTCGCCCAACGGTCATCAGGCAGTGCGAGCAACTGGGTTTCACCGGAAGGCTTGTGTTTGGGAGTGGCTGCATGAACGGTCAAGCTCGGTACCGTCGGTGAAGCGGGAAAGGTATGTAATCGGGCCGCAATCCCACGGGTCACCTGCCAGTACACTTGAGCTTCCGCGAATCCGCTGCGGCGAATGGCCTCTGTAATGAGTTCCACCCACTCCTGACGAGAGAATGGGTTGGCCATCTCCAGTACGGACAGGCTTCGCTCAAACCGATCCAAGTGCCAATCCAGCAAAAAAGGGCGTCCACCGTACACCCGTACTACCTCGTAGACCCCGTCGCCAAACTGGTGCCCCCGTTCCTCGATAGGGACTGGGGTCTCCTCAGGTGCCAAAAATCGATCCCGGTAGTAAAAGATATCTGGCATTCTCGCTCCCTCTTTTCGTTGATAAAGTATGATGCGTCTTGAATGAATGTGCTGTGGAGACGTGGTAAACTACAAGCAGAAGGAGTGGTGAATGTGTCCGATTGCATTTTTTGCAAGATTGTCGCGGGCGAGCTCTCCAGCAAGAAGGCGTACGAGACAGACGAAGTCCTGGCCTTCCACGACATTCGCCCGCAGGCACCCGTGCACGTGTTGCTGATTCCCAAAAAGCATATCGCGTCCGCACATCACATTCAGCCGGAAGACGCGGCCCTGGTGGGTCGACTGCATTTGGCAGCGCAAAAAGTGGCTGAAGATTTAGGTATCGCGAGCGACGGCTATCGATTGGTTACAAACATTGGAGTACACGGTCAACAGACCGTCCCCCATCTACACTATCACCTGATTGGGGGACGCCAGTTGCAGTGGCCGCCCGGTTGATCTCCAAAAGTGAAGCGGTGAATCTCTGGATACGGCCAGCCTTGCGGCGCAGATCACACGTCTGCGCCGCTGTTGTTTGTGGGCGAGGGAATTTCTGTACCATTCAAGACAAGGTGCGGAATGATGGTGGCGTTCAACGACGCAGAGGCGGAACAGTACTTTTCCTCGCTGAGAACAATCGCCCGCCACGCTTTGTCTGCATCCACATCGCCGTCCATGCGGTAGGTGAGGTGAATCTCTGTAAACGCCTGCGGATATTCCTCACGCCGTTTACCGACCACTTCTATGCTGAACCGTTCCAGTTGTTGTCGCATTTTCTCCAGAATCATCGTCACGTCAATGCCGGTACAGCCGGCCAATCCCATCAACAACATCTCCATCGGCCGACTTCCCTTGTCTTCCCCGCCCACCTCTGGCTTTGCGTCCATCGTCACTTGGTGTCCCGAGGCCCCTCGGGCCACGAACTGCCGCTTGCCTTGCCACTGTGCCGAAATGCTCATCTCCATCACGCTACGCCTCCTGCAATCTCCACAAACGTCCTGCTCTCATTGTAGCGCGGTTTCCTGAAGAATACGACAGCGCTGTCCAAAGGTTAGCGCACAGTCAGCGTCCCCCGCATGCCTGGTTCCGGTCTGCCGGCTTTGTCAGAGTAAAAGGGGAATCGACCCGTTTTGTCAGGGGTAAAACCGACGGTGACATCCTCGCCGGGGTGAAGATTGTTGGAAAAAACGTAGAAGTCACGAATGACAAAGTTGTGCACATTCGCGCCCGCATTGGTGACGTGGATGGTGACTTTGTCGCCTTTGCGAACGGAGATCTGTGCAGGCTGAATGCTCCCGTCCCGCAGCGTGACCTCAAATGTGGATTGCGCGGATGCCACTGGCGCAAAGGTGGCACAGACCAGTGAGAAACTGACCCATGCCGCTGCGACCACTCGCTGTACATGCAAGCCCTTACTCCTCCCATCCGGTTCCCGTCGTGTTTCAGGCAGTCATAAAACACATCGTGGATGTGTGCTGGACCACTCTCGTGGATTTGCAAATCACTCATCCCATAACGTAACCGAACCAGGCTACGTTGATGCTGTTCAATTGGTCCGATTTGCTGCATTTAGAAAGACGACCCAGACAGGATGCCGTGAAACGTAAAAAGCAGGAAAACGGACACCGCCGTCCCGTGCAAGGCACCGGCCGCAACGTCCGTCACGAAGTGCAATCCCGTGTACACGCGTGCGCTAGCGAGCAGGAGGGCGAGCGCGAACAAAATCGGAAAGTAGTGGGGTACCCCAGCCATACCTACCGCCAAGGCAAAAGCACCTGTCGCATGATTACTCGGGAAACCGTTTCCCCGAGAATGTTCCGTGAGCGAAGCAAAGCCCAGGACTTCAAACGGTCGAGGTCGCGCGACTTGAACGGACACCGGTTCATTCAGGACGCGCGCCACGATGGCCGAACAAACCGAAAGTAAACCGTGCGTCATGGTCCATCGAAGGGATCCCGCTGGCGTCGCGAAGCCGGTTGCAGCCAATGCAATCAACCCCGTCATCACGACGGGGGTCCACTGCGCCAAGGTCACCATCAGAGCGTTCAACGTCGGGGACACGTCCCACCAACCATGCACCTTGTCTGCCAGCTTGACTTCCCAGAGAAATGGAAATCGCAAGTTGATAAGTCCTACACCTGCCTCTGTTTCACTGTGTCACTGTACGACCAACCCGCGAGAGGTAGCCTCAGTCACCTTCCGAACTCGCGGAGTTGGTTGTGTGCTTTTTCTGATGCGCGGGATAATCCGTGCCGCGCTCAATTTGTAAGGTAAGGTCGCGCTTGAGAGATTGGTCGAACGTCGGATACCCGTGTAGTTCAACGTCTCCTTCGTGGTTATATGTGTAAGCTTGGTGGCTGAAATTCGCGCTGCCAATGATAAACGTTTCCCCATGGTCTACGTCAAGAATCTTGGCGTGCATCCACTCATTCTCGTAGGACTTGTAAAACCGAACCGTGGCACCTGCATCGCGCAGTCGATTCGCAGCTGACACATTTTGCGATTGGTGGGGATCCAACAGCACTTCGACCGTCACACCTCGTCGACTGGCGGCCTCCAAAGCGTTCAATACACCCCAGTCAGACAGGTTAAACGCCTCGAGGTAGACCGTGGATTTGGCGCTGTGAATGGCCTGTACCACGTGCTGCTCAGTGCTTCGTTCATTCAAAAGAGGCGGTTGAACCGACGGCTGAGCAGACGGAATGCCTTGTGCCCTCTGCCAATCCCAATGGAATATCGCGAGAAAAGAGGGATTCGGAGAAGGAATATGTACGGATGCGTCGTTGTTGTCCCAACTGCGGTCGCCAAAGTTCATTCCACCAATTAATACGCCACCGGAAGGCCCGTCGGTGATCAACATCTTAATGTGCGAGATTCCCTTGTGAATCTTTTGCGATTCCACAGGAACCCCAGCGTGTGAAAGCGTGGGCACTGCCTGTTGCTGACTGTGTTGTTCTGTTGCATCGACCACCACGCGGACGTCCGTGCCGCGTTGGTGGGCTTCAATCAAAGCGTGTAAGATGTCTGGATCAGACAATTCGTACATGTCCAGATAACAGTATTTATGACTGTGTTGAATCATGGTCAAAGCTTCTGTCTTCACATCGTGTCCCCAATCCAGCGTCAGACCGTGATCTGTCACGGGAGCGGGAACGCGCTGAATTTGTTGCTTTTCTCCAGTACTGGGGAGAAGTGCACATCCTGACAATAGACCGACTGTAGATGCCAGTATAAGGACAAACCGAGCCCCTTTTTTCTTCAGCAAGTTTCTCACTGTCTCTCTCCCCTGCTTTGGAAATCTCGAAAGGTTGGTGCCGCGTAACCGCTTCCTCCGACTCAACCCAATCCCCATCTCGCCGCGGTTGGGCCGCACCGAAAATGACGGTCTACCCTCGGGTGGACAGCGACCAGACTTTGGACACCACCAGTTGAGGGCGACTCCCGCCACGTCGTTGTACCGTGCCCTCGACGCCAACAAAGCGACCGAAGGGGGTAAACAAGACGGCGCCGCTTTCGTGATACACCGACTCGAACATCGTAGCATCCACAAATCCAGTCTCATCTTCCAATGTAAAAAAGACGACTGTTTTCCCACTCTTGGTCGGCGGGCGATGCGGACGAACCACCAGTCCAGCCGTACACAGCACTTCGCCGTCCGGACACGCTTCCACTTGAGCAGCTGTCCGATATCCAGAGACGTTCAGGTACGGACGAAACAGTTCCATCCAGTGGCCAGAGATCCCAACGCCGACTAAATTGTATTCATCACCAAGCTTGGCCGCAAGCGGAAAATCGCCTTCCGGTAATTCCGAAGCGTCTCCAAAATCCTCCCGGCCCGCCGCCAACAGCGGCAACGAAGGCATCGACCGAAGCGCCATCCAGTCTGGAAGCGCCCACAGTGCCCGCCGCCTCGAGGTGGATACACCGTCAAACGCGCCAATCCGGATCAGCCGTTCTGCCAGCAGTCTATCGAGCGCTGGGACGCGCTGCAAACAGTCGAGAATAGAAGTATACGTCCCTTGGCGTTCGCGCTCCGCACAGAGCGATATCGCCACGGATTCGCGAAATCCCTTGACCCGGCAAAACCCAAGGCGTATGGCGCCGGGTTCCTCCACCACGCATTGCCATTCACTGCGGTTCACGTCCACCCCCCGCACTTCAATGCCACGGCGACGCGCTTCCGCGCAAATCACGTGAACGGGGTAGTAGCCCATCGGGTACTGGTTCAGAATCGAAGCGTAAAACTCGGCTGGGTAGTGTTGTACTAAATAGGCCGTCTTGTACGCCGTGGTAGCGAACGCGGCGGCATGTGCCTCGCAAAACCCGTAACTGGCATATCCCTGGATGTAGGAAAAAATCGTTTCCGCCACGTCCGGATCAACCCCGGCTGCACTCGCCTTTTCGAGAAAGTGTTGGCCGATTTTCTCCATCTCCGCACCGGATCTCGCCCGGCTCATGACCCGCCGCAACTGATCCGCTTCCCCGGGTGTGAAGTTTGCAATGGAAGTCGCAATTTCAATCACCTGTTCTTGAAACAGTACCACGCCGTACGTTTTACCGAGAATCGGCTCCAGTTTCGGGTGCAGGTAAGTAATCGGCGCTTCACCGCGGCGGCGCACCAGGAACGGGTCCACCATGTTGCCCTTGATGGGACCTGGGCGAATCAACGCCACACTCGCCACAATGTCCTCCAGCCCTTCCGGTTTGAGCCTGGCTTGCAGTGCGCGCTGAGCGGGACTTTCCAGCTGAAACACGCCAATCGTGTGACCGGTGCCGAGCATCTCAAACGTAGCCTCGTCGTCCAGCGGCAGTTGGTCGTAATTCAGCGCGTGACCTTGCCGCTCCCGCAATACAATCGCATTTTCCACCGCCGACATGGTCCGCAACGACAGCAGGTCCAGTTTGACCAGCCCCACCTCTTCCGCGCCGTCCTTGTCAAAGGGCGTCATCCACTCCCCTTTGGCAGACGGCTGCAAGGACGTGGTCTCCAGCAAGGGTCGGCGGCTGATGACCAGTCCGCCAACGTGCATGCCAAAATGTCGAGGGAATCCGGCGACCTGTGCGGACAGTTTCCACAACCACTGGAGTTGGCGCTGGTATCGCGAGATTTCTTTCAGCTCCGGCACGGAGTCAAACACTTGCTCCAACCTGTCCGCATGTGTCATCCACGGCACTCGCTTGGCGAGCAGATCAATCACCGCGTCAGGCAAGCCCAGCGCTCCGCCAATGTCGCGGATGGCAGAACGCCCGCGAAACGTCTGATACGTGGCCACGCGCGCAACGTGGCGTTCCCCGTATTTTTGGTAAACGTACTGAATCACTTCATCGCGGCGGCGGCTGTCAAAATCAATGTCGATGTCCGGCTTTTCCGCTCGTTCCAGGCTCATAAACCGCTCAAACAACAGACCGCGTCCAGCAGCGTCCACATCGGTGATGTAGAGGCAGTAGGCGACGGCGGAATCCGCCGCAGAGCCCCTGCCAGCGCAGCGGATTCGGTGACGGCGCGCGTAGTGAACGATATCCCAGACGACTAAAAAGTAATCGACGTAACCCAATTGTTCAATAATGGATAATTCATGTTCTAGGCGGTTTTGTAAATGTCTATCCACGTTTCCATACCGCTCTCGCGCACCTTGATACACCAGTGTGCGCAAATAGGATGCAGCGTCGCGTTCAGAAGATGGAAGTGGATACGCTGGAAACAGAGGATCATGCAAACGCAAGACGACCTCGCAGCGCTCTGCAATGTGCAGCGTATTCGTCAGCGCCGTCGTTGGCAACCGCGCAAAGCGCCGCTTCGCTTCCGATTCGTCAAACAGCCAGCGCGCGTGATTGAACGGCCTATCTGCGTGCGGCGTGTGGATGTCACACTTCAGTCGAATACAAGACAGGATGTCGTGCACCGGGAATTTGTCCGGTTGGTCGTAGTGCACGTTGCCTGTGGCAACGAGCGGAATGCCGAGGTGCTCCGACAGTCCTACCAATTGCCGTTGTAAGTACTCCGACGAAGGGTATCCGTCAGCCTCGACTTCCAGAAAAAACGCGTCTTCAAACACGGCTCGATACCGCCTGGCCACATCTTCCGCAGCCTCGCTGTCGCCGCAGAGCAGATGTTTTGCAATTTTGCTTTTGCGACAACCGGAGAGGACTATCAATCCATCCCTGTGTTCAAACAGCGCTGTTTCTGAAACGCGCGGCGCCAGCCTGCCGCCTTCGCCTGCGTGCGCCGCCGTCAGCAACCTGCAGAGGTTTGCGTATCCCGTTCGATTTTCTGCCAACAGCGTCAGATGTGATTCATCATCCAGGGTGATCTCAGCCCCGGAAATCGGCTTAATTCCGTAGATAGACGCCCACTTGTGAAACTCCGGCAAACCTGCGATGGTGTTGTGATCCGTCAGCGCCAGCGCAGACATCCCGTACAGTTTGGCCCGAGCCACGAGGGATTCCAAGGAAGATGCCCCATCTAAAAACGAAAATGGTGAGTGACAGTGCAGATGAACAAACATTCGCTTAGCCCCCGTGGTGCGCGTCCTCGAGCACGGCCTTCAACCGAAGTTCTCGAAAGGTGGGACGTAAGCCCACTTGCAGTCCTTTCGGGAATTTCCGATTGACGTGGTACAGGAGTCGGCTCAAGTCGTTTCGCGACACTTCTTCAGACGGGACAAACGCACCGTTTTTGATGGCAAACGAGGATTGAACGGACTGCAGAGGGCGAATGTCAGCCACGGACACTTCCAACCGCCGAAGCGCCGAACCACGAAATGCATCCAGCCCTGGCCACAGTGCGGCTTGCAGCGCCTCCGCAGTATACGCAGGTTTCTTTGTGACTCTTTCAAAAGAACCCTCGGCTACATCACTTTCCCAATCCATGCGAACATTCAAGGCACCACAAGCCGCCTGCTCCAACTCCACTGCAAGTTCGCCAGTCAGAGACTGCAACAGTTCTTCCATGTGAGCCACTTCTACCTGCTCTCCCAACGGTGCAATCCAAACTTTTTTCCGTTGCACAGGCGGGTAATTTACCCGTACGGTTCCACCTGGCTCCTGGTCGAGCAGTCGAAGCCAAAGCAGTACCTCCTTGCCAAAGTGCCGAAACAGATGCGGCTTCGGAATCTGTTCGAGCTGCCCAAGCCGGGAAACTCCTAGCTTCAGCAACCTGTCCTTGCTCTCCGCTGGCAGTGTCCACAACGCCGCCAGCGGAAGGTTGTGCACCCATGTGCCAAATGGCGCGTATGGCCCTCCCTTCCGAAGCCATGCAGCCAGTGATGGAGATAACAGCCACTGCTGTCTGCCCACTTTGTAATACAGCGCCTCCGGAACCCGCTCCAATCGGCTCCATTCCACCAGCGCTCTCGCCAAAAATGGATTTTCCGCTAAGCCAGCGCGAATCCGCTGCTCTTCAGACAATTGTTCTTCGAGGGACAAAAGCAGATTTCGGGCTTCACGAAGTGGCGGGGTACGTCCGGGAATTTGCAGCAAGAACACCCGTTTCCCCACAGTTTCCAGCCATGGAGAAGAAGCCCACAAACGCTCCCAAATCGCTCGCATGACCGAAGTGGGCTCATCAGGCTCGTCTTCCAGTACAATCCCTGGAACCAACGCTTTTGCCGCCTTTGCCGAAATGCCGGGAAGCACACCCTGAGTACGCGCAGAGACGGAAGCATCGGTCACAACGCCCTGGGCAACCGTTGCCCAATGCGTCTCTTTGGCACTTCCGAGCACCCCTTCGGCTTCTCCGTAGAGTGTAAAGCGCATCTCTTTCACCGGCTTCCACAGGAACACATGTTCGCTTTTTGTTACACATTATATGCTCTCACACCGAAAAAACAAACATATGTTCGCATGAAATGTCTGGTCATTCTGGGGCAGACTTTCTAACCGAGCATGTGGCTGCATACTGAAATTCATTTTTCTCCGATGAAACGTTTTTACTCTGACAGGCGTCTATATGTATGGGACAGATTTGCAAATCGCTGGTACGAAGAGTAAACACAAGGGAGGTTCACAAAATGGGATTCGCATTCGTACTCACCATTGTTTTACTGGGAGCGATGCTGGGGATGGCCGGGCGGCAAGCACTGGCATCCTCGGAAGAGCAAGCGATGGAAGTGGATACGGACACAGAGCCCCCCACACCTCACTCCCACGTCATGTGAGTTTTCTTCCAGTTCGTCCAAGGGGTCAATCGAACTTCGGGTTCAATTCGGTGCCTCAGCACCGATTTTGTCTCTGTCGACGCGCCGAGAAGACAGATTTCCTCCTCTTGCTGCCAGGAAAGGTTCACTTGCAACGCGGGTGCAGGTGTCGTCATTCGCCCACACAACGCCCTTGCCGCGACGACGCTGTGGGCTTTTGCGCTGGACAGCAGTTTCTCAACATCGAGGCCGACGTATGTCAACGCTGCCAGTGGATTCCTTTGCATTTCCCACACCAGGTGGTACACCAGTGTCAGAACGTGTGGGCACAGCGGTTCACGGTCGGAGCAGGTGCAACGCACGCCGGAAATCCACTCGTCCACCATCGATGGCTGTGGAAACAGCGACAATCCCGCCTGCGTCACAAACTCCAAAAACTCGTCGTTCCACGTTTTGGCATATAGCGCAGCCAGCCAATCTGGACGCCGCGACAACCATATCGCAACCTCGTCCAAAAACGTTGCCCACCAGTCTACGGTCGGAACCTGCACGCGAAAACTTCCAGACCTGCCCAATTTCACTGTTGCTACAATCACCTTATCAGCGACAGTGACACCTTTCACCACACCCTGCTTCGCCGTGACCTTTGCGCGCCGCAGCCGACTGCTCTCCGCCTTGTCAAACAGCACTTTCCAATGGGACTCAACCAAATTTGCCTTGTTCACTTTTCGCTTCGCCATTCATCGTCCTCCAATGCAGCTTGCAGATCCAGCGCAAACAAAGATTGCAGCGCATCGTTGTCCAGCTCTGTAATCCAACTTTCCGACCGGCCGACAACTGCGGACGACAGACTTCGCTTCGACTGAATCAAAGCATCAATGCGCTCTTCCAAGGTACCCGGACAGACCAGCTTATGCACCTGAACGTCACGCACCTGTCCAATGCGAAATGCGCGATCCGTCGCCTGATCTTCCACCGCCGGATTCCACCACCGGTCGTAGTGGAAGACGTGGTTGGCCCGCGTGAGATTCAACCCCACACCGCCCGCCTTGAGCGACAACACAAGGACAGGCGACGGGTCTTGCCCAGACTGAAAGCGCTCGACCAACTCGCCACGCTCGCTCGCGCTGAGGCCGCCGTGCAAAAACCTGGGCCGCCAGCCAAACCGCTCTTCCAAAGCGCTGCACAGAATGGAACCCATTTCCCGGAACTGTGTAAACACCAGCGCCGCTTCGCCTTCACTCACCACAGGTTCCAACAAATCGAGCAGCAGTTTCAACTTCCCGGATCTGTCCGGCCCTGTCCGCCCGCCCTGAATCAGGCAGGGGTGATCACAGACCTGTTTGAGCCGCACCAGCGACGCGAGAATTTGCCCACGTCTGGACATCCCTTCGCTCGGCAATTCCACGAACAACTGGTTCACAATCGCCTGGTACAACGCCGCTTGTTCCGTCGTCAATCCCGCGTACTGTGTGTACTCCCACTTCTCCGGCAACTCCATTTGGATGGCTGGATCCGTTTTGCTGCGGCGCAGGAGCACCGGCTGCAGCAACCGATGTAACCGTCGTGCGGCTGCCTCCCCTTCCCGACCTTGTGCAATCGGCTGTGCAAACGTCTTGCGGAACCAGGCCGCGCTGCCTAGATACCCAGGGTTTACAAACTGCAGGATGGACCACAGCTCTTCCAGGCGATTTTCCATCGGCGTCCCCGTCAGCGCCACCCGATGGTATCCCATCAACGAACAGATGGCCTGCGCTTGCTTGGTGTCCTGATTTTTGATGTTCTGCGCTTCGTCGGCAATCACCACGTCCCACGCCAACGGTTGCAACAACTCCAGGTCGCGAACGACCGTCGCGTACGTGGTCATCACCACGTCGCACTCCTCGAGCGCTACCTCCAACGGACTGCGGCCACTCTCCACGCTCACATTCCTATCTGCCCCATGGTGCACGTACACTTTCAAACTCGGCGCAAACTTCGCCATCTCCGACCGCCAGTTCTGCACCAGCGAGGTTGGACAGACGAGCAGGTGTACACCGCGAGCGCATCCCGTCTCCTTCAGTCGTAGCAGATAAGCGAGCACCTGGATGGTCTTGCCAAGCCCCATATCGTCGGCCAGAACCGCGCCGCAGCCCGCGGATCGTAAATGCCAGAGCCAGGAGTAGCCAAACCGCTGATAATCCCGGAGCGTCCCCTGGAACCCGTCCGGCGTCGGCTGCAACGTGGGCGTCCGGGCGTCCAGCAACGCCTTCAAGATGCGCCGTGCGTCCGTCGCTCCCTCATCGAACTCGACGTCCACCTGGACACTGTCTTCGCCTTCGCTCTGTGCCATCAGCACCGCCCGCAAAAACTGCACCGCACCCAGATTCTCGGATCCTCGCCCAGCCCGCAACTGCTCAATCTGCTCTAACACGGCCTGAATGGGAACCAATCTCCAAGATCCGCCCACTTGCACGAACGGCGTCCGCCGCTCCACCATCTGCTCAAATTCCTGCTGGGATAGTTCGACGTCACCCAGCACCACAGTCCAGTCGAAATCCACCAGTTGGTCTGCCGAGAACCACCGTTCAGCAGGCATTCCCTTGCGGCTCGACGTCGCTTTTGGACGGGTACGCCGAACTTGCATCTTGATGCGCACGTCCGCCAGAGATTGAGTGGATACGTCCGGGTAACGCACAGGTACACTGATGTCCTCCAACTGTAACAACTGCTCGGTAAGAAATGTGAACACTTCCTCCGGCGACAGCGAACATTCTGACACAGCGGGCTGCCCCAGTGCGTGTTTCAGTGCAGGAACGATGTCTGCGACCTCGAGCAACTTCGGCAGAATCCACGTATCCGGCGCCTCTAAAATTTCTTGTCCAATCTGCCACCGCCGCCCCGATTGCAGCCACCAGTCCGCCAGTGGCGCCCGCGCGTTCCACTCGTTGTGTGCGACGTACAGCACGAGTTTCCAGTCCGCCAGTGCTCCGTCCATCGGAGGTGGGACCAGCTCCACCTCCAGGTGGTAGTTCGTCTTCCCGGATTTGTCCGTCAGCCACTCCCTCTGCCACCCGCTTGGCGCCAGCACATGCCGCAGCGTCCGCCAAATCAGCCAACCGTCGGCGAAAAACGCATTGTCCGGGCCTTCCAATGCCGCCACCCAGCGGTCGAACAGTTCTTCCTCGCCGCGGTACATCACCCGATACGAAGAACCCAAATCATGCCGCAAAGCGAGCTTGGGTTTGCCGAATTTGCGCATGAGGATATCGACACAGCGCCAGATCCACAGCTCCGCCAGCAGAGACGGACTGTGGGGTACACGCAGGTCGCGAAGCCCAGAGGGTGTGGGCTTGGCCCACAGTTCCTCCGCCACGCTCATCCACATGCTGCGCAGCGCTCGATGCTTCGGATTGGACCAAGCCGGCGCCCACACCGCACTGTAGTTTCCCACTGCTGACCCCCATGCGCCAAGCGCATCTTCCCCGCTCGCAGCCAACTCGAAGCAAATGTCGTACACGTCCGGCCACGCGCTGGTTTGTGGAGCGGCAAACGCCAACACCTCTCCACTGTCCACGAGTGCTGCTGCCAGCCTCAGGAGATGCGCGTAAAAAGCAAGCTCTGAAGACACCTGCTGTCCAAACGGCTCCAGTGCATTCGACGAAGGCCGCACACTGGAGGCCAGTTTACAGACCACTGCAAAAAACGTCGCTTCATCCACCGAAACGGCGTTCTTTGCATCGACACGCTGCACACCCACAGCGGAAAACCGTACGTCCGCCGCATCCCCGAGTATGGAGCGCAGATGATGTTCAACTTCTTTCTCTGTCAAGTCACTTTCGGTGGACCAAAACACTCCCGTTCCTGGTTCCGCAAATGTTTTCCCCGGCAGATACTGCCCACAAAGTTGCACTGTCGGTTGTTCAGTTGTTGGCAGTTTCCTGCTGGTTTTGGCCATGCACAGTACCTCCGAACAAATAGCTATTCATTGATTATACCGCGACTGGGCCAGTCATGATATGTTCAGGCGCGAAAATGGTTCACGGTTGCCCGGTTTGGCCAAGCTATGCCATGATATTGGTTGACAACAACGAAAGCATAGGTGTTCCAACATGGAAGTTCGCGAGAAAATCCACCCGTCCGAAGACTCTAAATACATCCAGCAACACCTTGCCAACGAGCGAACCTTTCTGGCCTGGATTCGAACCATCCTGTCCGTCGTCGGCATCGGCATCGTGGCGACGAGTTTGCACTTTGAACTGAATCGGGACTTGAGTCGCCCGGCCGATTTCCTGATTAAAATCGTGGGCTTTTCGTCTTTGTTGTTCGGCCTGATCACGCTCATCTACAGTGTCTGCAGTTACATGGTCAAACGAAAAGGTATCAACGACGGTACTTTTCGGTCCGTGTCTGGCTACGTCGTACTGACAGGTGTTTTTCTGGCCGTTCTTTTGGTGATTCTGTGTGTCTCATTTTATCTGACGTACGGATTGGCCATTCGCTGACTGTATTCACGCCACGCTACAGACATGACATGACTGGCCGAAGCATAAATCTTCCCTCCGGATCGTATCCATCAGTACAAGCTGGTGCGCCGAGGGAGGTTTTTTTATGTCGTCAATATCGGCATCGACGCTATCTAACCTCTTCATCAACTTTATGGTGGCGTTTGGCATGGTAGTCGGGGGATCCATCCTTGGTGGCATTGCCATGATGCTCACGACGCACAGGCCGCCGTTTCTCTTTATGGTCAGTTTGTCGGAGAGGTTGAAAATCTGGGCCATGGTGGCGGCGCTGGGTGGATCCATGGACGCGCTGAAAGCGATTGGTGACGGGGTGTGGTTGCGTGATTTAGATACAGTCGGTCGACAGTTAACGTACCTGATTGTGGCCTTTATCGGGTGCCAGTTGGGATCTCTCATGATCCACTGGCTCGCTGGAGGTAGCGCGCAACAATGAACAAGCCCAGTTTTGCAGCCGCATTGTTCGGATTTATACTGGGTGTGATTGCGATGTTTCTCTTCCAAGCACGTGACCTGAACACACTCCGCTACAACAACGCCAGTCTCAAACAAGAAAACAGCGACCTCACGCACGAAAAAGAATTGTTGTCCTTAAAACTTGAACAGTCGAATCCAAAGCGACTGATACAGAGTATTGCCGTCACTGTGGAACCACAACTCCCCGCTGGTGTTTCGCAAGTGGATGTCAATCAATGGGTCCGACAGCAGATTGGCTTTCTGATAGGAACCGAAGTCTCGACGCTCAATAGCCACCCCAACATGCCGAGGGAGTTTTTGAATGATAAAATCTTTACTGTGGACCAAAACAAATACAAAGTGAAAGTGAGTTATGCCTTTCTCGCGGAGACGCTGACCATTGGACTCACACTCACCCCGATAGACAACTCATGATAAAGAGGCGAGCAAGCAGTGAAGAAATTATACAGCCAGATGACCCCAGAAGAACTACAAGCGGAGATGAAACACCTCCAAGAACTAGGGCAAGCGGCCTTTGACGAACAGCGATGGAGCGAATACGAAGTGCACATGAAAAAGTGGTACCTGGCGAAGTCATACCTCATCAAGGATACCGCGAACATTGAAATTGGTCGCACCTACCGCATTGCGGAAGAGTACGACCGGCTGACCGTGAGCTTCATCGAAGGTGTCATGGCCTGGGGCACACGAGAGTCCACCGCGCAGTCCGCAGCGGTCCCCATTGCGATGCTGGAGGAAAAAGACGACGACTGACACCTGGTCATCGCCCCTCGTCTCCGTCAAGCGCGAATGATGACGTCCTCCAGCGCTTTCGGAGACTGGTTCAAAGACCGAGCCNCGTCCTCTTCAATGACGACGAGATCCTCAATGCGAACCCCGAATTTCCCCGGCAGGTAAATGCCAGGCTCGACGCTCATCACCATGCCTGTTTCCAACACGGCTTCGTTGCCAGCGACGACGAATGGTTCTTCGTGGATGTCCAGACCCACGCCATGGCCCGTCCGATGCGTAAAGTACGGACCGTATCCCTGGTCGGTGATGTACTGGCGCACCGCTGCGTCGACATCCCCCAAGCGAACGCCGGGTTTCGCCGTTTCAATGCCAATTTGTTGCGCTCGCAATACACACTCGTACACTTTGCGGATTTCCTCGGTAGGTTCTCCAACGACAAATGTTCGCGTGGTATCCGACACGTAACGTTGGTAGATACCGCCGGTGTCCACGATAACGGTGGACCCTTCCTCAATTTTCGAATGATCCGGCTCATGGTGAGGCGCGGCTCCGTTTGCACCTGCCGCGACAATGATAGGGAACGACAGTCCTTCCGAACCAGCTTCTTCCCACAACTGTTCAAGCATCTCGGTGGCTTCCAACTCGGTCATCCCGGGTCTCAGCATGGTCTTGAGTTTGCCTACCACTTCGTCTGCCATCGCGGACGCTCTTTCCAGTTTGCTCAGTTCATCCGCGTCTTTCCGTTCGCGCAGCGCACTGATGACGGCGTCCGCAACCACAGGTTCCGGCGCGGTCGGTCGAGTGGCCATCAACTTGATGACATGCCGAGCAGCCCAATTCCCGTCAATCGCCAGCCGGGCGTTTATCCCCACAGCTTCCCCGATGAGCGGATACGGCGAAACCCCGTCTTTCCAGAACACCTTTTTGACGTCTGCGCTACTCACCTCATTGGCAAACATTTCGTGGACAATCCACACAGGCTCCTTGTGCGGCCGAATAATCAACGCTGTTGGCCGTTCCCCGGTTTCTAGCCACACTCCGGTAAAATAATAGAGACTTGCCGGCGAAGTGATAACGACTCCGTCTAGGTGAATTTGCTGTAACACTGCGTCTAAACGTCTAATTCTATCTCGGTAGATGTCTATTTGTACCATCCCCGCCGCCCCTTTCACGAATCGCCTGTATTTTCATTGTACCAGAGGCTCGGCGATTGGGCACCTATGCTCGCCAGTTTGTCGTCCAGAGGATGGCAATGGGTACTGCGGCGTCTTGGGTGCTCCAACAAATACTTCGCGAAACCAGCCACCGAGTGCACAAACGCCTCGACTTCCTGGTCTGTGAGAATGTCCCGACCTGGGCGGCCATTACAGTCGTAGACGTACCACTCGCCTTCCACGGACTGGCCGACGTCTACGCCGAGGCTGCCGAGCAACGGATACTTCTGCTGCAAGCGTTTGGCCACACGCAGTGCAAACTCCTGCGCATGCTCAAACGGAATGTCGCGAATCCCCTGACGCGTCATCCACGCGAGATCCTCCTCGCTGGAGCGCGTCAACGATTGGACGGCACCTCCCGCATGGTAATTGGTCAACATCGAACCCTTGGCGCTCAGCCGGGCGGTGATGGCGGTTATTTGCCACGCGCCGGTTTCGTTGCGCTGCACTGTGACGCGAAAGTCGACTTTCCGACCGTCGCTCGAAGTGATGAGCGGTATGTGTTGCTGCGCCATATATCTGCGGCGCTCCATCGCCTGGCACAAAATGCGTTTCAACTCGCGCCTGTTCACTTCCCCCACCAATCGCTGTCCAAAAAATCGTTCCCCGGAGACCAAGTACCGTCCAGGTTTCAGCCTCTGCACGAACAAGATATTGCGCCCGCCGGATCCGTACACGGGCTTCAACCACCACTGAGGTACTGATTTGAACAATTGAAGTACGCCGTTCGGCGAAAGGTCGTACCTCGTCTCAGGTAACCCCCCGCCCTTCAGCGGCCGTCCGGAAAGAGCACGGTACACGGTGTCTTTCGGAGGCAGGACAGGATTGAACACGGGTACCTCAAGACCGTGCAGCGCATGCCGCAATGGGTGGAAAGAAGAGCGAAACAACTGCAGGTCCGAAAGGTACATGGCATCGTACACGACGGCATGTCGCGACAATGGAATTTCAGCACATGTCCACGGGGACCCTTCGTCGTCTGCACGGTATAGACGACCTCCTATCCACCGGCGATGCGGTTGAAATTCCGCAGGCGTAGTCACCATCAGTGGTAGCCCAAACTGTTCAGCAGCACGCCCTAGCTGTAGAAATGTCCACTGTCGGCGCGCATGCGTGAGCCTATCGGGCGGTACGCCAGTCAGGGCGACAAGCACAGAAATCCCCCATTTCGCCGCGAGCATGTTACAGGCTATGAAAGGTGGGCGATGGCGGAATGGGCGAATGTCTAGGTCTCTCCACATCGTGGCATCGAGCATACGCTACCGAAGAACTGTTGGGAGGTGCAGGAAGTGAGGATTGCCATTCTCGCGCCAGAAGATCTGCCAGTGCCCCCTGTTCGCGGCGGCTCCGTCCAGATTTACGTGCATGCGCTGTACCAGGAACTCACCCAACGCAACTGTGACGTCACCCTGTTGAGTCCGAGCAGGTCCGAAAATGGGGATGGCCACATCCGGATCTCTGCGCGCGGACACGAGTATCAACGCAAAGCCCTGCAATGGCTGCGCACACTCGCGCCGGACATCGTGCAAATTGAAAACCGCCCCCACCTGGTTCGTCCTGTCCGAAGAGCGGTTCCCCATGCCAAGGTCATTCTGAACCTGCATTCCACGACCTTCCTGGGTCGAAAACACTTGACTCCAGCCGCAGCGCGGCACGCGTTACGGTCGGCAGACCGGGTGGTTCTCAACAGCCGCTCCTTACGGCGCACCATTGAGCGGACGTTCTCCATCCACCGAGCGCAGTGGAAGACAGTGGTCATCCATCCCGGCGTGGACCTCCACAAGTTCGCGGCAGATGGCACTCCGAGAGGCGAGGGAACGCTTCGCTTGCTCTATGTGGGCCGCGTCATTCAACAAAAGGGTGTGCACGTGCTCCTGGAAGCCGTACGAATTCTGGTGCGCCAGGGGATTCCAGTCCAGTTGACCGTTGTCGGTGGCACGCATCCTTGGGAGCGAAAATACCGTGCCAAGTTGTTGAAACAGGCCCGCGCGCTTCCTGTGCGCTTTGTCGGATTCGTGGCGCCGGAACACTTACCGGAATACTTTCAGGACGCGGACTTGCTGGTCTGCCCGTCACAGCGCAACGAAGCGTTTGGCATGGTCAATGTCGAAGCATTAGCGGCCGGTCTGCCCGTGGTGGCAAGCCGACAAGGGGGGATTCCGGAAATCGTCGACGACAGCTGTGGCGTTCTCGTCCAACACTTCACAAGACCCGCGGCATTTGCAGCGACGCTTCGCAGGCTCGCGCTCGACCGAAGTCGACTGAAAGCGCTGGCTGCAGGAACCAAAAAACAAGCCGACCGCTTTCAATGGTCGCGGACGGCAGAAAAGTTCCACAAGCTGTATCATCGTTTGTCACTTGGCCCACCGGCCGTTCATCAGGACTTCTCTTGCGGTAAAGCCGGGCGTGGTAGCTTGAATCGATCCCGCGTCCGCACATAGTCGTCCCCCGCCATGCGCCCGACTGCAGCGAGAGCGTCAGGGTTGATCTTCCCGTCCACGTACACGTCATCGCGCACGTGCATCCGGATCACTTTACCAAGCACGAGAAATCCGCTGCCGGGGCCATCTCCGAACTGCAGGATTTGCTCAAGCTCGCATTCCATCTGGATGGCGCTTTCCTCAACCCGTGGCGGTGCAACGTCCACACTCGGGATGGGCGTGAGGCCGGACACCTCAAACTCATCCACCTCGGGTGGAAACTCAGGGGCAGTCAGATTCATCTTTTCCACAATGTCTTCACTGACCACGTTGATGACAAACTGGCGGGTTTCCTCGATGTTGCGGAGCGTGTCTTTTTTCTGCCCATCCTGTCCGCGGAACATCGGCGCAAATGCGACGATAAACGGCTTCGGACACACGCCGTTGAAAAAGCTGAAAGCACTGAGGTTCCGGATTCCGTCCTTACTGACGGTGGACACAAACGCGATGGGCCGAGGAACAATCGCTCCAATCAAAAGTTTGTAGACGTCCCGCCACGGGAGTGCGTCTGGTATCAACTCCACCACGAGCCACCCACCTCCATTCCAGTTCACCGCGTGTGAGCCGCGCGGCTCACAGCCAGGAGTACATGTAATTGGGATCTTCCACGGCGAGCGCCGGTTTCAATACCTTGAGTGGACGGAATGTGTCCACCATGACAGCCAGTTCTTCTGTGCGCTCCTTCCCCAAGCTGGCTTCCACCGTTCCAGGATGCGGTCCGTGTGGAATTCCAGATGGGTGCAGCGTCATGGACCCCACCTCTACACCACGTCGACTCATAAAATTTCCACGTACATAATACAACACTTCGTCACTGTCGACGTTGCTGTGGTTGTACGGAACTGGAATGGCTTCCGGATGATAGTCAAACAACCTCGGAACGAAGGAACAGACGACAAAGTTCTGTCCAGCGAACGTCTGGTGCACCGGAGGTGGCAGGTGAATACGGCCAGTTATCGGTTCAAAGTCCTCAATGTTGAACGCGTAAGGATACACATATCCATCCCAGCCGACAACATCGAATGGATGATGTGCAAGCACAAGGGTCGTGATGGCACCCCGGGCTTTGACGCGGACGGGAAATTCCCCTTCATTCGCGACGGGCGCCGCGTACACCGGCGGACGGAGGTCCCGTTCACAGAACGGCGCATGCTCGAGAAACTGGCCGAATTCATTCCGGTAACGCCGCGGCACTTCGATGTGGCTCGCTGATTCAATCAGCAGGTAGCGAACCGGCTTGTCAATCACCAGTTTGTAGATGGTTCCGGCGGGAATCACGAGGTAGTCACCGGGTCGGAACTCAATGTACCCAAACATCGACTCCAGTGTACCAGTGCCTTCATGGATGAAGAGGATTTCGTCACACTCGCCGTTCTTGTAGAAATCGTCCATGCTCTGCGTAGCCACGCACGTGCCCAACAACACGTCGTCGTTACCCAGCAAATACTGGCGGGCAGCAATCGGATGGCCCTCGGTCGCAAGCCGCTTGGTCCAAAAGTGACGGTGGCGAAGCGGCCCAGCTTCCTCCGGCACATACGCCACGGGCACGGGTCCCTCCACGCGGCGAACGGCTGTCGGTGGGTACGTGTGGTAGAGGATGGACTGGATGCCAGAAAACCCTTTGGTACCAAACACTTCTTCCTTATACAGTTGTCCATCCGGACGCCGAAACTGCGTGTGTCGTTTGTGCGGAATCTCACCGCGCACAACGTAAAACGGCATGGTCCATCACCTCCAGTTGGGTCTCTCGACAATCGGTGTCTGCAACACACCCAGCTTATCTACGGTCAGTTCCACGACGTCTCCGGGCTGCAACCAGCTGTGCACCTGGGTTCCCAGTTCCAGGATGCATCCAGTTCCCACGGTGCCTGACCCTATCACGTCTCCGGGCATGAGGTCGACGTCCGCAGAAGCACGCTCAATCATTTGTGCAAACGTGAAATGAATGTCCGCCAGATTGCCGCTGGAAATGGTGCGGCCGTTGACAGAAGCTGTCATCGTCAGGCGATGTCTACGTCCATGTGCGCCCGACACCGCCACATCGTCCAGATGGTCAGCCGTGACCAGATACGGCCCGAAGGAAGTGGCAAAGTCTTTCCCTTTTGCCGGGCCAAGCCCCACTTTCATCTCCTGCCGCTGCACATCGCGAGCGCTCCAGTCGTTTAAAATGGCGTAGCCAAGGATGTACTCATCCGCCTCTTTTGCAGCGATATTTCGCCCAGGTTTTCCGATGACGCACGCGACTTCCAACTCATAGTCCAGTTCCTGGCACCCCGGCGGTGCCCAGACCGGTTCATTGGGTCCTCGGAAACTCGTCGTATTGGAGAAGTAAAAAACCGGGAACTCATACCATTCCGGCACCATATCCAGTCCGCGCTTGCGCCTGCAAGTGGCCACGTGCTGTTCAAAGGCGTAGAAGTCGCGAAACGAGCGAGGTCGAAACGGCAAGCACAGGTTTACCGTGTCCGAATCTATCGTGCAAACGAGTGCAGATTCATTACCATGCCGCACTGCCTCGGACCAATCGTCGTAGACCTGCCGCATGGCTTTCCACAGATCACTCACTTCCCCGCGCCAAACCAGTTCGGAGAGATCCTGAAACAGCGCACCATGCTTGCGCAGGAACCCCCTGACATGACCTCCGCCCGCTCGAGTGCTGTATGATTCGCACCACCACTCGACCGCGCGACGGATGTCTACCAACGTACCATCCTCGACAACCCAGGCCGAACGCGGGGCGGCCGTCGCGGTCCGCCCCTCTTTTCTTCGATAACTCGCCAACCTCATTCCAGATTCCCGCGCCTAGCCTGCTCTTTTTCAATCGCTTCGAACAGAGCCTTGAAGTTGCCGTTGCCGAAGCCGCGGCTGCCTTTGCGTTGGATGATTTCGAAGAACACGGTCGGCCGGTCCATCAACGGCTTCGTGAAGATTTGCAGGAGATAGCCTTCTTCGTCCCTATCCACGAGAATGTTTAACGCCTGGATGCGCTTCACGTCTTCGTCAATCGGGCCAATGCGGTCCCAAAGCTCCTCATAATACACATCCGGCGCACTGAGAAACTCAACGCCAGCTGCCTTTAAATCGGTCACGGTCTGCAGAATGTCCTTAGTGATGAGGGCAATGTGTTGCACCCCGGGGCCGCCAAAGAAGTCCAGGTATTCTTGAATCTGCGACTTCTTCTTGCCCTGTGCCGGCTCGTTGATAGGGAACTTAATCTTTCCGCCGCCGTTCTGCATCACCTTCGACATCAGAGCAGAGTACTCGGTGTTGATATCCTCGTCAGTAAAGTGAATAAATTGCTCAAAGCCGAGCGCCTTTTCGTAGTATCGGACCCACTCTTCCATCTTGCCCAGTTCGACATTGCCGACGATGTGATCCACCGCGAGCAACCCTTTCGGCTCACCGCCGAAGATGTTGTCCATCGGCTCGTACCCGGGCAGAAACACCCCGTCGTACTTTTCGCGCTCAATGAACGCGTGCACCGTTTCCCCGTAGGTGCCGATGACGGACTTCCGTACCACCCCATGTTTGTCTTTCAGCTCTATGACATCCGCCACCGGAATCGCGCCGCGACTCGTCGATTCCCGGTACGCCACCGCCGCATCGTCCACAGTAAACGCAATCTCTTTCACGCCATCCCCGTGCTTTTTGACGAACTCAGCAATCGGATGATCCGGTCCCAGAGCACTTGTCACAACAAAGCGAATGTCCCCTTGCTCGAGCACGTAAGAAGCTTTGTCGCGAACCCCCGTTTCCATTCCTGCATACGCAACCACCTGGAAACCGTACGCCCGCGACAAGAAGTATGCGAATTGCTTGGCATTGCCGACGTAAAACTCTACGTAGTCAATCCCTTGCAAAGGCAAATGGTCTGCCATTCCTGTCTCCTCCATCCCAGTAGTTTCTCGAACGACGTTTGCACAACGTTTCTACGATGCGAATACTTTGTAAGCGATTCCACCGTTATCTTACTGAAACGCAAGAATTGTCTGCAATAACACATGCTACTGCGGATATGCTGTTCCGTATTAAAGCAACGAAGACAAAAGAGACCGCCGAAGCGGTCACTATCTCATCTCTGCACTGCGCCTATGGTCATCTGTCTTGCCGACAGGCAACGGAAACAGTTCACTCAGCCGCACCGTTCGGCCGTACTCGTTCTTGTAGACCACGTGTTCTCGCGTGAATTGACGAGGACTGTCCAATCCACATGCGGCTGCCAGTGCAAACAACCCTTGTCGAAGGCTAATAATATAGTTCATCACGCGCCACTGCTTCTCTTCCGGAACCAGCGCATCTTGATACTTCGCATGGGTCGTGGTGATTCCTGTCGGACATTTCCCCGTGTGGCACTGCAGCGCCATGATGCAACCATTCGCCATCATAAAGCCGCGCGCCGAATTGACGGCATTCGCTCCAAGCGCCAGGGCAATGGCCACTTTGTCTGGCGTTATCAATTTTCCGGAGGCAAACACAGCGAATTTGTCCCGCACACCATACCGGACGGCAGTGTCGACCAAGGCGATGAGTGCCGGATAAAGCGGCAAGCCCATGCTGTCCGACATCGACTTAAACGTCGCACCAGATCCGCCCTCTCCACCGTCGACCGTCATGAAGTCGGGATAAATGTCCAGCCGCACCATGACATCGAACAAGCTCTCCAAACGATACTGATCTCCGACCACAATCTTGATACCGACCGGTTTGCCTCCTTCCTCCTGCAACATCTTTACAAACCGTAACGCCTCTTCGCTGTTGCGCAGGAACGGGAAGCGGTTCGGAGAGTTCACCGTCACGCCGACAGGGACTTTGCGAATCGCTGCCACCTTCGCAGTCACTTTTGAGCCCTCCAGATGTCCTCCGCGGATCTTGGCCCCTTGTGCAAACTTCAATTCGAACGCCTTGATGTTCGGTTCCGCCGCCTTGATTCGGAACTCTTCGAATGAAAAGTTCCCCTGCTCGTCGCGGTAGCCAAACAGCCCAGGCCCAATCTGAGCCACGACGTCCACGTTGGTCTGCAAGTGCTCCGGCGCAACGCCGCCCTCACCCGTGTTGATCCAAGATCCCCCGGCCATCCTTGCCCCGTTTCCAGTTGAGAGAATATAGTGCTCCCCAACCGCTCCGTAGGACGTTGCCGATGCGCCGAACATCCCCCGCAGCTTCCAAGGATGCCGACGGGTAGAACCCACCACCATCTGGTCTTCTTCGGTATACAGCCATTTGGAGACTTCAACGGTCTCCAGTTCCTCTTCCCGCGCGAACAGCCCTTCACGCACAATGTTGTACCTTCTCGCTGCCACAACATCTTGATTGTCTACCTTCAATTCGTTCACAAGCAGTGGAAACAGGTCGTTGGAAATGTAGTAGCCTGGTTTCTCAAAGTCCCGCTTGGATCCAAAACTGATCAGATCACTCTGATACTTCGACGCAAACACAACGCCGAGAAAATCGCTCCGCGAAATCGGACGTCCGTCGGTATCACCGTCAAACCAGTACTGTCGAAACTCCGGGCCGAGTTTCTCCAGTAGGTAGCGCAGCCATCCAAGGTACGGATGGGCACGAATCACCGAATGCTGTGGTTTCCGGGAGGCCATGTATAGGTATCCGAACAACACCGCCGGAATCACAAGGAATATGACGAGAAACAGAATCAGAAGGATGATTACCAAGACTCCGACACCACCCTTTCTGTTGAGGTGGCTCGCCCCCAAACCGCGTGTACCGCTTACGCCTCATTCCCTACCCCAGGATGCGAAAGGCCTGTCAGGTATTCATAACTCAGACGCACACTCTCCAGCGGGTCCCGGCGGCACACATCCTGTTCGACGATGTACCACTCGACACCGGCTCGATCCGCTTCGCCCAAAATGAGAGGCCAGGGCAGAATCCCTCGACCCACCGCCTCGAAAAAGCGCTCCTCGTCACCCGACATGTCCTTTACATGCAGCAGTCGGCAGCGAGACGCGTACTGAGCGATGCAACGCGCAGCGTGCTGACGGGCGAATTCTACCCAGTAGACGTCCAGCTCAAACTGCACCAGTTCCGGATCCGTGCATTCATACAGAAGGTCCAGCGCAGTATGTCCGCTCCACAACTGAAATTCGAAATCGTGATTATGGTACGCAAACGTCAGCCCTGCCGCCCGGCACGCCTGCCCAACACGGTTGAAAAACTGGGCAAGCTCGCGGTATTGATCTTCGCTGGCGCGCAGAGACTCAGGGATGAACGGACAAACCACGGTCCCAATCCCGATGATCTGCGCTTCACGAATCACCGCGTCGAGCTCGTCCTGCAACCGATGAAACGGTACGTGGCTGGCCACCGGCACCAACCCGAGTTCCTTGACACAGTCTCGCACCCCTTCTGGGGACAGACTGCCATATCCGGCAAACTCGACGCCTTCAAAGCCGATGTTCGCCACGTCCCGCAACGTGCCCTGAAAATCCTGCTGCAGCCGGTCTCGCAAGGTGTAGAGTTGCACCGCCAGTCGTGCCAATCGATTCGCCGTCCCTTCGCTCTATTTCTTCTGCGGTTACGCCCACCACATGTCCGCCACAGATTCCCGCAACAGCGCTCGCTGCAACAGTTCAACCGCCTTTCGAAATCCTTCCATCGGAGAGGCCAGTGCGTCCTCGTGTTCGATGCTGAGGACACCGTCATACCCCACCGTCCGCAAGACGCTGACGATTTCGCGCCACTTGTGTTCCGACAGTCCGTACCCAACACTCCGGAACGTCCAGGCACGGCGGTTGATCTGCCGGTACGACTTTGTGTCAAGCACCCCATTGACCCGGACATTCGCCGGATCTAAGTACACATCCTTCGCATGGACGTGGAACATGGCGTCGTGCTGCGCTAAATAACGGATGGCCTCGCATGGATCGATGCCCTGCCACACAAGGTGACTCGGATCGAAATTCGCCCCAATCTCCGGCCCGACCGCTTCCCGCAACCGGATCAGCGTCTCCGGGTTGTAGACCAGAAACCCCGGATGCATTTCGAAGGCGATGTGACGCACCCCATGTTCCCGCGCGAATTCCGCTTCTCGCTGCCAATACGGGATGAGCTTTTCGTTCCATTGCCATTCCAGGACCTCTGCGTATTCCGGCGGCCACGCGCATGTCACCCAGTTCGGAAAGCGGGCCGCATCGCAGTCGCCTGGACAGCCTGAAAAAACATTGATGCAATCGATTTCCAGCTGTTCAGCGAGTCGCACCGTCTGTCGCCACGTCTGATGGGCCCTCTCCGCCACGTCCCCATCCGGGTGCAGCGGGTTACCGTGGCAGCTGAGAGCGCTGACTACCAGATTGCGTTGTGCGAGGGCCTCAGAGAACGCCTTCCGCGCCTGTGCGTCGTTCAACAGCACATCCGGCTGGCAATGGGCGCTGCCCGGATAATTGCCGGTCCCAATTTCCACCGCGTCCAGACCGTGCGCCTTCACAATGTCGAGCATCTCTTCAAATGGGTGATCCTGAAACAAAACCGTGAATACCCCGAGCTTCATATCGGTCCTCCTCCCCTGTCTCACGCATCGTAGGCGACAGATACCCACTGGCGCCGCGCGTGGCTTTCCAGCATCGCGTCGATGACGCACTGCATCCGGTGACCCTCTGCAAATGTCGCGAAACCGCAGGACTGTGTGTCGGTGGATGCAGCCCCTTCTCTGACGGCCTCGTAGAATCGGAGCATGAGGTTTTTCAGGCCATCCGGCCAGCCCTGGTTGTGCCCGCCGGGATAGTGCAGGAATGGACGAGCGGACGCCGCAATCAAGGCGGGATCCGCCATCACGATTTCATTCGGACCATCCCGGTGTCCAATCCACAGACGCTCCGAGGCCTCCTGATCCCACATCGCTGACGCGTCGCTCCCGTCAATTTCGCAGACGAGATGGTTCTTTCGCCCCGGCGTGATCTGCGAGACCGTCACCGTACCGACCGCCCCGCCGTCGAATCGCAACAAGAGCGTCGCATAGTCCTCCGTATGCACCTCGACCTCCTCAAAGTCCGGGGCGGAAGTCTCTGCAAACGTCGCCGCGCGCTGCTTCGCCCGCCGACGCGTGGGCAGCAACGTGGCGAGGTCTGCAAAGACCTCAGTGATACGCTGTCCGGTGACAAACTGCACCGTGTCCATCCAGTGCGATCCGATGTCCGCCACCGCCCGAGACCTACCGCCCAGCTGCGGGTGAACGCGCCAGTTGTAGTCCGAATCTTTCGACAACCAATCCTGCAGATAATGACCCCGGATGAGTCGAATCGTCCCCAGCCGTCCGTCTGCAATCATGGCTCTGAGGTGCTGCACCATCGCGTAGTGCCGGTAGTTGAAGCAGACCCCGTTCACCACGCCGGCCTCCTCCGCAATCCTCACCAGTTCCTCGGTCTCCGCTCGGCTTGTGCCGAGGGGCTTTTCCGATAACACGTGTTTGCCGGCCAGAATGATGTCGCGATTGATGGAAAAGTGCAGGTGGTTCGGGGTACAGTTGTGGATGCACTGGATCTCAGGATCCTGGAGCATCTCGCGATAATCACCGTACGCTCTGGCGATACCGTACTGCCTGGCCGTTCGCTGAGCCGCTTCCACATTCGAACCGGCCACTGCGACCACCTCCGCACACCCCGTCCGTTCCACTGCTTCAATGTGTGCAGGTCCAACAAATCCAGTCCCAATGATTCCAACCTTAATTTTCACCGCCATCCTCCTTTCTTCGAATGCCATGTGGTCGACTCCGACCTGCCTCCGCATTGCGGCAGAAGCCAAAGAATTGGAAGTCACCACAGCGCCGGAGCCCATCTGGCGATGGTGAAAAAATACTCAGGCGAGCTGAATCGAGGCGCGCCGCTCTGCACTGCGATACATCGCGTCTACAATTTCGGTCACTTGCAAAGCTTGTTGAACGGTCACGAGTGGTGTACGTTCTTCCAAAATCGAATGGACGAACTCCGCAATCTCCAAGTCGCCCACATTGTCTTGCTCACCAGGCATCCACGCGGGTTTTGTGTTCAATAACATGCCGTGCGCAGCCTTGTTTAACTGAAAGGGAAATACGTCGAGGCCTGCATGTGTGCCCGAAAAGGACACATTTTCAACGGATTGAGCAACATTCAGTGCCCAGGACGCTTCAAACTGCATCGCCATTCCATGCTCACAGCGAATGAAGGCAGCGGCGTGGTCTTCGACTTCAAAGTGTTCATGATCCCAAGGTCCCCACGGATTGACGTTTGGCTGGGTTCCCAAGTGTGCCGAAATCACACCGGTCACTTCCACGACCTTGGGATTTCCAGCGAGCCACAACGCCAAATCCAGCAGGTGCACACCAAAGTCAATCATCGCGCCACCGCCTTGCAAGCTGCGGTTGGTGAAGACGCCCCAACCTGGTATCCCCCGTCGACGAATCGCTTGCACGCGCACCATGTAGATGTCGCCAAGTTCTCCCGATTCAATCACGCGCTTGGCCGCCTGTGCCTCGGCTTGAAAGCGGTAGTGAAACCCTGTCATCAGCGTCTTACCTGCTTGCTCTGCGGCCCGGATCATGTTTTTGGCTTCTTCTGGGCACAGCGCCAGCGGCTTCTCACAAAGAACATGGATGCCCCTTTCCAGCGCTGCAATGGAAATAGGCGCATGGAAACTGTTGGGCGTACAGACACTGATGGCATCCAACTTTTCACAATCAAACATTTCTCGATAATCCGTATAAGCTTTCTCTATGCCGAACTCGGACGCTGTACGAGTGACCACGTCCTTGGACACATCACAAATCGCGACGAGATCGACCTCGTCCTGCAGTTTTACGTAACCTGGAATGTGTCTGTTGCGTGCAATCCCGCCTGTTCCGACGACGCCTACGCGCAATCTCGCCATGTCAATATCCCTCTCACGGTATGTCTTCTTTCGTGCTGAACCACTCAGGAATTTTGCAAATCGCTCAGATAAATGGGCTTGTGTTCCATGACGGATCGATTCGACGCTTCCATCAACCGGGTCAAATCTACAGCCATTTCAATGTTCTCAGCAGCCGTCGTACCTCGTTGAATGTGTGTAATCCACTGCTCGAAAGCAGACGGCTTGTCGGGAGGGAATTGCTCTAACGCCACCCAGTTCGCGTCAGACGTACGTTGCATTGAACTGCGAACCCACAACTTGTTTTCTGGGGTGCCGTAAAATAAACTTCCATGCGTTCCGTGAATCTCAATAGAAAACGGAGAGTGCGGGTTTACAAATCCCGCCTCGACGACGCCGATGGCTCCATTCCGATACCGCAGGATGGCGACGGCATTGTCCTCCACTTGTCTATCGGTGACATAGCCATAATTGGCCGACACACTCTCAGGTAATCCGGCGAAGAGACGGGCCAAATACATGGGATGACAGCCGAGGTCTATCAGCGCCCCTCCACCACACTGAGCCAAATTGTAAAAGTGTTCAGGCAACCAACCACTTGCAGCGCCATCACTCGGGATGGCTCCATTGTGAGACAACCGAACTCGGACTAGCGTCAATTGCCCCAGTAACCCCTGAGCGAGGATCTCTTGAATCGCTTGTGTGGATCCCGTATTGAGCCTGGGCAGAGAAACCATCAATTTGACCCCGGCTTCAGCAACTGCCGCGAGAATTTGGTTGCACTCGGCCAGCGTCGGCGCAAGGACTTTTTCCGTAAAAATGTGTTTGCCGGCCCGCGCTGCCCGCACAATGACGTCGTGGTGATCTGTTGTCGGCGTGGTCACAATGACGCCGTCGATGTCCGGTTGTGCCAGAAGGTCATCGAGATTGGCGAAAAACCGCGCCCCACGTTTCGCCGCCTCGGCTTCACCCCGCTTTGGATCCTCATCCCAAATCGCCACAATTTCCGTATCCGGGTGTTGTTCGGCTTGGTCTGCGTATTCCTTCGCATGGACGTGCCAAAAACTAAGAACCGCAAGTTTCATCATGGCATGAACCTCCCGATGTCCACTCTTGCAAATCGTGCAGGCTTTCGCGAAACGGAAAAATATCCTTTCCAACCATCATTTATATTTATATCGATGAATTTTCAGACTACGTTGAACGGGGCAGTGCCTCTTCTATGTAAGCTATGGGACTACACCGTACGGCGTTCACTGAAAACATCATCTTAGTTTGTATTGAGATTCATACTCGAAGCCCCCACTTCTGCGGCTTTTTCATGATTGTTTCTAAACGCCGAGAGGAAGATGACAGCAATCACTGTGGCAATGCCGGCTGGAATCAACCAGAAGATTTGCCACTGTTGAAGTGCCTTGATTCCTGTCGCCGTCACAGTAGAGTTGAAGATATCACCCGCAATCAACGAGCCGACGAACATGCCAATGCCTTGAGTGAATAGGATGAACAGACTCTGAGCTTGCGCTTTTACCTTGTCACCGGCCTGCTTTTCCGCATAGATGGAGCCGGTTACCATGAAGAAATCGTAGCAGACTCCATGAATGGCAATACCGATAAAAATGAGAGGCATGATCCCTGTGGGTGCACCGATTGCGAACAACCCATACCGAACGGCCCAGGCGAACATCCCTACGAGCAACACATACTTGACTCCTAACCGAACAAAGAGAAACGGAATAAGCAACATAAAGATGACCTCGAGCATTTGTCCGATGGTCATAATGGTTCCCACATTCTTGAATCCGATGGCTCCAAGAAATGGTGACGTGAACGAATAATATGCAGCCAGCGGAATGCAGATCAGTAATGAGCAGATCATGAACACCGCGAAATTCCATTTTCCAAACAATTTCAACGCATCCAGACATAGCAAATCTCTCATCGACAGTGGTTTCCCCTTAGCCGGCGCAGGTGTATGAGGCAAAGCAAAACTATAAATGCCTAGCAGAACAGAAGCGACAGCTGAAATCGTAAAGATGATTGCCCTGTCCGAAAATCCCAGCTGTCCGATTCCTATACCCGCAGCAATCCATCCAATGGTCCCAAACACACGAATGATGGGAAAATGTCTAGCGCTGTCTTCAACGTGATGAAAGGCGACGTTATTCGTTAATGCCAGTGTGGGCATAAAGCAAAGCATGTATAAGAAAATAACGAGGAGAAATAGACTGCTGTTGGCAGACTTCATTTGCGATGGGATGATAAACAGGAGGGTACCACCGATGATATGAAGAACGCCCAGGACTTTTTCAGAAGAGAAAAAGCGGTCGGCAACCATGCCAAGAAAAAATGGAGCGATAATGGCGGAAACAGCCGCCAGTGAATACGTTAATCCAATAATGGAGGACAGACCGTACTTGGTCATCGCCAAACCTGCGGTAGCATACCAAGCTCCCCATACAAAGTACTCCAAAAACATCATGGCGGAAAGGCGAGGTACCTTTAAATCTTGACCCATTCTGCTTCAGCTCCTATAAAAATACTCATGGCAAAATGGAAACTTCTACAGAGAAAGTCAACCGTGCTTCACATTCGTAATACAAGGGAGAAAATACCTTGTTCCTACCTTCACCCCCAATCCAATCGCTCGATTTGCCCTAAATGGTCGATTTGAATCCGTGTGATTTATATGAATTATCGGATTATTGCGTTTGAAAATATTATACTTCGTTTCACTGTACATGTACGTACGAAGTTAAATCCCCCTAAGGTGGTGTAAGGGGAATTTCTTTCACCGCCCCATGAGATTTTGCACCAGAACCCGTCCGGTTATTTATCGGTACGTTTGATTAATAGCAACTTAAACCAGCGGGAATCTGAGGCCATGTAAATGGTGGTAAATTCGGACTGTCATCAGGCACCAATGTATATGAGTTGCCGCTTGGTACGTATTTCTGCGGTACATACGTACCTTTCAGGAACTCGTAGATGAGGTCGTACAAAACACGGTTCTGTTGGTAGTCTGTTAAAACCCCTTGTGTATTTTGATACCAGGCTAATGGCACATTTTGATTGAAATGGTAGGCTAGTGCCGCATCCTGATACTGCAGGTACGTGTTTGTTCCCTTCGTAGCTCCAGGATTAAAGTCTTGGAACGGAAACTCCATTTCCACACCAAGTTGATAATGTTTTGCCAGTTCTGCGGTCTCTGTTAACCGATTTACCGGTGCATCGTAGAAGGCATAATTCGGTTGCATGATGGCGACGTCAAAGCCAAGTGTCCGCCAAATTTTGTAACCTGGTGCTTCAAAATAAGGAATCCAATAAAAGTGCAGATGATTCGCATGAATCAAGCGAGACGTATGCTGCAGTAATTGAACCTCACCGGGTTGGTGAACATCTACACCTTCGTTAAACCAATAGAAGCCGACAAGTTTTAGGTTGTTGTAATGCGCACTGTTCCACAACTGCTCCACTTGATGTAGATACCATGCAACTGCTTTTTGCCGATCTACTGCATGACTGAAATCTAGTTGCCGTCCGCTCATGGATCCCCAATTCGTCACCGAAGGGTCAGGATACGGTATTGAGATGATGACTTTTTCTTGGTAATTCGGGTCGTGTAATGCGGCTTTCGCATGACCGACAGCTTGGTTGAGAGCGTTCAATTGAGTTGGTGTTGTTGCGCTCGGCGAACCCCCATTATGGAAGATATCATCAAGCCAGTTGGTCCAGTCTTGTTGGGTAGCGCTGGGCTGATCTACATTAGGCATCGCCAAGACCGTCTTAAACATCCAGTCACGAATATGGCCTTTACCATCCATATATGTGATCATGGGCAGCCATTGTTGCTCAGTAACATCCCACGGGTAAATCCTTTGATCATACTTTTCCGAGAGCCACATGTTACAAAGCAGAATTTGGTTCGCTCCACCTGTTTGGCTAACCTTAGCATATCCTAGACTTGGCTGGATTTGATTGGGTGTCTCCCGGGGGACTTTTGCTCCGGCCACAATCCCCCTCACTCCAAGCACTTGAATTTGATCGGAGAGTACATATGTATCCACCGGGAATTGTACACGCACGTAACGAGCTTGGAGATTCACGCCGTTTTTCACAAAGGTCACGTTGCGAAGGGATTGGTCAGCGAGCGTTATAGGAGAATTCACGCCTTGAAGACTTTGCCAATGTATTCTATCCAATGATACGGAGAAGATTACCTTTTCAGGCGCATGAACGTAGTCTCCTGGGTCGTTTAAAAAATCCGCAGTCAATGCGTGTACAGTGTCTGTTTGCCCGAGGTCAATCACAATGCTGCGATCATCTTGATCGACAAATCCCACCCAACCTTGATCGTTTGTCGATGGAGCAAGTTTTGGATTCAGAAACTTTCCGTCTGTCAATTTTCCCCCTGTGTCCGGAAACCAGCTTTGTTCATCCGCAGATAGCAATGGATCGGGTATGGGAGCGGATACTGTATATGGTTTATTTAAGGCTAAATTGATATCTTCTTGACTTGTATCAGCAAATACAACGTTAGAGCAACTGAGTACAAGGCAAGATGATAAAGTCGATACTGCAAACGCAATCTTCTTCACACAAACTCCCCCAATATGCATAGACAGAGATTCACCATGGGCTTTTCCTGGTATTTGAAGTCCTTCTGTCACGCGCCAACGCGTCAACCGAGTACGACTTCGCGCCTTCGCTCTGCACTCGCAACAATGGCAGTCAACATTTCCACAATGGAGACGCCTTGTTCCACGGGGATGAGGGGCTGCGTACGGGTCTTCACGGCCTCCACGAAGTGATGGATCTCTGCCTCATATGGATCGTTCCGTTCAATGGACGGACTGGAGTCCAGGAAGATGTCGTTTCTCTCCGAGTAATAGGTGAGCGGATCCAGCGACACACCGCCCTTTGTTCCATACAAGTCGACCTTCAGGTTGTCATCCTGGGGCCCGTTCAACGCCCAGCTGACTTCCAATTGAAGGACAAGGCCGTTTTTGAATCGTATGTAGGCGCTCGCGTAATCCTCCACGTCGAACACGCCATTGTCCTGGTTGGCCGCGTCCGAAGAGCGCCACCGCGACGACATAACCGTGTTGTAGCGGCCGATACCTGTCACGAGGTGGCCAGAGACTGTCTCTGGCACCGGCATGCCCGCCAGCCACCATGCCAAATCGAGCACGTGGACACCGATGTCCATCAGCGGCCCACCGCCTGATACAGCGCGGTTGGTGAACCAACCTGCGGGCGTACCGCGACGGCGCAGAATTTGTGCCCGCGCGGCGTAGAGGTCACCGAGATCGCCAGCTTCAACAAACCGCTTTAACGCCTGCGCATCGTTGCGGAATCGGTGCGTCATGCCCACCATGCAAATGCGCCCGTGCTTCGTTGCCGCGTCCGCCAGTTGGCGCGCCGCTGCCAGGTCCGTCGCCAGTGGCTTCTCCACAAGCACATCGGCGCCGTGTTCAAACGCCATGAGCGCCAGCGGCACGTGGCTATTGTTGGCCGTGCAGATGCTGACGGCGTCGAGCCGCTCCGAATCAAACATGTCCGTGGGGTTTGCATACCAGCGGGCCGCCCCGAATTCTGCCGCCACCTTTTCGGCGCGTGTTGGATCCACATCGGCCACCGCGACCAACTCCACCTCTGGATGATTTCGATAGTGCGGCAAGTGCCCAACGCGGGAAATCGATCCCGTTCCGATGACGCCAACTCTTACAGTCATGCATGGTCCCTCCTGAAAATTCCGATTCATCGAGATATCGCTTTCCGAATCTCTTCCACAAAATCCCGCGTAATGTCCTGTGGCCGCGTGATAGCGGAGCCGACGACGACGGCCCAGCACCCCAGCTCGATACAGGCTTTCGCCTCCTCTGGGCGCCGGATACGGCCCTCCGCGACCACCGAGACCGTAAGCGTGTTCACAAGGTTGGCCACCAGCGCCAGGTCTGGCCCCGCAGATGGGCGGCTGTAGGCGGTGTATCCGGCCATGGTGGAAGCCACGACATCCGCTCCGGACTGTTCCGCCATAATGCCTTCTTCAAGGGTGGAGATATCCGCCATGAGGACGATGTCCGGGAACTCGCGCTTGACCCGCTCCAGAAACGCCGATGTGGACAGATTGCCGGGTCGTCTCCGCATCGTCGCGTCCACCGCCACGATGTCGGCACCAGCCTCCACCACCTCTTCGACTTCGCGCAAGGTGGAGGTGATATAGACCTCCGAGTCTTCGTAGACGCGCTTGACAATTCCAATCACTGGCAGTTCGGTGCATGCTTTGATTCGGCGAATGTCCTCAGCGCCATTCGCCCGAATGCCGACAGCGCCCCCCATCTTCGCTGCCAGCGCCATCTTCGTCATCGTGTCTGCACCATGAAGGGGTTCTCCCTCCACCGCCTGGCATGATACAATGAGCCCGCCTCGGATGCGTTCCAATACCGACCGTTTGTTCATAGACTCCCACCAGACATGTTTTGGCGTTCAAATCCTTTCAGTCACCGTTGACACACCTACCTTGCTCTAGACTATTCGTCAGAAAATAAGAAATATCCTTTCTTTTTGTTTGGTATGGTGGAATAATTTTTTATAAGGACGCCGGTCCGGCAGTTCAAAGCTCCACACCGTTCCGGCCAGACGGCCGTCTCTCGGCCGAAAGACGATGTGAACGAGAAAGGATGGTACAGTTCATGACATCTCAGTCCGGCCGTATTGCCGTGTTCTCCGACATGCACTTTATGGCCTGGCAGCAGACGCTCACCCCTGTGGAGTGGGTGCCGGACTTGGAGCGCGCCCTGCAGGACGCCGCGCGCCAGTCCCCCGACATCTTCGTCTGTAACGGGGACCTGACCAACGGGAAGGATCGCGACTACGATTTGGCCATGAGCGCCATTCGCCGCCACTGTGGCCGGCCGAAACACTATTTCACGATGGGCAACCATGAATACTATGGATTCTACGAGGATGCCGATTTCAGTGATGACCTTGCGCAACAGCGATTCCTGCACCATACCGGCATGCCCAACATCCACTTTGAAGTGCGCCGTTTCGGGCTGTCGCTCGTGTTCCTATCGACCGACGGTTACCGACCGGATTGGAAGGACGCCGGCGTGCTCCACCCGGCCACGCTGCATTGGCTTGAGCAGCGGCTCCTCAACGCACCGCCTGGCCCCGTCCTGGTCTGGTTCCACCAACCCGTTAACGATACGGTCGCCGACTCTACCAACACCTGCATGCAGTCTGACGAACTGCGCTCCATCTTCAGCAAGCGTCCGGGCGTGTTGTTCCTGAGCGGACACACCCACTGCCGTATGGACCGCAAGGACCAGCTCGTGTACCAGGATGGCACGCTGTTCGTCGGCGGTGGTTGCGCATTCGGCGACACGCCCCAGTCTCGTTGGTTAGACATCGGTCGGAACAGTATCGTGCTCCGCATTCGCGATCACCGGGACGAACGGTGGCTCGATGACTGGACGCGGACGGTGCGTTTCCACGGCGGCCTGTGGAGCATCGATTGACGCCCTGTCACTGGATGGACGCGGTCACGGAAGACGAAATGACCGCGTCCGCAGATTACAGGAAGACCTCACGACCCGTCTGGGATGATTCGTAGATGGCCAGAGTGATGTCCACCGCTTTGCGTGCCTCTTCACCAGGCACGAGCGGTTGTCTATCCTCCACAATCGCCTGCGCCATGTCTTCTACGAAGCGATAGTGACCATAGGAACCGACCCCCGAGATGGACGGCGTATCGACTGTGCCAGGGGCAGCCTCGCTACCCTGTACGCACCACTCGAGGAGCCCGCTGTCGTCAAACACAATGGTCCCGCGTTCACCGTGGATCTCGAAGCGAGTGTTACGCTCTGGGTATACCGTCGTCGCCGCTTCAATGACGCCGAGGGCCCCGTTTCGGTAGCGGACGACCGCCACTGCCGTGTCCTCCACCTCAATGCGGCGGGCAAGCGCCGATGCTTTCCCAAATACGGACACGACCCCGCCAGCCAGCCATTGAATCATGTCGACGCCGTGGACTCCCTGGTTCATTAAGGCGCCACCCCCGTCCATCGCCCAGGTGCCGCGCCAACCAGCGCTGTCGTAGTACGACTGATGGCGATAATACTTGAGTGACGCGTCACACAACACGAGCTTTCCGAGTTCGCCGCGGTCAATGGCGCGTTTCACTTGCTCGACAAGCGGCAAGGCACGCCGCTGGTAGACGGCGCCAAGCTTGACCCCAGCCCGGCGACAGGCCTCAATCATCGCGGTCATCCGCTCCGCGCGGATTTCTAACGGTTTTTCGCAGAGCACATGCTTTCGGGCTTCCGCTGCCGCCAGTACAATGTCCCCGTGCATGCCACTCGGAGTACACACACATACCGCATCGACCTTGCGCTCGGCCAAAAGCTCACGGAAATCCGTATAGACGCGGGGCACACCGTGTTCCACTGCAAACCGCCCCGCCCGATCCCGGTCGACATCCGCGACAGCGACCAATTCCGTCATCGGGCACGCCTTAAGCGCTTCCGCATGCAAGTGAGATACCACACCGCAACCCACGATGCCGAACCGAACCCTCTCCCGCGGGAACTTCGCCATATTCCGTCTGCCTCCCATCCCAGTTCGTTACATCGGTTCCGGCGGCACTGCAAAGCGCCGCAACCGCTCCATCACCACCGTGCAGCCAAGTCCCTCGCCCTCCGGCAGTTGCGCTGACCCGTCGAGCACAATCGGCTTTCGGTCAATTGGGTCATCTGCGAGGAAGAACGGGCCGTTGAGATCCACCGGGTCTTCTATCCCCAGCGCGTGAAACAAGTGTGCGCTGGCAACGAGGCCCAGGCTAGATTCGGTCAATCCGCCGCCCAGCAAGCCAAGCCCGGCCTCCCGGGCCAGTTCGCCGCACAGCCTGGCGCGCGCGAGGCCGCCCATTTTTGTCAACTTCACAACCACTGCGTCGCACGCCTCCAGACGAATCGCTTGCAACAGCATCATCGCGTCCCAAATACCCTCGTCCAAAGCCACAGGGACGTCCACCTTGCGCCGCAGTTCGGCATGGCCGAGCCAGTCCAGTGCGGCCAGCGGTTGTTCGAACACGCTGACACCAAGGCGGCCCATCCGCCGGGCCATCGCGATGGCCTCGGGCAGTGTGTATGCCTGGTTGGCGTCGACGCGGAAGAACAGGTCTTTCGCGTACGGGGCCACGGCTTCCAACAAAGCTTCGTCCACCTGCAAGCCAAACCCGATTTTCAAGTCAATGCCCTGATATCCAGCTTCCCTGGCGGCTTTCGCCATCGCTTCCGCATCCGCCGCATCCTTGGTGCTGATGAGGTAAGACAAACGGATGGCCGCTCGCGGTGCCGTCCCCCACAGCGCACACAAGGGCACACGCTGGCGCCGCGCGAGAAGGTCGTGTACCGCCGTATCGATGGCCGCTTTTGCAATCGGTTGCCCACCGCCGGGACCGGGCGCAATCTCCGCGTCCATGGCGCGCAGGATTTCCGTGCTGGAGAGGACGGATTGACCGAGCAACGCGGGGGCGATATAGCGGCGAATCGTGGTCACCACGGATTCCAGCGTCTCGTAGCTCCAGCGCGGGCTCGGCCGCGCTTCTCCCCAGCCGACACTGCCGTCGCTCGCCGTAACTCGGACATACACGTGCGGAGCGCCGGACGCCATGTCGCCCACCACGCCACCAGAAGTCGCGAACGGCCGGCGCAGCGGCAGTCGAACCGGAAACGCTTCAATGGCCGTCATCTTCAATACGCATCACTCTCCCACAACATGGGCGGGCAGGCACTGATAGCCCGAAGCTCAGCCATACGGAGGGCGCCGCCAGCAGCACACCCATGGCTGGGCCGCGCGCCCGCCAGCAACAACGCCGCCAACGCTGCCGTATCATCCGAGGAATCCGTCACCGTGTCGCCGAACCCCGATTCCCGCCAGGCCGCCATGAGCCGCACTGGGTCGACAATGCGACACATCACATCGTTCATCGGCTTGACGGCTGCCATCCCACGTGAAACCCAGGCCCACAGGTGGTGGTCAGCCGGCACACCGATTTCCAGGCGCTCCAGCCCCTCCGACCGGCGCGCAAGCTGCTGCACCAAGCAGGGCGCCGCCGACTCCTCTCCCTCCGCATAGCACAACTCACAGACCCGTACCGTCTTCTCCGGACCGGGCACGGCGCGTACATAGCCAGCCAACCGCCCGTTGCGCCGGGCGAGCAAAAACGTCCCCCGCCGCACGGTCCGGTCAAAACTGGCCTGTGCGTAGGGAAGTTCACGGATGCGGGACCCGGGACGGCCTGCGTTGAACGCCTCGTAGAGGCGGCAGACCTCCTCCGCGTCCGATGCCCGATATGGGTTCACCTCGTACGGCGCCGATGGTTCCGCGGCCAACGTCGCCAACGCCGGTCCTTCCACGACCAGCATCTCGCGGGGCGCGATGCGCCAACCAAGCGCCTCATAGAAATCCGGAATCCCGGTGTACAAGGCGGAAACCGCGAAACCGTTCTCAGACATCCAATGGATCTGGGCGTTCAAGATGGCTCGTGCCAGACCGCGGCCGCGGTAGTCGGGCCTGGTCGCCACATTGCCGATGCCGCCCATTCGCACGCTCGCCTTGCCGAGCCGTGCCCAATACGGAAACACCTGAGCGGCCGACACCATCTGCCCGTCCACCAACGCCAGCCAGGTCGTCTCAAGACCGCAGTCCGCCTCGGCAGCCAACCGCTCAGCAAAATACGAAGCATCTTCCGGAAACACGCTGCTCCAAAACATGAGACACGATTCCCGTTCAGCCCATGTCCGCGCCTGCCGGATCTCCGTCGCTTCCATCTGATCTGCCCCTTTCCCTACCGATTGGGCAGGTTCCTTCGGCTCCCTTACTTGATGCCGGTCAGCGTGATCCCCTGGATGAACCTTCTCTGTACAAAGAAGTACAGCACAATGATGGGCAAGGTGAATAACGTGGAGGCTGCCATCAGCAGTCCCCATTGGACGCTGTGATCCCCGATGAACGACTGCAGTCCAATGGAGAGCGTCCACTTGGTCGGATCGTTCAGATAAATCAACGGACCCATGAAATCGCTCCAACTCGCCAGGAACTGAAACAGGATCACCGTATACATGGCCGGCTTTGCCAGAGGGATCATAATTTGAGTAAAGATGCGAAACTCTGAGGCACCGTCAATCTTGGCCGCCTCCGACAATTCAAATGGAATGGACATGAAGAACTGCCGGAGCAGGAAGATGTACATCGCGGAACCGAAAAAATGCGGAATGATGAGCGGCCAAAACGTGTTGATTAAGCCCATCTTGTTCCACATGACGTATACCGGGACCATCGTCACCTGGGACGGCAGAATCATGGTCGACATCATGAGAAAGAACAAGAACGTGCGGCCCGGATAGCGCAAACGGGAAAAAGAATAGGCGACCAGCGGGCAAGAGATGACCTGTCCAATGATGGAGAAAAACGCGATATACAAGGTATTGTACGTGTATTGCAGAAAGGGAAAATCCTGAACGGCCTGCGCATAATTGGACCACTGCAACACGTGTGGGAAAAAGACAGGGTGCGAAGAAAAAATCTCCTGGTCCGTCTCCACAGACGTCACGACCAACCAGGCGAACGGCATCAGGAACAGGATTCCTACCAGGACAAGTGGCACGTGTGGGAGAATGCGCCTCCGGAACACAACGCTCCAACGCATTGGGGGGTTTGCTGGTTGGGCCTCGAACAGATCTGCAAGCTGTGGATTCATCACTTTTCGCCTCCGTAGTACACCCATCTCGCGGAAGTGCGAAACACCAGAATCGTGAGGACCAGGACAATGACGAAGAGCACCCACGCCATTGCTGAAGCGTACCCCATGTCGAGGAACGAAAACGCTTGCTGGTAGAGATAAGTGGCATAGAACAACATCGAGCCGCCGGGTCCACCGATGTTGTTCGGATCGTTCGCAAATACGTACGCTTGCGTGAAATATTGGAACGAACCAATCAACCCTGTAATCAATTGAAAGAGCGTCATCGGCGAAATCGAAGGGAACGTAATTTTCCAGAACCGCTGCCACGGTCCGGCCCCGTCAATTGCCGCCGCCTCGTAGTACTCGCGCGGCACGTCCTGTAGTGCCGCAAGGTACATCACCGTACCAATTCCGGTTCCCCAGAACCCCATCAAGATTAAGGCTGGTTTCGTCCAGTTGGGATCAGCCAGCCAAGCCGGTTGCCCCATCCCTAGACTCCGCAAGATTTCGTTCACAAGCCCGTGCTCACCATTCAGTAGCCACATCCACAGCAAGGAACTGGCAACGAGCGGTACAATGGTCGGCAAGAAAAAGATGGTACGGTAGATGGATTGCCCTTTTACGTTCATGTTCAGCAACAACGCGATAAATAACGAGAACGCCAGCTGCGGCACAAAGCCGAAAATGGTGATGTAGATGGTATTGTACAGAGACTGATAGAACTTTGGATCCCGAAACAGGTCCTGGTAATTCTTCAATCCCGTAAAATGCGGAGCCGACATCAAATGATAATCGGTCAAGCTGTAGTAAAACGAGATGAGAATGGGGTAGAGTTGAAAGATCAAAAAGCCTAGGATCCAGGGGCTCGCGAATAACAAACCAACCAACAAGGCCTTGCGTCGCCGGCTGCGGATTCCCAACAAGTTCGCATTCACTGTGCTTGCGCTCATACTGCCACTCCTTCGGTATCGCGAGAACCTTCTGACGTTGTAAGGCGCCGCCGCCATGCTCATCCCACAGACGTGCAGAACGCCGCGAAATGGGCTGCTGCGGCACCCCATTTCGCCTGGTCCGATACACGCCTGAGCGGTGGTAAATACCTAAGCGATTTGCAACAGTCCGATGGCTTGGTTCAGCAGGACGAGATACCGTGTGCGTTGCACATCGCCGACCTAGTTCCCTTGGCCGACGAGCGGTTGAATCTGCTGCTTGACCTGCGCCATCGCAGCCGCCGCGCTTTCCTGTCCAAGCAATACCTTCTGCCCTTCGTCAATCAGTGCCTGGGCATACTTCGCCGCGTATGTGCTTGCAGGGAAGGCACCCAAATTATGACTGGATGCCATTTTGAAGAACGGATCCATCACTTTCATCTTCGGATCATCGACCAACGATGGATCGGTCAACGCCGCCGTGACCGATGGGATGGAGTTTCCTTCCTTGGAGAACAGAATTTGCGGCTTCTCGCCCACCATCCACTGCAGAAACTCCCACGCAGCCTGCTTATGCTTGGACTTTGCTGGGATGAACACCGCGTCGGAACCCATCAGGCCGGCGCCGGCGAGTTCAGGATGGCCGTCCGGATACGGGAACGGAGCCACGCCGATGGGGCCATTATCGCCCCTGTACTGTGCGTCCGTGTAGTCCCACCCCATCTCCATCGCCAGCTGGCCGGTCACGAGCGGATCGTTCGGCGTGCCGAGCTTGCCGAAGCCGGATTTGAACTTGTTCATCTGGTTGGCGCCATACAGTTGATAGAATTTGCGCTCGTACTCCAACGCCTGGATGTTCGCTGGATCCGTCGGTGTGACCTGTTTGGCCGCTGGGTCGTAGAACTTTCCGCCGAAAACCAGTGGCCAGAACACAGGGTCGAACCACGGAAAATCGGGCATAAACCCAATTTGCGTGATGTTCCCAGCGCTGTCTCGCTTCGTCAGCTTCTGCGCATCAGCGTACAGCTCGTTGAGCGTCTTGGGCGGACTCTTGATGCCGGCAGCCTGGAAATCTTTCTTGTTGTACAAGAGTGCGCTCTCAATCCCCACGCTGTAAGGCAGCGCGTAGGTATGACCGTTGTACTCCAAGTCCGTCATCAACCCTGGAATGAATTGGGCTGTGCTGAAGTTGCTCTGCTTTATGTCCGAATCAAGCGGTTCAATCGCCCCTTGACCCGCCCACGGAATGATGTTGGTGGATGCCGTCAGGATGATATCCGGGGGTGATCCGCCCGCTAAGGCGATGGTCTGCTTCTGGTTATTCTGGTTTCCGATGGCCGTGACGTGCACATCTTTGTGCGTCTTGTTAAACTCGTCGACTACAGCATTGATTGGGCCTTGGTCCGCTGCCGTCCAGGGATGCCAGAACGTAATCTCGACGGTTCCTCCGCTGTTGCCCGTGTTATTGCCACCACCCCCGTTCCCGCAGGCCACGAGGCCGAAGGTGGAGATGGATCCAACCATCGCAACGGATGCCGCTTTCAACCATCTGCTCTTCACGTTACATACCCCTTTCTCCATTCAACTCTGTGCGTATCCCATAGACCTGACTGTTCCCGAACCTCATTGGGTGTACTGTGTACCGTCCCACAACCTGTCAATAAATTGGTTTGTGTCGTCGTACACCCGATGGTAGAAGGGCGTCTGGTCAGCGTACGCCGTGACCAGCGTTTTCGAATTCTCGTAGTAGCTGTTCATCACATTGTCTTCGAACCCGAGCAAATGACCAGCCGTGAAGTAATCAAAGTAGCGATTCTGCGCGGTCTGGGCCAGGCTCGAGTCACTCGACATCACGTCCCAGTGCGCCTCTATCTCAACCCCCGTCCCGTACGTCTTTGCGAACTGCGCCACGGACTCGAAGCGGGGCCCGGGCGGCATATCCCAATTGAACGAAACGTTGGGCTGGACCATCACAGCATCGAAGCCAAGCTTCCGCCATTCGGTCAACCCGACCGCTCCGTAGAACGGGATCCAGTAGAACCGCATCCAAGCTTGGTGAACCAACTCAGACGTCCCTTTGACCAGCGCTGCGTCCTCCGGTTTTGTGACGTTGAGCGATTCAGGTTGCCAATAGAAACCGGCCAGCTCGAGGTTTTGAAACTTTGCCTGCTGAAAGTCGCGCATTGTCTGTTGTATGTACCACTGGACGGCTTTCAGTTTGTTTTCAAGCGCCTTCTGCTGCCCTACATCCTGTGGATTCAGGTCGAGCGAACTGTCGTTCCCGACAGGTCCGAAATTGCTCGTGTCTTGGATGGTCGGAATCGTAACGACCACCTTGACTTTGCCGTCCGGCCACAGCCCTGGAAGACGAGCGCTCTGCTCCTTTTTCAATTGCGCCTTGTACTGCGACACAGCCTGATCCAGCGCGGACAACTGAACCCCCGGTGAGAACAGGTCTTTAAGCCAACTGTTCCATGCGTCCTCCGACGTGCTCAAGCTATAATTACTGAAGAGGAATCCATCGTACATGGGGCCGCGGGCATGACCCGATGCGTCCTCGTTGGCCACCATCGGCAAGAAGTCGCTGACCTGCCAGGTGCCGAGTGGCCCATACCCGTCCGTGTAGCAGAGCAGCATGTTATGGATGCCACCGGTCGCCGGGCTGCTGGCCCTCAAGTAGCCCGTTTGCCACGTCACCGTCGGATGACCATGCGGTGTCTCGGCGCGTGGATCTGGCGTGGGGTTGCCGTACACTTCAAACTGGTCGATGAATCCCCAAATCTTGTTGGTAAACTCGGCGCGGACATACCGTGCGTTGACATTGATCCCGGAACGTTCAAAAGCTTGCGTCTGCGGTGTGAAATCCCCAGCGCCTTGGGAAGAGGGCACGGCGCCGACGGGCGCCCAGTTCTTTCCGTCTTGCGACACGTAGTAGGTCACGCTGTCCGGAAACACGATGCCCGCACCGAGATCTTGCAAGAAGTCGAGCGAACACCCTTTGATGTTCTCGACTTGTCCGAGATCCACGGTGATGTCGTGGACATACTGGTATGCCAAACCCACCCACTGCGGATCTTTAAAGTTAAGGGTGGCCATCTTCCCGTTCGTCAGCTGCCCTTGATCCGGGTAGTTGGACTGCTCCATGTTGTGCCAATAGGAGTCCGGAATTTGTGCGGTAATGATGTAGGGACGATTCAGTGCCAAGTCTTGTCCAACCGGCTGCGGATTGGCGGTCCGACCTGCAAGATGGGGCACGACTTGTCCGGGGGGCAGAAACGGATAGGACGCTGGATTATCCGGATTGGCTCCGGGATTCTGATCCGGATACCGAGCGTGCATTGTCTCAGCAGTCGTGGGTGGGCTCCCCTGCGCTGTTCCTGCTTCGGCAACGGTACCGAAGAACGGAATTCCGGATGCCATCACGGCGGCGCCTGCAACGAGCCATGCATTGCGCATAAACTCCCTCCTCCAGAAATACATACCGAATCTTCTGAATCACACCCCCGTGTTTGGCCCTATCACTGCGAATTCTCGGTGCGCGATATCGTGGAGTTGTGAGGGTCAGGAGACAGTTGCTGAAGACGTAGGTGGGTACGCCCCCATTATATGAGAGCAATTTTCTTTTTAGCAAGATAAATTTGGAGAAATATTTCGTCACAATTCGACATCCGGTGCATTTCCGTCTCTGGTTGGACTTTCCACAGGTATACGTTCGAGCCCATCCGTATGCGATACAATAGTCCCGAGGCATTCCGAATGAAAGGCGCGTGACCTGATGACCCGCTTGTTTCGAGAAGCAGATATGTACTTACCGTTGCGCGCATTTCTAGAGGAACAAGGGTATACCGTCCGAAGTGAAGTGCACCATTGCGACATTGCAGCCGTTCGCGAAGGCAACTTGCTCATCATAGAAATGAAAAAAAGCTTGAACGTAGATGTACTCGTCCAGGCCGTCAAGCGGCAGAAATTGACCGACACCGTCTATGTGGCCGTACCAAGACCACGCAAAAATGTGGCAATATCCAAGTGGAGAGACACTCGGCACCTTCTCCGCCGACTCGAATTGGGTCTAATGTTCGTCACCCTCGAGTCCCCACTACCTCCAAAGGACCGCGTGCAAGTCGTGGAACATCCCCGTCCGTTTGTGCGCCGTCGCCAAACCAGACAGGTGCAGGCCATCCTCCGCGAAATCTCAGGCCGATCCCTGGATTACAACACGGGCGGCAGCACCCGCCAACCGCTGCTCACGGCATACCGGGAACAGGCCCTGTTTATCGCAACGTGTCTCGCGGTTTATGGCCCACTGTCGCCAAAAGCGCTACGCGCACTTGGAACCGGAGACAAGACCCAATCCATCCTTGCGAATAACGTGTACGGATGGTTTCGTCGCGTGAAAAAGGGCGTCTACGCATTGACGGAATCCGGTCGCCAGGGGCTTGAAGCGTATCCCCAGCTCACCACCTACTACCACGGAGTCATTGAACAACAGAGGCAGAATAAAATATAAAACGTGCCCCAAAGCCACCTCGGGGCACGTGCATGATGACGATGCAAAAATTGCGTGTTTCTTGCCTTAATTGAACATTCCTTTCAATACGAATCCAACGTTGGCTGGACGTTCCGCGAGACGTCGCATAAAGTAGCCGTACCAATCATTTCCGTACGGGACGTACACGCGCATCGGATACCCCTCTCTGACCAACTGCTGCTGCAAATTGGTACGAATACCGTAAAGCATCTGAAATTCGTATTTTTCCTTCGGAATATTGTGCTTTGCAATAAACGATTTTGCGTGTTCAATCATCTTTTCGTCGTGCGTGGCAATCGCCGTAAATCCTTTGCTCAACAATTGCGCTTCCATCAATTTAATGTAGTTGGCGTCCACATCCGCCTTGTCAGGGAACGCGACTTCAGGAGGTTCCTTATAGGCGCCTTTCACAATGCGCAGATGTACGCCCTCAGCGCCCAGCCGCTGTACATCCTCAAGGCTGCGGTACAGGTAGGCCTGGATGACTGTGCCAACATTGTCGTAGTCCTTACGCAATTCGTCCAAAATATCCAGCGTGATTTGGCAATGCGAAAAGTCTTCCATATCAATAGTGACAAGCAGTCCATACTTCTTGGCGACATCGAGAATCCGCCGCATGTTGCTCATGCACAATTCGCGGCTGATATCGAGTCCCGTCTGCGTCATTTTCAATGAGAGAGACGCATCCACACCGGACGCATGAATTGCCTCCAGCGTCCTTACGCAATAGTCGGCGGCCTCGTTTGCCTCAGATTCATCATTCACGAACTCGCCCAAGTGGTCCAGGGTGACTGTCATACCCTGCTGGTTGAGCGTACGCACAACACGAATGGCGTCGTCAATGGTCTCGCCTGCCACAAATCGCTGTGCACCCAGCCTCAATCCGTAACGTTTCGCCCATCGGTTTGCAGCGCGATTCTGTGCCATCGACAAGAACAACGAACGCATCAACTGCTCCATGTACTAAGCCTCCGTTTCTTCACAGCAAGAAAAAAGGTAACAATCCGCCGTCTATTATACACGCATTCTCAGTGACGCGCTTAACGGAAGATTTTGCAGCATTTGATGTTGCTTTCGTTTTGCAAATTTCTGTTTGAATGGGTTGAGCACGTTTCGATGTCCCTTGCGTTTTGCAAGTTCCCACCTGAATTGGTTCAGCACATTTAAATGTTGTGTTTCCCTACAGCCGGAAACACTATGTATTGCGCTGAACCAATCTCTCATTAGTGACTTGCAAAACGCCTGGTGTGTTTCCCGATTCCCGTTGCAAAAAAGTAAGTCCCCCTGCCAATGACAGTGACAGGGGGACTTACTGTTCCATTCGAGAATCGCATATGTGAACTATAGTCAAACCTTGAGCACCTGAAACCCGTGTTGCCCCACCGAGTATCCAATCACAAATCCAAGCAACGCCAGGAAAGCAATCCAAAACAACACGGCCAACAACGTAAACAACCACTTGACGTATTTTCTTCGCAGCCACGTGCAAACAATCGCAATGACGAGTAAGAGAATCAGTAACAATACGAGCAAAGCCAACTCTCCCTACAGTAACGGCGTCTTCTCACCGACAATGACTGTCGTAAGCGTCTGTGGCACAGGTGCGAGGGTCACGACTTCCGAGTTGTCGGCAGAAGCCTATCGGCGCGGACCGTCCGCACGGGTTCCCACGTCGTCGGATCATCCTCCTCGTACTGTTCCAGGTACTCAATGACCTCTTTGGTGATGGGCGTTGGTGTTGATGCACCGGCCGTGACGGCCACCTTCTTGACACCCACTAGCCATTCGCGTTGAATCTCAGTCACGTCCGCAACGCGGTACGCCTTTGTGCCAGCGATTTCCTCAGCAACTTGCGCCAGGCGATTGGAATTGTTGCTGCGCGGGTCACCGACGACAATGCACAAATCGGCCCCCTTCGCCTGGTCTGCCACTGCCTGCTGGCGGGTCTGTGTCGCCATGCAGATTTCATTGTGAATTTCGGCCTGCGGATACTTCTCTTTGACAGCGTTCATGAGGTGCGCGGTATCCCACTGACTCATGGTGGTTTGGTTGGTCACGGCAATCTTGTCGTTGTCAATCGACAACGCTTCAATGTCGTCCAGATTTTCGACCAGAAATACGTGACCTGGCGCGACCCCCATGGCACCTTCCGGTTCTGGGTGACCTTTCCGCCCAATGTAAATGATATCGTAACCGTCTGCAACCTTTTCCCGGATCAAGTCGTGCGTTTTCGTCACGTCCGGACAGGTGGCATCAATCACGTGCAAACCGCGCTCCCGTGCGCACCGCTTCACTTCGGGAGAGACGCCGTGCGCCGTGAAGATGACCGTCCCCTCCTTCACCTGCTCCAGCAGTTCCAGGCGGTTGGCGCCATCCAGGGTAATGATGCCCTCGCGCCGAAACGCGTCGACCACGTGCTGGTTGTGCACAATCATACCCAAAATGTATATTGGGCGCGGCAACGATTTGTCATCGGCCGCCTGCTTTGCGAGGACCATGGCGTCCACCACGCCGTAACAGTATCCGCGCGGTGCAATCTTGATGACTTCCATCCTGGTGCACCTCCGTTCTTACTTATTGTATTTCGCGTGCGGGCGCCATTGACGTAACAAGTATTGCTTCAAATCCCATAACTTTTGCGAAAGATCCACGTGGTGGATATGCGGATTCACGTGTCGCAAGACTTCCGACGAAAATTGCGATAGTCCCTTCACCACCGTCTCCCGAATCGCCTGGAGCGTTGGCAATTCGTAGACCAGCTTACCGCCCACAAACACAGGCACCAACAGTTCTTGAATCTCGTAGTTCTGAATCACCTTGCGCTTGTACGTGTGGACGGGATCAAACAGTTCCAGCGGTTCCGCTGGGTTGAATTGCTCGTCGTCAAGCGCAATCAGATCCGCCGATGCCACCCCATCCACCAGCAAGCGCAGTACTTTCTTCTTCCCCGGATTGGTCACCTTCTCTGCATTCTCGGATATCTTGATGCGCGGCTCCAACCGGCCGTTTGCTTCCTGCGCCGCGAGCTTGTAGACGCCGCCGAGCGACGGGTGGTCGTAGCTCGTAATCAGCTTGGTGCCGACACCCCAGCTGTCAATTTTCGCCTTCTGCATAATCAGGTCGCGTATCGTCCACTCGTCGAGATCTGACGACGCAACAATCTTCACGTAATGCAATCCCGCATCGTCAAGCATCGCTCGCGCCTGTTTCGAGAGATAGGCGAGATCACCACTGTCAATGCGAATACCCTGCAGTCGCTTCCCGTCTTGTTCCATTTCCTTCGCCACGGTAATGGCATTGGGAACGCCACTGCGCAAAACGTCGTAGGTGTCCACAAGCAACACGGTGTGGTCCGGAAATGCACGGTAGTATGCCCGGAACGCGTCCAGTTCTGACGGGAAGCTCTGAATCCAAGCGTGCCCTTGCGTTCCCGACACGGGAATCCCAAAACACTGTCCTGCCAGGACATTGCTCGTGGCGATACAGCCGCCGATGAACGACGCCCGAGCCCCAAACACCGCCGCATCCATATTCTGCGCCCGCCGCAATCCCATTTCTATGACAGGTCCTTGCGATCCCCCACTCTTCGCCGCATCCACAATTCGCTGTGTCTTCGTGGCAATCAAACTCTGGTGATTGACGAACGATAACAGCGCCGACTCAATCAGCTGAACTTCAAACAACGGTCCCTCCACCCGCAGTATTGGTTCCTGCGGGAAGACAATGGTGCCCTCCGGAACGGCGTACAGGTCGCCGGTAAAGCGAAACGACCGCAACTCCTCAAGGAATGCGTCGCTAAACATGTTCAAGCTTTTGAGGTACTCAATCTGCGCGTCATCGAAATGCAAGTGGTGCAAATACCAAACGACCTGCTCTAGCCCTGCAGCGATGACGTATCCGTTCTGACTTGGGTTCTTACGATAAAAGAGGTCGAACACCACGCGCTGGCGATGGCGCCCGGCCTGATAATGGCCGTACATCATTGTCAGTTGGTACAGATCTGTATACAGAGCGACCGGGCGGTTGCGGTAGACCGCCAATTGTGAGATTTCCTCAATGCGCTGAAGCGCACGTTGATGAGATACTTCTGAAACCGTTTGATTCGTCATTCGATGGTCATCCCCTTAGCGCGTCCGGAATTTGTACAGCGGCGTCAATGCCCTCTACCACGTCGTCGCGTCCGGCCGCCACGACGTTGCGCACGCCCAGGTGGTACGGTTTCCCGCCGATTTCCCGAACAATACCACCTGCCTCTGAAATGAGAAGGACACCGGCTGCCAAGTCCCAGGCATTTAAGTCGTACTCCCAGAACGCATCCAACCGTCCCGCTGCCACGTAGGCCAATTGCAGGGCAGCCGCCCCCAGAGCGCGGAAGCTCTTCACCTTGCCGACCATTTTGAAGGCCGCCTCGGTTGTCCACGCACGCGCTTCGCCTCGTGTCGGAACGCCGGTGGCCACCACACAAGCGCGAAGTTCCTTTTCGTTGGCTACCTGCAGCTTCTCGCCTGGCAAAGACGTTGACTGCCCGTTTGCAAAATCCGACGCTTGGGAAGCAGACACGCGGTAAGCGCCCATGCCGCGGACAGCGTAGAACAATTCCTGTCGGTACGGATCGTAGACGACGCCGACACAGAGCTTGCCTGCCTCGGCATAGGCGATGGATACGACGGACAGAGGAAGACCTTGAACGAAATTTGTCGTCCCGTCGAGCGGATCGACAATCCACAAGTGCTGTGCGTTGGCTGCTTTTGCGGTTGCCTCCGCGGATGCCTCGGAGCCTGGCTCCGTCGTCTCTTCGCCGAGGACGTCGTGTTCCGGGAACGCCTCGGCGATATGCTGGCGAATCCGACGTTCACACTCTGGATCCACGTCGGTCACTAAATCAGATGGAGACGACTTCGTCTTCACTTCCCCCACGCTGTCAATGCGGGAGCGGAAGTAATCTCCCGCTTCGATGGCAGCGCGAATGGCAACCGCCAACGGTTTGAACCACGGTTCACTTTGTGTACCCAATCCGAAATCCAGTCCTTTCTCACGGGCGCCCTACGCGCGCCAAACACGTCTATGCAAGGGCAACTCGGCGTCAAACTCACTCAACTTGCCAGTCGCCAAACGGCGTTCAGTTCACCAGAGACTTCAACCACCAAGCCTAGTCTTTCCCAAAACCCACATACGCAGTGGTCACGTTGGCGAAAATGACATGTGTTTCCAATTAGACGCCGATTTTGTCTGCCCAGTTTGGCGGAACCCTTGGTACCGTCTGGTTTGTGTCGTGTGCCTTATACGTGCGACGGCACCGAGATACCCAGTATGAGAAGTACGAAAATCAGCAAGTAGCCGAGAAACTGGGTTCGCGACGACCTGCGGTCCTTGAGCATGGTATGACCCAGTGCCACGGCAATCAGCATAAACAGTGGGTGGAGCAGCCATCGGCTCGGTTGTGGATGGATGACCCAGGTAATCACGCCGAGCAATACCTGCAAGTCCAACAACCCCACCAGCACCATCCGGTAACTGGCCGCTTGGATGCCACGCCCCAGTCGAAAGCCGTTCCAAATGAGCAAGGCCACGGAGACAATCAGGGTGACCATGCCAATNACACTATGAACGAGTAACATTCGCGTATCCTCCTTGGTGCTACTCGACGTGTCCAGCGTCATCGATGTAGCAATTACCACGTCCATCTTACCGAATCCGCACGGGAATATCTATCCAACTCCATCCGCGGCATACATAAAGACGGACCTGCAGTTGGCAGGTCCTCGCGATGGCCTCGTTCATGCCCATTCGGATGGATTAGACCACGAACTCATATCCGGCTTCTTCAATGGCTGCGCGAATGACGTCGACAGCCACCGGGGTATCCGATTCGACGACAACTTCACCGGTCTCGACATTGGCCAAGGCGCTTCGTACGCCTGGAACATCTTCGAGCGCGCTCTCTACGGCCTGCTTGCAGTGAGCGCACGACATCCCTTTGACTCGATAGATTTGGCTCTGCATCACATGAACTCCTCTCATTCAGGTCGTCACGATGTCCGGTGGTGACTTGGACTTATTGTACAGTACCCCCATGGGGTATTCAACTGATTGCGTTCGGTGAATACCCAAGCCTGCGTGAGCTATACTGGAAGAGGTAAGGAAAACGTTGCCATACAACTCGGATATCGAAGGGAAGCGACGTTCATGATGAACTCAACCCGAATCGTTCGAGACTCGCTGGGCGAGTTGCAAATACCCGCAAACGCATACTTCGGTGCGCAAACCGCGCGCGCTGTCGACAACTTCCCCATCAGCGGATTGCGGTTGCCACACGCATTCATTCGCGCACAGGGTATTGTGAAGTGGGCGGCGGCCAAGGCACACGAACAACTGGGCGTCATGGATCCCCGTAAAGCACAAGCCATTTGTGCAGCAGCGGAAGAAGTGATAGCTGGCAAATTGAATGAGTGGTTTGTGGTAGACATCTATCAGGCTGGTGCAGGGACCTCCCAGAACATGAACGCGAACGAAGTGATTGCGTCGAGAGCTGCCGAATGGCTGGGCGGCGCGTTAGGTGACACCACCCTGGTACACCCGAATGACGACGTCAACATGTCTCAGTCTACCAACGACACCATCCACGTCGCCATGAACATCGCGGGCATGGAACTGCTCGCACATCAGCTGGACCCTGCCCTCGCTCGGCTCGAGCAAGCGTTATCAGCCAAAGGAGCCGAATTCCGAAACGTAGTGAAGGCAGGCCGGACGCACCTCCAGGACGCCGTACCGATGCGGCTTGGCGATGAATTTTCAGCGTACGCGGAGAACATCCGCAGGCACCGAAAGTGGTTGGAGGCTGCGGCAAGCAACTTACTGTCGATTGGCTTCGGGGGCAACGCTGTAGGAACGGGGATTAACACCCCGCCCGGCTTTTCGCAAACGGCGGTGGAGTTCGTTGCGGCGTACACGGGTCTAGCGTTCCGACCGGCGGACAATCCATTTACGTTCAACCAGAACCCGGACGAAGTCGTGTGGGTGAGTGGGACCCTGCGCAATTTGGCGCTGGCATTGCAGAGAATCGCCAATGACCTACGGCTGTTGTCTTCCGGTCCCAGAACTGGACTCGCGGAAATTGAGCTGCCTGCGGTGCAGCCGGGGTCATCCATTATGCCCGGAAAGGTCAACCCTGTCATGGCCGAGATGCTCAACATGGTGGCATATCAAGTCATCGGGTGCGATACCACAGTGGCCCAGGCCGGAGGCGGTGGACAACTCGAACTGAACGTGATGATGCCCATCATGGCGGCCAATTTCCTGCACGAAATCCAAATCCTCACGAATGCTGTGAACGTCTTCACGGACAAGTGTGTGAACGGAATTCGGGCAGACGAACAGCGGTGCAAGGCGTATGCCGAACATACGTTGTCACTGGCAACGGCCCTCAACACGGAAGTCGGATACGATACAGCGTCGAAGGTCGTCAAGCACGCCCTCGCGCAGAACATCGGGTTGAAAGAGGCAGGCATCCAATTGGGCATTCCACCGGAAGCGCTCGAACACGCGCTGGATGTGTTCCGATTATCCGAGACCGTGCCGAGATTTCGAAATGGCGGTGCGAATGCAGGTGCAGGCCATGGGTACGGTGTTCCCCATCCGCAGCGCAATTCCGCTTCCCTTCAAGGTCAGGGCTTGCCCCCGCTACCACACGACGAAAGAGCGGACTAAGGTCCGCTCCCCGGTGGTTCCACGGCAAACCCGCCTGTAGAGGTTGGTACACAATGATTTCCCCTACAAGCCCAAGTTCTTGGCGATGATGGTTTTCATGATCTCGTTCGTGCCGGCATAGATGGACATGACTGCGATGTCCCGGTACCGACGGGCGATTTCGTATTCTTCCATGTAGCCGTAGCCCCCGTGCAACTGCAAGCATTCAGCAATCACGTGCTTGGCCACGTCTGTGGACCACCACTTGGCCATGGACACCTCAGTGACAATGTCCTCTCCGGCGATATGTCGGGCAATCAACTGGTCGAGAAAGGCGCGGCTCACGGCCACCTGTGTCGCCATTTCCGCCATTTTGAAGCGGGTGTTCTGAAACTTGCTGATGGGTTGGCCAAACGCTTTGCGCTGTTGCACATAGTCCTTGGTGATACAAAGTGATTCTTCCATGGCCACCTGGGCTGCAATCGCCACGAGCAAGCGCTCCTGTTGCAGCTTTTCCATCAGATAATGGAATCCCATGCCTTCCTGTCCCAGTAGGTTGGACGCGGGAACGCGGCAGTCGTCAAAAAATAACTCTGCGGTATCCTGGCTGTGTTGACCGATTTTCTCCAACTGGCGGCCACGCGTAAACCCGGGCGTCCCTTCCTCCACCACCAGCAGACTCATCCCGTTGTGGGGAGGATGAGCGTTCGGATCCGTCTTGCAGACAACCACGACCAATCCCGCCTGGATGCCATTCGTGATAAATGTCTTTTGGCCGTTCAAGATGTACGCGTCTCCGTCGCGGATGGCCGTCGTGCGGACGCCAGCCAGGTCCGACCCAGCTCCTGGCTCCGTCATAGCAATCGCGGTGATGGTTTCGCCTGTCACACATTTCGGTAACCACCGTTGCTTCTGTTCCTCACTGCCGTAGCTCACCAAGTACGGTACCACAATGTCGTTGTGTAGACCGATGCCAACCATACCGGAACCGATGCGCTCGAGTTCCTCGTTCACCACGACCGAATACCCGAAGTCGACGCCGGCGCCCCCGTATTCCTCCGGAACCATTGGACAGAGAAATCCTTGCTCCCCCATTTTCCTCCAGAATGCTTTTGGGATCTTCCGTTCTCGCTCCCACTGTTCAAAGAAGGGTTTCGCTTCCTTCTCGAGAAATCGGCGCAGCGAACGCCGGAACAGCTCGTGCTCCGCTGTGAGGTACAAGTGTCGCAACATGGTCCTCTCCTTTACCACGGGCCGGGGCCCTCGTATGGAGTCGGCCCCGGCAGAATCGCAGCCTTTCCTCTACATACTCGCTTCCAGAGTCGTCAACGCGGAGCCATCCGGATGGCCCCGTCCAAGCGGATGACCTCACCGTTGATCATGGGGTTCTCCACGATGTGCCGTGCCAACAACCCATATTCTCGCGGTTGACCCAGTCGAGAAGGAAACGGAACCTGGGCACCCAGTGATTGGCGGACCGCTTCCGGAAGCTGTCCGAGCATGGGGGTATCAAAAATGCCCGGTGCAATGGCGACCACGCGGATGCCGTACTGCGCCAGTTCCCTGGCGATGGGCAGCGTCATGCCGACGACGCCACCTTTGGAAGCCGAGTAAGCAGCCTGCCCGATTTGTCCCTCGAAAGCGGCCACAGAGGCGGTGTTGACAATGACTCCACGTTCTCCGTCCGCATTGGGTTGCCCCTCGGCGGCGACAGCTGCCACCCACCGAATCACGTTGAAGGTGCCAATCAGGTTCACTTGGATCACGCGGGAAAAGGCGTCCAGCGAATGGGGGCCCTGCTTGCCGAGCACCTTGGCCGCCACCCCGATGCCCGCACAGTTCACTGCTCCGTGCAGTCCACCATAGGCGGCAGCCGCTTCGGCGACGCCATGTTTCACATCCTCATCCGACGTCACGTCGACGCGTACATATCGCCCTCCGATTTCCTCAGCTACACGCTGGCCTGCCTCTTCCTGTACGTCAAACACAACCACGTGGGCCCCAGCTTCAGCAAACACGCGAGCCGTCGCGGCGCCCAAACCGGATCCGCCACCGGTCACGACAAACGTTTTGTTCTGCAGTTCCATACCTCTCGCTCCCTCTATCTCCGTTTCTTTTCATGTTCGGCTGACACGGCCATCGCGGGATCATCCATCAGCGTTCGTGTTTACTGTGAAATTCGCTCGAGAATCGTGGCATTGGCCATGCCGCCGCCTTCGCAAATGGCTATCAATCCAAAGCGGGCATCTCGCTCTTCCAAGGCGCCTAACAGCGTGGACGTAATACGCGTACCCGTCGCCCCAAGCGGATGTCCCAAGGCAATGGCGCCGCCGTGTACGTTGACCTTGTCAAAAGACGCGCCAATCTCCTTCTGCCAGGCCAGTACGACCGAAGCGAAGGCCTCGTTCACCTCGAACAAGTCAATGTCCTCGACTTTCATACCGGCCCTGTCCAAGGCCTTTTGGGTCGCAGGAATTGGCCCGGTCAACATGGTCACTGGATCCACACCGACCACGGCAAAGGAGACAAACCGAGCTCGCGCACGCAACCCGAGCCTGTCCGCCACCTCTCTGCGCATCACTAATACGCCACTGGCGCCGTCCGAAATCTGACTGGCGTTCCCCGCGGTGATGAGCTCGAGGTCAGGGAAGGCCGGCGCCAATCCAGCCATCTTTTCCAGACTGGTGTCTGGCCGAACGCCTTCGTCCTGGGAAAACACCCGAAATTCCTGTGCCCCCTCCGCCGCGGGTACCTGAACCGGCACAATTTCCCGCAAAAAGCTGCCCCGCTCTCGAGCCGCGGCAGCCAGTCGGTGACTGCGCAGTCCGAATCGGTCCAGCTCTTCTCGGGTCAACCCCCACTGCTTCGCAATCATTTCCGCACCCAAAGCCTGGTCGAAGAAGTGCCGATTCCACTGATCCATCCGGTACCGCTCCTGCATGGCCTGCGTCATGGGAAAACCGTGCACGCCGACTGTACTCAACATCGGTACCCGCGTCATCGACTCAACACCGGCTGCAATGGCAATGTCGTATGCTCCTGACATGACGCCCTGGGCAGCAAAGTGCAGTGCTTGCAGGCTGGATCCACACTGTCGGTCCAGGGTCACAGCCGGCACCGACTCTGGCAGTCCCGCCGAAAGCCAGGCGTTGCGTGCGATGTTGGCAGCCTGTTCACCAATCTGATCCACACATCCGACAATGACGTCGTCTACCAGAGCTGGTTCCAGACAGTTTCTGTCCAGCAATTGTCGAAGCAAACCCGCCAAAAGGTCCACCGGGTGCACCAGAGCTAAACCCCCATTGCGCCGGCCTATCGGTGTGCGTACTGCATCCACAATCACGGCTTCAAACAAAGTGTCTACCTCCTCCATGCGTGCTCCACGTGTTTTCTAGCCCGGAACCCCCAGGCGAAAGCAAGAATCCGCTTTCACAGGGAACCGACGAACACCGCACGCCCGGATTCAAGTCCGGGTCTTTCGTCAGCCATACTAGAGCACTGTTGACAATCCTCGAACCAACCGGTCGTTTGGTACAGCACAACCATGGACTTAGCTTTGCGTGACATCCAACTTTGTCACTTCGCGGTGACTGTCCAACCGTGGAGGTTCTGAGCAGCGCGGACGCTGCCCGGGCTCCCGACTTCCACCAGCGTGGGTGTGCACTTGGCGGAGGGTTCCCCAGGTGGGCGTCTCTGCGTCCCAAACCATGCCTCTGGCCTTTGCATAGTCGCTGGCAAAAGCCTCATTCACTTCCAACACCGGTTGCAGGCAGCAGTCCACCTGCTGTCCAAACTGGGTCCATTCCGCAAGGCTGCGCTGTGCAAATAGGTCCGTGACTTCGCGAAACACCGGATTCTCCAAAGTCGCCGGTGTGAACTGGGCTTGCACCCAGTCAGGACGCTTGACGCCTGCACAGAACGCCTCCCAAAACTTCGGCTCAAGAGCCCCCAAGGAAACCATCCGTCCATCCCGTGTCCTGTATAGGTTGTAACAGACCAGCCCGCCCCCTAGTTCCTGAACACCCCATGGGTACCCATTCACTGCGTCAATGAGCGCGTGCATCGTGAGCAGTCCCATCAGAGCGTCGGTCATGGCAACATCGAGGTACCGCCCCTCCCCAGTCCGCTCTCGATGCAGCAACGCCGCGAGAATGGCTTCAGACGCCACCACACCACCGAGGAGATCTGCCAACTGTACCTTGGGAACCACCGGTCGACCCTCTGCATCGCGAAACTGCGCTAACATGCCGCTCGTAGCCATGTAGTTCAGGTCGTGACCGGCCATATCCGCCAGCGGACTCATTTGCCCGTACCCGGTGAGAGAACAGTACACAATCCGCGGATTCACACGACGAACGGCCTCATACCCGATGCCGAGGCGATCCGCCACGCCTGGGCGGAATCCTTCCAGAACCACATCCGCACTCTCTACCAACGCCATCGCTTCGGATTGGCCGGAAGCCGTTTTCAAATCCAACACAACACTGGTCTTGTTGCGGTTGTTTGCCAAAAAGACAACGCCGGCCCCCGCGCTGTTGAGCCCTATGTAACGAGCCGGATCTCCTCCGGGCGGCTCCACCTTGACCACTTCCGCACCGAGGTCAGCCAGTCGCAAGCTGGCGTATGGCCCCGGCAGCAAAGGGGTGAAATCAACCACTTTGACGCCTGTGAGCAACACTGCGGTCCCTCCTCCTGTCGTTCTTCTCGCTGCATCCTACGTGCTTCTTGGAACCCGTAGACCTACTAGCCGGCCTCGGATATAGTATAGATGAAATACTCAGAATTATGGTATGATTGCTAACCAAAAAAAGCATCGGCAAGATGGACAAGCGCCATCTTCCACAGTTTTTGAAAGCGTTTTCCTGAACGGCTCTTCTGAGGAGGCATGGTCCCATGATGAACACACCGCTATTACTACGACACCTATTTGAATACGCCCAAACCTACTATCCGAAAAAGCACATCATATCCCGCACACGCGATGGTCTTTTCCGCTACACCTATGCGGAGTTTGGCGACCGTACTCGCCGCCTATCCGCAGCCCTAGCGCAGTTGGGCGTGCAACCTGGAGACAAAGTCGGTACGTTTGCCTGGAACGACCACCGACATTTAGAAGCCTATTTCGCCATCCCATGCATGGGAGCCGTGCTGCACACCATCAACATCCGCCTGGCCCCGGATCAAATTGCGTACATCGTCAACCACGCAGAGGACAAGGTTCTGCTGGTGGATGCCGGGTTGCTGCCTTTGCTCGAACCCATCCGCGACCAGCTGAGCAGCGTCCGCGCTTACGTGATTCTGGAAGATACGGTGGATATCTCCGCGAGTCCGCTGCAGCCAGCCTACAGTTATGAAGCACTCCTCGCCGACACAAATCATGACTTTGTTTATCCAACAGACCTGGACGAAAACGCCCCCATGGGCATGTGCTACACCTCGGCAACCACGGGCAACCCCAAGGGGGTCACCTACTCCCATCGGGGCATTTACCTCCACAGCATGGCGCTGGGGCTTGCCAATACCGCCGGTTTGTCCGAGAACGACACAGTGCTCCCGATTGTCCCAATGTTCCACGCCAACGCCTGGGGCTTGCCATTTGCCGCCGTGTGGTTCGGCGCCGACATCGTTCTGCCCGGACCGGCGCCGACGCCAGCCATTCTACTCGACCTCATGACGGAGGAAGGCGTGACTTTTGCCGCTGGGGTCCCCACGGTTTGGCTGGGCGTGCTCAAGGAATTGGATGCACACCCGCGCAAAGTACCGCTGCGCATGGCATTGTGCGGTGGATCTTCTGCACCGCCGGCGCTCATTCGGGCGTATGAGGAACAGCACGGAATCCCGTTTGTCCACGCCTACGGCATGACGGAAACGAGCCCCCTGGCCACCTTCTCCCGGCTCAAAAGCTATCAACAGGCACAACCAGAAGATGAGCGTTTAGCCATTCGGGCCACCCAAGGCCTGTTGGTTCCAGGGCTTGAGATGCGCCTGCACAACGGTCGCGAAGACGTCCCCTGGGATGGTCAGCAAATGGGTGAGCTGCTGCTGCGAGGACCTTGGATTGCGGATGGCTACCACAACGACGAGCGCACCAAGGACACGTTTGTCTACGGCTGGCTGCACACGGGTGACGTGGCCACCGTGGACAGCGAAGGGTTCGTCCGCTTGGTGGATCGGGCCAAGGACCTGGTCAAGAGCGGTGGCGAGTGGATTTCCTCCGTGGACCTGGAAAACGCGCTGATGGCCCACCCAGCAGTCTTTGAGGCAGCCGTGGTGGGCGTTCCGCATCCCAAGTGGGACGAACGTCCACTGGCCTTTGTCGTGCTCAAGGAAGGTCAGACCGTCGACAAACAGGACCTCCTCAGCTTCATTGCAGGGAAATTCGCCAAGTGGTGGCTTCCGGACGACGTCATTTTTCTTCAAGAGATTCCTAAGACTTCGGTAGGAAAGTTTATGAAGCGAAGTCTGCGAGAGCAATACCGAGACTACCTACAGGTGAATCCGTAATATCTTTCAACCACTGACGGACCGAAAGACGCTCCACGCAGTCCAAAGGGAGGCCAACGTATGCCAAGCATTGGTCAAATTCTCGAGCGCAATGCGCGTCGGGTACCGGATAGGACAGCATTGGTGTTTGAAGACAAGCGGTACACGTATGCGGATTTAGACGCGACCGTCAACCGAGCCGCCCACGCCATCGCCCGCCTCGGCGTCCACAAAGGCGACCGGGTGGCCTTGATGTCGCCCAACAGTGACCATTTCATCATCGCCTACTACGCCCTGCTGAAGCTGGGGACGATTGTGGTTCCCACCAATGTCCGCCTGACCGCGCCCGAATTGGCCTATCAACTCGAGGACAGCGGCGCGCGTTTGATTCTGTACGACCCGAGCCTTGTCACTGTTGTACAGTCGGCTACCGAATCCACCGACGTTCAAAGCTTTTGCCTGTCTCCACATGACGATAGGCCGAACCTGTCCACGGCGCTCCTGTGTGAAAATCCGGAACCGCCCGAAGTCCTCGTTCGAGAGGAGGACGATGCACAGATCCTCTACACCTCTGGGACCACTGGCCGTCCCAAGGGCGTACTGCTAGACCACCACAGAGTGATTTGGACGGGATTGAATATTTCCATCGGCGTCGGCTTGCGAGAAGGGGACAGTCTACTTCATGTGGCCCCACTGTATCACTCTGCAGAACTGGACCTGTTCTTGATGGGTGGCACGTATATGGCCGCTACTCATGTGGTGCTGCGAGAATTTCACCCGACCAAGGTACTGAAAATGTTGGCGTCACACCGGATTACCGCGTTTTTCGGAGTGCCGACGATGTACCAGTTCATGCTTCGCGAGCCACTGTTGCAACAATTGGATCTCTCCGCTTGGCGGGTGGGGATGTTCGGTGCGGCCCCGATGCCACCTTCGACTGTGACAGCGCTCTCCGAAGCCCTCCCCCATCTGGTGCTGTACAACCTCGCGGGGCTGACGGAAATGGGGCCCGGCGGCGTGTTTCTGGGCGGCGAAGAGCTCCGTCGGCACCCCGGAGCCGCTGGCCGTCCCATTCTAAATACGGAGGCGCGCGTGGTGAATCCAGCGTTTAAGGACGTGGCGCCAGGTGAGGTCGGCGAACTCGTGCTACGGGGAGAAACGCTCATGAAGGGGTATTGGAACAACCCTGAAGCCACCCGCCAGGCCATCCGGGACGGTTGGCTGCTCACGGGAGATTTAGCCACTGTGGACGAACACGGCCTCATCACCCTGGTGGATAGAAAGAAGGACATGATCATCACGGGCGGCATGAATGTGTACTCCGTCGAAGTGGAGAACGCCGTCCTCACGCACCCCAGCGTGGCAGATTGCGCCGTGATTGGAGTGCCTCACCCGGACTACGGGGAGACGGTGACAGCGATTGTTCACCTCCACCCTGGCGCTACACTCACACTGAAGGGACTACGAGAGCACTGTCAGCCACTCATTGCGGATTACAAAATTCCTCGTAAGTTGCTGCTCAGACCCATCCCCCGCAACGCATCGGGGAAGGTGTTGAAGTACCAACTACGGCAGGAGTTTGCCGGAGCTGAAGTGTGACCACACCGTAAGCATCGAGCGGCGATTACATCCAAACATCGTCTGTCAGTAGCGCATGTGCCAGTTTTTCAATCTCCTCACTCACCGAGGCATCCTCGCGAAGTGGCGGAACCATGCTGCGAATCCACGCCAGCCTTTCGCGCGACTTCGACGACACTTCACTTTCTGCTTGCTCGAGGTAAATGGCTTGGGATGCGCAGATCATCTCCATCGCAATGACCCTCACCGCGTTGTGAACCATTTGTCGCAACTGGCGGGCCGCGATGGTGCCCATGCTCACGTGATCCTCCTGATTGGCGGAAGACGGAATGGAGTCGACGCTCGCTGGATGTGCGAGAACCTTGTTCTCACTCACGAGAGCCGCGGCCACGTATTGGACAATCATGAGGCCAGACTGTAGCCCAGGGTCATTCGAGAGAAACGGAGACAGTCCGCTCAACTGTGGGTTGACCAGCCGCTCGATGCGGCGCTCGGATATGTTCGCCCACTCCGACACACCAATCTTCAAGAAGTCCATGGCAATGGCCACCGGTTGCCCGTGAAACTGTCCGCCCGACAAGATGTCTCCGGAGGGCAAGATGATGGGGTTATCCGTCGCCGAGTTCATCTCCACCTCGAGAATGCGCTCCACGTGGCCGAAAGCCTGCCAGGACGCGCCGTGGACCTGCGGCGCGCAGCGGAGGGAATACGCGTCTTGTACGCGGAGTTCCCCTTGACGAGTCACTCTGCGGCTGTCAGCAAGCCACGTACGCACCCGATTCGCTACCTGCTCTTGCTCCGGGTGAGGGCGGGTGTGCAGGAGGTCCGGATGGAAAGCGGAAATGACGCCGCGCAGAGCTTCCATGGTCAGACACAGCGCGGCATCCGCTGCCAACCCAACGCGCTCTGCCTCAGACAGGGCGAGCAACCCAACGCTGGTCATGGCCTGCGTGCCGTTGATCAGGGCCAGTCCCTCTTTCGCCTCCAGCCGCACCGGCTGCAGCCCAGCAGCGCGCAGTGCTTCGCCTCCTGGCAGAATACGACCTTGATACTCGGCCTTCCCCTCCCCAATCAGGACGAGGGCCATGTGGGCCAAAGGGGCGAGATCGCCACTGGCTCCGAGGGAACCCTGTGAGGGAATCACCGGATGAATGCCCTTGTTCAGCAAATCAACCAGCAACTGTAACGTCTGCGGTCGGATCCCGGAATACCCTTTGGCCAACGCGTTTGCACGCAGCAAAAGCATTCCCCGGACAACCTCCGTGGGAAACGGCTCCCCGACTCCCACAGCGTGAGACCGCAACAGGTTGACCTGCAGTTGCTCTACGTCGCTCTGGTCAATGACAACATCACTCAGCTTTCCAAATCCGGTGGTCACTCCGTAAACAATCTTCCCTTGTTGCACCTGTTCCTCAATTTTGCAACGACTCGCGTGTACTTTCTGCCATGCCTCGTCGGTGACTTTGCACGGAACGCGATGACGTACCACGCTGAGCCACTCGGACCGGGTCAAATGCTCCCCGTTCAGCAACACTTCTTTTTTCACTCCATTCCATCCCCCATCTGTGTATCGCTCTTCTATCGCTCGTTGGTACATTGCATATCACCACATCGTGCTAGTGCTTTAGCATAAGAAAGGGTGACCGGATACTCCGGTCACCCTCGTAGCATGCGTGTATGAATATGGATGCCATACCTTTGTCGGTACGATTGTCGACGCAAGGTCATCTACTCCCTGACAGAACAGTCACACTTGTGTGTGCGACCATTGTACCTGTGCGTCGACATCAAGGTCAATGGGTAATGGCCCACAACCGCGGGAGCGTCATCAACCGTTGCGCTTCAGACGTCCCGTTCTCATCGCGAATCGCTCCGCTGCGACGAAAATGCCGAGTCCAATCGGCACCAGAATCACGCCGATGGCCGTAAGTTCCAGCAAGGAAAGCCACAACGTGGATAGTCCCGCGTTGTTTAGAAGCGCCGCACGCGACATGCTCAAGGCATACGTCGCCGGTGACAACCACGACAGCCACTGTACCCAGTGCGGCAACACGCTCACCGGGTAGTAAATGCCGGAGATGAGCAGAATGACACCCTGGATGATGTGGGTGGCCTGAGCGCCGCGTTCCGTCGACAGCAGCGGCAAAACTGCCGCAATGAGCCCGAGTCCCATGAAACTCAAACTGGAGACAACCAGCACCAGAATCGCACCGAGAACATTGGCGTGCGAGAGTGGCAAGTGAAAAAACCAGGCAATGGCCGCGAGGACAATCAGTGTCCGAACCATGCCGTACGCCACACCGTATAAACACGTTCCCAGCAAGTGTGTCAGTCGCCGGATGGGGGCCATAAACGTGTATTCGATGGTGCCCTCCCACCGCTCGTAGCTGATGGAATTGGCGACTTCGTCGAAGAGAATCGACAGATATCCCCACAACAGTGCACCGATGACCAGGTACAAGGTGGTCTCCGCTCTATCTTTGGCCGGCGATGTAAATCCAATCAGACCGATGGTCATCGCGTTGATAATGCTATAGAAAATGTGTACAACTTCCCACGACAGGTACCTCTTCGCCAGGCGAAAATTGCGCTCGACAAATGCGTACATGGTTCGAACTTCCGCAACCGGACTCGGATTAGGCAGGGTCCTCATCTGCCATCACTTCCTTCCAGTCCTTCCCCACAAAGGCGAAGAACACGTCTTCAAACGTCTTTACGTTCGGTCCAGCGAGCCGCTTCAAAGCCTCCGGTGTATCCAACGCCACCAATCGCCCACCGTCCAAAATCGCCACCCTGTCGCACAACCGCTCTGCTTCCGGCATGTCGTGCGTGGTCAGGATGATGGTGGTCTGTCGCTCAACAATGATCTCTTCCACGAAGTCCTGGACGTCGCGTCGAGATTTCGGATCGAGGCCGGTTGTCGGTTCGTCAAGCAACAGCAGTTCAGGACTGGTCATGAACGCCCTCGCAATGGAGACCTTCTGTTGTTGCCCACGCGACATATTTTCTAGAGACGCCGTCATCTTGCTCTGTGTGAAGCCGAGCCGCTCCAAAATCGCGCCAGCCCGTTTTCTGATTTCAGCGGGCTGCAATCCGTACAAACGCCCGGCAAACATCAAGTTTTCCATCGCCGACAGCTTCTTGAAAAAGGACGCTTCCACGGACACTCGGTTAATTCGGCGGCGAATCTCGTGTGGGTGTTTGACGACGTCCAGACCAAATACTTCCACCACGCCTTCATCTGGAAACAACAGGGTGGAAATGAGTCGAATCAAGGTGGATTTGCCGGATCCGTTCGCACCCAAAATCCCGAGCACTTCGCCTTTGGAGACGTCAAACGTCACGTCATGGACCGCCGTGACCTCGCGCTTGCGCTGCTTCAACCAGCCGCGCCGAACGACGTCATCACCCGGCTCCGCGTTTTCGTAGAATCGTTTGTACACGTGCTTGCAGTGGATGACCGGCGGGCCCGTTGGGATCCAGGCCGGTTGAGCAGCGTGAACCTGCCCTACCTCCGCAACCTGTGACTGTACATCGGTTTGTGTATCCAAAGATCTCCCTCCAACCCTGCCCTGGTAGGACAGACGCGTTACGTCATTGAAATTCAATGGTTGAGAGACTGGCGAACTTTCTGTCTGTCGGCTGCAGGGCATGCCGTCAAACATAAAAGCCATGGGCTCGCCATGGCTGAAATGAGTCTATTTCTCGCCACGGGCCCATTGCCCGCGGCAGGGTTTTCGGTTACGGTCGAGCTTCCTGCCCAACACGCCGCCGCGGGACACGCCATGCAGTTGTTGCGCGCGGACGCACGCCGACAGTCCCAAAGACAGAGCGAATCCGCCCCTGCGTGGGGACAGTGAGCCACACGTTCTTGTGCATGGTCGTTCCTCCTTCCCACTTTCTTGCAATGTGAGAACTCCGGAGAAGATTTCTTTTCTTGGATGAGTTCTCCAGCGTTTAGATTCAGCAGAATGCAAACAATTCCGCCAACCGCATCTTTACGATATGCGCGCAGGTGTCACCTCATGCCATCGTCGATGAAGCGCGAACCGGCTGCTGCGAGCACACGAGTGCCTGGTTCAAGTCTGACCAGATGTCTTCTCCATCTTCGATTCCGACAGCAAGGCGTATCAGGCCGTCGTCAATGCCCATCTGGTACCGAAGCTCGGCGGGAACGGGCGAATGCGTCATACTGGCCGGATGTTGCACCAGGGTGTGGACCTCTCCGAGCGATACTGCGCGTTTGCACAGTCGCAACGCATTCATGAATCGGACGCCCGCTTCCACGCCACCGCGGACGATAAAGCCTATCACACCCCCGGGCCCGGACATTTGCCGCAAGTACAGTTCTCGCTGCGGAAAATTGAGCAAGCCAGGAAAGTATACGGCAGAGACCGCTTCGTGCTTCGATAGTTTGTCTGCAATCACCATCGCGTTTTCCACGTGCTGCCGCATGCGTAACGCCAACGTCTTCATGCCGCGCAGTACCAACCAGGCGTCAAAAGGTGCCGCCGTTCCACCCATGTCCTTCTGCGTCGTCACCCGGATCTCGTCGAGTACGTCCTTTCGTCCGCACGCAATGCCCAATACCACGTCTCCGTGACCGCCGAGGTACTTCGTTGCGCTGTGCACAACAATATCGGCGCCGAGCTCCAACGGCCTCTGTAAAACCGGTGTAGCAAACGTGTTATCCACGACGAGCATCGCTCCGATTTCGTGCGCCACCCGGGCGCACGCAGCGATGTCCACCAGTTCCATGGTTGGATTGGCCGGTGTCTCCACGTACATCACCTTGGTGTTCGGTTGGGCGGCGGATTTGACGGCTGCCTCGTCCGCAAGCCCAGCCAGGGTGTGTGTGACGCCAAACTTCCGCTCCAGCATCGTCAGCAGCCCGTACGTACACCCGTAGATCCCGCGTGAAACCACCACGTGATCCCCACTGCTGACGAGCCCCATCAGCACGGCGGAGATAGCCGCCATCCCCGTGGCGAATGCAAGTCCTTCCTCGGCGCCCTCCAACTCTGCCACCGCTTCTTCCCACAACCGCACCGTCGGATTTCGCAGACGGGTATAAATGTATCCGCTTTCACCCCCAGCGAACCGACGCCCGCCTTGTTCTGCAGAATCAAAGACAAACGTGGAGGTCTGGAACAGCGGCGGTGTGACGCTCCCGAGCAATTCCGCGTGACCGTCGCAATCCGGTAGATGCACCAACTTCGTGAGTAGCTTCTCGCGCATGACCACATCCCCCTTGTACACAACTCGGTGTATGCCGTTCTTCACCACGGTACATGCAAGTGGCGTGCCAACCGAAAAATCGTTGTGGAAATGCGCTTTCGGCGGGATATACACGAGTAGGCATCGGCACTCCAAAAGGGAGACTGGCGAATCATTTGACCAGCGTGGAAACTTTTTTAGCCACTCCGAGGCCGGTTTCCATCTGGCTTGAATCGCTTCTGTTTGTTGGACAACGTCGTATGTGTCACGCCGAGCCGCTTGGCGGCAGCACGCAGACTGCCACACTCTCGCACGGCTTGCTCAATCACGCGCTGTTCGAACTGCCGAACTTGTTCCTTCAGGGTTCCTGTATGGTTGACGACTTGGAGTTTGGTCTCAGATGGAGGCTGCAGCCAGAGGTGTGGAACATCCATGGGTTCGTCCGTCACAAGGTAACTCGCCCGTTCCATGAGGTTTTGAAGTTCTCGGACGTTGCCGGGAAAATCATACGTCAAGAGGCGCTGTTCGGCAGCTGCTGTGAGGGAAAGAGTACGATCCAATTTTCTCGACATCTTCTCCAGGAAGTGACGGGCCAGTGGGAGGATATCTTCACGTCGTTCACGGAGCGGCGGGATGAACAAGGGGATCACGTGCAAGCGATAAAAGAGGTCCTCGCGAAACTGTCCGGTCTTGACCAATTGGTGAATGTCGCGGTTCGTCGCAGCGATGATGCGGACATCCACGTGCACGGCTGTGGTGGCTCCCACACGGCGAATTTCACCGTCGTTGAGGGCGCGCAACAATTTCGCCTGCACGGTCGGATTTAGCTCCCCGACCTCATCCAGGAACAGCGTGCCTCCGTCAGCGACTTCAAACAGCCCAGGACGGCCTCCCTTCGCCGCGCCTGAAAACGCGCCGTCGACATAGCCGAACATTTCACTTTCCATGAGCGCGTCAGGAATTGCAGCGCAGTTGACAGGCACAAATCGGCGTCCGCGCCGCCCCGAGGCGTTGTGCACGGCTCGTGCAATCAATTCCTTGCCTGTACCACTCTCTCCGCAGATCAACACAGGCAGCGGGCTGTGCGCGGCGGCTTTGGCCATCTGCACCACCTGCTCCATGCCCTTGCTTTGGTACACGAGGTTGGCAAATGAAAGGTCCGACTGCGCGTCTTCCTGATTCATGACGCGCAACACGAGCCGAGCCTCGTCTGCCTCAAAAGGCAACTTCTCCACGTCCATGACGCTCTGTACACCGGACACTCCCAGTACGCGCTCGCGGACCGGGTGGATGGCTTCGTGCGGAACGCGAAAGCGAATGTAGAGCACCTTCGCGACCACTTCCATCGCTTCCACATCCCCGTTTAGACAAGCGATGGCACCCACGATGTCGCGGACCATGCCAATCCTGTCCTCTGTCACGACGCACCAGCGGATCACTGTGTGTCCACTCATTCCTTAAACGACCGCCAGTCGAGCTTCGATTCATTCAAAAGGTCCTCGAAGTTGTCCGTCTCTTCCTCTTGCGGATCAAACAGTTCTGCAAACGATTTGGATTCATCGTCCGGGTCAGCTGGACGCGCTGGCGAAGAATGTTTCCGTGCGGCCCTTTTCCCGGCCTGGCCTTCCTCATGTGCTTGCGCATCCGACTCCATTTTGGCTTTGAGTTCCGCTAATTTGGCGACGGTCCCGCCAGACAGCCGATCTTCCACACTGAGTTTCGCCGCATCGTCCACCTTCGACTTTTCTGGCTTTGGTTTGGGTCGGAACCAGTCTGCCGCGTAGTCCGGTTTATCCTGGATCTCGTCAGCCGTGCGAGTGGTTTTTCGTTTCTTGGCCACTCTCCTCACCCTCTCCACAAGTTGCAACTTCGGATTTCCTTACGTGTCAGACGCCCCGTTTTCAAACTGCTCCAGGTACCGCTTTTCGTCCGCAACGAGACTCGGATGGTCGTTCAGGTACGTTCGGAGGATCTTTTCCTGCCATTCATCCGTGCCCGGCTCTGCGTCCACCGCAAACAGCTCATCGAGCTTTCTGTCGTAGACGATTTCCCACTCTTCCGCACCGCCGACGTTCGTTTTGCGCGACACCTGCATGAAGATACCGGGATCGCCCTCCGCCTCGTCTCGTGCATACAGCATCATTTCGTAATTGTCCCACTGGTGAATCCAGTCTAGCGGATCATACTTTTGCATTTTTCATCCCTCGTTCTGGCGACCGATTCATCGCGTCTGCTCAACCTTTCGTAGGTACCCCCAGTGTACTGGTTGGCGCGCCACGACATCAAGTCTACCCGCGATTGTGCGATGGATGTTGCTTTTTGCTACAATAGATGGAGCGATTGGCCGACACGTCCCAACCCGTGGAAAGGAGTTTACGTACATGAGAGCGACTCTGGTAGTCTTCGTCATTATCGCCGTCGTTGTAGCCTTTTTGACCTTCTACATCCAACCGAAGGACGCACGCCCGACGTCGGTTGCACTGGCACCTTCTCAAACGTTCAACATCGGTATCAGTCAGTAATTCCATCAGCGATTTGCAAAATATCGACGAATTCGTGGAATTTACAAGTGGCTCACATGAGCACATGAAACCGCCCCAACCAACGCACTGCTGGTGGGGCGGTTCTGCTCTTTCCTCTTCCCGACTGACCTCGTGTGACAGCGACTATGCTAGCGCCTTCTTCACTTCCACCGTAAGCATCGGTACCACTTCGAACAAGTCGCCAACAATGCCGTAATCTGCAATCTGGAAAATCGGCGCTTCTGGATCTTTGTTGATGGCCACGATGACTTTCGAGTTGGACATCCCAGCCAAGTGCTGAATGGCACCAGAGATACCGCAGGCGATGTACAAATCGGGCGTGACAACCTTGCCAGTCTGGCCGATTTGCAGCGCATAGTCGCAGTACCCCGCGTCACATGCGCCACGCGACGCCCCGACCGCCGCACCGAGTACGTCTGCCAGTTCCTGCAACGGCTTGAAGCCGTCGGCGCTCTTGACACCGCGACCACCGGACACGATAATCTTCGCTTCCGACAGGTCGACGCCCGTGCTCGCCTTTTGAATGATTTCCTTCACCATCGTGGACAAGTCCTGTGCTTCGAAGGAAACTGCCAGATTCTTGACAGTTCCTGCTTTTCCGAAGCTACCTTCGGCAGGGGGCAAGTTGTTCGGACGAACGGTCGCGATGACCTTACCTTCCGTGACCTGGACTTTGGTGAACGCTTTCCCCGCATAAATCGGACGGGTAAACGTCAGGTTGTCGCCGCTGCCTTCCAATGCCACAATGTCGGAGACCTGCCCGGCACCGAGCCGCGTGGCAATCACAGGAGCTAGGTCTTTCCCTACAGCGGAGTGCGCCATGAAGATAATATCTGGATTCGCATCGCGCACGGCTTCCATAAATGCCTTCTTGTACGCATTCGGCGTGTAGTTTGCCAGTTCTGGGGCATCCACCAGATACACCGTGTCGGCGCCCGCGTCGCCCAAGCCTCCAACCAGAGACTCAACACCACTGCCGAGGACGGCCACGGAGACGGTCCCACCTTCCGCAACGGTATTGGCCGCCGCCAGCATTTCGAAAGTGACATTGCGCAACTTCTGCCGCCGTATGTCGGCGAGAATCAGTACGTTTTTCGCCATGTGTTTCCCCTCCGTATCTCGATTACCCGATAACCTTTTCTGTCGTCTTGAGGGCCGACACCAGTTCTTTCACCTGATCCGCCAAATCGCCACTCAGAATTTTCCCGGCAGTCTTCGGCGCTGGCAGGAACGTTTCGGTGATGGTGGTCTTCGGCTGGATGTCTTCCGCCGACAATCCAAGATCCGACAACGTCACCTTTGATAGCGGTTTCTTGCTCGCTTTGCGGATGCCAATCAAGGACGGATAGCGCGGTTCATTCAACCCTTGCTGCGCCGTAACGAGTACTGGTAGTGTCGCTTCCACAATCTCCTCGTCACCTTCCGCGTCCCGGTGACCCGTGACCTTGTCGCCGTTCACCTCAAGCTTGGTCAATGTGGAGATGTGCGGGATGCCCAGTTCCTCTGCCAGGCGCACGGCGACCTGACCAGAACCGTCGTCGACCGCCTGATTGCCTGCGATAATCAGGTCAAACGGATGCTGCTTGACGATGGCCGCAAGCACTTTCGCAGCCGTAAACTCGTCCCCAAACAGAGCCGGATCATCTGCGAGAATTGCTTCGTCCGCCCCCATGGCCAATGCCGTGCGCAACGCTTCTTCCGCGCGTTCCGGCCCAACAGAGATGACGGTGACTTGTCCGCCCAATTCATCGCGGAGTCGAATCGCTTCTTCCACTGCGTACTCGTCATATGGATTGATGACGAATTTCACGCCATCTTCTTTGATTTTCCCGTTTTCAATCACAATGCGCTCTTCCGTGTCAAACGTTTGTTTCAAACAAACCAGAATATTCATGGAACGCACTCCTCTCCTTCAATGCTGCGTGATGCCTCGTTTTTACACAGACCATGCAGCAACACGTCAACGACGTCGTCTGCCAAAGCGTGCAGGTCGTATTTGCCGCCAGGCAACACCCATGCGGTGACCGTTTCGTCCATGGTACCGAAGATCATGCGCCTCGCAATCCGCCTGTTGACGGTTTCGCGAAAAACCCCTTCTTCAATGCCTTGCTGAACAATCTCGTCCAGCATGTTGTAAAACGGTTTCAGGATGTCGCCGATGTGGCGCCGAATGTTTGTATCCACCTGACGTAGGTGAACTTGTGTAACCATGGCAAGGTCCGGGTGAGACCCAAGTTCCTGGAAGTAGAGGGAGACCAACGCGCGCAACTTGTCGGGAGCAGTCTTCGCATGAGCCAGCGCGGATTGACTACGCTCCACGATTTGCCCAATGGCTCTCCGCAGCAAAGAGACGAGGACGTCTTCCTTGTTCTTGAAGTACAGGTAGACAGTACCGTCCGCCACCCCAGCCGCCTTCGCAATGCGAGAGATCTGGGAGTGGTGGTATCCTGATTCCGCCATCACCTTGACTGCTGCGTCGAGAATCGCCTCGTACTTCGCTTCGTCGCGTCGTGTAGCGATGCCCCTCCCCCCTTATGAATGAATTTTCATTCATTCTCTATCGCCATTGTAGCCCGTACGTAAGAAACGTGTCAACGCTGAGTTTTGAATGTTGCTAAAATAAATAAAGCGATTTGCAAAAGTTCTCTAGAGTGGTTCAGCACGACGAGGTGTCGCCTGCGTTTTGCACATCGCTGAAATAAAAGCCGCCCACGGCGTGAGCGGCTTGTCGGTATTTTATTCTTCCGGCGGAAGTCCAAGTGCCTCGCGAATTTTCGGCTCCACTTTTTGAAACCCTTTGTCGCCGGCGGCGCGAAACTTGAGGGTTCCATCCTTGCCGAATATGAAGAACGCGGGTACGTACTCATTTTCAAAGCGATTCGCGACGGTGTGTTGATGGTCCAAGCCGAGTGGCTGCCGAATGTTGTATTCCTCTACATCGTGCTTCACACGTTCAATGTTGGTGTCTTCCTCCATGCGCGGCATGTGAAGCGCCACAACCTGCAAGCCGTCCTTGGCGTATTTGTCCTTAATCGCAATGACGTCATTCATCGTTTCATGACAAATGTGGCAAGAGACCGCCCAAAAGTGGATGAGTGTGACCTTGTTTGGATCTAATTTCGGCTCGCCATCCGAGTTCCACCACTCCGTGACGCCCTCCAGTGACGGCATAGGCGTTCCCAATCGCATAGGCATATGCTTGACACTCCCTTCGGATTCGCACGTGCTTATGGAAAACACCCGCTGCACTCCTCACAGCGGGTGTCCTTAAGACCAGTCAATTACTTCTGCAACAGCTTGTCGCCAGGCTTCCAGTTTGCCGGGCACATTCCGCCTGCCTGCAGCGCTTCGAGAACGCGGAGCGTTTCGTCCACACTGCGACCGATGTTCAGGTCGTGGACAACCTGGTAACGGAGGATGCCCTCGGGATCAATAATGAACAGTCCGCGCAGCGCAACACCTTCACTCTCAATCAGGACGTCGTACTTGCGCGCCACTTCCTTGGTGAAGTCCGCAGCGAGCGGATAGTCCAGTCCACCGAGCCCGTTCTTTTCTTTCGGAGTTTCAATCCACGCCTTGTGGCTATGTACGGAGTCGCAGCTCACGCCGAGCACTTCTGCGTCCAAGTCCTTGAACTCCTGCAGCCGATCATTCATGGCGATGATTTCTGTCGGGCAGACGAACGTGAAGTCTGCTGGATAGAAGAACATCACCAACCACTTTCCTCTGTAGTCGGACAGTTTGACACGTTCGTCAAGCGTCTTCAAGTTCTTCGTGCTGAGCATATCGAAGTCTGGAGCTGGATATCCCACTAACGGCATTGAAATCCCTCCTCGAATCTTGCTTCCTTGGCTGTGAACCCATCTTGGATTATACTATTGGTTACAGGGACTTTCAAATTCTCTCCAAGGCTGTACATTCCAATACTTGTACCCATCTCTGATGTGGGCGCTTGGAAGGCCGCGGGAGTACGACAAGTTCGGAAAGGATGGCCCTATATGGATCTCAGGCAGATGTCTGAAGAATGGACTCAATCGCACTTTCTGGTCAATGACCTTCTGTCAGAACTGCTGAACGAAATCCGCAATCTCGGATACAATCCCAGTCACCACGTGTCATATGACAACGTGGAGCACCATTTGCTCGTCGACGAAAACCTGCTGGAACAGCACGAGAAGTTGCGCGGTATTTTCGAGAAGTATCTAGAGGCGTGCGCGAGACGTGATCAAGCCGTTCGCAACATACAAGCGTTGCCAAAGATAGACCTCGGTTTTGCACAAGAATAATACCCCTTCCACATGAAGAAACAGGACGGTTGAGGTCTTCCCTCGACTGTCCTGTTTTGTCTCTGAGCGATTTACAAAATTCCAGGAGAGTGGTGTAGCAGGGCGAAATGTTGCTTGCATCTCGCAATCCATGTGCTACACATCAGGCCCTCGAGGAACCCCTGTCCGACCTACGTTATCCTCCGGTCGCCTCATCGAGGAGCACGTCGTCGTGCATGACATCGGCCAAGGTAATGGAATCTAGCGCCTTGGTCACGGCGTCCATGACGCGGAGCCAGACACTTCTCGTGTGGCAGACCGGAATCCGCCCACAGAATTGACTCATGTCCGACATGTCTTCACTGACGCACCCAATGGGCGCCAATGATCCTTCCAACACGCGCACTAAGGACCCGATGCTGATCTGATCCGCCGGACGACTGAGCGTATATCCTCCATTGACGCCCCGAGTGCTTTTGACGAAACCGGCCTTCCGAAGCTTTGCAACAATCTGGTCTAAGAATTGTTCCGGGATTTGCTCCTGTTCAGCAACGGTCGGAAGAGGGACCGGCTGGTCTTCCCCGGCCATCAGGGCAATGGCGACCATAGCTCGCAACCCGTATTCCGTTTTCTTCGATACCTTCACGGGCCTTCCCTCCTGACATACCTGCTGCGGATGGCAATCTCAACTTGCGGAACTAAAAGTCAATCCAAACCTCGCCGTCACGCACCTCTACCGGGTACGTCTGCAGCGCGTACACACACGGAAAGGCGACAGCCGCTCCGGTTCGAATGTCGAACTTTCCTCCGTGCTTCGGACACGCGACAATATGCCCATCCAGCCGTCCTTGCGACAGAGACTCTGCTGCGTGCGTACACGTGTCAGATGTCGCGTAAAAGCCATCCTCCGCGTGGTAGATGGCCACGGGATCATCCTCCAAGTCCACGTACAGCATGTGCCCCACCGGAACGTCGGTTACATTTGCTACTTTAATCCATGCCATTTCAACGACACCTTCTACACCGCCGAAGTGGGCCGGCAGACACACTCATCCGCCACCTTCCGGCCCCACTCCGACATTCGAAATCGAATCCAAAACACCCTTCACCGTGGTGAACTTAACCGATGGAACCTTCCATTTCAAACTTGATCAAGCGGTTCATCTCCACAGCGTATTCCATTGGCAGCTCGCGGGTGAACGGCTCGATGAAGCCCATGACAATCATGCGCGTTGCATCTTCTTCCGAGATGCCCCGGCTCATCAAGTAGAACAGCTGTTCTTCGCTGACTTTGGACACGCTGGCCTCGTGTTCCAGAACCACGTCGTCGTTCATGATTTCGTTATATGGAATCGTGTCTGACGTGGAGTCGTCGTCCAGAATCAACGTATCGCACTTGATATTGGCTTTCGCGTTGCGTGCATTCGGACCGAAGCTAGCCAAACCGCGGTAGGTCGTCTTACCGCCGTGCTTACTGATGGATTTGGAAACAATGGTCGAAGACGTATTGGGTGCATTGTGAACGACTTTTGCACCGGCATCCTGATGCTGACCGCGGCCCGCGACAGCGATGGAGAGCACCATCGCCTTGGCACCTTCGCCCTGCATGTAGACAGATGGGTATTTCATGGTCAACTTGGATCCGATATTGCCGTCAATCCACTCCATGGTCGCGTCCTTGTACGCTACGGCACGTTTCGTCACCAGGTTGTAAATGTTCGGCGCCCAGTTCTGGATGGTGGTGTAGCGACACGTAGCTCGGTCTTTCACGATGATTTCAACGACTGCACTGTGAAGCGAGTTCGTGCTGTATATTGGCGCGGTACATCCTTCGACATAGTGCACTTGGCTATCTTCGTCGCAAATAATCAGCGTACGTTCAAACTGTCCCATATTCTCGGAGTTAATGCGGAAGTACGCCTGCAACGGAATTTCGCACTTCACGCCTTTCGGCACGTAGATGAAACTGCCGCCGCTCCAAACCGCGCTGTTCAACGCTGCAAACTTGTTGTCTTCTGGCGGAATGACCGTGCCAAAATACTCCTTGAAGATCTCCGGGTGTTCGCGTAGGGCTGTGTCGGTGTCCATGAAGAGAATGCCGAGCTTCTCCAGATCTTCACGCATCGAATGGTACACTACTTCGGACTCGTACTGAGCGGATACGCCGGCCAGGAACTTCTGTTCCGCTTCGGGGATGCCGAGTCGGTCAAACGTCTTCTTGATCTCCTCAGGCACCTCATCCCACGTCTTTCCCTGCTTTTCCGACGGTTTGACGTAGTACGTGATGTCGTCAAAATTCAGATCCGACAGGTCTCCGCCCCAATTCGGCATCGCTTTTTCGTAAAAAATGTCTAGAGAACGCAGGCGAAAATCGGTCATCCACCCCGGTTCGTTCTTCATCATGGAAATCTCTTCAACAACTTTCCGCGACAGCCCCTTCTGGAACTTGACGACAGATACATCCTTGTCGCGAAAACCGTATTGATACTCTTCAATCTCGGGCAACGGCTTTGCCATGTGCGTTCTACCTCCTTTATGTCGGTGGTCTTGCGGATGTTCTCAAATCCAACTTCTGTATCGAATCCGTCTGTCCGGCACCGCCGAAGCGGTCTCATTGCCTCGGCTCTTGCACGCCTTTTTCCAGTGCCTGCCACGCGAGTGTGGCGCACTTGATGCGGGCGGGAAACTTGGAAACCCCATGTAGTGCCTCCAGGTCGCCCAGCTCATCCGGATCTACATCTTCACCTTTCATCATGGCACGAAACGCTTTGTTCAGTTCCAATACCTTGTCGACCGGTTGCCCTTTGACAGCTTCGGTCATCATGGATGCGGACGCCATCGAAATAGAGCATCCGGACCCTTGAAACCGCACGTCCCTGACGATGCCGTCTTCCACCTTCAGTCGCAGGGATATCTCGTCTCCGCAACTGGGGTTCTTTAAATCGACCTTGATACCACCGTCCAACTCCCCTTGGTTGCGAGGATGCTGGTAGTGATCCATGATGACCTGTCGGTATAAATCATCCAAGTGCATGTTGGAAAAACTCCTTTGCAGTCCGCACACTCGCTACCAACGCGTCCACGTCCGCTTCCGTGTTGTACAGATAAAAGCTGGCGCGTGCTGTGGACGGCACCTTCAGAATTCTCATGAGCGGTTGCGCGCAGTGGTGTCCAGCCCGGATGGCAATCCCCTCAGAATCGAGGACGGTAGACACATCGTGTGCGTGAATGGACAGCAGATTGAACGTGACGAGACCGCAGCGCTGTCTGCTATCCTCTGGACCGTAGACTGTTACGCCTTCCACCGACTTCAATTGCTCCAAGGCGTACGCCGTCAGACGATGGTCATGCTGCCGAATTTCCTCCATACCGATGTCGCTGAGATAATCCACCGCTGCCGCAAGGCCGATGGCTCCTGCGATAATGGGCGTACCGCCTTCGAATTTCCACGGCGTGTCCTTCCAGGTGGAATCGTACAGTTCCACGACGTCAATCATTTCACCACCGAAGTAGGTCGGTTCCATGATGTCCAGCCATTTGCGTTTCCCGTAGAGCACGCCGACACCCGTCGGTCCGAGCATCTTGTGGCCCGAGAACGCGAGAAAGTCGCAATCCAAATCCTGTACATCCACCGGCATGTGCGGAACGCTTTGCGCGCCATCCACCACCATGACAGCCCCCACCTGGTGCGCCATTGCGGCGATTTCCTTAACAGGGTTAATCGTGCCAAGCACGTTAGAGACGTGCGCCATCGCAACCAACTTGGTCTTGCTGGAGATGGCTTGCTTGACATCGTCCAGTGACACTGTCCCGTCCGGTTGCAGCGGCACGTACTTGAGCGTGGCCCCTGTCGCCTTCGCTGCTTGCTGCCAGGGCACAAGATTGGCGTGATGTTCCGCGGGTGTCAGCACGATTTCGTCCCCTTCCTTCAGGAAGGCCCGCGCGTACCCGTAGGCAACCATATTCAGTGATTCCGTCGTACCACGGGTGAAAATCACCTGTTCCGCGGACGGGGCGTTGATAAACCGGGCCACCTTTTCGCGGGCCAGCTCATACGCTTCCGTCGCGCGCGATCCGAGCGTGTGCACACCACGGTGCACATTCGAATGGTTTGTCTCATAGTAATGCTTCAACGCCTCAATCACCTGTCGCGGCTTCTGTGAACTCGCCGCACTATCGAGGTAGACAAGCGGATGGCCATTGATCTGTTGCTGCAGTATCGGAAAATCCTTGCGTACTTCGAGGACGTTCATCAGGCCAACTCCCCGTCAATCAAATTGCTCACAAACTCGCGTACGCCTGCAGAAGGTATCGCATCCACCGTCGGCTGTAGATAGCCCCAAACAACCATCTTGGTCGCCTCGGGCTTAGGAATGCCCCTCGACATCAGGTAATATATCTGGTTCTCATCAATCCGGCCCACGCTCGCGGCATGCCCGCAGCGCTGTACGTCGTTCTCGTCAATCAACAACATTGGAATTGCGTCCGCGCGAGCCGTGCTGTCCAGCATGAGCATCCGGTCATGCTGTTCACTCCCAGCGCCTACGGCGTTCTTAAAAATGTGCGTGGAGCTTCTATAAATCGAATTCGCCCGCCCACGCAGGACGCCGTGCATCACGATGTCACTGGTCGAATAGCGCCCTTCATGCAACATGCTCGCCGTCAGGTCGAGGTGTTGGCGTCCATACCCCATTCCCAGCGCGCGAATGGTGGAACGCGATCCGGACCCTTGCAATTCGCTTTCGAGCAAGCCAACCGTGTATCCGTCGCCGACGTCGGTAAATACCCAATCGACAGAAGCGTCCTGATGCACCAGAGCCCGTGAGGTTGCAAAGTGTGTGGGGCCCTTCCGGAACTGGTTAGACGAAACGAATGTCACACGGGCGTTCGCCTTTGCAACGACTTCAGCCACGTGGCTCGTGACCACGCCGGACGCCTTCTCACTGCTCGCGACGTGGACTTCAACAAATGAGAGGGAACTGTTTTCATCCGCCACCACAAGAATGCGCGGCGCAATGCCGGCACCGGCACCGGTATCCTCGTGTACAAAATGAACGGCGACGTCAACAGCAGTGTTTTTCGGCACGTATACAAACGCACCACCCTGCCACAGTGCGGCGTTGAGCGCAGCCCATTTGCTTTCATCCGTCCGGACGACGCTCCCGAGGTGAGCCTTGACGAGTTCGCCGTGCTGTGCGACCGCGGTGTGCATATCCGTTACAATAACGCCGCGCTGAGACAACGAAGCAGGCACCTCTGTGCGTACCACTTGACCGTCACGTACGTACAGAACCGGTGCGCCACTCTCCACAATGCTCTGAACCAGTGCGTCTACAGCATCTGATGCGGTGGATTGAACGTCAAGCGGCAGGTTTTCAATCTCCCATGACCGCTTGCTGAGGTCCGACTTTTCCAACCGCACCACAGGTGTATTCACATAGCTGTTCCATGCGCTTTCGCGCATCTCTTTCAACCACTCTGGCTCCGCGTACTTCCTGGACAGTTCCTGTACCACGGAGGCCAACGTTGATGTCCCTTCCGTCATGGATCCGTCCTCCTTACGCTTCCGCCCCGACAGTTTCATCTTCAATGCCAAGTTCCTGTTTCAACCAATCGTAGCCTTGGGCTTCCAACTTTTCAGCCAATTCACGGCCACCTGAACGAACGATGCGACCCTGCATCATCACGTGCACGTAGTCCGGAACAATGTACTCGAGCAACCGCTGATAGTGCGTGATAATCAGGAATCCAACTTCTGGAGAACGCAAATCGTTCACGGCTTTCGCCACGATTTTCAATGCGTCGATGTCGAGACCCGAGTCAATCTCGTCGAGAATGACAATGCGCGGGTTCAACATGCTCATTTGCAAAATCTCATTGCGCTTCTTTTCTCCGCCCGAAAACCCTTCATTTAAATACCGTTCAGCGAACACAGGGTCGATGTTCAGTGACTTCATCTTCTCCTGAAGTTGCCGATGGAACTTAATGACCGGCACTTCGTTGCCTTCCCCAAGTCGCGCGTTTAATGCCGTACGTATGAAATTGGCGTTGGATACACCCGGAACTTCAGCAGGGTACTGCATGGCCAGGAACAATCCGGCGCGAGCACGTTCATCGACGGACATTTCCAGCAAGTCTTGTCCATCCAAAGTGACAGTGCCGCCTGTCACGTCATACGCCGGATGGCCCATTAGCGCAGATGCCAATGTACTCTTTCCGGTTCCGTTCGGTCCCATGATGGCGTGAATCTCTCCGCCTTTAACTTCGAGGTCCAAACCTCGGACAATTTGCTTATCTTCGATAGAGACTTTCAGTCCGTCAATTTTCAAATGTGGGGATGCCATGTCTGACCAACCTTTCCCAGCGTGAATCTCTGTCGTAATGTTGACTACATTAGTCACCTTTTTATTTAGATTAACACACTGCCGCCAAATTGCAAACAGTATCGGGTGCCAATACGGGAGAGACCCAAGTTCCCATCTGTTCTCGATGGCGACTTGGGTCTCTGCCTGTAGACGGTTCTCGTGAACATCGGGCTTAGAGGACCGACTTGCTCATTAGAACAGGTATTTGAAAACAAGTTTCGCCTCTTCAGACATCATTTCTTTGTCCCAAGGCGGATCAAACGTGAGCTCAACTTCTGCCTTTTCCACACCAGGCAAGCTTTCCACTTTCTCAATCACTTGCGCTTGGATATCGTCAAACGCGGGGCATCCCATCGTTGTCAACGTCATAATGACTTTCACGTGTTTGCCGTCTTCGGAGATCTCAATTCCGTAGACCATGCCGAGATTGACAATGTCAATTTGAATTTCGGGATCCAACACGTCGGTCAGAATGCCGCGTACCAGTTCCTCGGTGACCATCATCCATCCCTCCTTGCGCGTCACTATCCCCTTCAGGGTATCTTATTCCGCAATCGCTGTCCATAAACTGTCACAATCAGCGCGTTTGTCAGGTCCTACTGAACCTTAAATTGAGTGAACATGTTGCTGTGCCCAGACCCACAATACTGGCTGCACGCGATGGTATACGTGCCGGGTTTGTCAAATGTCCACACCTTATCGATGGCGTTTTTGCCTTCTGCCACCGTCACGTTAATCTTCGTACCAACAACTTCGAAGCCGTGTACGCCTTCCGGCGATTGCACGTGGAAATCCACCGGCACGCCGGCCTTTACCGTCGTCTTGTCCAACGTCCACTTCCAATCGGAAGCGACGACGTTGATCTTTTGTGCGTTACTTGGCACTGAATCGCTCTCCCCGCTCTGGCCACAAGCCGTTAACAGAAGGGGTAACAATACAACAAGGGCAACACCCTTGATTCGTTCCATCTGCTTCACCCCATTGATCCATCAGTCAAAGTGTTACACACGTGAAGATAAAAAAACCTGTACGTCCCTAGTATAACAGGAATCGTACAGGTTCTGGATCTATGAATGATGTCTAAATGACGTCGGAAAGCGGTGTGTAAGGCAGACCTTGATCTTTCGCAACCGCTTCGTACGTCAGCTTTCCTGCGATGGTATTGACGCCCTTCGCGAGTGCTGCGTTCTTGCGAACCGCCTCACGCACACCGTAGTTCGCCAACTGAACTGCGTATGGAATTGTGACGTTGGTCAAAGCCAATGTGGACGTACGGGGCACAGCGCCTGGCATGTTGGCGACGGCATAGTGAATCACGCCGTATTTCTCATACGTAGGATTGCTGTGCGTGGTGATCCGGTCGATGGTCTCAATGGATCCACCCTGGTCAATCGCCGGGTCTACAATCACAGCGCCCTTGTTCATGCTCTTTACCATGTCGGACGTAACAATCTTCGGCGCCCTCGCACCCGGAATCAAAACGGCACCAATCAGCAGGTCACAGCCTTCAATGTGCGCCTGAAGATTGTAGCCATTCGACACAACCGTACGCAAGCGAGGTCCGAAGACGTCGTAAAGATAGCGCAAACGGTTGACGTTGGTATCGAGGATGGTCACATCGGCACCAAATCCCAGCGCGATTCGAGCTGCGTTTGTACCGACTATACCACCGCCGACAATGACCACGCGAGCAGGTGGAACCCCTGGTACTCCCCCGAGCAATTCTCCCCTGCCGCCGTGCGCTTGTTCCAGGAAATGCGCGCCAATCTGAATCGACATGCGGCCAGCGACTTCACTCATCGGCGTTAACAAAGGTAGAGAGCCATCGGCGAGTTGAACCGTTTCGTACGCAATGGCCGTCATACCAGAGTCCAACAACGCCTTCGTGAGCTCCGGTTCTGGAGCTAAGTGAAGATATGTGAACAATGTCAGATCAGACCGAAAATACTTGTATTCCGTGAGTAGAGGTTCCTTTACTTTCATAATGAGATCCGACTTGTTCCACGTGTCTTCTGCGGTACTCGCAATTTGTGCCCCCGCAGCCACATACACGTCGTCCGAAAAGCCGCTTCCCTCGCCCGCAGACGTTTCCACAATCACCTGATGTCCAGCAGCAACCAGTGCGTGAACACCAGCAGGCGTGATGGCAACGCGGTACTCGTTGTCTTTAATTTCCTTCGGAACGCCAATAATCACCGCAGTAGCTCCCTTCTGTTACATGAATCTTCTTGAAGCCCGTCCTCAGTGTAAATCACAGACGTGATGCACGCAAACGGTAGATGCGGACAGCAGCATTCAAGTGTCCGAACCGTTTGACGGCAGTACCTCTTTGCGGCGGATTTTGCGGACGGGTGGCCGAATTTCCAATTCTCCACTTTCCACCTTCTGAACAATCCACGCTTGAATTTTCTTCGTATCGCTCGGAGCAATCCGCCAATTGCGATAACCGTATTCGAACGATTCCGCCGTTAATTCTCCGCGTTTCGACAGGTCATCGACAGCGGCGCGAACGGCTTCCACGGTGGTGTGCAACATGTTGGCTAGTTCAGCCAGACTGAATCGCGTCGTCATTGCTATCTTCCTCCGCTTTCCCGCGTATCATCCCCATATCAGCGACAAATGAACCGGCGTCTTGGACAAGTCCAAAGACGCTGGACCAATCAGGTAAAAATGTACCGTAGTCGCCGCACCTGGTGCAAGGACGACCGGGGAAGCTTCGTTGGTCAAGCGATTCATAAAGCGGACGGCGCCCGGCTGTGTCCAATCGTCCGACTGCAAGGTAGAAAACCAGACGATGGCCTTCACGTCATTGATGCGGATGGGCGTCGAACTCGTGTTCCGCAACGTCGCGTTGACAGCGAAAGACTTGCCACTCGCCCACTGAAATCGGGGCGTCACGCTCACATCGGATATAGATATCGGTGCCTTTTGCCACGTCACGTCTGCGTTGGCCATCTCCACGAATCCACGTTCCAAAAACATCAGCTTCGGTTTTCCCTGGAAATGTCCGTTTGCATCCATGGGAACGCCAAGCGGGCGGAACGTCCAAGTCAACGACTCGCCAGGCCTCAAGGGCTGTTTCGGCGGATCGACAAAAGCAGCCCACCGCGCGTCCACGAGCCAATCCGGTTGATCTCCGGATTCAAACACGAGCAATCCGACCACGTCCTCGGGCTGGATGACGTCTGTACTCATGTTCGTCAAGGTCGCTTCGACCATCCCTTTGTTCAACGCTTTGTCAGTTGTGACGAAGCCGACGCTGATAGGGGCCACTTTCAACGCAACGAAGGGACTGCTCGGATTCAACGTCCTCCCATCATCGGCCCGGTGGGACGACGTGCCGTTGGGTCCTCCTCCGTACGACCAAGCTCCCCAGACCAGCACACCAGCTGCGGTGACGGCCGCAGTACCTGACAACAAAGAGCGAAGCCACATGCGATGTCGGCGAGGGGGCCTCATGTCCGCGGCTTTGCGTAGAATGTCCTGTTTTACAGACTCAGGCAGCGGAACTTGACTGATCTCCGCAAACTGTTCCCGTAATTCGCGGTCATCGTCATGCACGAGACTCCCCTCCTTCTGCCAGGCGCTCTTTCAAGAGCAAACGACCGCGGTGCAATCGCGTGCGAACGTTCTGCTCCGTGGTGCACAACACCTTGGCGACCTCCTGACTGCTCAAACCCTGTATGTAATAGAGAGAAATCACTTCGCGAAACTTGTCCGGCAAATGGTGGACCGCGTTCCACAAGGCATCACGTTGCAGTTTCGCCACCACTTCTCCTTCAGTATCGGCCGCTGAAACTTCTTTGTGATACACTGTCTCATCCTGGACTTCGTAGCGCTTGGACCAGGACCTGAGATAGTCCTTGCAGCGATTGGCCGTAATGGCCAACAACCACGTGCGAAGGCTGCTTTCTCCGCGGAACGTATCCCGCTTGGTGTAGGCTCTAAGAAAAACTTCCTGGGCGATGTCTTGCGCCTGGTGATAGTTCTTTACGTAGGCGTACGCAGTGCTCATCACATCTCTGCCGTACTGCTCCATCCACTGTTCAAGCGTCCGTAACTCGTCCGGGCTGGCAGAAGACTGCTCTGTCAAGACATCGTCACCTCCGTTGCCAGCGCCTCATCCGTTTGACGAGGCACGACGCGTCTCTGTGACAAGAGTATATGAAACTCACTGACACTTCCGTTAAATTTCCGCAGACTGCACGCAATTCGGGCCTTCATACCTCCATAGCCAGGCGCTGATTGTCTTCGATAAGGTGCGTCATCGGCGCAAGCTACACAAAAAGACGGCACTGAGCATGAGGCTCAGCGCCGTTTGTGATGGTCAAACGGAAGTTTACACCGATGCAGTCGACCCTGGTGCAGCAATCACGTCGCCGCCCTCGACATGTTCAACGTCAAACACTGCTCTTGGCAATGCGGTTTTCACGCCCCAGTAGTAGACCACGACCGAAATCAGTGCAACAACGATTTGATCCCACGGACCTCTGATGGCACCCGTGCCTTCGAATGTACCGAAGTACGACAGAACAATCATGATGGCGAAATACACAATCAGCCACCAAGAAGACTTCACTTGCTGTGCGAGACTGACTTGTCCTTTCGGCACGGATTTGCTGAAAATCAGGTACAGAACGAACATGACCAACATGGACCCTAAAAGCCAGGAGTCGGTTTTCCAACCCGTCCAATAGATGATCTCAGACGCGATAATGAATGCCAGTGGGCTGATGATTCCCATGCCCTTCAAGTAGAACGGCCGCGCCAGGTCAGGTGCATTGTAACGGAATGCGTGGGCTGAAATCGGGCCGACAATGTAGGTCAACACAGTGGCGCTCGACACCACGCTAACCATTGCATCCCAAGATGGGAACGGCAACGTCCAGAACAGAGAGGCAAAAAATCCGAGCCACAGTGCCGCACGGGGAACCCCCGTCCTCTCGTCCACTTTGCCAAACACTTTGAAGAAGGTACCGTTCCGCGCCCAACCAAAGATGACGCGCGAGGTGGCGGACAAGTAGATGTTGCCTGTACCATTCGGTGAGACAATGGCATCAAACGTAATCAAACCGGCAAGCCAGCCAAATCCCAGCACAAGGGCGATGTCCCGGAACGGCAGGTTGAACTTCTGTTTGACAGTTCCCCATCCACCTGCCAGGTCGCTGGTCGGGATACCACCTACGAAAGCCAGCTGCAACAGAATGTACAGGCCTGCAGACAGCAACACGGCGAGAATGATAGCGACGGGAACCGTCCGTTGAGGATTTTTCGCCTCGCTTGAGAAGCCCACTGCTTGTTGAAATCCTAGAAAGGCAAATACAATACCGGCCGTGGAAACGGCAGTTTCAATACCACTGAAGCCGAACGGAGCAAATCCTTTCACAGAGAAGTTTGCACCGTGAAAACTCGTCAGAAGTACAATGACCGTAATAATAGGCACAATGAACTTGAACGCCGTGATAATGGTGTTTGCCTTCCCAAACACCTTGACACTCCAGTAGTTTAACAAGAAGAAAATGACGAGGAAGGCCAGTTGAACAAACCATCCCAGTACGGTAGGATGACCGGTCGTCGGGTCGGCCGTGAGTCCGGGCACCCAACCTCCCAAGTATTGACGTGCTGCTTCTACCTCAATGCCGGCAACACTGGAAAATGCGATGAGCGATGCAAATCCCATGAGATAACCAATAAGAGGCCCGTGAGAATAAACTGGGTACCGCACCGTGCCGCCGGCTCGAGGAATGGACCCACCAAGCTCGGCGTACACGAGACCAAGCAGGATCACTGCCACTGCACCAATCAACCACGAAATCCACGCGGCCGGCCCGGCTGTGTTCGCGACTTTCGCTGACGCGAACAACCAACCAGAGCCGATGATTGACCCCAGGCCCAGGAAAGTGAGGTCTACGAGCGTAAGTTGTTTTCTAAACTTCCCTTGTCCCTCCATAAATTTTCTCCTTTCGAAGTTAAACCTATTGATGTATTGTTGCGCCCACCGGACGCTAGAACACATTATAATTCATATTTCAGATAAATCAAATATTTTGTGCAATAGAGTAACTATAAAAATTTTTCCATTCGATACCTAGATTCCAAAGCCGAATCCTGAGACCACCGACGTCTGCGAGTCTAGGTTTTTCCTGCACCTTCTTCTTAGAACAAGTCAAGGGACGGCGTCTGCCGTCCCTTGACTATGCTGGGTGGTTATGCAAGTGTCAAATCAGGCTTGCACAAATTCCGGCGGTGCCTCGCCCTCCGTGTCCGTCTCGAACGACGGTTTCGGCAGCGCCGAGTTGACGCCCCAGTAGAACAGAATGATGGCACCGATGACCACGACCACGGTATCCCATTGACCTGGTATCCACGGGGATTTCATCGGACCAAACGAGCCGATGTACGACATCACCAGGATAAAGATGTAGTAGACGACGAGCCATGCGCCGGACTTCCAAGCCTGCTTCAGGCTTGCACGAGTGGAATCGTCTTTGTCGATAAATGCGAAGTACAAAACCAAAGCGCCCAGCGTTAAACCAATCAGCATGCTGTCGGTTGTCCAACCTGCCCAGTAAATGATACAGGTGGCCGCGATAAACGCCAGCGGGCTCAAAACGGAACCGCCCTTGAGCGTAAATGGGCGTTTCATATTTGGCATGGTCTTACGCATCGAGGTCATGGAAATAGGACCAATCATGTACGTCATGACCGTTGCAGATGTGACAGCATCTACGAGCTTTGACCAAGTGTCCGTACTGGGCGGCAAAATCCAAGCAACCGCCAACAGGAAGCTCAACCAAAGGGCAGCGCGAGGAACGCCTGTACGTGGGTCAACCTTCGCAAACCAGGAATAGAAGTGGCGGTTTTTGGCCCATGCGTAGAGTACGCGACCAGTACCCGAAAGGTAGATGTTACCAGTCCCAGCAGGTGAGATGACAGCGTCAACCAACAGAAGGGTCGACAACCAACTCAAACCGAGCGAACCCGCAATCCAGACAAACGGGTAGTTTGCGGACTTCGGCATGAAGTCAGCAACGTGCCCCCAGCCATTGGCCAGCGCGTTACTCGGAACAGCGCCAAGGAACGTCACTTGAAGCAGGATGTACACAATGGTACCGAGTGCAACAGCCATAATGATGGCGCGTGGAATATCGCGTTGGGGATTCTTCGCTTCAGCGCCAAAGTCGACCGCCTGGCGGAATCCGAGGAACGCGAAGACAATCCCCCCGCCAGCGATGGCCGTGAACACGCCTTCCGCACCACCTGGAGCGGCGCCCACCGCCGCGAAGTTGGCTCCCTTGAAGAAGAAGAACAAAGTGATGATGGTCACAGACGGAACCACGAATTTGAAGAACGTGATAATGGTATTAATCTTACCGAACACGTTCACGCTCCAATAGTTCAACAGGAAGAACAAAAGGAGAAGTACGATTTCAATGGTGCGACCGGTGAGAGATGGACCGCTGCTGCCCATCAGAGCGGGCCAGTAGTAGGATGCATGGCTGACGACCGCCTCAACTTCAATCCCAGCCACGCTAGAATACGCGAGCAATGATGCCATACCTGACAAAAAGCCAACCAGTGATCCGTGCGTGTATTCCGGATATCGAACAAATCCGCCAGCACGGGGCAGTGCCGCTGCCAATTCTCCGTATACCAGACCGATTAATAAGACCGCGATGGCACCGCCCACCCAGGCCAGCCATGCAATAGAGCCAGCGTACTTCGCTCCGTTCATGGACGCCATCAGCCAACCAGACCCGATGATGGAACCAAGCCCCAGGAACGTCAAATCGAGCAGGCTCAACTTCTTCTTAAACGTTCCTTCCATACCGTCTCTCCCTTCAATAAATAGTGTGAATAATCAGATACTTCTCTGCAAGATATGCGAGATATCGAATTTTATTATAAAGTACATTTCTAATAAATAAAATAACTTTCGTGAATTACGGAACCATGAAATATTTCCATCCGAAGGGAAGTTTTCTGCTGCAGATTGTATACTTTTCGTTCGACCTGGAAGGTTTTCAGCGCTGCCTTTCCCAGGCGCTCTCTATCGTGTTACACTGGATGGCAAATTTGAGATGCCGCGAAGTAAATTATTGGAGGTTTTTTCGTGTACCGCTTGATTCGCCCACTGCTGTTTCGAATGTCACCGGAAACAGCTCATCATCTCGTCTTGCGAGGGCTCTCCCTGGCTCCACGCTTCGCCGCGCTGGCGGCCCCGAAATTCACTGCGCCACAGGCGCTCAAACAACAGTTGTGGAACCTTTCCTTCCCACATCCCATTGGCTTGGCTGCTGGGCTCGACAAGGACGGAATCGCTGTCAATGGACTTCTTCGGTGTGGGTTCTCTTTTATTGAAGTAGGAACCGTGACCCCGAAACCACAACCTGGAAACCCATCGCCTCGGTTGTTTCGGCTCGTCGAAGACGAAGCACTGGTCAATCGCATGGGCTTCAATAATCAAGGCGCTGATGCATTAGGCCGCAATTTGTTGCGGCGCAAGCTACCTGGCGTGATTGGCGTCAACATCGGGAAAAACAAGACCACGCCCAACGCTCAAGCAGTCGATGACTACGTCCAATTGGTGGACAGATTGTACCGCGTGGCCGACTACATGACCGTGAACGTCAGCTCGCCGAATACACCTGGTCTGCGCGACCTGCAGTCGGAAGATTGGCTGATCCCGTTACTTCAAGCTGTCAAAGAGGCGCGCGACAAACAGTACCAAGCTCACCTCGACAAAGTTGTCCCACACTGGGTGCCCATCCTCGTCAAGCTCGCCCCAGATTTACCGGACACCACCCTGCGGTCGCTCGCAAGGCGTATGATTGACATCGGCATTGACGGATTGATTGCAACCAACACCACCATCGGGAGAGATGGCCTGTTGTCGCCATTGCAACGTGAAACAGGAGGACTCAGTGGTCGGCCACTTCGGAAGCGCTCGACAGAAGTGGTGTCCCTGCTCTATCAGGAGACTGCTGGACGGATCCCGATTATCGGAAGTGGAGGCGTGTTCTCGGCAGAGGACGCGTATGAAAAAATCCGTGCCGGTGCCAGCCTGGTGCAGGTGTACACCGGTTTTATCTACAAAGGGCCTCGATTGGTCAAAGAACTGGTAGACGGACTCGACCAATTATTGAAAGCTGATGGTTTTCGTTGCATTGTGGACGCTGTAGGTGCGGATCATCGATAATCCCCCGCGCATCCAGGGCCATGCCGCTCACCAGTTGTCCTTCATGCAACCCCTTGTGAAAACTGGAAAACCGTCGGCGAATGCGCTAAGATGAGAGATGGTAAGACCGTTGCAAGACTCAATCTATGGGAGGGATTGTCATGGCACACGAATTGCCGCCACTTCCGTACGCGTACAACGCTCTCGAACCTCATATCGACGAGCAAACCATGCAGATTCACCACGATAGACACCACGCTACATATGTGAACAACTTGAATGCAGCTTTGGAAGGACATGCGGACCTGCAGAACAAACCGTTGGAAGAATTGCTGGCATCGTTGGATTCCGTTCCGGAGAAAATCCGCACGGCTGTCCGCAACAACGGCGGCGGTCACGCGAACCACACGCTGTTCTGGGAAATCATGAGCCCGAACGGCGGCGGTCAACCGACCGGTGCGCTGGCGGACGCAATTAACTCCACGTTCGGCAGCTTCGAAAACTTCAAGGCCGAGTTCACCAAAGCTGCTACGGGCCGCTTCGGAAGCGGTTGGGCATGGCTGGTCGTGGACAACGGCAAGCTCGCTATCACCAGCACACCGAACCAGGACAACCCCATCATGGAAGGTAAAACGCCCATCTTGGGATTGGACGTCTGGGAACACGCCTACTACCTCAAGTATCAAAACAAGCGCCCGGACTACATCGCTGCGTTCTGGAACGTGGTGAACTGGGCGGAAGTCAACAAGCGCTACGAAGCTGCGAAGTAAATCGTTCGCGTCAAACCGGGGAGGTCGCAGAACCTCCCCGGTTTTTGTTTCCATATCGCATTGCACGGTTCAGCCTGTCCGTCGAGAAGGCCCCCTCTCACCTAGTCGTCGCCTAATGTTCGCTCCTGCAGATACCTGTATTCGTCCACGCTCCGCTCAAACGCGGGTAGAAACACATCCATAAAGTACCCCACCGCAGGCATGGTCTCAGCGTACTTACGGCATGCTTGAGCAATTTGGTCATGGGCAATGGCGAAGTCTTGGTTGCCTCGGCGCAGTTCCTGCTTGCACTTGCAGAGGGCGTCCAGTTTGTCCGCTGCGTGCACGTAGTTCCGCACCGCCTCGCGCTCCCTATCAAACGCACGGGCATACCCCCCCTTTAAGGAAGCGGGCAACGTATCTAGAATTTGTTCTTCCGCAATGGCTTCCAGTTGCGCGAACGCGCGTTCAATGACTGGGCTGTACTTCTTCACTGGGGCCACGACGTCGGTGAGAATACTCTCCGTCGCATCGTGGTACAGCGCCGCCACGAGCACTTCTTCTGTAGGGGGGTTCTGATGAAACACGTGTTTATCGATTTCGCACAAGGCGTGCGCAATGAGTACCACTCCGAACGTATGTTGCGCCACGTCTTCCGGTTGGACCGCCGTCATGCCACTCCATCTCGCGGTGGACCGCAAGCGATTTAGAAGCGCAAAAAAGGGACTTGGCGTCTGCAAAATGACATTCCTCCTACGATATTCAGTGTTGCGACACTGCCAACAACGAGTCACGTCTCAACTGTTCCGCCTACTACTATACACTTAGCCCACGTCCGCGGGTGGATACGGGGAGTTTGAGGCTAACTTCTTCGAATCTCGACGTTTCTTTGAAAAACATATAAAATTACAACGGAAATATAATATCCCGGCATTTATACACATGACCTCATTCAGTAATCGGTTGAACAGCGGACAACAAGGGTTGACTCAAGATAATGCGCGGGCAGGGTCACCGTAGCGGACTGCATATTCGATAACACCGGTTAAATTATCGAAATTATCACTCTTAGTTCGATTGTCGTTTGACTGAGTGATTATCTCGAGAGGCGTGAAGCGCATCGACGCAGGGACAAGCCTGAGCGCCTTTTATATGAGCCCACCCATCCTATGCTATCTATTTTGTTTGTCGGAATGCCTGGCATCAAAGCGAGGAGTCTGTGAAAGCCTTTCAACAGTACGACGTTCAAGCCATTCGCTGGTCGCAGAGAAATGAATTTCTCCCTCGACTTACGGCATAGGCCCATTCAATCTTCATGGCCCTTCGGGGCTTTATTCTTTTATTGTAACAATATTCCCCTATATTACCATCGCCCTTGTCCTCGTACGCAAACATCTCTCCGGCCCGCGCGGGTTTGTAGGGCACGGAGATAGGAAACACTGGACCTGAACCAGTAGAGTCCAGGAGGTCCTCATGAATTCGACGTTAACGCTGATTCAACATGCAAACATCTACGCACCGCAGCCCCTCGGTGTCCGCGACGTCTTGTTGGGCGGCGGGCAAATCCTCGCGGTTGGGGAAGACCTCTCGTTCCACGGCAACATTCCGAACCTGGACATTGTGGACGGGAAAGGCTTGTATCTGTTCCCCGGACTGATAGATCAGCACGTCCACATGTCCGGAGGCGGTGGCGAAGGCGGTTTTCACTACCGCACGCCTGAGATTTCGCTCAGCCACATCACAACGGCTGGTGTCACCACCCTGGTGGGTGTCCTCGGCACTGACGGCATCACTCGATCCACGCGTGAACTGCTCGCGAAAGCGAACGGGCTCGATTTCGAAGGCGTCACCACCTACATATACTGCGGCGCTTACCAAGTGCCCACGCGGACCATCACGGGCACCCCGCGCAGCGACATCGTACTCATTGACAAGGTCATCGGCGTCGGCGAAATTGCCATTTCCGACTCCCGTTCTAGCCATCCCAGTGAACATGACATCGCTGAACTCGCCAGTGAAGCCCGCGTTGGCGGACTGCTCGCCGGCAAAGCTGGCGTCTTGCACATTCACGTCGGAGACGACGACAGCAAACTCGCCATCCTGTTTGACGTTCTGAAGAAGACAGATCTGCCGATGTCTGTGTTTACCCCAACGCATCTCAACCGCAATCCTGACCTGCTCCAGGAGGCTATCACCTACGGCAAGCAAGGCGGATATGTCGACGTCACCTCTGGCATCCGCCCGGACGAACACGACCACATTTCCGTAAAGCCGTCGAAAGCCATTCGCATGCTGTTGGATGCTGGCGTACATCAGGGACTCATCACCATGAGTTCGGACAGCAACGGTAGCTCCCCCATCTTTGACGACCGCGGGAAGCTGGTTGCGATGGGCATCGGATCGATAGCCACGTTATGGGAGGAGACACGAGATGTCATTGTCCAGGAAGAAGTGCCCGTAGAGGTCGCCGTCCGGATTGTCACGCGCAACGTCGCGCGCGTGCTGAAGCTAGGTCAAAAAGGGGCCATTCGAGAGGGAATGGACGCGGACCTGTTCCTCGCAGACGAACAGTTCCAAATCAGACATGTGTTTGCCAAGGGGCGACAGGTGGTCCAAGACGGAAATCCGATTGTTTTTGGCACCTTCGAACACGCGGATCGCGTTCCAGGGTCCCCCGGGGCAAAGGCGGAAACCGGCAAGGTCGATAAGGGTCGTGGGCGGGCAAACATCTCACCAAACGAGGATGATCCAGACGATTTTCCAGACGCGACAGAACGCCAAAAACGCAGCCGCCGCGGTTACTGCTGCTAACGTGCGAGCGTCAAACGGGGGTGAGCGGCGGTTCACGGCGCAGAACCGCGAGGAGGTTCTCGGCAGCCAAGCGAGCCATTTTCATCCGCGTCTGAACGGTCGCAGACCCGATGTGGGGTAACAACACGACGTTGTCCAGCGTCGTCAGAGGGTGGTCCTTTGATAGCGGCTCTTCACTGAACACGTCAAGGCCGGCCGCCCAAATCCGTCGCTCTTTCAAGGCGCGATATAATGCGTGTTCATCCACCACAGGCCCCCGCGCCACGTTGATCAGCACGGCGGTTGGCTTCATGTAGGACAGTTCGCGTTCTCCAATCATGCCGTGCGTCTCTTCCGAGAGGCTGACCACAACGACGACGTAATCGGAGACAGACAGCAACGTCGGCAGATCTGTGTAGCGACACCCGTAATTGCGTTCGGCTTCTGGCTTTTGGCTTCGGCTATAGTACAAGACATTCATCCCAAAGCCACGTGCGCGGCGGGCCACAGCTTCGCCAATGCGCCCCAGGCCGACGATTCCGAGCGTGGTCCCGTACACGTCTTGTCCGGCCAGCAAGAATGGGCTCCACGACTGCCAGAGACCGTTGCGAACGAATCCATCCGCTTCGGGAATGCGGCGGGCCGTTGCAAGCAACAATCCAAACGCCAAATCCGCCGTGGTTTCCGTCAAGACATCCGGCGTATTCGTGACCACAACTCCGCGCGATTTTGCGGCACTCACGTCGATGTTGTCAAAACCCACCGCCATGTTTGAAATCACCTGAAGCGACGGCCCTGCTGCGTCCATGACCTGTTCATCAATCCTGTCGGTCAGCATGCTCAAGATGCCATGCACACCGCGCACGCCTTGCAGCAACGAACTACGAGGCACGGGGACCTCACTGGAGGAATGAACCGTGAGGCAGGTCTCTGCTTCGAGCATTTGTATGATGGCTTGTGGCAATCGCCGGGTGAGGTAAACGGTCGGCTTCGGCAAACTGTCTTCCCCCTTCAAACGTCCGATTCGAGTAGACTGTGGATATCAGATCAATTCCATCCCCGAGGGGGTCATTGATATGGAGCTGTTGTTCCTCGGTACCGGTGCAGGTCTGCCTGCGAAGTCTCGAAACGTCAGTGCCATCGCCCTGCAACTTCTACAGGAAAGGGGCACAGAATGGCTGTTTGACTGCGGGGAAGGAACCCAACACCAAATTTTACGAGCGCCCGTCAAACTGCATCGGTTGGAGAAGGTGTTCATCACACACCTCCACGGTGACCACATCTTCGGGTTACCTGGACTGCTCTCCAGTCGCTCTTTTCACGGCGCACCATCGCCTCTTCAGGTATACGGGCCGCCGGGTCTTCGGTCTTTTGTTGAATGCGCGCTGTCCATCAGTTCAACGCACCTGACCTATCCCGTGGAGTGGGTTGAAGTACGCCCAGGCGTCGTCTGGTCGGATGAACGCTTTGAAGTCCGTTGCGAGCTGCTTGACCACGTCGTCCCTTCATACGGATACCGAGTGACTGAACGAGACAAGCCCGGAGCGCTGCGGAGCGATGCTCTGAAAGCACTGGGTGTACCACCGGGTCCCATCTACGGCACGCTGAAAGCTGGGGGACGCGTCGTCTTAGAGAACGGCACTGTCCTCGACGGACGTGAATTTCTGGATCCGCCCATTCCCGGTCGCACACTGGCGATTCTCGGAGACACGCGGCCGTGCGCATCTGTACGAACGTTGGCCCAAGATGCAGACGTGCTTGTACACGAGTCCACATTTCACAGTGACTTGGCTCCACTGGCACATCAGTATGGGCACTCCACAGCTTTAGATGCGGCCAAAATGGCACACGAGGCAGGTACACACGCGCTCATTTTGACACACATCAGCGCTCGCTACCAAGACGATGTGACCCACTTGCTCGACGAAGCTCGCGCTGTACACCCCAACACCTACGTGGCAACAGATTTCTGGACATATGCGTTCTAATTCACGATGGCGAATTGGGCGTCTTATTCGCCTCCGCCACCTTTTGCGCGATGTCTGGCCGCGGATCCCAGCAGTGAAACTTGTAAAACGTTTTCGTCTCGTACCCAAGGCGCCGACAACGTGGCTGTGGGCGCCCATCCACGCGCGACATTTCAAAATGCCGACAGGTCGCACAACAGTGGTAGTCCTTTGTCATGCAGTATCTCCCTCTCCCAACTGTTGACCTTAGTCTACCATAGGCCGCTTTGCACTTGGTTAGGTGTAGGTGTTCCCACATATCGGACACCCGCTGGGTACATCCCTGTGCGTCTATGTGCCTCGTACCACACATTAGGTGTACACCGTTTCGTCGTTGACGATGGCTGCGTTAACTAGAGGGAAAACACTTCTAGCGCAGCGAGGTGACAGTCGCTTGTTTCTATACACGGCACTTGGAGACTCCATCACGGCAGGTCAACGTGCGACAGCGCCAACGTTTGCATATCCACTTCGACTGGTATCCATGCTGCGCCACCGAAACATTCCCGCTGTTGGCGCAGTACTGGCCAATCCAGGTTGGACCAGTTCGGCACTGCAATCCGCTGTATTGGAAAATCCCACGGACTACTTGTCGCGTGCCAACACCATCTCCATCTGGATTGGCGGCGACGATATCGCCTTTACAGGCCTCGCGCTGCTCGAAGGTGCGCCTCGGAGTGTCGTTCCTCAGGCTCTTCGCAGCTACGGAGTACGTACGGGACAACTCGTAGGCGCCATCCGCAAAATCAGCAAAGCCAAAGTCATTCTGTGTACACAGTACAATCCATTCCCGAACAGCCCTTTGGCGGCAGAAGCCATTCGTGCCCTCAACCATGTCACAGCCACCGTTGCCTCCCGTACGGGCGCCATCGTCGCCCCTGCCCACAAATGGTTCGCGGGACGCGAAGCAGCACTCATTGCCGGTTACCGTACAGGTCGATTAGAAGACGGCGTGCGCGGTGGTCAACTGCCAGTTCACCCCAATGATGCCGGACACCGCGTCATTGCCGACGGATTGTTGCCGCTTCTGTGACAAATCCGTTCACGTGACACCCGTCACAACAAAAAATGAGAGTGGCAACCACTCTCATTTTTTGGATTCTGGAATTGTGTAGGCTGGGCTCTTTGTCCAATCCGCCGGCACTTTCGTGTCCAGCCACTGGTTTTTCGGAAAGAACTCGTGGCGTTCCTGAAAGTACGTGTTGAACATCTTTTCAGCCACAGGTGCTGCCGATTCGGCACCGTATCCGGCACCAGGCACCATGACGGCTACAGCAATTTGTGGGTTGTCGTACGGGGCATATGCGATGAAGACAGAGTTGTCGACTTTTTTCCCGTGAACGGTAATTTCCGCGGTGCCCGTCTTGCCTGCGGCCTTGTAGGAATCGTTGTTAAACACGCCGTACGCAGTGCCGCCTGGACTGTACAATGCTGCGTACATCCCTTCCTGAGCAATCTTGAAATACTCTGGATTGGCCTTCACGACATTTTCCACGACGGGTTGAATGACGGTGGGTTTCGATCCGTCCTGCGGAATGATTTCTTGCACGACGTGCGGTTTTAACCGCTTCCCATTGTTTGCAATCGTCGCGACGTACTGAGCGAGTTGAATGGGCGTAAACTGCTGCGACTGCCCAATGCCTGCGAACGCCAAGTCAACGGGCGATCCATACATCGGATATTGCCCCGTCTTTTTCAGGGTATCTTCCGCTTGCTGCAAATGGAACGGTACGCGCGCCATTTGCTGTCTCGAATCTTCCACATAGAAAGTGCCTTGTTCCTCGTATGGCAAATCAATGCCCGTGATTTGGCCTAACCCAAAGTCCCATTCGCCCTTGAACAGGTTGGTGATGCCCTGCGCGAAACTGGTATTGAGCCAGTGCTGGTAGTTGCTGACGCCTCCGAACCACTTGCCCATGTTGAGACCCAGTTCATAGAAAAACGTGTCACACGACACACCAATCGCCTTAATGGGATCCACCCATCCATGAGACATGCCGTCGTCACTCAAAGTCGCTTGGCCCACTCGCGTGATCATATGGTCCTGAATGACAGTACTTGGGCTGATGGCGCCAAGCTGAAGTCCGGTAATCAGATTCGCCGGTTTGACCGTGGATCCTGGGTACATCGGGCTCTGAATGGCGTGATTCATTTGAGCCGACGTCGTGCTCAAATACGTCGCGTGCTTTGCCGCTGAAACTCCGTCCGCGAACCAGTTCGGATCGACGTATGGGTAGCTCACCATCGCGAGAACACCGCCGGTCTTTACGTCAATGGCCACAGCCGACGCATCGTCAATCTCATCTTTGTACTTGGACTGATTGATCATGTTGATGATCTCGTTTTGCGTCTCCGCCTGAAGTCTTCCGTCGATGGTCAACCTGAGGTTGTCCCCAGGCTTGGGCTGCGGTGAGAATCCGAGCGACGTCACACTGCCGTCGGTCTGGTTCACGGTTGTAAACTCATAACCAACGGATCCCTGCAATTGGTGTTCGTACTCCAACTCGAGACCGGCGCGTCCCACAATCTGCGTATTGATATATCCTAATTGCTTGTATTTGGCTTCGTCTTCCTTTGTGATCTTGCCGGTGTACCCCAGCACCTGCCCTGCCAGGTCTCCAAACGGGTACACTCTCTGGGACTCGGCAACCACTTCAACGCCTGGCAGCACGGATTTGTGCTCCTGAATGTAAGACAACTGTTTCTCTGTTAACTTCGTCGCTAAGCGAACGGAAGCGTATGCCGTATCGCCCGTCATGGTACTCAGGAGCTTACCTCTGGAAATTCCCAATACCCCTGCCAATTTGTCTGCCAACTGAGCGTACGTGTTGTGGTTCATCATGGAGGTTCTCGTCAAATATAGGCTGTACACAGGTGCATCGTACGCGAGGAGATTGTTGTTCGCGTCGTAGATCTTGCCCCGAACAGGTAGAACAGGGACCTTTACGTATTGGAAATTGGCCGCCTGCACGCGGTAGTACTCACCTTTTGTGATTTGTAGATACCCCATTCGAGCAATCAGGGAAGCAAATGAGAGAAAGATCATCCCGTATATGAAGGACGTTCTACCCGCGCGGGGAGGCTTCTCAGGTTTACCCATCTCATTCATCGCAGAGTCTCCTGTATCATGGAATGATTTTATTATAAAAGAGATGTTCTCTTGTGCTCATCGTAATATGTGACGAGGATGAGAAACCTGAATGCCCACGCAGCGTGCATCTCGTGAAAGGTTTTCCCTTGGATGTATGAACGATGATAGAGAGAGAGAAATTGTTCGGGGATGGAGCGTGGTGATGCGCTGATGGTTGGCGCAACGCCAGAACAAGGGCCAGGGCCAAAGCGCCCTGACCCTCGTTTTCAGCCTGCGTTCATGACGCGCCTTGCGCCGATGTAGCGCGAAGACCAGTACGGGTTAGAAAGCGATGTAATCATCAATCCTGCGTCTTCCGCATTGATCATCATCCCGTTGCCGATGTAAATCCCCACGTGCGTTGCGCCGGGTGCGTACGTGCTGAAGAAGACCAAATCACCCGGTTGTAAATTGCCCTGCGAAACCGGAATCCCTTGGGCAAATTGTTCGGCAGCGGTGCGGTTGAGCGAAATGCCGAAATGGTTGAACACGTACTGCGTAAAGCCTGAACAGTCGAAGCCTGGGTTGGGTGTGGTTCCACCCCAAACGTATGGCAGGCCGATGAACTGCTCTGCATAATGGATGAGAGCATTCGCGTTGACGTTGGTAAAGCTGCTTTTTGTCTGAGCGATATAAGTCGGGTTTTGTACCTTGGTTTCAGCAGCCGCAGTTTCGGCGATAATTTGTTGAATTTGTGCCTGTGTCATTTTCAGCTGGCTTTCCAGTGTATACTTCGAATTTTTGTCCTTCTGCTCACGACTCTGGATGTTGCGGAGCGCGGCAGATTTCGCTTGTTTCAAAGAATTGTCAACCGATTGAAGCTGTAAAAGTTGGGCGCGACGCTGTTCCAGCTGCTTCTTGTCTGCGTCCAGCGATTTGTGCTGTGCCACGAGCTCGTGTTGGAGGTTCGCCACGGTATTGACGATGTCATGCTGTTGTTGACCAACCATGGCCATTTCACTCAAGCGGCTTAGAAAGTCAGAGAAGGACTGAGCGCCAAACAGCACATCTATGTAACTTTGGCTCCCACTTTCATACATATACTTCAGTTGGTCCGCCAATTCGTTTTCTGAGTGCGTGAGATCCGCTTGATTCTGCTGAATTTTTGCTTCCAGCGCATTCACTTTGTCTAATATTTCGGAGTACTGTTTCTGGTTTTCGCTCAATGAAGCGCTCACAGTGCGGAGAGAAGCGGTGAGCGAGTCAATTTGCTTCTGGTATGTGGACTCCTGCTGTTTGTCTTTCTCGATTTGCTGTTGCATCTGGTTGACTTGCGACTCTAGTTGCTTCGCTTGATTTTTCTTCTGGGTTAAGGAATCGGCATACGCCGTTGTCATGGAAGCGGTTGCCACACAAACCGCCACTGTCCCTGCAATCCATTTCCGTCTACTCAATAAAATCACCACGTTATCCCATTTTTGGACATGCCGTCGTTACATGCCGGATATAGTGACTATTCGACACAAGCGGGCGATTTCCTTGTTTTATTGTCGGATTTTTAGATGTGTAAAGGTTTTGCCACATTTTCGTTACGAGACTTCACGTGCTCCACCAGAATCAGGTAGGCGGAGAACCTAGACAGGACTGAGGATTCCGAGGAGAATGGAGATACTCGCAGTACAAGCCATGCGCGTGCTCGATACGGAAACAACGCGGAAAGGTGATGTCGTGAAAAAATCTCCATCGTTTGTCATCCCACTGTCCGTCATCACTGTGTTGGCCACGGCACTTCTGCTGTCCAACAAGGCACGCCCGGATCAAACCAGTGAGTCAACGGGCCATCCATCCAAGCCATACCAAACCAACGTGTTGGTGTACACGGTGGACTACGCAAGTCAGACGAATACCTATCGCGACATGATGGCGCATAAAAGCGATATTAACATGGAGTCGGACGTTGCATTTCAAGTCCAAAAAGATGGGTCCCTCAAAGGTACAGCCCCCAAGGCAACCGGGATCCTACGTTATGCCTGTGTTGAGAATCTGACAAACGGAACCTTTGACCCGAAAATGATTGGACATATCTTACACGACGCATCATTATCGAAGAAATTGCAGGACAATCTAATCAAACTGGCTCTAACGAATGGCTATGCGGGCATTCAGTTGGACTTTGAACAGCTGCACCCGAACGACGAAATGCCGTATGTCCACTTCTTGAAATCACTGCACCAGAAGACACAGCAGCGAGGTATTTCCTTGTCTGTCGCTATCTCTCCGTCCATCGGAAACGACCAACTGGAAAAAGGAATCGGAGACAACGCAGATCAGGTGGTTTTGATGACGTACGATTACTCCTATCCGGGGAGCCATCCTGGGGCTGTCGCACCAACCTGGTGGGTGAAGTCGGTCCTCGACTACGAGACCGCCGTGATTCCGAGGGACAAGATATTTCTTGGCATCAACGCGTACGGGTATACTTGGGGGAATTCCAAAGGCACCGCGGTTGGCCTGGTCAACGTAGACAAAGTCAACAAGAAGTACCACGCCACCGAACACTTCGACACTGTGAACGATGCACCATATTCGACGTATCAGAGCAACAACAAAGACTATGTATTCTACTACGAGAATCAGCAGAGTTTGACCGATAAGATGAACCTCGCCAAAGCGTACGGATTGCATGGGATTGCCATCTGGCGAATTGGGCTGGAAAACGACGAACTGTGGAAAGCCGTCGAGGCCTATAAGAAACAGAGCCTCGAATCATCAGGATAAGGACGACTAGACTACACGCTTTGCGTTGCCTTTTCATTCAATGGTCATGACGATACGCCACGGTTTACCCACTTCAGGTACACCATCCCCCCACAAGCGCACACACCGTTCCCTCCGGGCCAGCATACGGTATTACATCCTGCCTTGCAACATGGCCCGGAGGTGTTCTGTCCTTGCTTTCACTGACCTTGGCAGTAGCGTCGCTCGTGCGCGATGTTGCACTTGTGACAGGGTATGTCAACCAGTCATTCCCGCAACCTTTAAATAAAAAACAGGAAGCGGAATACTTTGAACGCTGGCTTCATGGGGACCGCAACGCATATCAAGCGCTGATTGAGCACAACCTCCGACTCGTTGCACACGTCGCAAAAAAGTTTGACTCGTCGGGCATAGATCACGACGATCTCATTTCCATTGGCACAGTCGGCCTGATCAAAGCGGTGGAGACATTCCAGCCCACCAAAGGCACGAAGTTTGCCACGTACGCAGCACGGTGCATTCAGAATGAGATTCTGATGCAGTTGCGCGCGTTGAAAAAAACGAGAAAAGATGTGTCGCTCAGTAGTCCCATAGGTACGGACAAGGAAGGCAACGAGATCACCATCGGGGACGTGCTTGGCTCAGATGCCGACGGCACAGAGGAAGAGGTTAGTAAGCGCATCGAAATTACCAATATGATGAAACTGATGAACATCCTTGATGAACGAGAGCGACGCGTCATAGAACTTCGGTTCGGCCTGGCGGATGGCAAAGAGTGGACCCAGAATGAAGTCGCAGACACGCTGGGTATCTCGAGGTCCTACGTATCCAGGTTAGAGAAGCGCGCCTTGCTGAAGATGTTTCATCAGTCTTATGCAGGTCGACGAAAGCGAAAACCGTTTGTGTACCGACCACACGCCAAAGACAACTGAAATATACCGCGGGAAGGCTTTTCGAAAACAATCACGTTTCTGAGCGCTTCAAAACAGTAGATGGCTCATTTCTGTGCTGCCAGTGCTCGGGAAATAGCCATGAATCCCCGTATCACAATCCGTTGGATACGGGGTCTGCATCTTGTATCGTACGCAACGGGTCCGGAACGCAGGTCAGCGGGTGTCCCCAGAAGATACGGCGAGGTTGTATACTTGCTCGGCTTCGGCCTGAGAAGGCGTACACATCCCCGGCACCTCCGTTGGCGCATTTGCATCGGTGCCATGGTGCGCTGCGCGCCAGGCGACGGACTCCATACGCACGAGGATGTCTCGTCGTGCCCCCGACGGCACAGGCTGCATGAGTCCGACAGCGGGAACAAATCCGTCCTTCAAGACGGCAATCCCAGCAATGGGCGTCCCATCCACGGTCCGCCAATCCGGAATTCCAGACGCATCCACCGACACACGTCCGGATGCCGACGTGATTCCGTAGCCCGTGATCCGTCCACCTGCAATGACTGCGACTTCCGCCTGTGCGACAGGTTTCCCGTCCTCGTCTTTCACGATGAAATCGAGCTCTGCATCCCCTGCTCCGCGTTCATTCACCTGACCCGTCGAGACGGCGCTTTGCACCATTCGTTCTGCACCGCATACGAATCCATCCCACATCCGTAAACCGTAATCTCCCTGCGCTCCATCTCCAGAAATTCGCACACGGCCAGTGGTCGCTGGTGTCATGGTCAATTGCACGTGGTATGTGGTCGAGCCAAACGCGAACACGCCGAGGCCGTAGTAGACTTGTGGCTGATAGCCATCCTTCCACGCGACCACCGTGATCACGCCCTGCGGGGGCCAGGCCGGTGCAGTGAACGTCCCAAACAGCAACGGATCCTGCGGTACCTGTACGTCCACGGAAGGAGTCTTGCCTTCGGCGTCGGTCACGACAGACGTTTGCACCTGTCCGTTGGTCAACAGCGCGACGTGAACATTCGGCAGCGGCTGTCCTGCCGGATTGACCACACGGACCTGAACAGCTCCTGCCACAGTCGCTGGCCCCATGAGTGCTGCAGGACTGAGGGATGAACTACCGGTCGCATTCGGTGATGGTTTGGGACTCTGGCCGACTTGCCCCTGAAACACAGTCTGCTCTTCCACCTGTGGCACTGCTGCTTTTGCCACGCGCTCGTCGGCATCGTTCGCGGCAAGCATCGAAGGCATCACGGCGGAAACGCATTCATCGGCAGAGTCATGTACGCTGTTTCCCCACGTAGCTGTCGGTGCCTGCGCGGCGCTCTGCAGCGCCTGGGTCGATGCGGAGGTGGGCGGTGTCGAGGACTGGGCGGCGTTTGCGACAGACCCACCATCCCCTCCCATCGCGACAGTACTGGACGCACTGTTCACACACCCCGTATCACTTGTGCCGTGTAGTCCAAGCCCTGCGGCAATCGCGATGACCGCTGCGGCAGCAACCCCCGAGGTCAGAAGCGTCCACCGCTTCAGAAGGCGGCGTGGCGATGGCCCAGCAGTCGTGGCAGACAGCGGTCGCAGCGTGGTCAACAGCCGGTCCACGGCGTCCTCAGAGGGGTTCGGTACCGACTCCGTAAAAGCCGTGACGAGAGACTCGTGCAGGTTCCACGCCTGATTCCATCTTTCGGAACACTCAACGCAGAGGCGGAGGTGAGCAAGAGTGGATTCATTCGCAGTGCGATCCCCGTCCACGTAAGCCCATACATCATCCCAACTGAGATGATCCACCCTGCCCCCTCCTTTCCATCATTTCCATGACTTTGTGCCTGGCGCGCGACATTCTGGTGCGCACCGTACCGGCTTTCATGCCCAGTACTGCACCAATTTCCTCGTAATCAAACTGATGAACGTGGCGAAGCAGCAAAATTTCTCGATCCGGGTCTCCGAGTTCATCCAACACTTCCATCAATTCTGCCGAGGTCTCCTTCTGCAAGTACTGCTCTTCTGGACCTGCAAAATCGGCAGCCCACAGATCAGACACCAGCTCCAACGGCGTGATCACTCGCTTTGTCCTTTTGCGCCGCAGCCAGTCGTAGCAGTGGTTCCGCGCGATCTGCGCCAAATACGCACGAAAACTCCCGCCTCGAAACAGCGACAAGGAATTGTACGCTTTCATCAACACTTCCTGAACGAGGTCATCCACCTCATTCGGATTTCGCGTGATATGATAAACCAGGTTTCTTACGAGCACCTCATGCGTGCGCAAACATCCGTGTTCACAAATCGGTTCGCCGCAGCCGGTATCGGGACACCGCATGGTGATTCTCCTTACATTGCCAGGTGATCTGGTCTGGGTACCGGCACGTCGCGTAGTCCAATGCCCGCAATCAGTGTTCGTATGTATAAAGACGTAATCTTGGCCGACTCGTTACACTTGTCGCACAGTCCCAGGTCACTGGCATCCAGTAAATGTATGGTATTCTAATTCTACCAAAGTCGGCGAGGAGGATACATAGCTCGATGTGGATCTCTTACATTTCTTCCAAGTTGCCGAAATCCGGACGCTGGCGATTTCACGCCGTCGCTCTGGCAGTGGTTGCTACCATGGTGCTGGTGGCATATCCAACGTGGTGTGCCTCAGGCGCTTATGGATTTGACGATCTCGCGCGCCTCAACATCCCACAACGCATGCTCCTGGCATGGTTGTACCTAAACGGCCACTGGCCGCTCTGGAATCCGTTCAACTTCGCCGGTCAGCCGTTCCTGGCGGCAGGGCAATCCGGGCCTCTCTACTTGCCCAACGTCCTCTTTCTCTTCATCCCAGTGGTGCCTGCCGTCAAAGTTTCCTACCTGCTTCACGAGTGGCTGGCCGCGTTTGGAACGTACGCAGCCGCTTATCACTTGTCGAAAAGTCGGTTGGGCGGCGTTGTCGCGGCCGCATCCTTTCTAACCTGTGGCTTTTTATTGGGACACCAAATCCACACGCAAATGTTTGACGCCGTCTGTTGGTTGCCCATTTCATTTTGGCTGTGCCTCTGCATCCTCGACTCCGTCACGGTGCCGCGCGTGGCAGGGCTGGCCGTGGCGCTCGCAATGGAGACGTACGCCGGTCATCCGCAAGTGACGTTCTACGTCTACCTTTTCCTCGGATTGTACTTGTTGTTGGCGTGGCTCTTCCGGCCCACGAAGCTGGCTCTGCGCCGCTCTGCAGCGGTTATATCCGCCATGGTGTACGCGGCGTTGCTGGCCGCTGCACAGTGGTTGCCAACGCTCAACCTGGTGACCTATTCAAGCCGTGGCAACGTGACACCTGGGTTTCTGCTCAACCTCTCCATGATGCCGCAAGGTCTGGTGCAATTCCTGACACCCTTCGGCGCAGGTGGCGGATACCTCAGTCCACCGCTCTCGAGAACGACATTTCTTGACGTCTACGGAAACTCTCTGTTTTGGGAGTTCACGTGCTACGCGGGGTTGGTCGCATTGATAGTGGCGTTCGCAGCAGTGGTGACACAATGGAGGACATCCCCTGCGGTCCTGGCGCTGGTCGTGATTGCTGTGGTGTCTGTGTGTTTCGCGCTGGGTTCTTACGGGTTCTTCGCCGATGTGCTTGTGCATGTACCGGGCTTTGACATGTTCCGCGTGCCTGCCCGCTATGTGGGCATCACAGATTTTTGCATCGCCATGCTCTCCGCGGTCGGCGTGGCAGCACTGCAATCGTCCGATGTAAAGCTACAGTATCGAACGCGGGTGGCCATTACCGCAGGATGTGCCATCGCGGGCGTGGGACTCATCGTCGCGAAGGTCACCGTGCCGCTGACCTACCTGTCGTGGTACACACTCGCCTTGACACTCTGCTTACTCGGAGTGCTTGGTGTGTCTCAGGTGAGGCTCGCTTGGTTTACGGCACACGCGCGAGTCCTCGCCGTCGTCGGTCTCGCGATGTTGGATAGCCTGTCGCAGAGTGCGGATCTGTCCACCTTCGTCCTTACGTCACCCACCGCTTCGTACACGGATCCTCCGCCGGCGGTGCAGTTCCTACAAAAACAACTGGGTCCGAGCACGCCCTTCCTGCGGGCCGCCGACTTCGACGCAGGCGATTTGGCGCAGGACAAGTCGGCCGCTGTGCTGATCCCTGCGCTCAACGGGTACGACTCGCTCGACGCCAGTTGGTACGACGCCACGATTGGGCTCACGTGGACCGCGGATGGGATGACGAGTCAACCAAGATCCCTGCTTGACGCGCTCGGCGTGAAGTACGTATTGACCCCGGCAGACTGGCACCCGATGATTCCCACCGCGCGTACCGGCGTACCGCAGTGGGATCATTGGCTCGACGTACCGAAAGGCACGGAGGAAGTCTCCATCCACTTGACCANTATCCATGGCGAGCCGCCCACGCCGCAGCCATTGTGTTCTGTGACCCTGTCTGCGGGCAGTGCGACGGTAACGAAGTGGATCAACGGCTGGACGGACACGTACTATTCCATCCGCCTACCGAAGAACTGGCCAACCAACGAGGCCACGCACGTGTCCGTGAGAAGTGAATCGTGGTCGAACGACATCGGACTGGACAGCATCACGTTTGTCAACGCGCATCCGTCGAGCGGGAATGAAGTGATACCGATACACCAGCCACTGGCGCCATTGCCGTGGAAACGGGTGTTTACGGACGGTCACACCACTGTGTGGGAAAATCCGGATTCCCTCGCACCGGCCTGGGTGAGCAGTGACGAAGATGCGCCGGTGGTTCCAGGTGATGCGCGGGTGCAGCTGCTCGCTTGGTCACCGAATCGTCAGGAATGGCGCCTCTCACAGTCAAGTGGTGGCGTATTCGTGCTCTCTCAGATGTTCGATCCGAACTGGCACGCAACGGTCGACGGCCACCCGGTGAATGTGCAACGCGTGGGTCCGCAGTCGGACGACGTCTTGACCGGAGTCAAAGTGGCGCCAGGCAACCACGACATTGTGCTCACCTACAGCCCTCGGTCTTTCACCCTCGGCTTGACCATCACACTGCTGAGCGCTGTCTTGTTGATTGCGCTGTGTCTGTACACAAAGAGACGCAGGCGCTCCGCGTGAGCACCTGCGTTCCCCATTGACATGAGCTCTTCCCTCCGCAGCGGAGGGGAAGGCCTGCGTCTCATTCACGTGATTCAACTACTTTTTCAAGTTACTCGGCCAAGCCTGCAATGTCGCCGCAACATCCATCGACCTGCCGTGCCGAAGCACCGAGAGGTGTACGACGTCTCCGACATTTTGGTTTGAAATGTACGCGGTGAGTGACTCAATATCGGCAACCGGCTGCCCATTGACCGCTGTAATGATGTCGCCGTCGCCGACCGGGTTGTTTTGGCCTCCGCTATCCCCTTTGAGGCCGGCCTTGCTGGCTGGGCCACCGGGTGACGTCCCAATGACCAGTACACCTTGATTGACCGGCAAGTGGTACTTTTGCACAAGGGCCGGCGTGATATCCAACCCTATGATTCCAAGCCACGGGTGATCCACCGGTGTACCACTGAGCAGCTTCGGTAAGACTTTTTCCAAGCGGTCAATCGGAACCGCGAAGCCAATCCCGACAGACCCTTCCACCGGGCTTTCGATAGCGGTGTTAATCCCCACAACCTGCCCACTCGCGTTCAACAGAGGCCCGCCGGAGTTTCCGGGGTTCAGAGCTGCGTCGGTTTGCACCAGTCCGCTCATCAGGCGTCCGCTGTCTGTCGGCATGGAGCGGTTGAGACCGCTGACAATGCCGGCAGACACGCTCGCCGTCAATTCAAATGGATTGCCGATGGCGACCACGAGGTCTCCAGGTTGCAGCGTCTTTGCCGTTCCCAGACTGAGCGGTTTGATACCGCTGGGTGGTGGCGTAATGCGAACCACAGCCAAGTCGTCCAACGCATCGGTCCCAATGACTTTCCCTTTGTAGCTGTGGTTATCCAACGAGATGGATACCGTGGTTTGTCCGTTCACGACGTGGTTGTTCGTCGCAATATCGCCTTGGTCGTCAATGAAAAAACCGGTGCCAATGTCTTCTGCAGGATTGTTTTTGTTGGATGTATCCGAATTTGCAACTGCGGTAATGGTCACCACGCTCGGCCTTGCCATTTGATAAATCTGGCTGACCGTATTTCCACTGAGTGCGGGTGGTAAAGCGTTGTTTTGGCCAGATGCAATCGACGGATTGGACTCGGGGTAGGCTCCGGCGGATTCGCGGTTGTCCAGGCTTACAGTGCGCGGAATCCACATACTTCCGCAGACGAGGCCGAGCGCAAAACAGACGGCAGCCGTAGCCACCATCCACGGTGCAAAGCGACTCCATCGGCCTGACCTCGGTGTATCCCAGTGATCCATGTCTTCCCAATGCTTCGCCATTCACATACCCCCTGCGCCCAATCATATCAGGTTTTTGCGACAGTTGCCTAAACAGCTCGGCGTGTCACGGAAAGATTGTCCTCCTCTCACCGTGCACCGGCTGACAGTCCGAGCTCGCGCGCAAGGAACGATTGAATCTTCTCGAGGCGAAACACCCGGTGCCAAGGTTGTCCAGATCTCGAGAGGTTGTGGCCCTCATTCGGAAAGCGCACGAATTCCACGGGAACGCGTCGCACGCGCAGCGCCATATACAGTTGCTCAGCCTGCTCAATCGGACACCGCAGGTCATTCTCCGAATGAATGATGAGTACCGGAGCATGCATGTGACCTGCCGATGCAATCGGGGAGACCGCCATGTATGCCTCCGGGTTTTCCCACGGCGCACAGCCGAAATCGTGCAAGTCCTCGAATCCGACGTCGCACGTGCCGAACATGCTGTACTCGTTGACGCAGGACCGCATCACAACGGCCGCCTTGTACCTATCTGTATGTCCAATCGCCCATGCCGCCATGAATCCGCCGTAACTTCCCCCAGCGATGGCGATTTGATTCCCGTTCAACGGATACCGCTCTATGGCCGCATCGACAAATGTCTCAATGTCAGAGAAGTCCACAGTCCCCCACTTGGCCTGAATACAGTGGCAGAACGCCTGCCCGTAGCCCATGCTGCCACGCGGGTTACAGTAAATCACGGCTGCGCCGGTCGCGGCCAACAGTTGAAACTCGAAGAAAAACTGCTCTCCATACATGGCCATTGGACCGCCGTGCACCTGCACGACCGTGGGATAGCCGCCGGTCGGCGCGGGTTCTCCCGGTAGCATGACCCATCCGTCCAAGGTGAGGCCGTCCACAGTGAACTGCATCTTCTCCGGCTTCACAACTTCCACCTGGTACAGGAAATCTGCGTTCCAGTTCGTAAGTTGCCGGAGCGACGTGACGTCGCCTGTTCCCATGGGCAATTCGACCGCATACACATTGCCCGGATCTGTCGTGGTCGCCCGCACCAGTGATGCACTCGAAGCTTTCCGGTTGAGGGAATACGACAGGATGCAGTGGTCACCGTTGGTGATGAACGTGCATTCACCCGTCACCACGTCCACGCGCACCAGTTGTGTGGTGCCCTTCGCAGACATCAGGCTATATACGTATTTTTGGTCTTCTGACCATTCCAATCCGACATGGTGTGCTGCGCGAGTGTCGGACACCGTCACATCGCCGAACGTCTGATCCAGAGCGGCTGTCGGACAGTAAGCGGACTCCGTTTCAACGTCATAGAGCCAAACCTTCGACTGCGTATACCCTCTATGTTCCTGGTTGTGACCGTAGAAAGCAATCATCCGACCGTCGGGAGATACGCGTGGCCCCTCCGCATAAGCAGGAACCCCGGGTAAGCGGCGGATGTCTTTCGCCTGCTGCAACGTTCCGGGCGAAGGTCCGCCGAGAGACACGACGTACAAGTAACGATTCATCGTCTCGTCCGCGTCGGATTCGAGATTGCTAGCAAAGACGATGGACGTGCCATCCGGCATCCAGTCAAAGCTCTCCACGTCAAAGGAACCTTCCGTCAGGCGTACACACGGGAAGGCCGTCGCGACGGATTTGCTCTCATAGGCGCTTTGCATTCGGCTCTTCCCGGAAACCAGGCTTCCCACATTCACCACGTGCAGGTGATTTCTCCGGTCGCCAAAATAGCCTACACCGTCTAGGCGGTAAAAGGTCCGGGTAATTACCTTGACGTCGGCGGTGTACTTTTCCCGTGGGGAAAGCTCTTTGGAAGATAGCTCGGCTTCCGCGTCCTTGCTCCTCTCTTTGACGTTGGCCACAAACGCAATCGAGCGGCCGTCTGGACTCCAGCGAAACGACTGAACGTCCGTTTTCAGTTGTGTGACTTGCACGGCTTCGCCGCCATTCGCAGGCATGACAAACAGCTGTTGATGGTCACCGCTGCGGTCGGATAGAAACGCCAACCATCTGCCGTCGGGCGACCACGCGGGTCTCGTCTCCGACTTATCGCTCGACGTGAGCAGCCACGCGTTGCCGCTGTCGGTATGCACCTTCCAAATATGAGAGCGGTACGTATTGTCCTCGCGCTGCAACCGAGTCACCACGACGGCCACTGCGTGTTCTGTAGGATGCTGTGCGATGTCCCCGATGACTTGAATATTGAAGATGTCCTCTGCTGTGAGTTTTCGCTTCGCCACGAATACCCCTACCTTCCAACCTGTGTTCGCCCGCTTCCATTCGGCGCCACCATGGGAACTTCTCAGGTGGTCATACTGCTCCTTGTCGTTTGTTTTATATATCTATGAGAAACTCGTCCACCCTAATCCCTGTTCGTCATGGTGCCGTGACATAAGATGTGAACCAAGCTTCAGCGCGGAGCCAGAGATCCATGTCATCGATAGACGCGCCCTCGAGTGCAGAATCTGACAAATTCGCCTGTAACTCCGCAATCCATCGCGTCAAGATGTCCGTCAGGGCCTGGAGCATGGACGCACGTATCGACTCAGACAGTCGCTGAACGGCTTCCCGCACGGCCTCCAGCGCAATCGGTTCGAGTGCCTTTTGCATGGCAGACTGTCCCTGACCTTCGAAAAACTGCTTCGCCGATGTGAAGTGGCGAAATGCAGGGCGAAACCGCTGGCCATCGAGATTGACGCGTTCCGGCAACTCTGGCGGTGCCAAGGACGGACTCAAGTCTGCAGGCAACGCCACATGCGTCAATCCCGCCTCCGCGAGAGCATTCGCCCACTCCGCGCGCCGCGACTGAAGGGCTTCGAGCACATGCCGGTGAGCCCGCAATCCAAACGTTCGCATTTCCGCTTCAACGGTCCTGCTGAGCACTTCGGCGAGTTCTGCTGCTGCGTCCTGCAAGGACTGCTTGTCCTGTGACGGAACGCGGAACCGCCCCGGATGGAAACATTCTTTAAACAACTGACCGAAACGAATGCGAATACGTTCGCCGACGTGAAAGACGAGTTCGTCCCATTCCGCGTTCAACCCTCTCATGACCGGGTCGGCGCCTTGCAGGACGGCGTCACGGACGCTGTCCAATGTTCCAGATAACAACGCAGCTGCACGCTTTCGCTCAGCGGCAGCGGCCTCATTCTGCTGTGCCTGCATCTTGAGCATCTCAACCTGTCGCGCTACACCATCGGCAATGGAGGAAAACCGACGCTGTACGGCGTCCTCAGCCAACGCGTCTTCCTGCGTCGCCAAAAACGCACGCAAGTCAGCTTCCAACTGCGGCAGTCCAGATTGCTCCAGTGCATACGCGGCCGACAGTTCCGAATCTTGCGGGAGTCTCAGTTTATTGCGAATCAGTTCAGCGTACCTCGGGTCCGCCGGGTTTTGCTGGTACGCTGCGGCTGCGAACGCCAACTGGCTAGAGACCTCGTAGACGCGTGGCGCTCGGATTCCCAACTGCCGAAGTTCCTTCACCACGCGCTCCCGCACAGCCGACCGTTCCTCCTCGTGTTCCGCCAAGTCCACCGCATTGATGACGACGAACAGCTTATCCGTGCCCGCAATATCCTGGACATCGGCCAGCTGGCTCAAGAATTCTTTGTCTGCTCGTGAAAATGCGTGGGTGTAGTAAAGAACGAACACAATGGCATCTGCACTCTGCATGTACTGGAAAGCGACGTCGGTGTGCCGCCTGTGAATGGAATCGACACCCGGCGTATCCACCAGAACCATGCCCGTTTCCTGAAGCAACGGCACCTTGGTGAACAGGTCCACTCGCTGTACAAAGCAAGCATAGCGCTCTTCTGCGGTGTACTTTTTCAGTTCATCGGGTCCGACTTCAAAAGACGTACCTAGGCGGTTTTGCATCTCCCCGTAACCGTTTGCAACGGCCTTGAGAAAGGTGATGTACCGGCGAGACATCGGCGTGTAATCGGTCGGTTTCAACGCCGTTGCCCGCTGCAAAGCCGCTTCCAGGTTGTCTTCCGCGAGGTGCAGGGCGAGTAACGACTGCTTGACGTCCTCCCACAGTTGCTCGGCTGATTTCGCGGTCACGCGCGCTGTCGAAAACGAGTCATCTTCCACGCCGTAAATGTGCGTAATGGCGGCTGTGGTCGGGTTGGGTGACACCACCAGGACGGGCGATTGCACGACCGCGTTGATGAGCGAGGACTTGCCCGTCGAAAATGCGCCGAAGACGGCCACCTGATGGCGCCGCCCATGCAGTTGTTCCCGCAAGTCGTACAGGCTTTGGCGCCACCCATTCGCACCTGCCAACGGGTGCAGGATATCTATCGCTTCGTCGATGCGCCGCATCAGCCGTTCTCTAGTTGCACTTACATGGATGTCGGACATGAGGAGCCTCCTTCACATGTGGAAAATACGTTGTGGACTGGATCCAGGAGTCGGGTAAGTTCCCCCTGTTGTTCCGCGGTGAGAGATACCCAGCGACGAATGGCGTCGACTTCATTCTGGAGGGCGTCCACTTCCGGTTGACGCGACCTCTCCAACTCGGCACGGAATTCGCACACGTGTTCATTCCACAGATCCAGCACGCGATTCACGGATGCAAGCACGCCGCTTTTCACCTTTCCTACCACGTCTTTGACGTACTGGTACGGATACTGGTCCGACGACAAGGCACCGGGATTCACCAAGTCCCGACACAACGCAGCCTCGATGGAGACCCCGACGGTATCAATGTCGTTCCGCCACTCGGAGTTCGCCCACGGCGTGTTGTCCACCCACTCCCGCAACCGGCTTTGCAGCGGCCAGACCAGGTATTTTTCGGTCCGGTCGGTCAGGTCCTCGAGAAACGCCTGCAAGCGCCGCTCCCGCTCCGCTGCGGTCTTTTGCTTGGAACCTAGAAAGCCAACTTTAAAGTTCTGCCGGAGGCTCTCGACGTAGAGGCGGCCTTTTTCCGTGGTTTCGTATGGAGAAATTTGCGCCAGGTCCACGAGGCGCCGTACGTCTTCGTGTAACGCGTCGTACGTTTTGCTAATCGATTCCTGTTCTCGGTTCACTGACTCTCGAAGAGTGGCCAGCTTCTCGTTCCGTTCGCAGATCCACTCATTGGCTTCTGCCTCGTCAAACGGCACAAATCCGACCGTGTCGTAGAGCGCATTCTCCACCGCTTGGAGCTTTGGTTCAAAGACGGTCGACACGAACTGTTCCGTCAGGCTCTCGACCGTCCGCAGAACACTGTTGCAAACCACCTCGTGGCCGTCCACGGCCAGGCGATGGAGCTCCTCAACGAGCTCGTTTATCTCGTTTACCGCCGACGTCTTGGTCGACGTATAGTAAATTTTTTCATAGACAATGCCGTAATCACTGAACGTCTGCTCCACACGTTGCTGAAATTCGGCGAAGGACAGTTCCCAGTCCACGTGCTTATCCACCTGGTTCACCACCAGGTACAGGGTCTTCCCCCGGTCCACAAAACTCCGGGCTAACTCCATATTCTCTTCCGACTCCACATGCTGGTAGTCCATAACAAAAAACACCACGTCGGACATGTGCAGAGCTGCTTCGGTGGCCGCCTGATGGGCCTCGTCGGTGGAATCCACGCCGGGTGTGTCCAACAGGACGACAGCCCCCGAGGGCGTCTCGTATCGAACCGCAGCCACTTCAGCGGTGGTCGGCACGGCGCCCGTCGCCAACTGCGACGTTTTCGTCAAGGCGTTGATCAGACTGGACTTTCCGGCCGAGAACAGCCCACAAAACGCCACGTACACTTCTGTCAGCCCATCCTCCACACGTCTTTGAATGTCCTGTATCTTTTGAGCCAACTCCGCCTGGCCAGCACGTTGGATTTCTTCGTGCAGGTTAGCCAGGGGAATCACCAGGCGGTTGTTATCCAATGTCACTGCCATCCTCTTCTGCCTTCCTTCACACAGCGTGCATGTTCGCAGCCATTCTATCATTCCTAAGTTAACATATAGAAAAAGACGTGGCTATGCTGAGGCTGTGGTACAATATAACCAGTTGTTGGTGGGTCTGGAGCGACTCACCGACGTGCTACAAGGGGGTCTTGCCATGTCTGATCCATCACTCGCGTACATCGAAGATCTGCTCGTGCGGCTGCTCAACACGCCGAGTCCAACAGGCGACACGGAAGCTGCTATCGCGTTGCTAGAGGCAGAGTGCCAAACCCTGCCTGTGGAAACTCGGCGCAACCGCAAAGGCGCCCTCATCATCCACGTACCTGGAACAGATACGTCGAGACAGCGGTTGGTCACGGCGCACGTCGATACACTGGGTGGCATTGTCAAGGAAATTTTACCGACGGGGCGCCTGCGTCTGGCGAAAATCGGATCGTACGCGTGGAATACTGTCGAAGGGGAGTACTGCCAAGTTCGGACCGAACGCGGCGACCTGGTGAGCGGTACGGTCATCCTGCACAACACCTCGGTCCATGTGAATCGGGACGTTGCAACCGTGGAACGCAAAGACGACAACATCGAAGTGGTCCTAGATGCAAACGTCCAGTCGAAGCAGGACACCGAGGCGCTCGGTATTGCGGTCGGAGACTTCGTGTACTGGGATCCACGGGTACAGGTGACGCCTACCGGCTACATCAAGAGTCGACATCTGGACGACAAGGCGAGCGTTGCTGTGGTCTTCGGCGCGCTTCAATCGATTTTGCAATCCGGCAAACCCCTGCCGTACGCACTGAACATACTGATTAGCAACAACGAAGAAATCGGATACGGCGGGAACTCCAACATCCCACCGGAAACGGTCGAATACCTGGCGGTCGACATGGGGGCGATTGGCGACGGGCTTTCCACCAATGAACACTGCGTCTCCATTTGTGCGAAGGATGGGTCTGGGCCGTACCACCTTGGGTTGCGCAGGCATCTGGTGTCACTGTGCCGTCAGCACAACATCCCGCATGCGGTGGACATCTATCCTTATTACAGCTCGGACGCCAGCGCCGCGATGTTGTCCGGAGCTGATGTTGTACACGGGTTGATTGGTCCAGGCGTGGCAAATTCGCACGCGTACGAGCGCACACACCGGGATGCGCTGAAAGCGACGTACGACTTGTTGATGGCATATCTCTACTCGCCCCTGCAAGGGTAATCTGGCAGCGAAGTGCAGGCCATCTGAGGAATAACGGCTTGCTGTGACCATTTCCGCAGGTGCCCTGTGCCATCGTCGCAGCCCCTCTGCCATCGGCTACATACTGTATCGATACAGGGAATCATGGCCGAATGGAGGTGAGTCCAGTGCAGGTGAATACGGTGATTCGACTCGGATCGCTCGCCTTCAACGTCGCACAGGACGAACGGGTGCAAGAATTATTCACCATGGTCCACAAGGGGGCCAAGCGCAGAGGGATTATAGGGACAATGCAACCGCCTGTCGCACCGTCCGCTCCTCGTCCGCAGCACGCACCTGCGGTAAGTTCAGGGGGAGGATCGCATCCCATCCCGTTTGCGCCGACGTCGAACTCAGTACCGAGCCCGCCTCCGCAGGCGGTTCCGAACCTGGGTAAATACCTTACGACGGACAACGCGAAGAAAGTCATGAGCTGGGCCGGACAAATCTCAAGCTTACTGAGCCAGTGAGAACGAGTTTTTCGCCCGCGACGATGAATGCCACCCGAATCCGTGGTTGTATACTATAAAAACGGAAACGAGGAGGTACGGGGGCTCTGCAAGCACGACACGCGCCAAAGACTGCAACACAATTCCTATACCGGTGTTTCCGCCACATTCTGCCCATCGCTCGTCAGGAGCTGATCACCTGGACGGGACACGCGGAGCGGATTCCTGACGATATGCTGCGCACGCAAGCGCTGGCCAGTTTGCAACACAAGCGATTTCACGCCGATGGCGGCAGCGTCTACGCTGCCGTTCGGCTTCAATATGCCAAGCCGCTGACACGTCTGATTATTGCGCTGCAGACCATCAGCGACTATCTGGACAACCTGTGCGACCGGTGTCACACGTATGACGAAGCCGACTTCGTGCAACTCCATCACGCCATGCGCGACGCCGTGCGCCCCGAAGCGCCCCTCCGCGATTACTACGCGCTGCGCGGATCTCCGGATGACGGAGGGTATCTGACCAATCTGGTCCAGACCTGTCAAACCATACTCTCCTCCCTCCCCGGTTACGCCATGGTGCGCGAACATGTGGAGTGGCTGGTCGAACGATATTGCGAGTTACAGGCTATCAAACACGTGGAACCGACCCTACGAAAGGACAAGTTGGTTCGGTGGTGGAAACCCTATCGACCGCAATTCCCGGACATCCACTGGTGGGAGTTCGCGGCCGCAACCGGTTCAACACTAGGTATGTTCTCGCTGTTCCTTGCGGCCACCACACCGCTGACCGAAGCCGAAGCGCGACAATTGTTCGACATCTATTTTCCGTGGGTCTGTGGACTACATATCTTGCTGGACTATTTGATTGACCTGGAGGAAGATAGGAGCGAAGGCGACTTTAACTTCGTGGCCTGCTACCCCAGTGCTGGCGACGTAGAAGCGCGGATTCGGTTGTTCGCCGAAACGAGCCACCAGAAGACGCGACAGGTCGGGGACGGCCTGCGCATCCACCACGACGTCGTGCACGGATTGCTCGGAATGTATCTATCCGATGACAAAGTGCGACAGCAGAAAGCTGTGCGCAACCACCGACGACTGGTATGGCAGTTTGGGCCGACGGCGTGGATGTACTACGGGGCTTGTATGCTGTATCGGTTTGTGCGTTAATCCTGGGTCGCCACATGCACGTATCCTGCAGCAAAGACAAAGAAAGGTATGTGTGTATGCCAGCCGTATTCATTCCTTTGATTGTGGTTCATGTGGGCGCTGTGCTTGCCAAATTGAGCGTGTTCTTTGTTGTCCCGAGATTGGACAGTGTGGAACGCGTCAAAGCGTTCATCCAGCGGTTCCGACCGGTGGAAAGAACGGCCGACTGGATTCTGTGGATCACCGGAGCAGGTCTTCTCGCATGCACCAGCTGGCGCATGCTCATGCAAACTTGGATGCTCGTCTCCATCGGCCTGTATGTCATTGTCTTTCTCGCCGTCCGCTTCGCCCTGACCAAAGAACTGGAGAACATCGCAAACTCGAAAAAACTCTACGCGCGCGATGAGTTGAAAAAACTGCGGACAAACAACTGGTGCGTCGGCATCCTCTCCGTCGTACTGCTCGGGATTATCGCGTATCTCATGATGACCAAGCCCTGACTGAACTGTCCTTTCGCCACCGCTCCACCGTGATGGACACCGTGTCAAACGGTCCGGGAATCGGAGCGGATGGTTTCTCCAATTCCACCCTGACCCCTTCGAGTTTTGAATAACGTTCGAGCAGTTTGTCCGCGATGGTGGCAGCCACCGTCTCAATCAAGTTTTTCGGCGTACCTTCCACAACGGCTTTTACGTCCCGGTACACGTCCGCGTAGTTCACGGTATCCTCGACCGAATCGGATGCGGCGGCTGCCGAAGTGTCGAGGTAGAGTGTGAGGTGGACGATAAACCGCTGACCGAGTGCCCTTTCTTCTGCTATGACCCCGTGGTGCCCATAGGCGACAATGCCTCTCAATTCAATCTTGTCCATACAGGCTATACCTCCTGTTTCCTACGTGCCAATAACTCGAGCTCTATCTGTGAAACATCCGTCCACCATGGTTCAGGATTCCCGTCCCACAGCAAGGTGGTTTCTGCGCGATACGCTTGTAACCGCCTATCTTCGGTCATCAGGTAGAAGTTGCTCACGGGCAACTTGCCAAGTTTATGTTTCTGGCACAGCACGTCCAATGCGGGATTCATATCCGCCGGGTTGGCAGACAGATTGGCACCGTCGCCGTGCAGCGCGTACAGCGTGTCGCAGACCGGCACGCGGACCAATGGACCGACGGCCTGGCAGCGAAGAAAGAAATCCCAGTCCCAGTAATGAGAAACCTGTTTGTCGAACGCCCCCACCTCGGCGTGCACAGACCTCCGATAGACGACGCTCGATGGCACAATTGGGTTGTACTCGCAGAGCAACGATTCGACGCCTGACCACGCAAACGCCCGCCTATCCCGGACGATGACGCTGTCCCCTTGACGGCGGAGGGACACAATCTCCGCGTCGCTGTAGGCGAGCACTGCGCCTGAACCAGCCCCTTGAAGCGCATCCAACAAGCGGTTCACGTGCCCCGGCAGCCACCGGTCGTCATCGTCACAAATGGCAATGAATTCTCCGGTTGCCATCTCGAGCGCAGCGTTTCGAGCCTCCACTTGCCCGTAGTTTCGAATGAAATTGGTGTACCGAACCGTAGCCCCTTCGAACGACCTCACCACATCGTCGATGGGACGTCCTCCGTCGTTGACTACGCAGATCTCCACATCCACATTCGGCCCTTGCTGTAAGACGACAGCCCTCATACATTGTGCAAGATCACGGTGTCGCTCATATGTAGTAATCAAAACACTCACCTTTGGCAGAAGAAATCCCCCCTTGACATTTCACCACAAGCGTTTCTTTGTTCTGGCAAGTCTGAATTCACTGGAATTCGTAGAGACGGCACGATACAATACATGATAACACGTGAACCAGTGAAAAACGTGGGAATGAAGGGGGACCTGTCCAAATGTCCGAAGTTCACACATACAAGGTCCGCAGCGCGTGGTCTGGCAATCGACAAGGTACCGGCACCATCAATGGCGATGGACTGTCGTCCAAAATCAGTGTACCCAACAATCTCGACGGCCCGGGTGTCGGCACAAATCCGGAGGAACTCCTCCTCGGAGCTGCGTCCGGGTGCTACGTTATCACGCTGGCCATCATCCTATCCAACCGCAAAGTGCCTTACACCAGACTGGAACTGGAATCCGAAGGCTTTGTGGTCGACGATGGCGGATTGCGGTTTGACCGCATTGAACACCGTCCGACCATTTACGTCGACCAACCTGTCGACCATGAAAAAATTTCATTGTACGCAGAACAAGCGGAACACGCCTGCATGGTCTCCAGCGCGCTCCGCGGGAATGTGCAGGTAACAGTCCACCCCCAAGTGTTGATGGAACCAGCGCGTACCACATAACCTGCGCGTATGAAAGGCTCACCTGAACCGCGCCCTGTTGCAGGTGAGCCGATGCTATTTTGGTCACTCACTGCAAGTCACGCGCGTAGCGCGTAGGATGGACAAACCGTCTCTCCAACTACGCGTGAAGAAATCATCATCCCGGCGTTCATGCCGACCGAATCAAGGAGCCAAATGTCATCCGGAGACGTCCGCGTCGTCACCGTCCGCCTGCACCATCCGCTCGAGTGCAGCCGACACTTCTGCGCCGAACAACATCACAATACTGCCGACGTAGATCCACAACAGGAGAAGCATCACCGCCGTCAGCGTCCCGTAGATCAAATAGTAGCGGACGAGGTGATTCGCATACCAGACAAACAACTTCCGCCCTAAGTCTAGCAGAAGCGTCGCCGCGAGTGCACCCGGAACCACGAATGGCCACGCAGCGCGGCGCGAAGGAAGGTAGCGGTAGAAAATAAGAAAACTGATGAGCAAAGACGCGGGAAACAACACTTTTGACCAACCCTGCAACCAGGTCAACCAGGCCCACCAGCCCGCCGGCTGAACGTGATGCGCCAACCACGGGTATATGGTGGTGACCAGCGCCGAAAACAGCATGATGACGAGCAACACCATCACCATGAAGAAGGAGATAATGCGCCGCGCAATAAACGAGCGTTGTTCACGTTCCCAAATGACATCCATCGCTTGCTGAACCGCCAGAAATCCGCTCATCGCGGACCACGTCAGCGTCAATGCACTGAACAGTCCAATTTGCCGGCCGACGACCGCCAAATTGGAGATGTTTTGCTGTATGACTTTCTCCGCCTGCAACGCCGGAACAAATGGGCCAATCAAATGCATCAACACGCGCTGCACGTCCACGTTCTGCACATCTAATTGCGGGACAATCGTCGACGCCGTATAAATCACCAGCAGCAAGAACGGAAACAGGGAAAAGAACGCGTAAAACGTAATCACCGCCGCCAGTGACATAATGTCGTGCCGCACGACGGCAGCGACAAGACTCCAGACATACCGCCCAACAGCATGCGGCTTTGAACCAGGCCTCCACATTCCTGTCACCTCCTGCGCTGGCATCGTTCACGGGGCCCGAATCCCTTACAGTGGACCGACATCCCCCAACTCCTCGTTATATGGCACCGACTTCTGCAAACCGCCCCAGACCAACACGGGCCAGCAGCTGGGCAAAATGCTCTGGCAACGGCGCGTGCACCGTCACCTGCCGTCTGTCGTACGGGTGGTAAAACGCCAGTTGCACAGCGTGCAGTGCGTATCCTTGTTCCAGATCCACAGTTCCTACACCATCCCCGCCGCCGTACAACACATCGCCAACCACCGGACAGCCGATGGCGGACATGTGTACCCGAATCTGGTGGGTGCGTCCCGTTTCCAAGCGGCACTGCACCAAGGAAACTTTGCCGTTCGCAATGCTGACAGACCCTAGTACTTCATACACGGTGACCGCTTCTTTCCCTGTCTTCGAGACCCGGTACCTCCCTGCTGTATGCCTATCTCGCCCGATGGGCAAGCGGATGGATCCACGCGGTGATTTGGGTTGTCCCTGAACCACAGCCCAGTACGTGCGCTCCACGCGGCGCTCCGCCAACAGCGCGTCGAGCGCCCGCGCAATATAACCGTGTTTCGCATACAAGATGGCGCCCGTGGTATCCCTATCCAACCTGTGCACATGGCGCACCTTGTGGCGCTGTCCTGTCCGCTCGTAATACGATGCGACGCGGTGGGCTAAGGTATCCGATTCTCCCGCGTCGGACGGATAAATGATGAGGCCAGCTGGCTTGTTCAGAATGAGTGCGTGATCGTCCTCCCATAAAGGGACAATCGCGCGGTTGGCATCCATGTGAGACGCACTGATATGTATCCCGTAGTCGTCTTCTACGTCGCCCATCAGGAGAATTTTGGTCGAGCCCTGGACGACGTCATCGGCCGACAGCCGTTGCTTCCCAGAGCGGACGCGTCCATCGGCAAACAGCCCCTTGACGTAGGCGCTAGGCAACATGAGTTGCCGCTTGAGTCCGTCTTGCAACGCCTGACCGTTCCACTGCTTGTCCGTTGTGACGACGAGGCTGTTGCCGAGCACCTGTACTTGCAACGCACATCCTCCTTCTATGTTCATCTTCGCCGAAGTTTCAGTCATTCTATGCAAGCGGATGGACATCCCATTATCACTCTATGACGCACCCGTGCCCTCAAGAATTCTACGCTCCTCTGCGGTAAACAAAAAGCGCGGTGGCACAGCCACCACGCATCGTCTTCAGACATCCGCATCAGTAAGCTTCGACGTACTCCACTTCTGGCACTTGAGCCTTGATGGCGCGTTCCACGCCCATTTTCAGCGTCAGAACACTGGCTGGGCAGCCCACACAGCTGCCGGTCAGCGCCACGTAGACGGTTTTGCTTTCGTCGTCAAACGAGACGAACTCCACATCGCCACCGTCCTGCTGGATGGCTTCCCGGATGCCAGTCAGGGCTTCTTGAATCCGTTCTTCGATGGACATGGTCATCCCTCCATTTCAAGCATACTGCACCCAGACCAGCATTGACAAGAGATTTCCTGCTGAATGGGTCAATCTCACGTGCACCCACGTCCACCCGTATCCCGCGCGTTTGCTACCGTTCCCTTCTGCACATAATGGGTCAGTGAAGGGAGGTGCCGCATGAGCAAAACAGCGCTCGTACTCGTCGTCATCGGGGCCATCAACTGGTTGCTCGTTGGGTTGTTCCAGTTTGACCTCGTCGCATCTCTATTCGGTGGACAAGCGGCTCTGGTCAGCCGTATCATTTACACCATTGTCGGCTTAGCTGGATTGTATGCAATTTCCTTTCTCTTTAACGACCGCAGAACAGTCTAACGACGAGGGTGGAGGTGCAACTTCGCACGGCCACCCTACGAGTTAGGGTGTTCCAGCGTTTTCCAAACGACGAACAACGCCATCTAGAGGAATGTTGCAAATCGCTCCTTCAGGAGCGCGCCAACCAGCAGCCCGCGGTGTGCAGGAGCGGCACGATACCCGTCGCAAAGGCGATACTCTCCGCGGTTGTCCTTCCGACGAAACGAAACGTCTGGCGAATGACCTCGAGCGGATCCGCAGCAGGTTTGACCTTGTCCAGAAAGAATCGCTCCAATGATCCGCTCTCTACAACCAATCGCTGCGCAATCCTCGCGTTCTCGACGGCCGCTTCAATCTTCTTCCGATGACGCACGATACTGGCATCACCCATCAGCCGCTCCACATCTGCCGCGGTGTAGGCAGCGACTTTATCGATATCAAATCCGGAGAACGCTCGGCGAAACGCCCTTCGCTTGTGGAGAATCGTCTTCCAACTCAGTCCCGCCTGAAACGTCTCCAGCACGACAAACTCGAACCAGCGATGGTCACCTCTGGGCGGTCTCCCCCACTCGACGTCGTGATAATACGCTAACAAGGGGTCATCTGCCCACGCGCAACGCATCCGCTGGTCAACCCCTCCCGCCTCGCGCAGCCATGCTGCCACCGTACTCGGTGACAGCGGCGGTTGGTCTGTTATCCGAGCCCACTCACAAATGTGCTCTCGCGAAGTTGGGCGGACAAGACATCCATGAACGAGACCGCTGGCACAGGCCAACTGCAGTGACACCTTCTCCAAGGTGTGCAGATCCATGGGTTCTTTTCGACCGAGGTCCTTCTCCAATACTTCGACCACGCGGGCTGCTCGCTTTCTACCATCCACTGGGCCCGCCGCGATACCGCCATATATACCTTCTCCACAAAAGTCTAGTCGGAAAGGACGCGTCAGCACACCCACGCCGAGTTGACGCGCGAGCGGCAGGGCCAATTGCATGGCACGCGCGTTGAGTAGGTGGTACTCCACTTGCACCACGTCAAAGGCACCGTTCACCAGCCCGAACATCACTTCGTCGACGTCTCCGACCAAACCCACGTACCGAATTTTCCCTTTCTCCTTGGCTTCCTGTAAAGCCCGTTCCGCGTCCGTCGACAGCCCATCGTTTGGGCACTCCAGTTGAACAATATCCAAATAATCCGTGCCTAACAGTTGCAACTGGTGGTCAATCTGTTTCGACACATCTTCGTCGTCGGCGATTCGAGTGGCAAGCACCACATCATCCCTCTTCACAGTCCGCAACCACTGGCTTACAAACGCGGTGGTATCACCGTCCGCCTGTCCTACGTCAAACCACGTGATCCCGTTGTCGAAAGCGACCTGCAACCACGACTCTCCTCCGTAGGTATGGCCACCCGCGACGCCCTGTTCAGGCATCACCGATCCACCTGGCAAACCGTCTGCCAGACTCAACCCGACAGCGGACACCTTCAACTCTGTTTTCCCCAATCTGTTGTACTTCACAGCGGTCTCCTTTTGAACCATGGCACCTCTACCCGAACGGCTTGTCCGGGCGATGCAGCATGGTGTCCCCTCTTCTGATTCACCATCTCTCCGTCTATTGTAGACGATGTGGCAACATCAGAAGAGGGGGAAGGGACATTGCATTACAAGAGTGGATATCCTGGAGCAGCCGGCTGACTAACAGCACGTGGGTGCGTCGGTGCGTGTCCGTCCGCGCCAACTTGTGTATCCAAGCGCTTCTGAAAACATATCGTGGTCGGTGTCACGTAAAACACCTGAACGAAGCCGAGTTTACGCGTGAATCCAAGACTTTTTTCGTTGCCGGTTTGTACAAACACCTCCAGGGTATGGGCACCAAGTCGCCTCGCTTCATCCTCGAGGTGCCGCATCACTTTGGAGCCAATGCCGTCAGACTGATACTCGGGCTCAATGACCATCGCGCTGATGTGCATTTTTCCATCCGGATTGATAAGGTACGAATAGTATCCAATTCGCTTCTTGGCTTTTTCCACAACCACGGTTGGTGCCCCCGATTGAAGATAGCGACGAAATTGTTCGCGCGGGAACACTTCTCCAAACGCTTGTTGATGTACTCCAGAAAGTTGCTCCTCCGTCAACTGGACGATATAGTCGTCATCGTCCGGCGTTCGCGCGCGGAACTCTAATACATCAGCTGGCTGTTGTTTCGCTGGTTTAGACGTAGACGTGTCCACTTTGCGTTTCTTCCGTTTCACGGCAGACTTTTTCCCCAATGATTTGCGCCGCATGGATGAACCTCCTCTTCCCTGTTGCCAGTCACAACAACTTATGCGGCGAGCCGGGCGAACGTCATTGATAGCCGAGATCTGGTGGAGCCACGGGATTCATTTATCCAGACGGCAGGCACTGCACAACGCGAAAAAAGGCAGCACGGACAATCTGCCGCACTGCCTAGTGGAAACTGTTCTATTTGTTGTTTTTGGCCTTCTTCGTATTCTTGTCCGCCTGCTTGCGAGCCTCTGCCTTGTTGCCTTTCCCATCGCGCTTCTTGTCTTTGACCTTGCTCGGCAAAGGTGCGTGGACATATCCAATGTAGTTTCCTGCGATGTCCATCTTATACTTGCGATTCGGCTGAATCTTGTCGTATTCAGACTTGGTGGTGTGAAACGTCATGGTCTGCATCTTATTCATCTGAATGCCCCGCACCGCTTGCGAGACGCTGATCCGACCCACGACTTGGTACGTCTTGAACCGAGCGTACTTCATCCACTTTGACTTCGGGCGTTCCTTCACAATTTTCTTGTTCAGGACGAATATCTCGTGCCGTTCCTTGGCAGCGTTGTACTGTTCATCAAACTGCTTCTGGCGCTTGCGCGCATAAAGAAATACGAGTACGTAGGCTGCAATCAAAATCGCAATGATGACTATCGTCACAATCCAGGAAAACAAGCGAATCTTCCCCCTGCCAAAGGCCTGTACAAAACGTATGCATGTCCCATTCTAACATCTTTGCACAGAGAATGGGTGACCACAGCGAAATTCATTGTACCACAGGTCTACAGAAGGGTAAAAAAGTGCCGAAGATGACGGGGCTCACCAGGTGACCTTAAGAAGGCTTCTCTGCCACCGGACGGGCGTATTTTTTGGGAAACACCTTCATCCCCACCGAAGGGTGGAACATAACTTCGAGATGCGGTTCCTTGTTGTCTCCTACGCCATCCGGTTTTACCGCCAACACAATGCCTTCGCCGTACTTCATGTGGCGAATCTTGTCTCCCGGTTTCCAATCATACAGTTGGTCGTTCGTGAGTGTCAGCCGCCGCACGTGCGTTTCCGGCAGTTCGTCCAAAAACCGCGATGGTTCCTTATAAGATGCCTGTCCAAACAAGGTGCGCTCCATGCAGTAGGTCATGTGCAGCTTGTCCTGCGCTCGCGTGATCCCGACGTAGCAGAGGTTGCGCTCCTCTTCGATGCCTCGGTCATCGTCGACGGATCGACTGTGTGGGAAAATGCCTTCCTCCATACCAATCATGAATACGACAGGAAACTCGAGTCCCTTGCTCGCGTGCAAGGTCATCAGTTTCACTGCCTCACTGGACTTTCCCTTTTCCTTGTCAACGTCGCTCAGCAGGGAGACCTCTGCCAGGAATTCGAGCAAGGTACCTTGCCGGCGCCGGTCAAACGACTTGGTGACACTGAACAACTCGTCGATATTTTCGGCCCGCTGTTGATCTTCCGTTTTGCTGCTTTCCGCGTACATCGCGCGGTATCCTGTGGCATGCAAAACTTCCGCCAGAAAATCGGTGACGGGCATTCCTTCCATCCACAGCATCAGTTCCTGCAGCGTGTCGTACAGCTGTTTCGCAGCTTCCGCTTGCTTGTCGGTCAGTTCGGCCTGTTTGCCACAGTTCAGCGCTTCGAGCAAAGTGAGGTCTTCCGCATGGGCGTAGTCGAGCAACTTGCCGACCGCCTGATCCCCAAGCCCGCGCTTCGGTGTGTTGATAATCCGCAACAAGGAAATCTCGTCCTTCGGATTCGCCAACACGCGCAAATACGCGAACACATCCTTGATCTCCCGGCGGTCGTAGAAGGTCAGGCCGCCCACGATGGTGTACGGAATGGCCATGCCCATGAGCGCCTCTTCCACCGCCCGCGACTGTGCATTTGCGCGGTACAAGACAGCACAATCGCCGTAACTCCCCCCTTCGCTTACGTGCTGCTGGATTTGTTCCGCGACATAGCGGGCTTCGTCTTCACCGTCCGTCAGCGCGCACACGACAATCGGCTCGCCGCGCCCACGTACGGATTTCAGGTTTTTCTCCTTGCGCATCTTGTTGTTTCGAATGACGGCGTTAGCGGCTTCCAGAATGATCTCCGTGGAACGGTAGTTGGTTTCCAGTGTGATGACGGTGGCATCCGGGTAGTCGCGTTCAAAGTTGAGGATGTTCCGAATGTCCGCGCCCCGCCACGCGTAAATGGCCTGATCCGAATCCCCGACCACGCACAAATTGCGGTACTTACCAGCCAATAGCTGTGCGAAACGGTACTGCGCGTGGTTCGTATCCTGATACTCATCCACGTGGATGTACCGAAACTTGTCTTGATACAACGCACGTACGTCGTCAAACTGCTCGAGCAGCCGGACCGTATTGACGATGAGATCATCGAAATCCATCGCGTTCGCGGCGTACAAGCGATTCTGGTACAACTCGTACACATCCTTGGCGATGGCATCGCTCAGTCCAGCGCTCTCCTTGATGGCACCAACCTGTTTCGGACCTTTCAACTCGTTCTTCCACTTTGAGATGTGCGCTTGAATCGAATACACGTCAAACTTTTTGATGTCGTAATGAAGGTCGAGCATCGACTGCTGAACCGCACTTTTTTGATCATCCCCGTCAAGGATGGTGAACGTCGGCGTGTACCCGAGCCGCTCGGCCTCGCGCCGCAGAATCTTGACGCAAATACTGTGGAACGTGCCCATCCACAAATCTTCCGCCGCGTGGCCCACCAACTTTTTCACGCGCTCCCGCATCTCTTTCGCTGCCTTGTTGGTGAAGGTAATGGCCAGCACCTGATGCACGGGGACTTTCTGTACCTGCAACAGATAGGCAATGCGTCGGGTGAGTACGCTGGTCTTTCCACTTCCCGCACCAGCAAGCACCAATACTGGGCCCTCTGTGGTCTCAACCGCCTGCTTCTGTTCAGGGTTTAGCCCTTTCAACAAACTTTGCCGATGATCAAAATCCGGATGCACCGAGGATGAAGTCTGAGTCAAGGCGATGTTCCTCCCAGTGCGTATATCTGTCAGAATCATTGCAAACCATGTCTACACGTGTCTCGTTGTTCACGTGTTCAAAACGTCCGCGTCAGAATCCGTAAACTCGACGGGAGCGACTGTGCGTCGACTTGTCCCGTTTGCAACAGCTGCGAAATGAACAGGCTCTGTTGGAGGAATAGCGCAGCCATCTGCGCAAGTACAGGCAACCGTGTGCGAATCCCAGTGACCTTATCTCCTGAAATTTCGCCCGCCACGAGCACGGCTCCGTCAGCGACCACCATGAACCAACGCCTGTCTTGTGGAACGGGTGCTGCCAGCGAGTGAATCGCTCCACGGCACGACTGACAGGGGCCGGTACAATCCGTCAGACAAAGCGTGGTAAGCGTCACAGATTGGCACAGGTCGGAGAAAACGGGGGCTAACGCAAGGGATTCCTGCGCATGCAGTGCGACCGTTGCGTGCTGCTTTGTACCACGCAGTGCATCCGCTGCGAAAAACATCAGGTTGTCGTAGCCGTCAAACGACTCCACGTGCTCTCCGTCCCCCCGTTGGGTGACGCTCTGCAGGTGGCGCTCCAAGTCCTGCATCATTTCGAGGAATGAGGTTCGCATCCGCTGCATCACCAAATCTGGCGCGACCGCCATGTAACGGACTGCATCTGGAGATACAACGCGCGTGGCCGCACCGCGGGACTCAAGCTTCTGCAACACGGTATAAATATTGCCACGCGGAACGCGTGAGGTCTTCGCCAGTTCGTATCCAGTTTGCGGACTTTTGTACAGTAAGGCGACGTACGCCCGCGCTTCGTAATCGGTGAAACCTGCCTTCTGCAACAACGGTTCCAACGCGGACACGGTCCCTATCACCTCTTGCGTAGTCGTTGATATGACTACTATAATGAGGCGAGATCTTTTTTGCAACGAAACGCGAATGTCCAGGTCGCACGCAAAGGAGGCGCTGGAATGTTGATAGATTCGTCCATGACCGACGTCAATACCGAGAAGTTGAAAACGCGCAACGAGATTGCGTACCACGTACAGGAGATTCTCAAACTCATTGGAGAAGACGTGGCACGCGACGGTCTATTGGACACGCCGATGCGCGTGGCAAAAATGTATGAAGAAGTGTTGGGCGGCATGCACGTTCAACCGGAAAGCGTTCTGAGTACGACATTTGAAGAGCGAACCGAAGGTCCCGTGATTGTCTCTGACATCACGTTCTATTCTTTGTGCGAACACCACATGGTTCCGTTTTTCGGAAAGGCGCACGTCGCGTATTTGCCGTCTGAAAAAATCGTCGGGATCAGCAAGTTGGCACGTTTGGTCGATGTGTTTGCAAGGCGGTTACAAGTACAAGAGCGGATGACAGAACAAATCGTCGACACCATTGACCGAGTGTTGCAGCCCAAAGGCGTCATTGCGCTGATTGAGGCGGAGCATACGTGTATGTGCGCCCGGGGCGTGAAAAAACCCGGATCGAAAACCACCACCCTGGCATCCCGCGGGGCGTACAACGCGAATTACGACTTGCGCCGGGAATTTTTGCAGATGATTGGTCGATAAGCGGTCACTGGACGCGCACGTTCGCATGTAAGGGGAAGCCTAAGTTGTTAGGCTTCCCCTTACATGTGCATCTAGAGTAGTTTGGAACCGTATTTCTCGAAGAGCTGCTTCATGGTTTCCGGAGCACGTTGTTCCGTAGCGTGGATGGCGTCAATCAATGCTTTAATCTGTGCTGTCATGATGATAAGGTAGCGCACCGGGGTAGGTTTGGGATTCCAAAAAGTGTGCTTTGTCATCGGGGGAGCCACAATGGCATCCCCGGCATCAAGATGGTACGTTATGTCACCGATTTGGACTCCAAGGGTTCCCTCAAGAACATACCATGCTTCACTATCCTGATAGTGTAGGTGATGCGGCGCCATAAGTTGAGGCTCTGCATCTACGGGAGTACCTGAAGTAGTCCACTCGGCAATCACTAGGTCCGCCCCAAATGGCGCAAGTGTTTGACCAGCCAATGGCGTCGCGATAATATCCGAACGCGAAAAAATGGGCAATGTCCATGCCTCCCAGCGGTAGTACCAAGCCTGGATTCTTGGCGGCCTGTCCAAGGTATGGAATGACCGCCTGGATGATGACTCCCCTTGGCAGTATAGCCGCCAGGGACGTGTCGGTGACAGGTACACGGCTGATTTGGGCGTGCTTCGGCATTACGCAGGACTGGAGGCACTCGCTCTGGATTCCTCGTACAGCGCGTCAATCTCTGCCTGGTACGCCGCCACAACCGCCTTTGCACGCGCTTTCAACGTGGGAGTCATGAGACCGTTGTCCACCGTGAACGGTTCACGCGCAATCAGGATTTTCTTCGGCTGTTCGAATTTCGCGTACTCCCGCGTCGCTTCCTCCACCTCACGGAGTAGGAAGTTCACCAGAGCGACGTCCTTGTGCCACTCGGACCTCGGCGGAACGTCTTTTCCTCGACGGCGATACCAATCTGCTACGAGGGGTTCGTTCGGGACGACGATGGCACTAATGTATTTACGCCCCTGTCCAATCAACACGACTTGGTCCACCACCGGGCGTTTGAGAATATCCCCTTCAATGGGTGCCGGCGTCACTTTCTTTCCGGTGGACAGCACGATAAGGTTCTTTTTCCGGTCGGTGATCTGTAGTTCACCGGTTGGCGTCACGCGTCCAATGTCTCCTGTGCGCAACCACCCGTCCTCCGTGAACGCCTCCCGCGTCGCTTCCTCGTTGTGGTAGTACCCGCGCATGATACTCGGACCTTTTACCAAAACCTCGCCGTCATCGGCGATTCTGACCTGCACGTTGTGCAGAATCCGTCCCGCGGTACCAAGGACCGGCGCTTCGGGGCGATTTGCCGCCACAACGGGAGAGGTCTCCGTCATCCCGTACCCTTCGGCAACAGACATACCAACGGCCGTAAAAAACCGTCCAACGTATCGCGGCAACGGCGCGCCTCCAACAATGACCGCGCGCAGCTGCCCGCCAAACAACGCCTGAATCTTGTGGAACACCAGTCTGTCCGCTAAGGCCAGCCGTGCACCTGCACGCGCCGATTTTTCCACCCTGACTTTAGTTCCGAGGTCGACCGCCCACTGAAACAGCCGTTGTGTCACTTTCCCGGACTGCTGAACTTTTTCGTATACACCCTCCTGAATTTTCTCCAACAGGCGCGGGACTGTTGTAAAGATGGTGGGGGGTATCACCCGAAAATCGTCGAGAATTTGCTGAAAATTCCTCGCGTAGGCAATCGAAGCTCCAGCTGCAAAGGGCACAAATTGGCCGCAAGTCCGTTCAAAGATATGAGACAACGGCAAGTAGGATAACGAACGGTCGGTAGGGTACAACCTGACAATTTCCCGAATGCCTTCAATATTAGCGAGAATATTGCCATGGGTTAACACCACACCTTTGGGAACGCCCGTCGTGCCTGAGGTAAAGACAATCGTCGCTACATCGTCACGCGTCAGGCCCGCCCAGAACCCCTTCCACTCCTCCTCGCTCAACGTGTGCCGGGCGCGGATCCAATCTTCGTAGAAGTAAACCTGAAAGCGTTTGCGAGCAGCGTGCAGTAGTTGAGGGTCACGGGATTCGTCGAGGACCACGAGAAATCTCAAACCGGGTATCGATGTGGCAGGAATGTCCAGCACTTTTTTCAACTGTTTCATATCCTGCAGCACGAGTCCTTCCATGTCGGAATGACGAATGATAAACTCCATTTGGTTCGAAGGAAGGCTTGGATAAATGGGCACCGTTACTGCACCTAGGCTCATCACCGCCACATCGACAATCGGCCACCAGGACCGGCTCAGAGCCAGTAGACCGACTTTGCTGTCATATTGCACTCCTTCTTCGCGCAATTTCCCGCTCACTCGGCGAATGTCTTCCCACAACTGCGCGTAGGACATTGCGATGAACGTTCCATCTGCCTGTGGGTCCCACACGGCGGGTCGGTCTTTGAACGCATTGACCGAAGTCTCTAACATTTCAAGAATATTGTGGGCCACTTCACCATCCCCTTCCCAGCATCCGTGCGTGAACGTTCTAAAATACGCTCGCCAAAATGACATGATGTCACTACTTTGTGTATATTTCGACATATCTTCCGAATTCCCTGCTCTCCACACCATGAGAATGATATCCTCACGGACCTTTCACAAACGTCTGTCGAGTCAAGCAGGAATCGTCCCTTGGCATGTCTAACCTATTACCGTTTGGTTTCCTTGACTGAAAAAAGAGGAATTCGTGATGAAGGTTGCATTCATTGCATGGGAAAACTGTACCATACAGGACGTTGCACCGGTATTGACGGCGCTAAAGCGAGCCCAGTACGCCGTCCGCACGTTGACCCTCGACGGTTCGCCTGTGACAGCCGATTGCGGCTTAACGTTGCTGCCACACGGTGCCTTGGGAACGGCCAGCCCGCGAGACTTTCAGTGGCTGCTGTTACCCAGCGGTGGCATGACATCATCCCTGCTCGAAAATCCCCACCTGCACCGTTTCATTCGCCAGTTCAATGGGCAACACAACGCTTGGCTAGCCGCGAGCGGAGACGCATGTGCCATTCTCGGGGCAGCCGGGCAGCTGGGTGGTTTGAGGTTCACCGGTCCGTCCGATACTGTCGAGAAGTACGCCTCACTCTTCACGTACTCTGCGTACACAGGCGAAGACGTGTGCCTGGATGGCAACGTATTCACAGCCAAGAACAGTGTCGGTTGTGCGCTTGCAGAGGCGATTTGCAAGCGAATTGGAGTCGAAGCGGGATAACTCAAGCGGTACATAGGAAACCATGACAAGTACAACAAGGAGGTATACCCAATGAAATGGAGTTTACACAGAAGCCTCTACGGACTGTGTGGCGTCGCGGTGTTCATGGCCACGGCGTGCGGAGCACCGCAAGCCAACAACGCCGGGAATGCGGATCAGACCAATTCCACTGCCAACGCGACCAGTGCAAGCCAGGCCAATACGACGACCGACAACAGCATCTCAGGGGCTAGGGCGAAAGCGCCGATGCAGTGGTCCTCGCCACCGGCCATGCAGATTGACCCGCACAAACAGTACTCAGCCGTCTTCCACACCAATTACGGCGACTTTACCGTGCAACTGTTTGCGTCGGAGAGTCCAAAGACTGTTAACAACTTTGTGTTTCTAGCCAAGCACAACTTCTACAACAACGACAAGTTCTTTCGCATCATCAAGACGTTCATGATTCAAACGGGCGATCCGCTCAACAATGGCACCGGCGGCCCCGGCTATCAGTTCGCAGATGAACTGCCCCCGAAACACCCCTACGCACCGGGCATTGTGGCGATGGCCAACGCAGGCCCAAACACAAACGGGAGCCAATTCTTCATCTGCACCGGACAAGACGCTGCAAATCTCAACGCGCAGCCCAACTACACCGAATTTGGCAAGGTGGTATCCGGCATGGACGTCGTGGAAAAAATCGCTGCCATCCCGGTCGTCGCCAATCCAATGATGCAGGGCGAACAGAGCAAGCCGACGAAAGACGCCTTCATTCAATCCATCGACATCGTCGAAAAATAATGCACGTGCCTCGGACGGGCACGTGCACCTGAAGTAAAGTTCCCTCACGGGGCACGACCTAGATTCCATCTAACAGCGCGCCTAACTGCGCCTGATCCGCAAGAAACGCGTCGTGCCCGAAGTGGGACTTCATTTCCAAATAACGACTGTGAACGCCGCACGCCGCTGCCAGTGCGGCGTCTCTTTTTAAGTCCTCCGCTGCGTAGAGATAGTCCTGGTCAATGCCCACGACTGTAAGGCGAGTCTCCAGGTCAGAGAACGCTGCCTCCAACCCACCTCTACCGCGGCCAATGTCATGACTGTCCATCGCCCGCGTCAAGTACAGGTAGCTGTTCGCGTCAAAGCGTCCATTGATCCGCTCGCCGTGATGATCCAAATACGACTCGACCTGAAACCACGGTTCTGCCAAGCGGTCTTTCAGAGATTCCGTGCCCTGCACAGGCGTGTGAATCAACCGACTCCACGTGGGTGAACTCGTTTCTGTGCGGCCAAACCGCTCTTGAAACAGCGGCCCCGTCCGGTAGGTGAGCATCCCGATACTCCGAGCCGTCGCGAGTCCCCTCATGGGACGGCGGCCAGTGCCGTAGTAGTCACCGTCTTGCCAGTCTGGGTCCGACATGATGGCTTGTCGCATGGCGTGGTTGTACCCGATGGCCAGGGGTGGAAACGAGGCGTGTGCCGCAATCACCACAGCGTGTTCTACGTGTCCGGGATACAGAAAAGGCCATTCCCACGCCTGCATCCCCCCCATGGAGCCGCCAATGACGACGTGCACACCCGTGATCCCCAGTGCGTCCAGCACCCGGACCTGCGCCTTCACCATGTCGCGAATGGTCACCAGCGGAAACCGCAATCCGTACGGCTTGGCATCGCGGGCAAGGCTGCTGGGTCCTGTGGACCCAGCGCACCCTCCCAATACGTTGGTGGCCACCACGAAGTACTTGTTGACGTCAATGGCCTTCCCCGGACCGATGAGGTCCGACCACCACCCTGCCCCCTCGTGGCTGGCGGCAGCGCGCGAATCCCCGGTCAACGCGTGGCAGATGACCACCACGTTGTCCTTTGTCTTGTTCAACGTCCCCCACGCGTCAAAGCGAATGTCCACGGGCGACAGCGTCTCACCGAGCTCGGTCGTGAAGTGCGGGATGGTCAACAGGCCGCAAACGTGTCGGTACTCAGGATTCTCGTGCCACTCTGAAAACGTCGCGCCCGGTGCCGAATCTGTCTTCGCAACGTCGGTCGATGTCTCCACCGTGCCCATCCCCTTCTCCACGAAATGATCAGGCCGTGACTGTGACTCGCGCAGCAGTCAGCGCGTCTTCCAGGTCTGCCAGCAGGTCGTCAACCGTCTCCAAGCCAATGGACAGCCGAATGAGGTTTGGCTTCACGCCAGATGCAATCTGTTGTTCCTCGGTCAGTTGCTGGTGCGTCGTGCTCGCCGGATGGATGACCAGGCTCCGCGCATCGCCGACGTTCGCTAAATGCTTGAACAACTTCAGGTTGTCAATGAACGCTTTGCCGGCTTCGACACCACCCTGAATGCCGAACGTCAGAATAGCACCCGCGCCTTTGGGCAGATACTTTTGGGCGAGAGCGTAGTATTCGCTGGATTCAAGCCCTGGGTAGTTCACCCATTCCACCTGTGGATGCGCCTCAAGGAACTTGGCGACAGCCAGCGCATTGGAGGAATGGCGTTCCAACCGCAGCGCGAGCGTCTCCAATCCCTGAATGAACAGGAAGGCGTTGAACGGCGACACCGCGGGTCCGAGATCTCGAAGCAGTTGAACGCGTGCTTTCACAATGTACGCCGCAGCCCCGACGTCCCGCACGTATGAGACGCCGTGGTAGGTTTCATCTGGCTCTACCAGACCTGGGAACTTTCCGTTGTCCCAGGGGAACTTTCCGCTGTCCACGATGACGCCGCCAATGGACGTACCGTGCCCCCCGATAAACTTTGTGGCCGAGTGAATGACGATGTCCGCACCAAAGTCAATGGGGCGGCACAGGTAAGGCGTTGCGAACGTGTTGTCGATAATCAGCGGAATACCGTGGCGGTGCGCGATGTCGGCTAGCGTTTCAATGTCCGCCACGTCAATTCGTGGATTGCCGATGGTTTCCACGTACAACGCTTTTGTGTTGTCGCGGATACTCGCCTCGATGGCTGCGAAGTCGTCCGGTGTGACAAAGGTGAAGTCAATGCCGACCTTGCGCAACGTGGTGTTGAACAAGTTAAACGTGCCACCGTAGAGATTGGTGGAACTGACAACGTGGTCTCCTGCGCCGGCGATGTTCAGGATGGACAACGTAATCGCTGCCTGACCCGACGCCACCGCCAACGCTCCGACGCCCCCCTCCAACCGCGCAATTCTCTGTTCAAACACATCCTGCGTCGGATTCATAATGCGGGTGTAGATGTTGCCCGTCTCTTTCAAAGCGAATAAGTTCGCTGCGTGTTCCGAATTATCAAATGCGTAGGAAGACGTCTGATAGATTGGAACAGCCACCGCGTGCGTGGCCGGATCCGAATGAAACCCCTCGTGCAGTGCAATTGTCTCAAACCCGTTAAATTTCCCCTCTGACATGCTCATCTCTCCTCTGATTTGATTGATAAGATAGGACCCATGACCAAACAAAAACCGCTCCTGAGAGGGAGCGGTGATGGATCTCAATGGATCAAACCTACGCACTCCTCTCATCTCTCAGGACCCAACGCTCTTGGTGTCCTGCAGGAATTGGCACCTCTCCAGGATTTGCTCCCTGGTGGTTGCCGGGCTTCATTGGGCCAGTCCCTCCGCCACTCTGGATAAGAGTTGTCGATGCCGATGTACGGTTTTGTGTTGGCGATAATATACCACTGCCAGAATGGTCTGTCAATCGCGAAATCTGTCGACGATTGCCAGATCCTCGTCGTCCGCCCCCGGTCTCGCTTGACGCAGGGAATGCGCAATTGGTTTAATAAGATGAATGTCCAATTTACGGGAGGTTGGTTGGATGAGGCCGACAAAAGCCATAATCCTCGCCGCGGGACAGTCGACTCGACTGCGCCCACTCACCGACGACAAACCGAAATGTCTACTACCGATGGGGCCAAAGACCATTCTCGATTGGCAACTCGAGGCCCTGCAGAGTATCGACGTCACGGATGTGCTTCTCGTGGTCGGTTACCGGAAAGAAATGATTCAGGAACATATCGCAAAGTTGCACCCGAACGTGCGCGCCACGTACGTGGTCAACTCCGACTTCAAAACGACGAACACGCTGTTTTCCCTCAAACTGGCTTTAGAACAGTACGAAGGGGATTTCTATTACCTGAATGCGGACGTCGTCTTTGACCATCAGATTTTGCAGCGCCTCGCGCCTCTCTCGGGCGGAGGGTACCTTGCTGTGGATCGGAAGCAGTGCCGCGAAGAGGAAGTCAAAGTGATTGTCTCCGGAGACCAAATTACGGCAATCGGAAAGCATCTCAATCCCGACATCTGTTACGGGGAATTTATCGGCGTGGCCAAGTTTACAGGCGACTTTGCGCGCGCGTTCCGCGAGACCGTTTATCGCGAAGCCGTTCCAGGCAATGAAATGAAGTTCTTCGAACACGCGTTGGATGCCATGCATGACAAGTCGCAGATGAAGGCGGTCGACATTACTGGGTTGCCGTGTGTCGAAGTCGATTTCCCTGAGGACTACGAGTACGCGGTCAACGAAGTATTACAGACGTTTAAAAAGGTTGAAGTCAATGAGTGAACTGAAACAAATCAACGCTTGCGCCAAGCGTCCGATTGACATTTGGACAAACTACCTGTACTACCCGTTGTCCATTCGCCTGGTGTACCTCATCCGCAACACCCGGGTCACGCCCAACGGCTTGACCCTGTTTTCACTGTTGCTTGCGCTCATTGGGTGTAGCTTGTTCTCCATCGGCGACCGGACGAGCGTATGGATGGGCCTGATTCTCGTCCAGGTCTCCTACGTGGTGGACTGCGCCGACGGCCAATTGGCGCGATACAAGAAGATGTTTTCGCCGATTGGCGGATGGTTGGATCAAGTTGCGGATAGAATCAAGGAATTTGCCGTGTACTTCAGCCTGGCATATGGGTACACCCGGGTTCACCCAGACCGCATGGACATCTGGATTTGGGCCATGGTGGCCCTGTTTGCACTGTACATGCTGGAGTACCTCGGCCAAGTCGATTTTTTGCGCAAATTGGCCTCTGCTCAGCCTGCAGCAAACGCAGTAGGCTCTTCAGAAAAACAGGATACCTTCAGCCGGATGCAAAAATGGCGCAGTTACATACCGTTCCGTAGTTTTATCATCGGGGAACAGTACTTTACCATGCTGGTGTTCATCGCATTCTACGCGATTGCTCCGTTTTTCGTGTTTGTCAGCGTACTGGGACTGCTGATGGTGGTGTACCGCATCGCGGTCAACCTGTATAAATATCAAAGAATGAAATCGTGACCCATGAGATGGCCACGTTTGTTTGAGCGGGAAGGAGGCACGGACACGTCCAATGATGCGACCAACGATTGTGATTACAGCCGGCGTGACCTGGCATGGCGCCACCGCCCGGCCCCAGCATTTTGCACGTGGACTCGCACAGCGCGGTTGGAACGTGCTTTTCGTCAACGCGCCAATCTCCTGGCTCAGCCCGTTGAAGAATAAGTCCCTCCGCAGCCAACTGCTGCCGAGGAACCCTGTCACCACCATCAACGACCCGACTTTCACCGGACAGCTCCGCGTCTTGTCTCCTGTCGCGGGACTGCCTTTTGCGAATATGTACCGTACGGTGAACAAGTGGAATCAAAGCGTGCTCGCCCAACAAATCCGCGGAGCCATGCCGGGTCCGTACATCCTGTTCCCGATGCTGCCTGGCTCGGTAGATCTCATCCCGCACCTCACGCCCGTGGTGACGGTCTACGACTGCGTGGACTTCCACACCGAGTTTGAGGGGCTGGTGAACCCCACGGTGGTGGGCAACATGGAACGCGAAATCGCCTGCCACAGTCGACTGGTGTTCGCGACATCGGACAAGCTGAAGTCGCGTATGGACGAATTTCACTCCGATGTGCGCTTGTTGCCGAACGCTGCGGAAGTGGACCACTTTGCGAAGACGCAAAGTGCCCACGTACACCCAGCACTGGCCGACATCCCGGGACCGCGTGTAGGTTTCATCGGCGGCATCGGCTCCTGGATTGACCAGGAGTTTATCGCAGGTTTGGCACAGGCCCGTCCGAATGTCCACATTGTCCTGATTGGCCCCGTTGAAACGAACGTCGCGACCCTCGAACGGTGTCCAAACGTGCACTTTCTGGGCTTACGCCCGTATCAGGAACTGCCTCAGTTCCTCGCGGGCTTCGACGCGACGCTGATGGTATTCCGAAACAATGAGCTATCGCAGGCGGTCAATCCGATAAAAGTGTACGAATACCTGGCGGCCGGTAAGGAAGTCATTTCGACACCGATGTACGAAGTGGTGACAAAAATGAAGGAATTGGTTTGGGTTGCAGGTACGCCTGACGAAGGCGCACGTGCCCTCGACCAGATCCTCGCGGGTTGTCGGCGGGTTGACGATGCCACGCGACAAGCGTTTCTCGACAGAAACTCGTGGGCCTCACGTGTCGCCGAGGTCGATGCGACGTTGCGCTCACTGCTGCCGATGAAATGACCAGGTTTGAAATCAGTGAATAAACCCGTATACAGAGAGGCAGGTGATGGGAAACCGTCACCTGCCTTTTTTTAGCGCGTGCTTCGTGAGTCTTCCATGCGTCGACAAGGCCCCCGCACTCTGCACTATCGACAACGACCTGTTACTGCGATTCCCGTGTCGCCGCTGCTGCAGCCTCCATCTTCGCCCGCTCGCGCAGCTCAACCCGCCGAATCTTGCCGCTCGTGGTCTTCGGCAGACTTTCGACAAACGAGATAGATCTGGGGTACTTATACGGCGCGGTGATGGTCTTCACGTGCTCCTGCAGCTCGCTCACGAGCCCCGGGTCTTCCGCATCCTCCGGATTGCGCAGCACGACATACGCCTTCACGATGTGTCCGCGCTCTTCGTCCGGACTGGCGACGACCGCACATTCCGCCACTTTCGGATGCTTGACGAGCGCGTCCTCTACTTCGAACGGCCCAATGGTATATCCGGCGGAGATGATGATGTCGTCTGACCTGCCTTCAAACCAGAAGTATCCGTCTTCGTCCTTTCGGGCCTTGTCGCCTGTGATGTACCATTCCCCGCGGAACGCCCGCTCCGTGCGCTCGGGATCATTTAGATACCCGCGGAACAGCGCCGGATGGGACTTGTGAACAGCGATGTGTCCGACTTCTCCGACGCCGACCTCCTGGCCTTCATCGTCTACAATACTCACAGGCATACCTGGAAACGGCTTGCCCATGGAACCCGACCGGACCTCCATACCTTGCAACGTACCCGCGAGCAATGTGTTCTCCGTTTGACCATATCCGTCGCGGACGGTGATGCCAAACTGGCGCTCGAACGTCTCAATCACTTCGCGGTTGAGCGGCTCTCCTGCCGAGCAAGCGGATCGGAGATGCAACTGGTATTGAGATAGGTTCTTGACTTTCGCCATCAAACGATATTCGGTCGGCGTTGCACAGAGCAAGGAGACCTTGTACTTGTCAAGAAGGGAGAGGTAGGCCTCTGGCGTAAACCGGCCTTGGTAAACAAATGCTGTGGCGCCGTTGCCGAGCGTGGAGACAAACGGGCTCCATACCCACTTCGCCCATCCGGGAGCTGCGGTCGCCCACGCAAGTTCACCGGGTCGCGCGTCAAACCAGTACGTACCGGCCACTTGCAAGTGCTCGCGAGCCCATGCGTAACGGTGCATGACGCCTTTCGGCCCACCCGTCGTGCCGCTCGTGTAGGACAAGAACGCGAGATCTTCGTCGGCGGTGTTCACTATGTAATCCGCGTCCGATCCGAGCGCCGAAACGTCGTCCAACCGCGTCCACCCTTTCTTCTCCCCACCGACAATAAAGAAGTGACCGAGAGTCGGGCACTCCGCACGCGCCTCGTCCGCCGCATCCGTCAATGTGTGGTGAGCAATGATGGTGCTGGCCTCCGAATGTTTCACGCGATAAACAATATCCGATGTACGCAACATCTCGGATCCTGGCAATATTGTCGTTCCTAGTTTGAGCAATGCGAGATAGACAATGTAGGGTTCACTCCCACGGGGAAGCAGTACCAAAACGCGCTGACCGCGGCCGACGCCGATGCGGGCCAGTCCACTCGCCAGTCGGTTCGTTTTCCGCCGGAGTTCCCCGTACGAGGTGCGGTGTTCACTCCCGTCCGCCGATACGCACAGCACCGCCGTCCGATGCGGCGCCTCTAATGCCACTTTGTCCACTTCGAGGGCGAAGTTGTATCCCATGCAAGCCTCTCCTCTGCGAGTTCAGATTTATCCATAGCGAAGATCTTCTAGTCACCCTCCTACATTGTAGGACAGAGAATTCGGAAAAGTCTACCCATACGATTCTCCAGGTATGTATTGACAAGTTGCGGCGTTAAGGGGCGCAACACGGAAGTTGAACGAACTCTATCAGATATCTCATCCCCTTTCGTACGGATGATAGACACGAAAAGGGACAGCACGCCGTGAATGCACTGTCCCTTCGTCCATGTATTGCAAATCGCTGGTGTTATTTCTCGCCTTGGACCTCCTGCACGGCCGCCCTCGCGAGCAGCTTGAACGTAATATCGTCCATCGGAGGATTGTGCAGACCTGCCCGGACGTCGCGGTACAATCGTTCCAGTACCAAATCTCTTGACAAACTCCGTGCCCCGACGACGCGCATGGCAAGATCCACGACGTCCATGGCGTGGTTTGTCGCCAACGTCTTCACGGCAGCCAGCTGCGGCTTGAGTGCCAGCCGCTCTTCCGGTTTGGCTTCGTCCCATCTGCGTGCGATGTCGTACATCAGCGTGCGCGCAGATAACAGTTTTAACTCCATCTCGCCGAGCTTCTGTTGAATGTGCTCCACTTCTGCGATGGGGTGCGGAAGGCTATTGGGCTGGTATGTTGCAGCGTAGTGCACGGCAAAGTCACGCGCATTCAGGGCGATGCCGAGATAACAAGCCGGGATGTGCAGTTGCCAGCCGCCTCCGTCGCGGCTCCGTAAAGACTTCTGCCCAGGTTCAAACACTGCGACGAGGTACCGCTCTGGCACAAAGACGTCCTTTAACACGATGTCGTGGCTTCCCGTCCCCCGCATGCCCATGACATTCCACGTTTCAACGACCTCGACGTCCTGGCCCCGGACGAGAAACTCGCCCGTATTCGGACTGTCTGCAATGGAAGCGGTCACGAGAATCCAATCCAGCTCAGGACTCAGTGAGCTATACGTCTTGCGTCCGTTGATGCGATATCCGCCGTCCACGGCAACGGCGGTGGTTTCAGGGCGTCCGCCGCGACTGGGGCTGCCGGTAGCAGGCTCACTCGCGCAACTGTTGATGAGCGCCCCGCGCTCCATCACGCTGTGGCAGATCTCTTCAAAGATTTCTTCCGGCAACGACCGGCTGGCTCGCAAGTTGAGCATGATGCCCACGTGCCAACCGATGGCTAGTGCGGTGGATCCATCACCGCGCGCGAGCTCTTCCTGATGCAACAACAATTCGTAGAGCGAGATTTCGTCTCCACCGTACTTCTTTGGTACTGTCCAAGTGACATATCCAGATTTGCGCAACGCGTCGATGTGTTCGTGTGGGAATGTGCCAGTCGCATCGAACTTCGGCGCTGTCTCGGCAAACGATTGGGATAGTTTGCGCGTCACTTCAAACCGCTTCCGTTCCTCTTCCGTTCGGATAAACCAATCCTGGCCAGCCAAATCGCCGCCCCCTTCCTAGTGTGCGTTGGTTCGCAAATCGGCCCATTGTTTCGCGATTCGCGAATCTCTCCTCCTCCACTTACGCGTGTGAAGCTTCTGCTTTCGCCAGCACGTCGTCCAGAAACGCTTCGACTTCAGCCTGTGTCTTCCGCAACTTGCTGACAAAGCGAGTCAGGACGTTGCCGTTCTGGTACGCGACAAAGCTCGGAATGCCCATGATATCGAGCGTCTCGCACAGTTCCGGAAACTGGTCCCTATCCACCTTGTACATCGCGATTTTCCCCGCGTACTTCTTCTCCACATCGTCAATGAACCGGTCCAAGAACCGACAGTCAGGGCACCAATTCGCGGAAAACAACATCACGACGGGCGTACTCCCGCGGACGACCGTAAAGTATTCGTCAAGGCTTTCAATGTTCTTCATCCAACTTCCGCCTCCATCCATATCACTCTTCTGAACGGGCTGTGGATTTGCCCGGCAACAAACAGCTGCCAAGGACACCCATCAGCGACAAGATTGTAGGAACGAGGAACGCGTAAAGATACGCTCTCTCTGCGGGTGCTCCGGAGACATGTGTGGGATTGACAGTGTCAATCACAGCGCCGAAAACCACCGGTAACAACACAGCGCTCAAGAAACCACCCATGTTTGCGAAGCCCGAGGTGACCCCTGCACGCTCTTGGGGTGTCGCGTCGCGAATGGTGGCGAACGTCAGAAGACTACCACCACATCCAAACCCGAGGACAAACACAATCACGAAGCTCAGCCATTCTGGCGGGTGGCCACCCGTGAGTGAGACGCTAAACCACGCCAAGGTCGCGATACTCTGCAATGCAATATACGGGCGCTTGCGCTGGCCGAACTTATCTGAAATGTATCCAACTACCGGCCCGCCCACAATCGCACCGATAAACCCAACGAGGATAAATTGCGCGGCAGCGGCCCGGGACATGTGGTACATCGTCATGAATACAGGTACGGCCCACAGACCCGTGAACCCTAAGTAACTTCCCATGATACCGAAGTGGCAGAGAAAGGTGGCCCATGAGACTTGTTCTCGCACCACTCGCTTGAGGGTGAGTAGCAGTGGAATCCGTTGTACGCGCAACGCGGGTACCGGTTGTACCGTCGTTCGCCAGGGCACCCACGTTCTTTGCAACAAAAAGGCGTTTCCCACGGCAAACACCAGTAGCAGCACGCCGAGAATTAAAAACGGCCCACGCCATCCGGCAGCAGAAACCCACGCTGCAAACGGAATGCTCGCCAAAACTGCGCCCAAATTCCCAAACGTCCCAATGAGTCCGAGAATGCCGCCAAATTCTTCGGCAGCAAACCACTTCCCAACAATCAACACAATGTTGATCCAAATGAACGCGTCCCCGGCGCCGACCAACGCGCGTCCGACGAGCAGCCAGGAAAAATTCGGAGCCAGTGAAAACATGACGGTTCCAGCGCCATCCAGCGCCGTGCCAAGTATCAGCAGACGTTCAGGCCCAATCCTATCGGCGAACGCCCCGATGGGGACCTGCAAGACCATGTACAGAAAGTACTGCACGCTGGCCATTGTCCCCAAAATGGCTGAGGACACGCCAAACTGGGCCTGCAACTGGTTCGCAATCACACCTGGTCCGGTGCGTTGCGAAAAGATCACCAGGTAAGTGAACGCAAGTGCGCAAAACACGACCCACCGATAACGCGACCGCGGTTGCCCCAATGACATTTCCATGTTACGCAAACAGCCCTTTCCGCACGCGCTGCGTCACCTGAGGACTGTGGGCAATGAAATACTCGCGACGTGCCAGACGCCCGTTACTTTCGGCGTCGTTCCGCCAGATCCAGCGCATCTGCTGCGACTGCGTCCGATGTGCCCGGTAAGCGGACAACTTGGACTGCAAATGACCTGAGACATCCACCTCTACAACGTGCGGTTGGTTCAAGCCGTAGTCCCCCGGCCGCTTCGCGATGTCTGGCCAGACGGCAAAAAACAACGCCGCTGTGGGATGTTCCCATTGGTAGTCTGCAAACGCCCGGATGGTCGCAGCGCCGATGGCGCAGTGATCCGGATGACCACCGAGCTGTTCGTGAAAGGTAATGACGACGTCCGGTTTTTCCTCTTGCATGTAACGAAGTATCTGAGAAGCCAATGCCTCGGGCGGCACGAACTCTAACGTCTTGTCTCGCAGCCCGAGCCATTCCAACCGTGCCACTCCGAGTGCCTGACAGGCCTTGACCATTTCTGCTTCGCGCAGACGCGGCAGCGATTCCCGCGTCGCAACAAGCGGAACGCCGAGCCTGCGCCCCATCTCTCCTTTGGTTGCACAGAGAAGAACGGTCCGATGACCTTCCGAGGCCGACTTGGCAAGGGTTCCGCCGCACATGAACGTTTCATCGTCCGGATGTGCAAAAACAGCCATCAGCGTACCCACAAGCCGCCCTCCTTTTTCGACTCCCACTCGCCACGTCGTGACAAGCAGAAACAGAACGATTTCGTGTCACAAGACAAATCGTAATCCTTTCGTTACAAGGTGTCAAAAACGCTCGTCTCTGTGGAGACGAGCGTTTACCATCGCTTTCACCAATGCAAAATTCCAAGAAAGTTCGTCGCCATGTCATCGATGGCTGACCAAATTATCCCTGGTACAGCGGCAGATACTTCTCGTTCAAGTAGTCGACCAAGTAGCGGGAATCAATCTCCTCGCCCGTCACCGATTTGACAATCTCCCTTGGCGTCAGCATTTTCCCGTGGCGGTGGATGTTCTCCTTCAACCACTGGCGCACGTCCAGCACGTTGCCGCTGCGGATGCGCTCCCTGAAATCTGGCATCTCCTTGGCCAACGCATGGCGGAACTGCGCCGAGTAAATGTACCCCAGTGCGTAAGACGGGAAGTACCCAAACGAGCCGCCCGCCCAGTGCACATCCTGCAATACACCCTGACTGTCGGTTTCCGGAACAACCCCGAGGTATTCCTTCATCTTGCTTCGCCAGACTTCCGGCACATCTGCAACCTTCAGTTCTTCGTTGATGAGCGCCTTCTCCAGTTCGTATCGGATCATGATGTGCAGCGCGTACGTAACCTCATCTGCTTCAACGCGAATGAACGAAGGGTGGACGTCGTTGATGCCGCGGTAGAAGGCGTCCAAAGACACCTCGTGGAAGGAAGGAAACACGTTCTTCAGTTCATCGTAATGGGCTTCCCAGAACTCCCGCGAGCGGCCAATGATGTTCTCGAAGAACAGCGATTGCGATTCGTGAATCCCCATGGAAGCTCCCGTGCACAACGGCGTACCCATGAGATCTGTGGAAATCCCCTGCTCGTAGAGCGCATGCCCACATTCGTGGATGACGCCAAACAGTGCCGTGCGAACATCGCGTTCGTTGTAGTTCGTCGTCACGCGAACGTCAAATCGATTGATAGTGGTCTCAAACGGATGGACGGTCTCATCCAGACGGCCTGCGTCGAAGTCGTAACCCAGTTTTTCTAACATAGACAGCGCAAGTTGTCGCTGTTTGTCCTTCGGAAAGTATCCCAAGAACGGCCGCACATCTGGGCGAATCCCGGAATCGACAATCCGCTGAACGAGCGCCACCAGGTCGCCGCGCAGGTCGCCAAACAATTTGTCCAACTGCTTGACTGTCATGCCAGGTTCGTATTGATCTAACAACGTATCGTAGCGGTTGTCCTGGTACCCCCAGTAGCCGGCGAATTCAATGTTCATCGCCACAATCTTCTCAAGGTACGGTCGGAACAGCGCAAAGTTGTTGGTGTGCTTGGCGTCTTCCCATACCGATTCGGCCTGCGACGTCAGCATCACGTATTCCTTGTAGCGGTCAATGGGAATCTTCTTTGTGCGGTCAAACTGCTTTTTGACCTCGCGCACCGTCGCCTGCATCACCGGATCCAGCGTAGTGTACACTGCCGGATCGGTCAGCTGATTCAGGTATTCTTCCATTTGCGGCGATGTGTTGCGGGAAAAAACTTCCTCAGACAGTGTTCCAATCGCTTCTGCACGCAGCGGAACTCCCTTTTTCGGCGCCCCGGTGCGCAAGTCCCAGTACATTAAGGACAGTGCTTCCTCGTAGTGCAGAATCTGCTTCAAGTAGTCCCGAAACTGTGCCACTGTCTGTTCCGTGTTCGCCATATGCATCTCCCTTCCTCAACTCGGCTGGGCCAGCGCGAAAATGGCCGGGTTCAGTCCGCAACCGCGGTCCTTACGGGCCGTACGCGTCAGCCGCTTCGGCGGACGGAAAGACCAGCCATGCGTCTGGCAAGTGGCGCTGATGGTTCGGGTCTGTGGTCGACGGCGAGTTGACAATCTCTCCATCCTTATACAAAACGCTGGACGATCCCCCGTCCATCGCACACGCGTTCACCGCGCCCAACTTCAGCATCTCATCCTGCACTTGGCGTTGGCTGGCACCCATGCCCGATCCGCCTTTAAAACGGCCGTTGATGACGATGAAAATCACCGTACCATCCTTCCGTTGGCCGATGGCCGTGCGTGGGTCGTATCCCCAACCGCCCGTGCCGGACGTGATCATGGGCTTGCCGTCCACCACGAGCTCGGGGTGGAACTGCATGGCGTCGCGAACGCCCATTCGCTGGAGCTGGGCAACGCTGTACTGCCCCATCACCATCACGCCGTCTTTGGTAAAGCCCACCGTGGTCCAATCATTCGTGCCTTTGGGCCATTGTACCACCTGACCGCCAGTCATCACGAGGCCGACCGGGGTTCCACCCCACCCCGCGCCCTTCGGATCTTCGAATCCGCTGGCGTTTGTGCCTGCCAATGCGCCCGTGTGTTTGACCATGTCACTGATATACTCACCCATACCGTTGTGTACGTGGGCGGTCACCAGTCGAACAAGTTTCGGGTTGTGTACCAGCATGGCATAGCCGTTCCAGCCGTTGCCGGACAACGGGAGAACTTCTATCGGCGAAGATGGCGTGGTGTCTGACACTACGTGCACATAGCTCGGCACATTCGTGTTTTTGGGAGCCTGGTGTAACGCCGCCCACAACTGGCTGTACTCTGCTGGCGTGGTCAGAAAGTGTGCCAAGTACGCGTGGCGCGTTGTAATCACCGTTTCAGCAGCTGTCAAACGAATACTGCGTCCCCACGGCGTGGCGAAACCGGCGGTCACCAGCGCCGCAATGAGTACCGCCATCGTGAATATGCTTCCAAACACCCAGCGCAGTGCTCTCCTGCGCCTCTGCATTCTCCGTTGTTCACGTTTTCGTTTCCGCGACAAGGGCCTTGACACGGGTTCTGGCGTCGGAACAAAACCATTCACACTATCTACTCCTCTCGCTGTGCTATGAGACGTGTGAACAGGTCGGTACGTTACACTGGATGTGAACGCACCCCACATGATAACGTGAGATAGCGGTGTAGCGATTCGGTGTTCACCGGGAAAAAATATAGAATTTCCCAATCCACACATTCGCAAATCTCTGATGAAAATGAAAAGGATGACTCGCTTGTATTTCGCGAGTCATCCTCAAAATTCCTTGTTCTTGACGTACCTTACTGTTCGTTACGGTCTGTCCCTGCATCCCCAGTTTCAACCGGGTGATCCGGGTACGAGCACCAATCGCTCCAACTTCCTGGATAGAGTTTTGCACCGGACAAACCAGCCAGTTCCATGGCAAACAAGTTTGCGCAGGCCGTTACACCCGACCCGCAGTACATCACCACATCCGTGGGTCGACCGAGATTTTGAAATCGGCTCCGTTGGTGCTCGGGGGACTTCCACGTCCCGTCCTCATTCACACCGTCCGTCCACGGTCGGTTCACAGCGTGCGGGATGTGGCCAGCCACCGGATCAATAGGCTCCACGTCCCCGCGGTAGCGTTCTGGAGCCCGGGCATCCACCAACGTCGCCGCTCCCGGCTGATACACCATCTTCTCAATGTCAGCCATAGAGACAATCCAATCGCGGTGAATAGACAGCGGAAAGTCACCCGGGCGAGGCTGTGGAATGGTCGTATCCGTCGGCAGCCCTTGCGCAAGCCAAGCGCGATAGCCTCCATCGAGGATGACACAGTGTTCGTGACCGAGGTACCGGATCAGCCACCATGCGCGTGGCGCCATCCCTTCTCCATCGTCGTACACCACGACGCGGGCCGTTTTGGTCACACCCGCTGCGGACAATTTGTCGGCCAGCTGCTGTGAGTCCGGCAGTGGATGGCGACCGCCGTGTGCTTGTTTCGGTCCAGAGAGATCTTGCTCCAGGTCTAAGTAATACGCGCCCGGAATGTGCCCCGCCAGGTAGCGATTCCGTCCGTCGGTTGGATCTCCGAGGCGAAATCGGCAGTCAAACACGACAGTATCCGCATCGGATACCACAGCTGCCAGTTCGGATGCAGTGATTAACACACGCGCTCCCCTCCCATGGGTATGTCAGCGATTTGCAAAACGCGAGCAACATCAATGCGTGCTGAACCGCTCTAGCAGAATGTTGCAAAAACGCTCAAGTCGGTATCTGCTTAGCTGCGGCGAGCCACTTTCCCAGCGCCGGCCTGATCTACCGGTTTGACAATAATGGCGTCGATATTGACGTGCGCGGGCCGTGTTGCAACAAACAGGACACAGTCCGCAATGTCTTCCGCAGTCAGCGGGGTCATGCCAGCGTAAACCTCATTTGCCTTTGCTTCGTCTCCGTGGTAGCGAACGATGGAAAACTCCGTCTCCACCATACCTGGATCAATGGTCGTGACGCGGATAGGCTTGCCCAGCAATTCCTGACGAAGCGCTTCTGTAATCGCGCGAACAGCAAATTTGGTGGCACAGTATACGGATCCTCCCGCGTAGGCTTCGCGCCCTGCAATGGAGCCAAGGTTAATGACGTGCCCACTGCCAGCCTTCAACATATGCGGCAAGGCAAGTCGCGTGACGCGTAGCAACCCCATCACGTTGGTTTCCATCATCTCGCGCCAGTCTTCCTCGTCCTTATCGTCCGCATCAGCGATGTGCGTCACCCCACGAGCAAGCCCCGCATTGTTGACCAAGACGTGGATGTGCCCGAGTTCACGCACCACTTCCTCAATGAAGTGCTGACTCGAGTTCGGAGACGTGACGTCCAACGCTTGGATGAACGGACGCTGTCCGGTACGTTGTTGCAGTTCCTCCGCCAGCTGTTCCAGCTTCTGCGTTCGCCGAGCACCGAGCGCGAGTCGAAATCCTGCTTCCGCCAGCGCCACTGCGGTGGCTGCCCCAATTCCTGAACTAGCCCCTGTGATGACTGCCGTCTTGCCGTGTCCGTTGAAACTCATCTACATCGCCTCCTTCACGGTGGACGCTAGGCACCTGCCTCGTGTCACACCCGCCTTGCTTACATACAATGTACCACGGCCGACCCACACGAGTGGAATCCTGTGAAATCCATGGAAGGGTGGATGGAAGCATGCCTTGTCCCGAAGTGTCCACGGGCTTCGTAGAACTGCCCGGCGAAAACTACCACCGAATTCAGCAAGCGGCTGACGCCGGTCGCAACTTGTGGAGACTCAGTCCGGTTCGAACCGCGCAAGAGGTGGGTACACGCAATCTGGGGTTCCGCCCGGACGACGTCTACACCTTCGTCGAACAATACTTTGACCCCGGGTCCGGTCTGCAACACGCCGTTGTTCGCGTCCGTCATCGTACCTGCACGTACTTGGTGGAGCTGTATCAGCCCGAGCGTCAAGGTCCGAAAGGAATCTGGGTGGTCCAGCAAGTCACGGAGCTGTAGCCTCTGATATCTTGGCTCAAGGTGGTACAATGTCGGCAGAAGTGGTTACAATACAGTGGAAACGGACCTTTGCAAAGGGTGAATTGTAGTGACAATGACATGGACCAACGTATCAGAAGTGAGCGGGGCGGCCACGGACTCCCGTCAGGCCCCGCCACATACGTTTATTTTGTTTGGTGCGACCGGAGACTTGGCGCACCGCAAATTGTTTCCGGCACTGTACAGCCTGTTTGTGGACAAGCTGCTGCCGGACAATTTTGCTGTGATTGGCGTTGCGAGAACCGACTTTGACGACAATGCGTTTCGCCAAGAAGTGAAATCTGCTGTCGACAAGTTTTCTCGGACCAAGATGAACGAGAAGGCGTTCACCGAGTTCATACAACGTTTCTTCTATTCCAAACTGGACGCCACCAACCCAGAGGATTTCCAGAAGCTCAAACAGCGAGTGGAAGCGGTGGAACACCAATTCAGCCTGCCGGAGCAGCGCATTTTCTACCTGGCCATGGCGCCCAACTTCTTTGGACAAGTGGCGCTCAACTTGAAAGCATCCGGTTTAAGTGCAGCCAGTGGCTGGCGGCGGCTGATTATCGAAAAACCGTTCGGTCACGACCTTCAGTCCGCGAAGGTGCTGAACGACGAACTGCGCCAGGTGTTTGAAGAAGAGGAGATTTACCGCATTGACCATTACCTGGGTAAGGAAATGGTGCAGAATATTGAAGTCATCCGTTTTGCCAACTCGATTTTTGAACCGTTGTGGAACAACCGGGCGATTGCGAACGTCCAAATCACGTCCAGTGAAACGGTGGGTGTTGAGGACCGGGCATCGTACTACGAAAAATCCGGTGCACTGAGGGACATGGTGCAGAACCACATGTTGCAAATGGTCATGATGGTGGCGATGGAGCCCCCGAGCCGCCTGAAAATGGAGGCCATTCGCGACGAAAAAGTAAAAGTGTTACGGTCCTTGCGCCGCTATACACCGGACGAAGTCGCACAACATGTCATTCGCGGACAATACGACGCGGGTCAGATTAATGGCAAGCCTGTCAAAGCGTACCGCGATGAACCCAACGTATCGCCTTCCTCCACGACGGAGACGTTCGTGGCAGCGCGCTTGTACATTGACAACTTCCGCTGGGCAGGCGTGCCCTTTTACATTCGCACCGGCAAGCACATGGCGGCGAAAGCCACAGAAATCGTCGTTCAGTTTCGCGACATGCCGAAAAACCTGTACTTTAACCGGGACGGAACACTCGGGCCAAACCTGTTGGTCATCCGCGTGAATCCGCAAGAAGGCATGTACCTCCAGCTCAATGCCAAAAAGCCTGGCACGGATGAAACGGTGGTTCCCGTCATGATGGAGTTCAGTCAATCCTTGAAAAATTCTCCAGAAGCGTATGAGCGTCTGTTGTACGACGCCATGGACGGCGACTCCACGTTCTTCACCCGGTGGGACGAAGTCTCCCTCGCGTGGAAGTTTGTCGATCCGATTGCCGACGCGTTCCGCTCCGACTCTTTGCCTTTGCATCACTACGCCGCAGGCACCTGGGGACCTCGCGCGTCAGACCAACTGCTGATGCAAGACGGGTTCTCATGGTGGCCTGTGTATGGGCAAAAACTGCCCGCCAACGTCAAGGCAGAGCACACATTTGGGCAAAGTCTCGAGAGGTGATCTTGTGAAAAAACGCATTTACGACGTATCCATGCCGATTTACGAAGGCATGCCTGTGTACAAGAACAAACCGGAAAAACAGCCGTCATTTCAAATCACCAGCAACTTTGACACCGGGTCCGTCCGTGAGACCCGGGTTTGCCTCGACGTGCACTGTGGCACGCACGTCGACGCTCCGTTGCATATGGTGAAAGACGGCCCCACCATCGAAACGGTGGGGCTGAACGAACTGGTTCGCGAGTGTAAAGTGCTGGACCTCACATCCGTCACGGATGGGATTACCGAGTCAGATCTGGCGAACCTGCCTATTGCCGAAGGGGATTTTCTTCTATTCAAAACCAAAAATTCGTGGGATACAGCGTTCAATCCGGAGTTTATCTACTTGAAGGAGGACGGCGCCAAGTACCTCGCCGAGAAAAAAGTGGCCGGCGTCGGCATCGACGGGCTCGGTATCGAGCGAAGCCAGCCCGGGCATCCCACGCACAAAGCGTTGTTTGCTGCGCAGGCCGTGATTATCGAGGGGTTGCGCCTAGCTGAAGTGCCAGTCGGTACATACCTGATGGTAGCTGCCCCGCTCGCCCTTCAAGGGCTGGACGCTGCACCTGCCCGCGTCATCCTGATTGCCGAAGAGACCGGCCAGTAAGGTCACCGACGCCTCAGTTCATCGTCGATTTTCTGCTCAATCTCCTCATCGGACAAGTCGAACTCGCGCGCCATTCTGCGTGCGAGTTCTCTTTGTTCGTAGTAGTACCGTCGCAACTGCTCGCGGCGCTGTTCAGGAGGAGTTCGGTCCCAACGACTGTTCCGTATCCACCGGAACAGTCCGTAACTGACGGCGCTGGTGAGAATCAGCATCAACAGCGCCGTCAGAGGACTTCCAAAGCCAAATCCAATAATCATTTTTTCTCAACCGCGTGCCCACCGAATTCGTTGCGCAGCGCCGCGACGACTTTCCCCGTAAACGTGTCGTCTTCCAATGAGCGATAACGCATCATCAAAGAGAGCGCAATGACCGGAGCAGCCACCTGCAGATCCAATGCTTCCTCCACGGTCCACTTACCTTCTCCGGACGAATGCATCACGCCTTTGATGGCATCCAACTTGGGATCCTTGGAAAACGCGCGCTCGGTCAACTCCATCAGCCAGCCGCGGATCACGGAGCCGTTGGACCAAACTCGCGCGAGTTTTTCGTAATCGTAAACATACCGGCTCTTGTCGAGCACTTCGAATCCTTCGCCAATGGCAGCCATCATACCGTACTCAATGCCGTTGTGCACCATCTTGGCGTAATGCCCGCTTCCCGAAGGTCCGGTGTAGAGGTATCCGTTTGGAACTGCAGTGTCGCGAAAGAGCGGTTCAATCACGGGGAATACGTCCTTGTCTCCGCCAATCATGTAGCATGCACCGTGACGCGCTCCTTCAATCCCCCCGGACGTGCCTACATCAAAGTAGTGCAGGCCCTTCTTTTGCAGCATTTCCGCTCGCCGCACACTGTCCTTGTAATAGGAGTTCCCGGCCTCAATGATAATGTCCCCTTTGGCCAACAGTGGTACCAGCGTGTCCAACAAATCGTCGATGATTTTCCCTTGCGGCACCATCAGCCAGACAATGCGAGGCGTGGGCAGCGAATGTACCATCTCTTCGATGGAATGCATTCCCTGTCCGCCATCCTCGGCAAAGCGTTTCACTGCATCTTCATTTACATCGTACGCTGCCACCTGATGACCATGGTCCATCATGTTCAGTCCCAAGTGATAGCCCATCTTACCAAGGCCAATCAATCCAATTTTCATCTGTCATCTCCACCCTTTTTGCTTCACCTGGAATCAGACTTTATACTGGTTCCATGGCGACTATTATATTCGATTTAGACGGGACACTCATTGATTCCTCGAAACTTGTTTTACCCGCTTACAGAGAAGCGATTCAACACGTGGCCAGCGTCCCCGTGCCGTCCGAAGAAACGATGAAGCAGACATTTGGCATGCCGGACAGGCAAATCTGGGTAACGCTGATGCCGGACGCCACTCCAGAACAGCGAATGGCCGCGCTGACATACACCGAACACCTCGTTGCAAAAAACATCTTCCAAGAGGACATCCTGCTCCCACACGCCCGCGAAGTGCTGAGTGAACTGCACCGTCGCGGTCATGTGCTGACCGTGGCCAGCAACTGCGGCACACAGTATCTGGATGCCGTGCTGGACGGCCAGCGAATCCGTAAATTTTTTACGGCTCCCCTCTGCCTGGGAAGCGTGAACGGCCGCAAAAAGGCCGACATATTGGAGCGGCACTTCCAACGCTTTGCAAAAGAAAACGCAGTGATGGTCGGTGACCGACAATCAGACGTTGAAGCCGCCGCGGCTCACGGAATCCCCTGCATCGGGTGCGACTTCGTCGGATTCGGCAAGGCGGAGGAACTGCAAGGCGCAGTCCACATCATCAGATCTCTGCCGGAACTGCTTGAACTGTTCCCTGAAGGTACGTCGACCTTGTTGCTCCCACGTGATTCAGGTTAGGTTCCCTCGAATTGCAGAAGAAACTCGCCCACTTGCTGACCTGGCCATTTCTTATTGTAGCGTTTTTCTACCCGTTCGTGGACGGCAACAGACAAGGAGCCCTTCCATCACTTGACTCCTCGGGCGACTCGGGACACACTATGAGTACGCCCGTACGCAGGGCGCGGAGGTGAACAACATGACGAAGCCGCCAGAGCAGACCAAGGTCGTGGTCGGCATGTCCGGCGGTGTGGATTCGTCTGTCACTGCGTTGCTGCTGAAGCAACAGGGGTACGACGTCATCGGGGTATTTATGAAGAACTGGGATGACACGGACGAATTCGGTCACTGCACAGCGACAGACGACTTCGAAGACGTGCGCAAGGTCTGTGATCATATCGGCATTCCATACTACAGTGTCAATTTTGAGCGCGAGTACATGGACCGCGTGTTCAAATATTTTCTTGAGGAATACCAGCGAGGGCGAACACCGAATCCGGACGTGTTGTGTAACCGCGAAATCAAATTTAAGGAATTGCTGCACTGTGCCATTGACCTCGGTGCCGACTACCTGGCAACCGGACACTACGCACAGGTGCGCAACGTGGACGGAAGGGTGGATCTCCTTCGCGGGGCAGATCCGAACAAGGACCAGACGTACTTTCTGTACATGGTGGGCCAGGAGGCGCTGCAGAAAACCATGTTCCCGATTGGCCATCTGCCAAAGCCCAAAGTGCGCGAAATCGCGGCGGAAGCAGGGTTGCCAACCGCCAAGAAGAAGGACAGCACAGGGATTTGCTTCATTGGTGAAAAAAACTTTCGGGAGTTTCTCAGCCACTACCTGCCTGCACAAGACGGAGAAATCCGCACTTTGGACGGAGAGTACAAGGGCACGCACCATGGGCTGATGTACTACACCATCGGGCAACGCCAAGGACTCGGAATTGGTGGCTCCGGTACTGGCGAACCATGGTTCGTCGTCGGAAAGGACCTCGAGAACAATGTGCTATTGGTGGCACAGGGGCATAATCACCCAAAATTGTTCGCCAAGGCGTTGCTCGCTACAGATATGCACTGGGTGCGCGGGGAGGCTCCCGCGCGTACGTTCACATGTACCGCGAAGATCCGCTATCGGCAGCCGGATCAGAAAGCCACGGTGTACATGGAAGATGACGTGTGCCGCGTGGTCTTTGATCAGCCACAGCGGGCCATCACTCCGGGACAGTCAGTTGTCTTCTACGACGGCGACGTCTGTTTGGGTGGCGCGACCATCGATAAAGCCATTGAGGTGGAAGGCGATGCGTTGCTCGCATGAAATCACCCAAGTAAAAGGCGCAGATCCGCATCGGATCTACGCCTTTTTCCGCTTAGAGGTTTGCACGGCCCCATGGACCTCCCTTGTCCAGCTCCACCTACCACTGGGTTTCGTTCTCACGCTCCCACGCGTCTGTGCAATGTTCACAAAGCGCGTTCAATCGCTCTTCGACGCGGTACAGTGGATCTCCGCAGATAGAGCAGTGCTGATGTTCCACCTTCTCTGGCATGCATGTCACCTCCTATTGACTGGCACGTTTCACAAGATGCTAATATTGGTGTCATTATAAGCGGCGGGAAATACTTCGGCAATATAAATTCTGATAATTCATAAACTTTTCACACGATTCCCACGCCTGTTTCTACCGAAATGGGCTGTCCCATCCGTGGCGTGCACCTTGCGACCTGCTCCAAGTTGAATCGCGATTTTGCCGAATGCTATAATTTCCTAAATTGCTGGCGCAAGTGAGGAGTTTTTGTGGACACCAAAGATATCGCGCTGTTTTTGGCCATCGCGCGCCTGGGTTCCATATCCAGGACAGCAGAACAACTATTTATGTCACAATCGACCGTCACCACGCGCTTGCAACGACTCGAACGGACGCTTGGTTACGAACTGTTTGTGCGCACGGCGAACGGCGTCCAACTCACCGCCGCCGGTCAGCGGTTCTTACCGTTGGCTGAACACATGGTGTCGTTGGAACAACAAATGCTGCATCCGGACCAGACAGAAACACCCACATTACGCATTATGTCCGGGCGCGCCTTCGTTTCGGTAGACGTTCCGCAGTGCTTGCTCCGAATCTCCAAACACATGACCGTCCACCTGAAGGTCAGAATGGGCTTGTACGACGATATGGTCAACGCGCTGCTAGCACACCAGGTGGACTTTTGTTTTCTCGGCGAACCCATATACCATCCGCACGTGAAGCTGGTGGAATTTCTGCCGGATGCGATTGACTTGGTCGTTCCGCTGAAACACCACTTGGTTTACAACTTTCCGGGTGTCCGCGCGCTCGCCAACGAACCATTTGTTGCATTTGGGCGCTCGTCATCTCCGTTCCGGAAACGCGTCATGAAGCTGTTGGCTGAGTCCAACGTGTTTCCTACCATTCGCGCGGAGCTAGACAGTATTGACGGCATCAAGGCGATGGTGAGCCATGGCCTCGGCGTGTCGTTCTTGCCGCGCCGCACACTCGGAGACGCTGCGTTCAAACAAATTTCGGTGATTCCTATGTCGGATCCCGCGTGGACACGCCCGACGTTTATTGCTTATCCGGACGCGTTAGACGGACAACCACTGACCCAGAAAGTGCTTTCACTGATTGCGGACTATTACAAGGAACTCGCGAAATCGAAACAACCGAAAACGCTCAAGGACGGTGAGGCACCCGGATGCGACAACCCATGACGAAAGAACAGCGGCGGGCCCACATTCTGCGCGTGGCGAAGGCGTTGTTTCAAGAACGCGGCTATGATCACATCACCATCGCAGATGTCATCAAAGAGAGCAACGTCGCTCGCGGTACATTCTACCTCCACTTCTCTTCCTTGGAGGACTTGCTGTCCTGTCTGTTTGACGAAGTGGTATCAGAAACCTGGAAACGTATCGCCCCCATTCTGGAAGAAGTGGAAGACGTAGAAGCATGTACCATAGAAGTGGTGCATGCTGTTTTTCGCATGTTTGACAACGACGATGAATCGATGATCAGTGTCTTCTTTTCCGGCGGCGGCGAAGCGTTTTTGCGCAAACGGGAAGAAGCCCTGTACTCCAAGCTGGGCGGTTTGCTTGTGCAGGCGTTGGAACGGCGCCGCACCAAGCTGTACGGCCAAGCCCGCCCCCTTGACCTGCCCAAAGTCGAATGGACGGTGGCGATGTTGATCTCGCTGGTTGCAAACATGACCCACTACGCAGCCAATCACATCGCAGCGGAGGATAGGAAGGCGTTTGAAGACAGCCTCATTCGCTTTGTCGTTGCCGGCACCAAGGAGCATCTCGGGCCATTGTTGAGGGAGAGCGAAGAAATCCGGAAACAATAATCTGGGAATGGGAGGATGGACATGACGAAGCCGCAATGGGTCTTGATCACAGGTGCCACAAGCGGCATCGGCTTGGCAACCGCGGTGCTGTTTGCCTTGGAAGGCTACCAGGTGATTGCGACTGGGAGGTCGGAAGAAAAACTGCAAAAAGTACAGCAAGCGGCGGAACGAGGAAACGTAACCATCCGCCAGGTGGTGGCAGACGTGAGCGACGAGGCCTCGATTGCCAAATTGCGAGACGAAGTCTTGGCGTTAACCAATGGCTACGGCGTGGATGTACTCGTCAACAACGCGGGATACGCGGAAGGCGGTGCCATGGCGGAAATTCCGATTGAGCGGTTGCGCAGACAGTTCGAGACCAACGTCATTGGTCTCGTCGCTGTGACACAGGCGTTTTTGCCAGAGATGCAGAAGCGGAGCCATGGGAAAATCGTGAACATCTCATCGGTCGTCGGAAAGGTGACCGTCCCGTTGATGGGTGCCTATACGGCCAGCAAACACGCTGTCGAATCCATCTCGGACGCCATGCGCATGGAGTTACGTCCATTTGGCATCGATGTCATCACGGTGGCCCCCGGTAGCATCCAAACCAACTTCGGCAACACCTTGGTGCAATCCATTGCAGAGTGGGTGTCCCCGGACTCTCACTATAAGGCCGCGTACGAGAAGTTCCGAAAGGACCGCGCGTCCGACCGCGGAGCAAAACCGATTGTCATCGCCAAAGCCGTGCTACAGGCTGTGAAGTCTCCGTCGCCAAAACCACGGTACGCCGTCCCGTTTGACTCCAAGGTGATGCCCGTGGTGAAAGGCATTTTACCCACCCGCGCGGTGGACAAAATCATTCGCAAAGTGACCATGGGACGTTGAACGCAAATCCCATCATCAAGAAAGGCGTGCCCCCTGTGGGTGGCACGCCTCATTTGATCCGTCTGTTATTGCCCGTTCAACACGGACTGGGCAATGGACAGCACATTTTCCAAGGTAAATCCGTACTTTTCCACCACAATGTCCCCAGGTGCCGAAGCGCCAAACCTATCGATGCCGAACACGCGGCCCTGACTACCGACATATTTGTACCAGGGCATCGGATGCGCCATCTCAATGGCCAGGCGTTTGGTGACGTGGGATGGCAGCACGCTTTCCTTGTACGCTTCATCCTGTTCATCGAACACATCGAGGCACGGCATGCTCACGACTCTCACTGCGACGCCCCGTGCCGCAAGTTGTTTACCCGCAGCAAGCGTCCACTGCACTTCCGAACCACTGGCCATGAGGATCAACTGGTCGCCATTTCCATGCTGATACAACACATATCCACCGCGCTCGAAACCTGCACGGTTGGCCTTGACCTCGTCCAGTGTCGGCACTTTCTGCCGCGTGAGTGCAAGCGCCACGGGTGCATCCCGATGCTCCAACGCATAGCGGATCGCGAGGCCTGTCTCAGTGGCGTCCGCTGGGCGGAATACCTTGAACCCAGGGATCAACCGGAGTGCAGCCAGTTGCTCGATAGGCTCGTGCGTCGGTCCATCTTCACCAACGGCGATGCTGTCGTGCGTGAAAATGTGAATGACCGGTTGCTTCATCAACGCGGACAACCGCAACGCCGGCCGCAAGTAGTCGCTGAACACCAGGAACGTACCAGCAAACGGTATGATGCCACCGTGCAAGGCCATTCCGTTGAGGATTGCGCCCATCGCGTGTTCGCGCACTCCGTAGAAGAAGTTCCTTCCTTCGTACGAACCCGCTTTAAAGTGGCCAAGGTCCTTCATCAATGTCTTGTTCGATCCGGACAAGTCCGCGGACCCGCCCACCAAATGCGGAATATGTGGTGCAATCGCGTTGACAATTTTGCCAAACGCGTCGCGTGTCGCCACGGCACCTTCAAACGACGGCAGCGCAGCGTCCCAATCGACGCGAACCTTTCCGTGCAGCGCATCGTCGAACTTCTGCGCCTCTTCCGGGAACGCCTGGCCGTACTGCTTCAGCTTGGCCTCCCAGTCTGCCTCCAATTGTGCACCGCGCTTCGCAATCACCTTGAAACGCTCGCGCACCTCATCCGGCACGTAAAACGGATCATGATTCCAGCCGTACGTCGCCTTTGCTTTCTGTGCTTCGTCAGCACCGAGCGGACTACCATGCGCAGCCGCCGTACCCTGCTTCGTCGGCGCCCCGTATCCAATGATGGTCTTGACCTCAATCATCGTCGGCTTGTCAGTGACGCGGCGCGCTTGTTCGATGGCTGCGTAAATTTCCTCCAGATTGTTGCCATCTTCTACCCGCAGTACGTTCCATCCGCAAGCGCGGAACCGGGCTGCCACGTCTTCGGTAGACGACCATTCCAACGGCCCGTCCAACGAAATGTCGTTCGAATCGTACAGCACGATGAGCTTGTTCAGTTTCAGGTGCCCAGCCAGCGCAACGGCTTCGTACGCAACACCTTCCATTAAATCGCCATCGCCGCACAGCACGTACGTGTAGTGATCCATCAGGTCGTAGCCCGGTCGATTGAAGGTTGCGGCCAGAAAACGCTCCGCCATGGCCATGCCGACCGCCATCGAGATCCCCTGTCCGAGCGGACCGGTCGTGGCATCCACACCGGCTGTGTGACCGAACTCGGGATGTCCAGGCGTTTTCGATCCCCATTGTCTAAATTGCTTCAAGTCGTCAATGGACAGATCATACCCTGACAGATGCAGCAGACTGTACAACAGTGCAGACCCGTGCCCTGCCGAAAGGACAAACCGGTCGCGGTTCGCCCAGGAAGGGTTCTTTGGATTCACATTGAGGAACTTCGACCACAACACGTAGGCCATGGGTGCTGCTCCCATGGGCAACCCTGGATGGCCAGAGTTCGCCTGTTCCACTTGATCGATGGACAACGCACGCAAGGCGTTGACAGACAATTGATCCACTGTGTCAAATTTCATTCTCTTCACCCCTTGCAACCACTTTGATTGCTGTCTGTATGATAGCACTCTTATCCGCGTGCATCCAAAACCAACTGCATCGAAATGCAGTTGGTCCATCGTACACATCTTTTCCAAAACCGTCTCATCCGTTGCACAGGAAACGTAGATGGGCCCCATCAGTTCCATCGACGAACCTGCCGCGACGGATGCTACATCAGTACAATGGCGACAACCGTGGCGACAGCCAGGCCCGCCATGACCGGAATGAAGTTTCGCCGGGTCAATGCCTCTGGACTACATCCGGTCACGCCAGACACATCCAGGACGCCCCATGGCACCAGGGTACCGCCGCCGCTCCACACGGAACCCATCTGCCCCAGCGCAGCGAGTACCGCAATATTGGCACCAACCGGCGTTCCAAGCGCCTGTGCCAAAGTACCGACCAGCACCAACCCAGAAAACCCGGATCCATCCAGTCCTGCAATGATACCCACCAGGACGACAATGATGGCCACGGGAATGACCGACAACGGCACGTGGGCAGCAAGCGCTTTCCCGAGATCGAACAAATATCCTGGTGCACCCTGGCCGAGAATCTGCGGGGACACTTCCGGAGATCCCATGAAGAAAAATCCTGCTATCGGAATCACCGGCGCAAAGATGTTAATGGAAAACGTGAATCCTTCCTGCAATTTTTTCATCACCGCTTCGTACGCCTTCATCCGGTATTCCAAGAACGCGATGACGATGAACAACAGTAGGCTGGCGCCGCCAACCAAGGCCGTCGCGTCATCTCCCTTCAGCCCAATGGTCACGGTGGTCGCAATCGTTGCCAGAAAAGTGAGCGGTACAACGACGGCGGCAAACTTCGCAGCAGCCCCAAAATCCGTTCGCAGAGAGGCGGTTGAGGTAGACTTCGCGACGATACGCCCCTTTTTCATGTCTCGTCGTAGCATCCAAAAGGAGAGCAGAGTGCTGACGAGGCCGGTGGCAATCACCAGCGGGATGCTCGCCTTCAAAATGGCCAATACGCCGACCCCGGCAGCAGAACCTGTCAACTTGGGCGCCCCTTGAATGACAAAGTCCCCAGACAAAGCAATGCCGTGCCCAAACAAGTTCATGGTGGCCGCAATCCCGATAATGGGCAGACCGGCCCGAAGCGCGATGGGGATCATCATCGGCCCGACAATCATGGTCATGATGGTGATGAAAACATACCAGCGAATTAGAACCGGTTTTTGCATACTGTCTGTATCAGCCGGGGCAGACTCAACGATGTATACCATGAGAAAAAACGGAGGTCATGAACACGATGAACGCACAACGCGCACAAGAAATTGCTGCTTCCCCGGTGATGGCGAACGTAACTTACAACGGAACTCCGGTTTACATTCAACGTGTGAATGAGCAAAACAAAACCGCGCGGATTTATCCACTGGATCAGCCGCAAAACGAGCAGGAGGTCCCGCTGAGCAGCCTACAAGAACAGTAACATCGTCCTGTGTATGCGTATGGTTTCTACGCGTATTTCGCCCTGACAGCTTCTTTCCCGGACTAGCTCTGGCAATTCAAACGAACCCAACGCCCAACCAAACACACCTCCCTTCCCACTCCATCAGATTGCCAGAGCTCGGGAGAAGGTCGACGCTGTCGGCCTTCTCTTGTTGTGTTCGATGCATGAGACATGCCACGTGCATCCATCCTCGATGACACACGGACCACGGTACCGCCTGGCGTTAGTCCTTCGACTCGGGCTGATTAGACTCTTCCTTGTTCGCCTGCTCTTGGAGATGCCGTTTCCATATGCGGTAAGAGAGCATGAGGATGCGCCGAGCGTGTTCGGGGGTAAAATCCCCCACTGTACTCACTTTGACTTCCATCTCCATCCCCCCACGCTAGGCTATGACCGGTCCGCTTGGTCACTTTCTATCCACTTCGTGGCGTCACATTCGAACAAACCCGCTACCGTAAACTAGAACGAGGTGATTGTATGCGGGTGGCCATCTACACGCGAGTCAGCTCAGAGGAACAGGCGCTGGAAGGATACTCCCTTGACGCGCAGCTGCATCGGCTTCGCGCATATTGTACGAGTCAGGGATGGACGGTTGCGGACGTGTACACGGACGAGGGCATTTCGGCTAAGGATATGGAACGCCCGGAACTGCAACGAATGCTCGCAGATATCCGAGACAACAAGGTCGACGTCGTGTTGGTTTACAAACTGGACCGTCTGACGCGTTCTGTTCGCGACTTGTATGAAATGTTACACATGTTTGAGCAGGCGGGCGTGGGGTTTAAAAGCGCCACAGAAGTGTTCGACACCACGACGGCGATGGGGCGACTTTTTATCACCATCGTCGGAGCCCTCGCGCAGTGGGAACGGGAAACCATCGGGGAGCGCGTCCATCTCGGCCAGGCACAAATGGTGCGGGAAGGAAAGTACTTCGGCCATACGCCTCCTTATGGGTATGCACTGCGTGACGGCATGTTGTTTGTGCATCCAACCGAGGCATACGTGGTTCGCACCCTATTTGATTTGTACCTCGCAGGAAACGGAATCAGCCGGATTGTCAAGTATTTCAATACTCCGGAGAATCATGTGCCCCGACCTCGCAACGGGGGTGCGTGGTCTATGAAGGTTGTCCATCACATGCTCAAAAACCCGATCTACTGCGGTTACGTCCGATATGGAAACAAATCCAAGACGCCAAACCAAGAGATGGTCATTGCGAACAGCGCCCATGAGCCCATCATCTCGGAGGAAACATTCAACCGTGCGCAACAACTTATGAAGCAACGCCGTCGCGTCCCTCCCCGCAGTGGAACGGGGATTCATCCCCTGGTCGGAGTCCTACGCTGCGGCATGTGTGGAGGCCCGATGATTGGGCGTACCGCGCATGCCAGACTCGATGGTCGCGCCAACGACTACTATGGTTACATGTGCAACGCACGCCGCCAAAAGAGAACTTGCAATATGAAGATGTGGAAACGCGAAGTCCTGGAATCCCACGTGGTGGAGGCATTACAGCGGATTGCCGCGGACAAGCTCGAATCGACAGAGGTAGAAATACCCGACAAAGACGAACTTCGTGTCGTACGAGCCGTACAGCAGGCGTTGCAGAACCTTCGTGTGCGAAGAAAAAAATGGATGGATGCGTTCAATGCGGATAACATCACGGCTCAGGACCTTGGTGAACAACTTCGTGTGATTACGGAAGAGCAAACTATACTGGAATCGCACTTGAAGCGTCTTTCGGAATCGCGTTCCGACAGTCCAGTGACGTTCGAACAAATGCGTGATTTTCAACAAACCTGGCAGATTGCTACCCCCATAGAACGCAAGGAATTGATCCGCTATGTCGTGGACACCATCTGGGTGTATCCTGACGGCAACGTTCGGATTCACATCCGCGCGTAGTCGTTTTCATCACCCTCATCGTCGCCGGTGTCGGCCACACGAACGCCGACACCACCCCTTTTATCAAACCCGTTCCCCAAAATGCAACACCTGGACCGCGAAAGACGTTTCGGAACGGTCTCAAGATCAATTGATCCGCACCGATGTGCTCAAGCAATCGCAGCAACGCAATCATAATGGCGATGATGATGATAATCCCTAGCAGCACCTGAGCGCTGATGAGGGATGCCTTGTACAGCGTCTGGACGGCTTTCAGAAAGCTCCCTGTATACACCCACCCCATTGCAAACGTTCCTAAAACGCACAGCGGAATCACGCCACGCCGCATCGCCATGCCGGCAATGACCAGCAACACAACCAATAAATAAATCCAATGGGACAGCGTCAGCGCCATGCACTGGACCTCCTCCACAGTCTAGGCTGAAAAGCTTGCAGCAACATATGGGATAGTGGGCTGATGGGTGACTGTGAAGAGATTCCGGAGTGACCATACGACTACAGCCGATGTACCAAGTGCAGAAGTAGAAAGGGAGCCAATCCCCGTATTATCGAGGCCGGCTCCCTTCGGTTAATGCACCTGAAATTCGTGTTGTCAATCCCATGGATGAACCCGCTTGTTTAGTGCCAGTCCAATTTCTCCTCCAAGATGATAATCTGCCTTGCGGGTCCAAGGTGGCGACACTTGCCGAAATCCTATCTGCCTCTTGCCGTAGCGCGCGAGCCTTGTCTCGCAATGCGTTGATTTCTTCCGCCCTATCTGCCAGCCACTTTAGCACGCTGGAGGCCTCGCGCAAGGCGTTTGTGGTTCGACGGAAGGCAGTCACTTGTTTCTGGAACGCCTGCACACACGCAGAGGCCCCATCGCCCATCCATGCGTCTGCGCCGCCGCTGACAGCACCAGCGACCAGGTTATCCATGCGGTAGATTTCCTGGTCAATCGAATCACCAGCTGCATCCATGGCCGCAGCGCCACTGCGCAACCGCCATGGATTCTTTGCCTCGAGCACGGCACATGCCTCCCATCGTCGTGACATGGTATGGATGGGCCATGTAGTCACCAAGATATCATGACATGCCCTCGTAACACGAAAAAGATTCCAAAGCGTATATGTATACAACACATAGACGGGTGCGAAATTCATTCCGCCCCGTATCAAAGTCCGTTTACACATATGTATGATTTTTGCGAATATTACCAAATCCGTTCACAAGTCCGTGGCTTGTGGGGGTGGTTTCTCAAAAATTTCATGGAGCGTCTCTTCCATCCACGGTGTTTACAGACAGAAAGAGACGCTCCATGCATTGTTGAATCGGTCTGGTGTTGGCGTTGCTCGCATGAGTTCCACGTTCAACGCTATCAAACGAATGGGACCCGACAGAAGCGCACTATTTCAACACAAGGATGAGTGCCAGAGCTACCCCTGGGACGGCAACCACGTACACCCAGTCCCACCAATGAATGCGAATGTCGCGGTAGAACGTTCGCCCCTGTGCAGAATTCGCGGCCGCTCCGACAAACCCGCGCGCCTCCATCGCGGTGGCGACGCGCTCGCTCATTCGAATGGCCTGCGTCAATAGCGGCAGCGCATACGTGACCGGACGCATCCAAGGCCAACGCGCGTCTTTGCCCCGCAACTGCCTCGCCTGTCTCAGCTTTGTCCACTCGCTCTGAAACAAGGGCGCCAGTCGCAATCCAGCAAGAATGCCGTAAGCAAACTTGGGGGCAAGGCGAAAGTTTTGGCACACACCGACGATGAACGAAGTCATCTCAGTGCTGGCGACCAAGAGTACCCCCATTGCGACAGCCGCCAACATGCGAAATGCCAGGACGACGCCGTTCATGAGTCCAGGCAGACTGATGTGGTACCAGAGGACATGCAGTGATTTTGCACCCGGCGGAACCGCTGAAAAGGCGGCAAACGACCAAATGTATAACACATAAAAGCCGAGGAATGGAGACAGACGTTTCAACACCTTCCATGGGCTCAGCCCTGGAACTACAAGCAGCAACAACACAGCCCAAACGAACAGCGCCAGGGTCTGTGGAAGTTCTCGCGCAGCAATCCCAACTAACACAGTGGCCACCACAGCGAGCATGGATAAGGGTGGATTCAGATACTTGGCAAGACCGCGCTGGCCACGAATGTTCACTGGTTGGTTGGATCCGCTGCTCCGCAGCTGCACTGGCTGCGGTTGCTGTTCCGGTGTGGAGTCTAGCGCTTCCACGTCAGCGAGCAAATGAGCCCGGCGCAAGACGTCCGGACGTTCGCATAGGTCGTCTGGCGAGCCGAAAAACGCGATGCCACCGTCACATAGCACAGCCACGTGGGTCGCGTAGGATCGCACGAGGTCCATGTCGTGCGTCGTGATGACGACGGTCTTGCCTTGGTCCTGCAGTTGCGCGAGTCTCTCGAGAATGGCCAACTGCGTGCGCGCGTCCTGACCAAACGTGGGTTCGTCCAACAGGTAGAGGTCGTGTTCTTCACGAACCATGGCCGCCACGCTCAGGCGCCGCTTCTGCCCCTGGCTCAATGCAAATGGACTGTGATCTTCCAGTCCGGCGAGTCCGAACTCCTCCAGCAACCGAGACACCTGCGTTGGCAAGTCCCCCTGGACAACGCCGTTGGCCAACTCATCGCCAACCCGTTCGTAAATAAACTGATACTCTGGATTTTGAAAACAGAAGGAGAGTATCCGCTGCTTTTCCGTTGCCGACAAATCCTTGAGCGCTCGCCCAAACCATGTGACCTGCCCCGACGCGGGCTTTTGCAGCCCAGCCATTACCTGCAACAGAGACGACTTCCCTACGCCATTCGGTCCCACCACCGCGACGAACGCCCCGGTGGGAATCGTCAGGTCGACGTTGGACCAGATTGTGCGCTCGCCGTACTGCAGGGACAAGCCATGTAGAGATATGGCGGGTTTGTCGACTGGAACGGACCTCCCCCGCTGTCGTGGTTGCATCGGTTGATAAGCGGATTCCAGTGCAGAGCGGGTGCCCGTGACCAACCACGCAGGCTTGCCTTTCCACGCGGGAACCACACCAGCGTCAACCATCCACGTCCACTCCTCGGCGAGCACTTCACGGGTGGGTCCCACGCGGTGGACGGTGCCGTCCCGGTCGAAAAGGACCACGGTGTCCATGTGTGGGAGCAACGCATGGAACTTGTGTTCAATGACAATCAGCGTCTGCCCCTGCTCGTGCAGGCGCGCAATCTGCTCAAAGACCACCCGGGTGGAAAGCGGGTCCAAGTTCGCCGTCGGTTCGTCAAAGATCAGTAGTTTTGGCTTGAGTGCCAGCGCGGACGCCACCGCGAGTTTCTGTTTCATCCCACCCGAAAACGTCGCGTGCTGTGCGTCCATCGGCACGTCCAGATGCACAGTGTCCAGAGACGCACGGATCACGGAATGCATGTTCTCGCGGGGTACGCCAACATTTTCAAGCCCAAACGCCACTTCGTCGTCCACGTGAATCATGCAAAACTGCGCGTCCGGATCCTGGAATACGTAACCGATGCCGCCCGTGCTGCAGAGCGACGGATGGTAGTGTAATTCGCCCTTCACCTGTGCTTCGACGGACGAAGGAATGAGTCGCGCGCAGAGCATCGCCAACGTGCTCTTTCCGCAACCGCTCGGGCCAAGAAAGAGCACCGACTCCCCTTCCCGAACTTGAAAGGACACGTCGTGAATCACAGGCTTGCTCTGTTCCTCATATGCGATGGACACATCATCAAAGCGGATGAGGCTCTCCCGGGGTTGCATCGGGAGAGCCTTTCGTGTGAGTTGGCGCTGGTCAATCATTTGGACAACGCCCTCATTTGCTTGCCAATTTCAAAATTGCGGAGAACCCCGGTCCGGTACAGCGCGTCGTCAATCCACTTCGGCAACAAACCAGCGAGGATGGCGCCGCTGATGAGCGTGGTGATGATGTAGCCCAGCTGGTTGGTCAGCGAGAACTCGCCTCCCCCATACTGGAAGTACCACTGCAGGATGTTTCCAACACCACCAAAAGCGCCCGCGAACATCAGAACAGATGTGCTGTACCGCTTCCAACCGAACAGCAACAGACCGACTTCGGTGCCCCCGCCTTGAAGAAGGCCGGAGATCAATGCGTTTGCCCCGTACGGGCTTCCGAACGCCCACTCAAAGAGGGCGCTGACCGCACCTCCCAGAAAAGCCGCGCCTGGACGACGCACAATATAAGCGACCAACACAGACGCAATCCACCAAACACCGTTCATGAGTCCGAGGAGCCATGGAGACGCGCTCCCTGTCAACGTGGCCAGCCAATCCCATCCCATGTAAATAGCACCGCAGACAACTGACAAAATCACCGTGACCACAATGTCTCGCAACTTCCACATGCTATGATTCCCCCTTGGTTTCTGGCGCTCCACCAGCCACGACCAACGGTGTACGTAAAAAAGCCTCTGCGAATGCACTGGCGCATCACAGAGGCACACTGTCCGAATCAGGTCGGTGGCACTTCCTCCCGCTGGTATTACCCAGATCGAGTCTTAAAGGGTTAGCGATCCGCTCGCTTCTCAGCCGTCATGGCACCCCTAGCGCCGAACTATGCAATTGATGCCCTCAATGTACCACGATTTGCGAGCCATGTAAATCCACTGGGTTTGCTATAATGAAAGAACTGTCAACCAAAGGAGACGTTCTCGTGAAACAAGCGGATTTTCTAATTATGGATGGCTCATCTATCCTCGTTCGCGCATTTTTTGCAAGTGCCTACGGACGGCGTTTAATGCAATCGACGCAAGGCGTATACACCAATGCCGTGTTTGGATTCTTGAATATGATGATTGGCGCCCTGGAGCGCGTGAGGCCAAGGTACGCGTTTGTGGCGTGGGACGTCTCGCGGGATACGTTTCGCCGGGAGCTTTACTCCGACTACAAAGGCACGCGCGGAGAACTCCCGGACGAACTGCACCCCCAATTCACCACGACGCAAAACGTGCTTGAAGCCATTGGGATTCCCCAGCACTTCGACGAACGGTATGAAGCGGACGATATCATCGGCACACTCGCCCACCGCGCTTCCGACGAGGGACACCAGGTCCTCATTTTGACTGGTGACCGAGATGCCCTGCAGTTAGTGCGCGACAACGTCACCGTCGCCATCATGAAACGCGGCATCACAGAGGTGGACCTGTACACTCCAGACACACTCCGCGAGCAGTACGGACTCACACCGGCGCAATGGATTGACTTAAAGGGATTGATGGGCGACACCAGCGACAACATTCCAGGCGTGCCAGGCATCGGTGAAAAGACCGCGCTGAAGCTGCTCGCAGAATACAGCAGCGTGGAGCATCTCCTCGAAAACTGCCACACCGTGAAAGGAAAGTTGCGGGACAAGCTGGAGGCCCACCGAGACCTCGCCCTGCTCAGCAAGAAACTCGCCACCATTGTGACAGACGTACCCCTGTCACTGACCTTGGAAGACTGCAAACTGCAGTTACAGTTGAAGCGTGCTGCAGAGACGCTGCGCGAGCTGGAATTGCAGCGCTTCCTGGTTCCGCTCGAGCGCTTGCTGCAAATCGGATAGTCGAATCAAGATAAAAGATAAAGATCATAGTGAACACGCCGTGCCACGCTATCATGTTCGCGCCCGTACCACGTGCTCCATCGCCTCAATGAGCGTATCTACTTCATCGTCCGTGTTGTACGGCGCCAGACCCGCGCGAATCCAGCCGCCGGATGTGTTGATACCCAGCTTATCCGCAAGCGTGGTTGCATAGAAATCGCCATCTGCCACAAAGATGCCGTACTGTTCTACGAGCGCTTCACAGACTTGCCGAGGTGTCAGACCATCCACGCGGAAGGCGATGGTCGGCGTTTTTCGGTGCGGATGGGGAGCGGCATACACAGTGACCCCTGGCATGTCGCGCAGCGCTTGGCGCAACTTTCGTGCGAGAGCATCTTCGTGCTGTGCAATGGTGGTCATGGCGTTCACCAGTCTGTCTCGCAGCGTAGCCCCCGCCCCCAGAGAACCGATGAACCGGATGGCCGCGCCGACGCCAGCAATGCCTTCGTGATTTTGGGTTCCGGTTTCCAATTTTTCGGGGATATCAGTCGGTGCCGGACGCAACTTGTACACGTCCAGCTCCTCAAACAGCTCGCGGCGAATCACCGCGATGCCGACATGCGGACCAAAGAACTTGTACGCGGAACACAGCAGGATATCCGCGCCAAGTGCGTCCCGGTCAATCACCAGATGTGGTGCAGCGTGTACCGCGTCCACGGCAACCAACGCGCCCACTTCATGGGCTCTGGCGGCAATCCGCCGCACATCCGTAATGGTACCGACGCTGTTGGACGCCAGACCCACAGCCACCAGCTTCGTCCTTTCCGTGATGACGTCTTCGAGATGGTCCAAATCCAACGTCAACGTTTCCGTATTCACCGTGAGCCACTTGACCCCTGCGCCCCGGTCGCGGGCCGCGAGCAGCCAAGGGTCCACGTTGGCGCGGTGATCCAACTCGGACACCACGACCTCATCGCCCGCCTCCCAAGTGCGCGAAAGTGCTCGTGAAATGGCCAGGTTCAGCGTGGTCATGTTCGGTCCAAAGGCCACTTCGTCTGCGGCAGCGTTCAGGAACGCCGCAACGGTTGATTTTGTATCCGCAGTCATCTGCTCTGTCTCAACGCTGCTGGGGAACACGCCATGCAAGTTGGCTCCCCCGCGAGACATGTACTGCACCATGGCGTCCATCGCCGATTGGACCACCTGAGACCCACCCGGACCATCGAAATACACCACCTGCTGCCCCTTGTATGTACGGCGTAGAGCAGGGAATTGATCTCGAACACGCTCCACTTCAAACAACCTTGCCATCAGTAACCTCCTCCACTTCAGCGAGACGATGTTTCGGTGCATCGTGTTGTACTGAGTTTGGCGTCCCAGCACGGTTTCTCTGCTTACCGAATCCTCGACTCCATCGAGTTAGCCCTTCACTCCGGTCAACGCGATACCCTCGACAATCCTTCTCTGGAAGACCAAGAAAACGATGATGATGGGTATCACCGCGAGGGTGCTCATGCCCATAATCGTGTTCCACTGAATGCCGCCGTTATCAGCACTCGCGTACAACGAAATACCAACCGGCAGTGTGCGCATCGGATCGGTGGTCGTGGCAATGACCGGCCATAAATATGCGTTCCAGTTCCCCAGAAACGTCAATATGCCGAGGGCAGACAGCGCTAGTTTGACCTGCGGCATGGCCACGCGCCACCAAATCTTGAACTCGCTTAAACCGTCGATTCGCGCCGCGTCCAACAAGTCATTTGGCACGCCAAGCATAAACTGACGCATCAGGAATACGCCGAACGCCTCCATCATGCCAGGAAACATCACGCCCCAAAATGTATCTATCCAGTTCAATTGACTGCCCATCACGTACCATGGAATGACCAACATCTCCGTAGGAATCATCAGCGTACTTAAAATCAATAGAAACACGGCGGTGACTCCAGGCACCTTGTACTTCGCCAAGGCATAGCCCGCGAGCGAGTCGAACACCAAACCACTGGTCGTCACGCACACCGCAACAATGAGGCTGTTCAGGTACCAGCGTAAATAATTGGTTTGTTGAAAGACGTATAGGTAACCGGACCAGTCTATCGAATGCGGAAAAAATGAAAACGTATAGAAGTCAGGTAGACTCTTGACGGACGACAAAAGCATCCACACGAAAGGGAGAGAAACAATCACGACCCCAATCCACAACACCATGTGGAGTGTCAAAGCCACAACATCAAACTTTCGTTTCATGTCCAGCAACCCTCGCTTCTCCTCGGCTATGTACCGCAGTCGCTGTCACACCTGGCCCCCGCTGCCCTAATACTCGTACGCTTTGTTGAGCACGCGCAGTTGCAAAACGGTCACCAAAAGGATGAAGAGAAAGAGGAACACCGCGATGGCGGATGCGTATTGCAAGTTAAAATTGCTGAAAGCGGAGTCGTACATGTAGACCACCACACTCAACGTACTGTGCAGAGGGCCACCCGCTTCTTGCCCGCTGCTGGCTGTCAGGTTCTCAATTTGCGTGAAAGTCTGCAACGCTGTAATGACACCCGTAACAGCCAAGAACACAATGGTTGGGTTGAGCAGAGGCCACGTCACACGCCAGAACGTGTTCCACTTTCCAGCACCGTCGAGTTGCGCCGCTTCGTAAAAATGGCGAGGCACGGCCTTGAGCCCAGCCAACAAGATCAACATGTTAAATCCAGCAGCTTGCCAGATCATCACAATACTTACGGACACCAGGGCCTGTGACGGGGAAGACAACCACCCCTGAGGCGGAATGTGAAACCAACTCAGCACTTCGTTCAACAAGCCCGTGTTCGCGTCGTACATCAGTCTCCATACCCAACTGACCGCCACCGTGGAGGTGATGTACGGTAGAAAGTACACCATACGATAGAACCACCGCAGGCTCTGGACCCGTTCCACGGCCAGAGCGATGCACAGGCCGATGGCCATTTGCAACGGTACTGTGATGACCACGTACAACAGTGTGTTGAGCGCCGCACGCCAAAACGTACCATCGTGTATCAATTGCTGGTAGTTGCTCAGCGTAAATCCAGACTCATTCTGCTCTGTAAAGGACATGGCGAAGGCGTAGATCATCGGAGCGATTCGAATGCACACAAAAAACAAGAGTGGAATGAGCAGAAAGGAATAGGCTGTCAAGGTACGTCTGGTCCGTAGCGTCACGCCCCGCAATGGTAACTGTGAGACGCTGACGGGTGTGGGCGTCATCCTCATCCCCCCTCTGTCGTGGCCAGAACACCGAGACAACCCAAGGGCTCTCCCCGGCGCCCGCCGCTGGTTGCGAACGACATCACGGTTTGTTGAAATACTGGTCGCGAATGGTCTGCTCTTGTTTCACCAAGTTTGCAAACGTCTGCTTGACATCTGCATGTTGAAGGTTGATCTTGCTCACCGCGTCAATCATATCCTGGCGTTCCTGTGTTTCATTGACAAAGAATGTGGCATGCGCGCTTTGCAACCCTTTGACAAACGGGCCGTAGATAGGGTCGCTGACTATCGACGAATCGTTCGACAGCGATTTCGCGGCAGGAAGCTCTCCAACGTTTTGCAGCCAGTCTTTCTCTGTGTCTTCGGAAATCAAGAACTTCAAGAACTTCTCGCTCGCCTCGAGCTTCTTCCCGGTGACCCCTTTGGCGATTCCATTCACCCAGAAAGACCCGAAGTTCGATTGCACGCCACCTGGCTTCAGCACCGGTATGGTTGTCACTCCCCAGTCGAACTTCGCCGCTTTCTTCACGGCTGCAATGTCAAACGATCCGTCAATCATCATGCCGGCCTTTCCGGCCTCAAACGCTGTGTTGTAGGCACTGAGGAACGAGTCTGACCCAATCTTGTCCTGCGTCTCCATGTCGGTCCAATATTGGAACGCGGCCAGTCCGTTCGGCGAGGCATCCCACAACACCTGCTTGCCGTCTTCGCTGAACGGCGTTACGCCGAACTGGCGCAGCAGAATCTCTTCAAACGTGTGATAGCCTTGGCCGGAAACATCCCAGGCGAAACCTTCCTGTTGGAACTGACCATTGGAATTGGTGATGGTCATCTTTTTCGCGTCTTGGATTAACTCGTCCCACGTGGTTGGTGGTTTGTTCGGATCTAGCCCTGCTTTTTGGAACAGATCCTTATTGTAGAAGAGCGCCAACGTCCGAACCGCCGTCGGCAGCGCGTAGTACTTCCCGTCCACGGCCGAAGTCTGCACCATCGGTATGTAGTAGTTCTTGATATCCACTGTGCTCATGAAGTCCTGCGGAATCGGTTGCAAGTACCCCTGTTTCACATATTGTGGAATCCAACCGTAGTAGAGGTTCAGCACATCCGGGCCCTTGCCCGCATGCATCGCCGCGGTCACCTTCTGGTTGTACTGGTCGTACGGAAAATCCTGTTCCACCACTTTGATGTCCGGGTTCTGTTTCTCAAATGCCTGGATCAGTTTTTTCATCTCCGTCACTTTGGATGGAAACGTGTACTGCCAGTAAGTAATGGTCACCTGGTTCGAATCGGTCCCGCTGTTGCCACCGCAACCGACGACGATGCCTGTCGCAAATAGGGTGGCGGAGCCGACAGCACAGAGCTTGGCCATTCCGCGATTCATTGTGAGTCCCCCCTTGAATTCGGCCTCTAGTTCGGCGAGTGTTCTATCCGCGTATCATCTATCAATTTCAATTTAATGAAATCATCTAACAATTGATGCATTGTCCTCGAGCAAAAACACTGTCGACACTCATTTATATTTAATTTCGAATCATATATTTAGATTGACAAATGACTTGGAGGCCAGCGAGATGAAGTTGAAAGAGGGTATTCTGAACCGTGAAGGGCATTCGTTCCCTGGCGCCACCTATGCCGAAGTCGTGCTCGCTCCCGCCTACGACAACGCCAAAACTGTCCTTCTGCCCCCCATGCTCGCAATCCATAAAGCACATCTCGTCATGCTGGTGGAACAATCCCTGCTCAAACGCCATGAAGCAGAGCGGATTATGAGTGGGATTCAGGCACTGGATATTCTGAAACTGCAGGAAACTGCCTACGATGGTCGTTACGAAGACTTGTTCTTTCTTGTCGAGAGTCAAATCATGCAAACTGCCGGCGAGATTGGTGGCAGTTTACATATCGCGCGCAGCCGCAACGACATGGGCGTCGCCATGTACCGGATGGCGCTGCGTCAACAGCTATTGGATACCATCCAATCCGCCTCTGCATTCTTACAGACGCTAGTGGATACGGCGAATCAGCATGTGGACACCATCATGCTCGGTTATACCCACACCCAACAAGCTCAACCGATGACGTTCGCCCACTACTTGACAGCCGTGTTTGATGCCGTCGCCAGAGACGTCAAACGTCTGCAAGCTGCCTACGACACTTGTAACCGCAGTCCGCTTGGGGCGGCGGCGTTGACCACCTCCGGCTTCCCGGTAAACCGGGAACGGGTGGCGCAATTACTCGGATTCAACGGCTTGGTAGAAAACGCATACGACGCCATCGGCGGGGCGGACTACCTGGGAGAAGCAGCAGCGGCATTGCAGGTGCTGTTTATCGGGATGGGGCGCTTTGTCCAAGATCTGCTGCTGTGGTCTACACAGGAATTTGGATCCATTCGGGTTGCAGACCCGTACGTACAGGTCAGTTCCATCATGCCTCAAAAACGAAACCCTGTGTCTTTGGAACACATTCGCTCGCTCAGCTCGAGTGGAGTTGGTCGTTGTATGACTGTCCTCCAAATGCTTCACAATACGCCGTTTGGCGATATCGTGGACACAGAGGACGACCTGCAGCCTCACCTTTGGCATGGTTTTCGCCTCTCGGATCAGATTCTGCGCCTCTGTGCTGTGGTTGTCGGGACGGTGGATGTGAACAAGGAGTTGTTGCTCAACCGCACCAAACACAGTTTTGCGACCATCACAGAGCTCGCCGACACATTGGTTCGGGAAGCCAACATTCCGTTCCGAAGTTCTCATGCGATTGCCAGTCACGTGGTGAAGATGGCGGTGGAACGACAACTGGACGCTTCACAGGTGACGAGCAGCTTGATTGACGAGGCCGCCTCCCAGGTGATAGGGCATCCGCTGCAGCTGTCTCCGGACATCGTCCAGCGAGCCATGGATCCTGTTCATTTCGTTGAGGTACGCAACGTGCCAGGAGGCCCCGCGCCCACCGAGATGCACCGCGCCTTGGCCGCAAGACAACGCCAACTGAACCACATCGCTTTTTCCGTCCGCGCAGAGGTCGAACGCTTGAAGGATGCCTCCACCTATTTGGACGCCGTTGCGAACGAATGGTGTCGAGGGTAATGCCCGTACTCGCACTCTCCTGCGCTGTTCGCGTCCAAATACAAAGGGACTGCCCCTCCGTGCTGTCGGCACTTTTGGAGCAGCCCCTTCGGTGCTCATATCTCTCGCGTTTCTTATTCTGTCACTTCTTTTTTCAGCGCATTGACGAGAAGCGCGGTGACCACAATGCCAACGAGAATGGCCACAAAGAACATCGGAACGTTGTCCACAGCCCGTACCACAGCAACGACGGGTCCACCGTGCGGCACGTGATCCGTGACACCAGACAGCATGGCAATCACGGAACCGACCATGGAACCAATCATAATGCTAGGAATCACGCGCAGCGGATCCGCAGCTGCGAAGGGGATGGCACCTTCCGTAATTCCCACAAGTCCCATGGCAAACGCCGCCTTGCCTGCCTCGCGTTCTTCCTTGGTATAGCGTTTTTTACTCAGGAACGTAGCGAGCCCCATGCCGAGCGGCGGAATACAAATCGCCACGGCAATCGGTCCCATGATAAAGTACTGGCCGCTTTGAATCATGGCAGAGCCAAACAGAAATGCAACCTTGTTGACAGGTCCACCCATGTCAAAGGCAATCATGGCACCGAGAATCAGTGCCAGCACAATTTTACTTGCACCCTGCATGCTCTGCAGCCAGGACTGTAGGTCGGAGAACACCATCGCAATCGGATAACCAAGCACCCAGATGAATATGGCCGCGACAATGGCACTGGANATAATTGGAATGACAAGAATCGGCATGATAGGTTGAATCATCTGCGGCACTTTCCAGGATTTAATCCACTTTGCTACGTACCCTGCAAGGAAACCTGCCACAATGCCGCCGAGAAATCCGGCACCTGCAGTGCTGCCGTAGAAACTTCCGTTTGCGGCGATATACCCGCCAATCATGCCTGGCACAAGTCCAGGTCTGTCGGCAATGCTCGTGGCGATGAATCCAGCAAGAATGGGCACCATGAAGGTAAACGAAGCAGTACCAACCTGCAATACGTGGTCCCAGAAAGAGCCCTGTGTGACAGCCATCCCATGTGCCGTCGGATGACCGCCAAATCCCAACGAAAGCGCAATCAACAACCCGCCGACGACGACGAAGGGAATCATATACGACACACCGTTCATCAAATGCCGGTAGATAGGGTTCTGTTTCGACTTGCGCTCTTTCTTCAATTCTTCGATAGACTTCAAATGGTCTCGGGACGCTTGTCCATATACTGGAACCGTTCCGTTTTGAAACTCAACAATCAATTCCTGTGGGCGCTTGATACCATCGGCTACCGGAACCTCGAGAACTCGCTTGCCTACAAACCGAGACTTGTCCACCGTTTTGTCCGCGGCAATGATGATGCCATCCGCCGCGGCAATTTCTTCAGCGGTCAATTCGTTTTCAACGCCGATGGAACCTTGCGTCTCCACCTTCATTTCAATACCCAATTCCTCGGCGGCCTTGGCGAGCTTTTCGGCCGCCATATACGTATGCGCAATTCCATTTGGACAAGATGTGATGGCCAAAAGTTTCACCATATTCGCCCCCTCGATAAAGCGCTTTTATCAACTTAGATCATGTCGTATCAAATCTCAATATAAGTCTCCACGTGTTTCCGCAGATTTCGGAAAAAACGGGACTTATATCGCTTTCCGCCCCGGACATACGCATGATTTTTCTAGGTTGTTCGGAACACGCCAACACGCGCGCTAATTCTTTCATGGAAATATACGAGTTTTCATTCAAAAGGATGGATATTTCTCTTTTTTGCCGGGGATTCATACGTCCATCGAATGCATCGTAACCTCGATACAGTTCGGACGTCTGAACACATTCTACGAATTCTCGGGGCAAAGTCAAATGTGGAGGGTGACGGACGTATCACCCTCCATCCGTTCGTTTTGCAAACAGAGCTTAAGCGTCGACAGAGGGGAACTCTATCCTACGCAGACAATGAGGACACTCAGCCACCGGAAGACCGCTTTGGAGTTTGAGTGTGCTGATGCGAAAGACTTCGTCACAATGTGGGCAGGTGCAATACGTCTCCTTCTCGTTCACCATGTGGTTGAACTCAAGCTCCATGAGTTCGGACCTCCTTTCTCGATGCACTTCATACAGTATTTATATGAATAGACGCTGTAATCCCACGCAAAGTTACAAATTTTCTGTGAACGATTTGCAAAATTTCGATATCACTAAGTTCAAGCACACGGTGTTCAGGCAAGCATGAATCATTTCCGTATGCTGAACACCTTCAGAAAGCGACGCAAAAATCCAGTCGACGAGATTATTGTCGACTGGATTTCGTTTCAAAATACCAGGGGTAGTGATTTTCGCATCTGGGATTGAACTTCGATTGACACGCTGGACACTCGTAGTCACACCTTTGACCTCGACGCCGTGTATGTTCATACCGTGCTCCTTCTCCCCGATGGTGACGATTCGGTGCGGGTGTTGTCAAAAGACCCACAACTTATCTCTCTCGGCTCTGCAACACGTGGCAGACGTCGGCTGGAGACAGTCCGGCCAACTTCCACAGTGCGAGCAAATGATACAACAGATCTGCGCTTTCTTCCGCAAGTTCAGCTTTGCCCGCCTCGGACTGAACCGCATTTTTTGCAGCAATCGCCACTTCCACGGCTTCTTCGCCAACCTTTTTCGCCACCTTGTCCATCCCGTGCGTAAACAGGTACGTCGTGTAAGATCCCTGGGGGCGATGCTCCCATCGGTCGGTCAGAACCGTCCACAGGTGGTCAAGGGCCTCGCTGAGACATGTCGCGTCGTTGTCTGAAGATGCAGCGCGGGTGACTTCCTCCCCGTTCACGGCGGACGTGTGACTTGTTTCCGCGGGCGACACCGCATCGTCCCATGCCGTCACGGCTTCGTGGGACGTCCTCGTCTCTTCCGCAGTCTCTCCTTTGTGTTCAACGCGCTGATAAAAACAGCTGTACTCTCCGGTGTGGCAAGCCGGTCCGGCTGGATCCACCAAATACAGTACGGCGTCTCCATCGCAGTCCAGGCGCACTTCGACCACGCGCTGAACGTTTCCGCTTGTGGCGCCCTTGTGCCAATAGTCGCCTCGCGACCGACTCCAAAACCACGCTTGGCCCGTGCCGAGCGTGCGTTTCAACGCCTCTCGGTTGGCGTAGGCCAACATCAGCACGGCCCCCGTCCCTTGATCCTGGACTACCACCGGTACGAGCCCCGTTTGCGCATCATACCGGACGCTTTCGAGCGCCGTCGCCGTCAGTTGGCCCACTTTGCGTTCCATCGCACCGGCACCCCTTTCTGCTTGAGGTAGGACTTGACCTGACCGATGGAGGTCTCCGCAAAGTGGAAGACACTCGCCGCGAGCGCCGCGTCGGCCTTCCCTTCCGTGAGCACTTTCCAGAAGTGTTCCTTCTTGCCGGCGCCACCACTCGCAATCACCGGCACGTTCACCGCTTCCGACACCATTTTGGTCAGCGTAAGATCATATCCTTCACGCGTTCCGTCCTGGCGAAAACTCGTGAGCAGAATCTCTCCCGCTCCCAGTTCTGTGACGCGGCGCGCCCACGCAATCACGTCCATGCCCGTGCCGACTTTTCCCCCCTGAATCATCACTTCGTAGGTACCCATCTTCGCATTCAAGTTTGCGTCGATGGCCACGACCACGCACTGCTCCCCAAAGCGGTGAGCGGCTTCCTTGATCAACTGCGGATTGCGCACGGCCCCGGTGTTGATGGACACTTTGTCGGCACCCGCCAAGAGCAGTGCGCGGACGTCGTCGACCGTAGACACCCCCCCGCCGACCGTGAGCGGAATGTTCACTCTGTCCGCCACCTCCGCGACAACGCGATGCGTCGCCAAGCGTCCCTCTTCGGAAGCAGAGATGTCGAGCAGGACCAACTCGTCGGCACCTTCGCGGGAGTACCGTTCGGCGAGGGCAAGCGGATCGCCCGCGTCCCGGCGATTTTCCAGAAAGCCTACGTGTTTCACGACTCGCCCGTCCAGTACATCAAAGCATGGGATAATCCGTTTCGTCAGCATGACTTCGCCTCCTGCAGCGCTGCGAACGCCTCCGTCAGGGAAAGGGTTCCGTCGTAGATGGATCTGCCCGCGATGACTCCGGCGAGCCCCGCAGCCTTCGCTGCCAGCACGTCCTCAAGATTGCGAATGCCACCGGAGGCAATCGCCTGAATCCCCGTCGTTTGGATCTCTGCCGCGAGTGGCAGATTCGCCCCTTGCAATGTCCCATCCCGTTCCACGTCGGTGACCAAGGCGTGCCTTACCCCGACTCCGTACAGGGTCTTCGCCAGGTCCACGAGGGACGTTTCGGTCTGCTCCAGCCACCCTTTGACCGCGAGCTTTCCCTTGCGACCATCCAGGCCCACCACCAAGGCGTCGCTCCCAAACCGGTCAACCACATCTGTGACCCACTCCATCCGAGTTGCGGCGGTCCCAACGACGCACCGTTTGACGCCGCAGTCCAGCCAGCGCTGCATGGCTTCCACCGTGCGAATGCCGCCGCCCACCTGGACAGACACGTTCGCCTGCGCGGCTCTCTCGACGATAGCGGCAATGACATCGACATTCTCCGGAACCCCTGATTTGGCCGCGTCCAAGTCCACCACATGCAGCCACTGAGCCCCTTCTCGGATCCACCGCCCTGCAACGTCGACGGGGTTGGCACTGTACTCCGTCTTGGCGGCGTAGTCGCCCTGTAGAAGTCGAACGCAGCGGCCGCCGAGAATGTCAATCGCCGGGTACAGTTCAAACGTTTGCGTGGGTTCAGCCATGTGCCATCCCTCCCTGTTCCATCTGCCAATCTCTGCAGATTTGAACGAAGTTGCGGAGAATTTGCTCTCCAACTTCACCGCTCTTCTCCGGGTGGAACTGCGCGCCGTACACGTTGCCCTTGCCTACGACGGCAGGCACCAAGGTCCCTCCGTAATCCGCCCCAGCCAGCAAGTGGCGAGATTCCTGCAGCACGGCGTAGTACGAATGCACGAAATACACGAAATTTCCTTTTTGTATGCCAGTCAGCAACGGGTGGTCGGCCACTTGCATGAGTTCGTTCCAACCCATGTGCGGAACTTTCACCTTGTCGTCAAAGCGCACGACTCGCCCTGGGAAGACGCCCAATCCCACGTGCAATCCGTGCTCTTCACTGACCGAGAACAAGAGCTGCATTCCAAGGCAAATCCCAAGCAACGGTCGACCTTCTCGCACCACGTTGCGAACCGCTGTGAGCAGCCCGGAGACCCGCAACTGAAACATGGCGTCGCCAAATGCACCTACGCCCGGCAGAATGACGCCGGCCAAATCGTCCCTCTCCGCCTTCAACGCCTCAAAATCCGCGCCGCGGGCAACGACCACGGTATCTTCGCCAGCCCGCGCAAATCCACTTCGCACGCTCGAGAGGTTGCCGATGCCTAAGTCTAATACCGCAATCACTCTAATACCCCTTTCGTGCTCGGCACACCACCGTCGTCCGGCGCTACCGCCAGCCGCAAGGCTGCGCCAGTTGCTTTGAACAAGGCTTCTACCATGTGGTGACTGTTCTCTCCATAGAGTATCGCCAGGTGCAGCGCCATCCGCGCCTCGTTCGCAAAGGATTTAAAGAACTCTCGCACCAGCTCCGTGGGAAACGTCCCTATGCGCTCCGCCGGAATCTCCCCCAGCAGGACAAAGGCGGGACGGCCGGACAAGTCAATCACCGCTCTTGCCAACGTTTCGTCCATCGGCGTGTGGCGTTCTCCGTACCGGCGAATACCCCGCTTGTCGCCCAGCGCAGTGTGCAACGCTTTACCGAGACACAATCCGATGTCTTCGACGAGATGGTGGTCATCCACGTCCACATCGCCTGTGGCGTGAATGGAGAGATCGAAATGGCCGTGTGCCGCGAACAGGTGCAACATATGACGTAAAAACGGCACTGGGAAATCGAGCGCTGCTTGACCGCTGCCGTCGAGGCGAAGGGTGAGCTCAACGGACGTTTCGCCCGTCACGCGCTCAATTTTCGCTTCCCTCGGCTGATTCCGTTCATTCATCCTTCTTCCTCCTGCATCCGAATCTCCACGGCGCGGGCGTGCGCCTGCAGCCCTTCCGCGTGGGCCAACGTGCAAATGTCCATTGCGTGCGCTTCGAGTGTGTGCTTCGCGTATTCCACGTAGGACATGCGCCGAACAAAGTCGTCCACACCGAGGCCAGATGCAAAGCGCGCGGTCCCAAACGTCGGCAGGACGTGGTTAGTACCCGCGTAGTAGTCGCCGACCGACTCCGGCGTGTACGGTCCGAGGAACACGGCACCGGCCGTGCGGATGTTCTTCAGCCACTTGTTTGGATTTTGCACCATCAACTCCACGTGCTCCGGCGCTGCCGCGTTGACCACCGCCACCGCCTGGTCCAGGTTGTCAGCCACCACGAGAGCTCCCCACGCTGCCAGAGATTTCTCCGCAATCTCCCGCCTTGGCAACTGCTGTAGTTGCTCCGCAAGAGCCACTTCGACAGCATCCGCCAAGGGCGCATGCGTGGTGATGCAGACCGCGCCAGCCTCTGGATCATGCTCCGCTTGAGCCAACATGTCTGCGGCGACGTACGCGGGATTGGCCGAAGCGTCCGCCACAATGAACACTTCACTTGGGCCGGCAATGCTGTCAATGCCCACGTCCCCCGACACCATTCGCTTCGCATAGGCCACATAGGCATTGCCGGGCCCGACAATCTTGTCCACCGGACGAATACTTTCCGTACCATATGCGAGCGCCGCAATCGACTGAGCGCCACCCATGCGATAGACTTCCTGTACGCCGAGGAGGTGCGCAGCGGCCATGACGAGCTGATGCGGGTACCCCGTGTCTGGCTGTGGTGGCGACACCAACACAATTTCCTCGACACCCGCAACCTGCGCGGGAATCACGTTCATGAGGACGGTCGAAGGATATGCGGCTCGACCGCCTGGTGCGTAGACCCCGACTCGGTGAAGAGGTCGCCAGGTCATCCCTAGCCGCTCCCCATCTTCCCCGATGTATTCAACATCGCGTCGCTTCTGCAACTCGTGAAAGTGGCGAATCCGGTCCGCCGCGCGTTGCAGCGTTCCTTGCAAATCCGGGCTGAGCCGAGCCCACGCCTCAGCGAGTGCGTCGTGAGGGACACGCAGTTGGAAATGCGGGTGGTCTGCAGCAGCCACTCCGTCGAACTGCGCTGTGAAGGTACGTACAGCTATGTCTCCATCGATACGGACGGTCTGCAGGATGCGCGCCACAACATCCGCCAACGACTTGTCCATGCCTTGTTCCCTTTTCCAACGCCACGCAGCCGCCGATGCCCGTTGAACCTTCATCTCCCCACCTCCGCTGCCAACACACTCGTGATACGCCTGGATATCTCGTCAACCAGGTTTCGCTTCATGCGATAGCTCGATCGATTGGCAATCAACCTCGCTGATACATCGAGCACTTCGTCAAACACCACCAGACCATTGGCCGCCAACGTCGCGCCAGTTTGGACCAAGTCAAAAATCCTGTCGGCCAGTCCAATCACCGCTGCCAGCTCAATGGAGCCGCTGAGCGTGACCAACTCCACCGATACCCCTTGACTGCGAAAATACTGATCTGCCAATCGTGGATACTTCGTGGCAACTCGGCGTGGACGCGTGTCTTTGTCCTCCGGCCTGCCTGCCACGCATAGCTTGCACTGGGCCGCCTGCAGATCCAACAACTCGTACACGTCTTTCGGATTTTCTATGAGGACGTCTTTGCCGACAATGCCGATATCCGCCACGCCAAAGGATACGTAGGTCGGGACATCCGCCGGCTTGGCCAACAAAAACCGCACAATGCCGTATTGTTCGGACGATTCTTCAAACACCAAGGCGCGGCTGTCATCCAAGTCTGCGGGCACAGGCAGGTTTGCCGCCGTCCACAAAGGCAGGATGCCCTCCAGCGTGCGACCTTTCGCCAAAGCGATGGTGATCATCTCACGTCCCCCTTCCCCATGGACTCAGCCAACCAGCGACCATCCGTCAAGGCGGTCAAGAGCCGCTCGACTTCAAACGTGAAGCCCACGGCGGGCGCGGGAGAACCAAACTGCGCAAGGAGGTCGTCGTAACGGCCACCCAATGCGACGGGCGCGCCGACGCCAGGCACGAACACTTCGAAGATAATTCCGGTGTAGTACGACAAGTCTCGCGTCAAGGTGAAGTCGAAAGACAGGTGTTCCGTCAGCCCTTGTACCGCTAGGACCGAGGCAAATTCCGTCAATTCGTCCCACAGTTTCCACACGCGCTGCGTGGTCGGGTTATCTTCCCGACTGTACGTCAGGAAGGCCGATAGAGAGCCATGGTCTAACGGATTGACTTGGGCCAACGCACCAAGTACGTCTTCCGTAATGCCGTAGTCGGCATGAACCTGCCGAAACCCGACATAGTCCCCACGGATGAGGTACTGCATCAGCGTTTCCCTGGCTTCCTGGGAAAGGCCGAGCACTTCGAGCAGGCTGGCCGTCAATTTCGCGTGGCTGACGACCATCTGCCAATCTGCAAGCCCTAGGTGCTCTACCGACCGCTGACACAGTGCCAACAGGTCCACGTCTGCCCTGTTAGCCGCTGGGCCAATCCATTCCACGCCTACCTGCGTCGACTCGGCAGCCTTGCCGCTCACCCAGGACAGCGACGCGGGGTCGTTGGACCGGCGAAACACTTTCTCCGCGTAACACCAGCGAATTTCCTTTGTTCCACTCGCGACAAGTGGAGCAGCCATGCGCGCGATGGACGGTGTCATGTCTGGGCGCAGGGCAACCATGCGCCCGTTCGGATCGAACCAACGCAGCCAGTCGTCTGCTTCCTGCACCTGCCGTCCGCGCAATAGCGTATCCACATACTCAAAGGCGCCGCTCGACACCATGTGGTACCCGTGCTGCTCGAAAAACGCCAGCAATTTTGACTCAATATCCCGTCGGTATTTCGCCTGCTCTGGATACACGTCGCGCATCCCAACAGGCTGTTCAGCCCAGGTTTGAGGAAGGTCAAAGGTCACAGAGAATCACGTCCTGTGTGTAAAATTCGATGACGTAGACGTACATGGAAATGACGATACTTTAGTTTGCTAATAAGATAAAGCATATGGATGATTGTATTCGTTTCTTCATACAGCGTCAACTGAAATGACGGGGATATACGAAAAGCCTTCCCCAAATCGGAGAAGGCTCCTCATGTATACGTCGGCTCTATTGTCCCGCCTCCAGCAACATCTCTTTCCAATCGGCGGACAGGTAGGGGCACTGACCCAGCGCTCGCGCCGCTTCCGGATTCTTCTTCCGTTCTCGCGCCACTTCGTGCGCCTTGGTCACAGTCCATTCGGGATACGGCCGTTCTTGCAGGACGAGCTCCATCCCGGCTTCCACGAACCCTTCCTGCAGTACGCGCATATACCAGCCCGTCCGACCGGTTTTCTCGGCGCTTGCCGCCAGACCAGGAATCCCGTGGCGTCGCGACAGCTTCCAGCACGGCTTCCGCGGTTGAGAGACCTGGACGAGCACCGGACCAAGACGGTAGACATCTCCAATGCACACGGTATCCTCGCACAATCCGGCCATCGTGAAGTTCTCACCGAACGCGCCATGTTCAAGCGGAATCCCAAGTTCGGATTGCCACTGTGGGTAATAATCGGCACTGTACCCGAGAATGGGTCGGTCCACACCGCCGTGGTAGCGTAAATCGGCTTGGCCGTCGTCGTCCAAGTTGAGTTTTCCTACCCAAATCGGCCCTTGCACCGGCGCTTTGTATATCCCGGACATCCAGGTTGACTCCTTCTCATCCTGTCCTGCGTCCTCACGGTATACCTGTGGTTTGCCAACCTGAATGGAAAGTAGAGTATAACTCTGCATGCGTCGACGCTCCCAGACATCAGACGTACGGTTAGAAATTCCCTACCTGGTGGTTACGCCCCGTGCAGGGACCCCGTTTCCTGGTAGTGCTTCGCCATGCGGTCGATTTCTTTTTTCAACTCCGTGACCAAGTCCGCCTCCGGAATCTTGCGGACAACCTCTCCTTTACGGAACAGCAACCCTTCTCCACGCGCGCCGGCAATACCAATATCCGCTTCGCGCGCTTCCCCCGGGCCGTTCACTGCACAGCCGAGCACCGAAACCTTAATCGGCGCTTTCACCGTTTGCAGGTACTCTTCCACCTCGTTCGCAATCGAAATCAGGTCGATGTCGATTCGGCCGCAGGTTGGACAAGACACCAACGTCGCGGCATTCGAAATCAGCTGGAACGTCTTCAATAGTTCGCGGGCCACTTTGACCTCTTCCACCGGATCCGCACTCAGCGAGACGCGAATCGTGTTTCCGATGCCCATGGACAGCAATGTACCCAATCCAGCCGAACTCTTGATGGTGCCGCTGAACAGCGTCCCTGATTCGGTAATGCCCAAGTGCAACGGGTAATTGAACGTCTCCGCTGCCAGTCGGTAGGCCTCAATGGCCAGAGGTACGTCAGAGGCTTTCATGGACACAATGATGTCGTGGAAGTCCAAGTCCTCGAGAATCTGAATGTGGTGCAGTGCGCTTTCCAGCATGCCCTGCGCCGTCGGGTAGCCGTACTTCTCCAAAATGTGTCGTTCCAGCGATCCCGCGTTCACACCGATGCGAATGGGAATCCCGCGCTCCTTGCACGCCTTCACAACGGCCTCTACCCGTTCGCGCTTCCCGATGTTACCGGGGTTAATGCGCACTTTATCAATGCCGTTCTCAATGGCCTTTAACGCCAATCGATAGTCGAAGTGAATGTCTGCGACCAGCGGGATGTGGATCTGCCGCTTAATTTCCTTGATGGCGTCTGCCGCCTCGTTGTTGTTCACCGTGACGCGGACAATCTCACACCCGGCCTCTTCCAGCCGATGAATTTCCGCGACGGTGGCTTTGACGTCCGCCGTTTTTGTCGTTGTCATACTTTGTATAATCACTTGGTTCGATCCGCCAATGGTCAAGTTCCCGACCTTCACGGGTCGCGTATCTTTTCGATGAAACATGTCTGCTCTCCCCAAGTTAAGGTCTTGTTCTTACTCCCTCGTCATTATACACCAATTCCATTAGCGTTTTGCCGCGCGAATCTGGTACATTAATGGAGGTAGACAAGGGTCACCGCTATGTTACCTACCCAACATCATGAAAGTAGAGGTGTCCAACTGTGTTGGATCAAATCATGTCGTACCTCGGACCGGAAGCGGAATCGCTCCTAACCCACACTTGTAACACTATTCCGAAATCGGCGCTGACGCTGCCGTCGCCAGACTCCGTCAACGAAGTCTTCGGCGGATCAAACCGCAACAACCAAGTGCTGCGCAGCCTCCAATCCATGATGAGCACAGGTCGTTTGGCGAACACGGGTTACGTCTCCATCCTGCCAGTCGACCAAGGCATCGAACACTCGGCAGGGGCCTCGTTTGCGAAGAACCCGGCGTATTTCGACCCAGAGAACATCGTCAAACTCGCCATCGAAGGTGGTTGTAACGCGGTCGCATCCACACTCGGTGTGCTTGCACTGACGTCGCGCAAGTACGCCCACAAAATCCCCTTCATTGTGAAAATTAACCACAACGAGTTGCTCACATATCCGAATAAGTTCGACCAAGTCATGTTTGCAAAGGTTCGTCAATGTTGGGAGCTGGGCGCCGCAGGTATCGGTGCCACCATCTACTTTGGGTCCGACCAATCCACGCGGCAGCTTCAAGAGGTCAGTGAAGCGTTCGCGCTCGCCCATGAACTCGGGATGTTCACCGTGCTCTGGTGCTACCTGCGGAATCCGGAGTTCAAGCAGGGAGGCGTGGACTACCACTTGGCAGCCGACTTGACGGGTCAGGCCAACCATCTCGGCGTCACCATTGAAGCAGACATCATTAAGCAGAAGTTGCCGGAAACGAACGGCGGATTCAAGGCCTTGAACATGGAAGGCAGCAGCTACGGAAAGACGGACGAACGGATTTACACGGAGTTAACGACAGAGAATCCGATTGACCTCACGCGTTACCAAGTGGCGAACTGCTACATGGGCAAAATTGGCCTCATCAACTCTGGTGGTCCGTCCGGTCAGAATGACTTCGCAGAAGCAGTGAAAACTGCGGTCATCAACAAGCGCGCCGGCGGCATGGGGTTGATCTCCGGCCGTAAGGCGTTCCAACGTCCGATGGAAGAGGGCGTCAAACTGCTCAACTTGATTCAGGACGTCTACCTCTGCAAAGACATCACCATCGCTTAATCTTGGACAAGCACCAAGGGCGCGGCTGAACATGCTGCGCCCTTTTCGTTTGGTGCAGTGAGCAAATTGGATCCCGCCCTTGCGGATGATGGTGCCTCAATCCCTCCATACTACTGCTGGGGGTGATGACATGGGGCAGGAAAACCAATTTAAACCCGGTTGGGAAGTTCCGAACGACGGCGAGTACGTGGAAATCGGTGAACACCCGGATAGCGGAAACCTCCACAACCCACGGAAAATTCGTCTGCATAAAGGGGATACATTTCCAGAAACCACCAACACCAACCGAAAGTGGACGCGAAACCGCAACAAGTGATGACGACACAGCGGACTCGCCGCCCAACGTTGGCAGGCGAGTCCGCTTACTGCATATAGATAGGACGCGCATGGCCAAGGAGGGTCGTCATGCACAACACAAAATCCACGGAGATTATCTCTATAACGGAGAAGTACGGGGCACACAACTACCATCCACTGCCGATTGTCATTTCCAAGGCGGAACGCGTTTGGGTGGAAGATCCGGATGGAAACCGATACATGGACATGCTCAGTGCGTATTCTGCCCTCAACCAGGGACACCGTCACCCGAAAATCATTCAAGCACTGAAAGACCAGGCAGACCGGGTGACGCTCACCTCACGCGCGTTTCACAGCGACCAACTGGGACCATTTTACGAGAAACTGACCAAGGTGACAGGCAAAGACATGATATTACCCATGAACAGTGGAGCGGAAGCTGTGGAAACGGCCGTGAAGGCTGTCCGCCGCTGGGCGTACGATGTCAAAGGGGTACCGGACGACCAGGCCGAAATCATCGTCTGCACCAACAACTTCCATGGACGGACAGTGACCATGATCTCCATGTCTTCTGCCGAAGCGTACCGCCGCGGCTTTGGCCCCCTCACACCGGGCTTCCGGATTATTCCGTACGGCGATATTGAAGCGGTGCGCCAGGCCATTACGCCCAATACGGCGGCATTTTTGGTGGAACCGATTCAGGGCGAAGCCGGTATTCTCATTCCCCCGCAGGGGTACATTGCGAAGGTGGCAGAACTGTGTCGGGAAAACCACGTACTGTTTGTCGCAGATGAAATTCAAACGGGTTTCGGCCGCACCGGCAAACTATTTGCGTGTGATTGGGAAAACGTCGTTCCGGATGTGTACGTGATGGGTAAGGCCCTTGGCGGCGGTGTCTTCCCCGTTTCCGCCGTTGCCGCGAATCAGGAAATCTTGGGTGTGTTCGAGCCAGGTTCGCATGGCTCGACGTTTGGCGGAAATCCGCTGGCATGCGCAGTCGCCATCGCGGCACTCGACGTCATTCTGGAAGAAAACCTGCCGGAGCGTTCGCGAGAGCTCGGCGATTACTTCCTGAAAGCGCTCAAGGCGATGCATAACCCAAATATCAAGGAAGTACGAGGAAGAGGACTCTTCATCGGCCTGGAACTGCATGGTCCTGCGCGACCATACTGCGAAGCGTTGATGCGAAAAGGCCTGTTGTGCAAAGAGACACATGAGAACGTCATACGCTTCGCCCCGCCCTTGGTCATTACGAAAGACGAACTGGACGAAGCGCTGGCGAAAATCCGCGACGTCCTATCGGCGTAAAGAGACGCGGCGAGGGGAATGTCCTACAAAAACGGAGCGGGAATCACCGCTCCGTGTCTTTTTTCAAATTGGACAGGTACGTTGTGTACTTCAAGATAAACAAGGTCAACCCGATGAACACGAACAATCCAAGCGCAAACGAGAGAAGTTGCATCCGCGGTCTCGGCGTGCGCAGGCACGCCAATCCCTCCCTTCATCGTGGAAATTCTCGGTATTCACACCAGGTGCTGTCCGCACCATGCCGCGAACTGACCCACGGACATGACGTCTTCCACCAACAGGATGACAACGTTGGACAACGCGGCGTACAGCCACACGTTCATGCCGACTGGGAAGAACGAATTGATTTTTCGCTTGTTCGCGAAGCTGGCATACCAGCCCGCCGCAACCAGCAAAATCACGCACACCACCGTCAAAGCGAATTCCATGACAGCCGTCGGGGCATAAATCGTTGCCACCTGCTTGCTGTACCCTGCAAACCACAGCATCAGGTTGAACTCCACCATCACCTGGGCGATGTAGACCAGCGTTGTCAACGCCAGGACCAAGTTGAATGCACGCCATTTATCCCTGGCGAAAAAAGAGGCGGCGACAAACAGCAAAATGACAGAAATGATAGATAACAACACCGTAACATACGGAAGGTCGGTCAACACTTTGTCGCTCAAGTGAAACTTCGATGGTGCCCATCCCCGCAAGTATACGTTGCACGCCACAAACGTTGCCGTCATGAACGTTAAGGCAACTAAGCCAAGCCACACCGCAAGGTTCGCATTCCCTTGATGGTCAATGTTTTCGTTGTGATCAAAGTGCACGTTTGCCTGTGCGTGATTGGTCGACATCTCGTGAACCTCCTTAACCATCGTGCTTCATCACATTGCGCTGGCAATCATTGCGATACACATGGCTATCAGGTAAACCAATGAAAAGCGAAACAGTTTTTTCGCCCACACCAAGTCCTCCCTGGCGAACAGACCTTGCACGGACTTCACGAGGAAGGTGACTCCAAGTGTCAAGGCCGCGAGCAAGTACACGGTACCTTCGTACCCAAATCCGTACAAGAGTAGTGACACGGGAACCATCGCTGCGGTGTAGCTCAAGATCTGCCACTTGGTCTCTCGATAGCCCCGAACCACCGGCAACATGGGAATGCCAGCCGCGCGGTACTCCTCGCTACGCTTCATGGCGAGTGGGAGAAAATGCGGAGGTTGCCAGAGGAAGAACATGGAGAACAAGGCCAAGGTGACAACATTCAAGGTTCCACCACTGCCCGCGACAAACCCAATGACTGGAGGCATGGCGCCAGCCAAGCCGCCAATCACAGTGTTCAGGGTCGTGGTTCGCTTCAGCCAAACCGAGTACACATACGCGTACACGACCAAACCCACAAACGCACAAGCTGCTGCAATGACGTTCACGAAAAAGACAAGCATCGCGATGCCGACACAGCCCAACGTCAGCCCGAGCACGAGCGCCGCGTGAGCGGGGACCCGCCCTGTCACAACAACCCGGTCCTTCGTACGGTCCATCGCGTAATCGATATCTCGGTCGACAAAGTTGTTCAGTGCCGCACCGGACGCGACCACGAGCGCGGTACCGAGCAGGGTATATAGACTTACAATCAGCCCCGGACGGCCGTGGCTGCCCACCCACAAACCGGCGAAGGTCGACATCAGGTTGGCAAACGTGATGCCTAGTTTCAGGAGCGACACATAGTCACGAAATGTCGCACGTTCCTCTGCACCACGCTCCTTTGGTAAACGCTTCGCCACCGCCACGCCATCTGAAGCCAACTTCGTCTCCTCCTTCTCCTCGGATGCCGCCTGCCCCGTCAATGAACAGTCCCCGGATTTGACACCGACGTTGAATTGGATCTGTCTGCTGTTTGCCTGATCCGTTGCCGAGCCAATGTCGCCGTGGTGGCCACCCACGTCATGGTGGCAATCATGCCGCCGGCGTTTGCGAAATGGAGCGTGACCACTGTAAAAGCGAGCCGACTGGTCAGCGACAGAACACCAAGGATGAACTGTACCGTCACCAGGCCTAACAAGAGTGACGCGGCCTTGACATAAAGCTGCAAATGCAGTGCCCGGCAGAACAGCCACAACGCCGCAAACGCGACCAGCGTCCCCGCCGTGATATGAAATACGAGCAACCCCACAGACACCGAGGAAGAAGGCAGCGTGTGCTGTCCGTGGCTAGCCAAATAGCTGTTGATGCCAAACAATGCCTCACCCGCGCCAGTGTGTCTGAAAAGAGCGCCCACCAGAACTGCGAATCCGCCGATACCAACCACCATCCACGCAGTAGGCGTCATCTGTTCCAGCTCCACATCGGGCCACTCACGGCCGAAACGACGGTGCACGGTAACACGGTACGCTTCCGTGGTGAGTGCAACATAAAGCGAGAGCAATACCATGCTGTTCACCACGTCGACGGTGGTCACGACGCCCGGCCACTTGAACAGGACAATCAACCCGCCCACGACCATTTGGATGAGCAATGATAGCAGCGCGAGTGTGGCAATGACCATCATTGTCTTGTTGTCGCGATACTTCCAGTACACTCTCCCGGTGATGAACAGGACCAAGACGGCTACGAGCAACGCCGTGATGCGATGAGTCATTTCAACGATGACAAGTCCAGTCCATGTCGGAAGCAGCATGCCGTGACACAGCGGCCAATCTGGGCAAATGAACCCGGCATCCTTGCCGACCACAACACCCCCAAGGACAATTTGAACCCCAAGGAGAAGCGTGGTCACCAAGGGCAATCGGTAGTTCAGCGCTGGTCACCTCCATTGACGCCGCAACCTGGTCAACGTTGCAGGTGGAAAAAACAACACTGGTCGTGGGGCTACGCTGTGGCCACTTCTTCCACTTCTTGCGGCGAGTACGGTTGGTACGGATTTTCCGTGACCACTGGAAGTTCCGTAAAGTTATGCTCCGGCGGCGGCGAGGAGATGGTCCACTCGAGTGTCCGAGCGCCCCACGGGTTGTTGCCGACCTTCTTTCCGTACTTTGCCGAGTAAAACAGGTTGAAAATAATAATCAGCGTACCCACGCCAAGGATGTAGGAGCCGATGGTCGATACATCGTTCCAGAATTGGAACTCCGGCAGGTACGACTGATAGCGTCGCGGCATGCCAGCCAACCCCACCAGATGCATCGGGAAGAACGTAACCTGGGTGCCAATGAAGTAAAACCAGAACGAGATGTGTCCCAGCTTCGTGTTGAACATCCGTCCGGTGACTTTCGGAAACCAGTAGTGCAACCCTGCCATAATGGTCATGACGCTCCCGCCGAACAACACGTAGTGAATGTGTGCAACGATAAAGTACGTGTCATGCAGGTGCATATCCAGCGGAACCTCTGCCACAATCACACCACTGAAACCACCGATGATGAACGAACCGATAAACCCGAGCGATGCATACATCATGGGAACTGTGTAGTCTACAGCGCCTCGCCACATCGTGGCCAACCAGTTGAAAATTTTTACCGACGTGGGCACTGCAATAATCAAAGACGAAATCATGAATGGAATCCCCGCAGACATCGACATACCGGCCACGAACATGTGGTGCGCCCAGACAAAGAAGCCGAGGAAGCCGATGGCCACACTGGAGTAAGCAATGGCATGGTACCCAAATATAGGTTTGCGCGAAAAAACCGGCAATAATTCAGAAATAATCCCGAACCCTGGCAAAATCATGATGTACACTGCCGGGTGCGAATAGAACCAGAACAGATGTTGGTACAACATTGGATCTCCGCCAGCGGTGGCGTCGTAAAACACAGTGCCAAAATGACGGTCCGCCAGCAACGTCGTCACTGCCCCCGCCAATGCCGGGGTACCAAAGATCTGCATGTAGGCGGTGACCAAAATGCTCCACACAAACAGCGGCATACGGTTGTACGTCATACCCGGCGCCCGCATCTTGTGTATCGTCACCACGAAGTTGATAGCACCGAGAATGGAAGACAAACCAGCGATGTGAATCGCCGTTACCCACAGATCAATACCGGGGCCTTGCGACTGTATGCTGTACGGCGGGTAAGATGTCCAGCCCGCATCCGGCATGCCAAAGAACATGCTGAATAACAGAACGACACCCGACGCGAGATACAGCCAGTAGCTCAGGGCATTCATTCGCGGGAACGCCATATCGCGCGCGCCAATCATCAAAGGTACCAAGTAGTTGCCAAACGCGCCGGTCAACAATGGAATGATGACGGCAAAAATCATGATGGTTGCGTGCATCGTGAAGAATTCGTTGTACGTTTGCGGAGAAAACAAGCCAGACGGAACCAACAAATCTGTCCGAACGAGAAGCGCAAACAAACCAGCGAGGAGGAAGAAGAAGAGCGAGGTGACTCCGTACATGATGCCAATCTTCTTGTGGTCGACCGTCATCACCCACTCGCGGATGAATGACTTACGCGGCGCCTGAACCGCTGCCTCCATTGTGCCACCACCTTCGTGCAAGTTGTATGATTACTCAGATAATACAGACGCTACTTGCGGCTGATGCTCACTGCCCAGAGTTCTGCTTTTGCTTCTGAAGTTGGGTTTGTTCCCAGTGCTCGTAATCTGCTGGGGACATCACGGTCATTTTGGCATCCATGATGGGGTGCCCCGAACCACAGAACTGGTCACACGGCACGTCAAATACCTGACCGACCTTGTCAGTGTCCGCATTCATCCAGAATTCGGTCTGCCGACCAGGCAACGCATCTTGTTGAATTCGAACAGCCGGTATGTAAAACCCGTGAATCACATCGGCTGAGTGAATCTCAAACAGGACGTTTTCGCCGGCAGGGACGCGTAAGTCATTCTTTGTTGTCAAACCGTTCGGATACTGAAACTCCCAGAACCACATGTGCCCCGTCACCTTAATCACTTCCGGTTTCGCAGGGGGCGTTTGTAAGGCGTAGACCACCTTCACGCAGTAAACCCCCATACAGACAAGAATGGCCGCAGGAATCAGTGTCCAGATGACTTCAAGCCTGTTGTTGCCGTGCACGTTCACTCCGGTTTGATTGGTCTTGGTGCGCCGATAACGAATGAGAAACGTGACTAGCAAAACTTCCACTAGGACAAAGAAGAACGTGACAACACCCAACGCAACGTCAAACAGAACGTCTAAGCTATGAGACATCGGTGTCAGTTCAGTTGGAAGCCAAGATGCTGCATCGACCACACTACACCCTCCTCGGCTGGTATCACCGTTTGCTCATGAGACTCGCACGAAGTCTTCGCGTCCTCACCTATCAAAATAATCTCAAAATTGACAGCGTATTCATTCTCTACTGACCATATCCATTGCGCATGATAGGTTTGACAACCGACGTTTCACATGGATCCGGTGACACACAGGATGAGTACGCGAAACCGCATGAGGCGAATAGAACGGCACAGTCCCGCAAAGAGATAGGTACAGTTTACCATAGGCCGACGCACAGGCGTCAAGTAATGTAGTATCGACGTACCTGTGCGGCCGTTGCAAATAGAGAGAAAACGAGTGTGTCTAAGTTGTGGCTATCCGGCGACAAATTGGCCAAGACAACCGTGACTTGTATAGATGCGATGGGTGCACTTGGAGTATAATCAGCCTCGGACGAGTGAATGTAGACACGACTCGTCGCGGAAGGGTGAGAGGAATGCTGTCGACACCCTCAGAACCACAAAGGCGCGAAAAGCGAAGCCGCCTGTACATGTTGGTGGTCTTCGTAGGCATCCTCGTCATGATGGGATTCCTGTACATCGCCATGAAGTCCATTACCACACAGCGCTTGGCTGAACACAAGCACTCCTTCATGGGATACGTAACGTCGAACCACGTCGGTAAACTGGTGGAAATAGACAGCGGTACGGGACTGGATCCCATGTCGTACGTTCTTCAACTCGACCACCCAGTTCCTGACTCCGAAAAAGCCTCGTTCACGATTGATATGATGCAAAAATACGTGCAGTACGACCGCGGTTCTGTCCTCACTGTCGTCTACGTGAACCCCACGACGAAAGTCCAAATCCCTGTTGCGGAAGCCCACTACAACCGGGTTGACGGCAGGGTGAGTGTGGCCGTTCACATGGACAACGGCGAGACAAAATCACTGGTCGTGAAAGAGAAATGGTAGAACCATGTCCACCATGTAGGACAGAACACTTTGGCGTGTGAGCGTCTGGCACAACATCCATTGGCAACGAAAACGATTGGAGGGTGTTCCATGTTTGTCTGGATGAGCGGGCTCATTGCCTTCATTGTGAGCTGGGCCACCATCCCCTACATCCGGCGTCTAGCGTTTCGCTGGAACTTCGTAGACCAACCGAATCAGCGCAAAGTTCACAAGTCGCCCCTGCCTTTGCTTGGCGGCGTCTCGATGTTTGCTGCGTTCGTCCTTGCAGCGACCTGGGTTACGGTATTACACGGGAGCCTGCCGGACGTTTACTTCGGCATTCTCATGGGCGCGTGCTTGCTTTTCGGCATCGGCCTGGTCGATGACTACTACAAGTCGCGCGCTAAGGATTTTTCTCCATGGCCCCGCCTCCTCATGCAAATTGCAGCCGCCGCGCTGGTTGCCCTATTCGGGGGAACAGTTCGCGGTTTTTCTAGTCCATTTGGCACGCACGGCTTTGTTCAGTTCCCCCACTTCGTTTCCGTGGCCGTCACTATCGTGTGGATTGTCGGCGTCATCAACGTGTTCAACTTTCTCGATGGACTGGATGGACTGGCCGCCGGCATCGCTTGTATATCTGCCGTGACGTTGATGTTTATCGCGCTCGTGAAAGGCGACACCAACTCGGCCATCTGGGCGGCAGCGGTGGCTGGAGCTGCGTTGGGTTTTCTCCGCCACAACTTCTACCCGGCGCGCATCATCATGGGTGACGCCGGTTCTACTTTGCTGGGCTTCCTGCTCGCAGCCATTGCAGTGATTGGCGCATTCAAGTCCGCAACCGTCATCTCCATCTTCGTGCCGATATTGGCGCTCGGCGTTCCGATTTTCGACGCAGTGCGGGTGGTTATACGGCGCGCAATGGCAGGCAAACCTGTGTACAAGCCGGATAAAACGCACGGTCACCACAGACTGTTGAATGCCGGTTTCTCACAGGTGCAGGCGGTGACATTCATGTATCTCTTGAGCGCCTGCTGCTCGCTGGCTTCCATGATTATTGTTCTTTTGCAACGTTAGAGACCAGAGCAGTATTTTGAAGGGACGGAACCAATGACCAAGTTCACATTCGTCGCAACGACCCCGATGGGGATTGAGTCGGTCCTCAAACGAGAATTGCTGGGCCTCGGCTATGAGGATGCCCGGGCCTTTAACGGCTACGTCGAGTTCTCCGGTGATGAGAGCGCCATCGCGCGGTGCAACCTGTGGTTGCGCACCGCGGATCGGGTGTTGGTGAAAGTCGGCCAATTTCAGGCCAAGACGTTCGATGAGTTGTTTGAAGGGACCAAAGCGCTACCATGGCAAGACTTATTACCGGAAAACGCCCACTTTCCAGTGGAAGGCCGGTCGGTGAAGTCACAGCTGTCGAGCGTGCCGGCCTGTCAACGCATCGTGAAGAAAGCCATTGTCGACAAACTGAGCGCCAAGTACGGGCGACAGACCTTCCCAGAAACAGGCGCTACATACAGCATTGAAGTTTCCATTCATTCGGATCAGGCCATGATCACCTTAGACACCAGTGGCGCGGGTCTCCACAAGCGGGGTTATCGCAAGCTCAGCGCGAAAGCGCCCATCAAGGAAACTTTGGCCGCCGCATTGGTGCTGCTCAGTTGGTGGAAGCCTCACCGCCCGTTTGCTGATCCGCTATGCGGTTCGGGCACCATCGCCATTGAGGCGGCGATGATTGGCAAGAACATCGCTCCCGGATTGCAACGCGAATTCGCCAGCGAACGATGGCCGTGGATACCGACCGAGGTGTGGACAGACGAGCGCACTCGTGCATTTGCGGCGACGAACAAAGACGTCGACCTCGACATCGTGGCAAGCGACATTGACAGTGAAGTGTTGAGCCTCGCAGAGTACCACTGCCGAAAAGCAGGTGTCGCTGAGTGCGTGCGGATTGTGAAACAAGATGCCGGACAATTTTCGTCCAATGCAGAGTACGGCTGTATCGTGACCAACCCACCGTACGGAGAACGTCTCGGTGACCAGTGGGAAGTCGAAAATCTCTACCGCGCGATGGGCAGAGCGTTTCGCAGACTCGACACGTGGTCCGCGTTCATCATCACGTCCCACACGAAATTCGAAAAAATGTACGGGAAGCCAGCCGATAAAAAACGCAAGCTTTACAACGGCCGCATTCAGACCAACCTGTATCAGTACCTCGGCCCACTTCCCCCGCCCAAGGAACGGTAAAACCCCGGTGCTACAGACCGGGGTTTTCCTTGGTCAAAGTAGAATGTAGACGTTGCAACACATCTTGCACGGTCACCTCAGTGGACAAGGGAACGGATCCTTGCGCTGCCTGCCGATTACCGCCGCCTTTTCCCCCGAGCGGAACCACAGACGCTGCAAACCACTCGTTCGCATGCACAGAGGGGGCACTAGACAGTAACTGAACCATCAGCCGCTCACCCGCTACCCCAACCACTCCAATACAGGCGGGCACTTGTTCCACAAAAGCCTCGCGGACCTTTGCACCCAACCGCTTCAAGTCAGCAAAATCCAGGTTTCCGTCCAGCGCGTGCAACACGACGTGGGTACCGTTGTCAAGCACAGTAGCGTGGGCACTGAGCTCGCGAGCCGTCGCCTCAGCGAGTGCCTCTTTGGCCTCCTCAACTTGTTTTTGCGCGCTCACCGCGTTTGCCTGCAGTTTCTGCACGGTGAGCACCAACTCATCCACGCCTGTGGACAATGCTTGGCCGACTTCGCGCAGAACCGACGTTTTTCTCTGAAAGTCAGCCAGTGCGCGCGCACCGCAGACGAAAGAAAGTCGCACCTTTCCCTTCATACTTTCCGCCTTCACCACTTTGATGGCACCGACAGCGCCCGTCGCAGACGGATGCGTGCCACCGCACGCGTTGTCGTCAAATCCGTCGATGCTGACAATGCGAATGTCCTCTGTCACTTTTGGCGGATGACGCAGGGAGAAATGAGCGAGTTCCTCTGGATTTACGAACCTTGCATATACCGGGCGGTTCTCCCAAACGACTTCGTTCGCTCGCCACTCCACGCGTTCAACGTCAGACCAAGAGAGACTCTGTACGTCGAGATCAATGGTCACCCACTCACCGCCGATATGAAAGCCGACCGTATCGACATCCATCAAATCTTCAAAACAGCGAGAGAGAATGTGTTGGCCGCAGTGCTGCTGCATGAAGTCAAGCCGCCGCTTTCCGTCAATGTGGCCAACCACGTGTTCGCCCACGGACAACGGCTTGGTGACGGTATGAAACACGGCGCCATCTTCAGTAAATACGTCTATCACAGGGACGTCATTGAGCGTTCCCGTGTCGTGTGGCTGACCGCCTGATGTGGGATAGAATGCGGAAGCATCCAATCGAACATGCCATTTTTCACCATCTCGTCGCACGTCCACCACTGTCCCCTGGAACTCCCACAAGTAACTATTCGCATAGTACAGGCGTTCTTCTCCTATGCCCAAACCCGGTTCTCCCCTCGTCTGAAATCCACTTGAAAAGCCTGGTATTCCCACCTGCACAGCTTGCAATATGTACTGCATCGGTAGTAGAGTGACAATTGACTGAACTCATTCTACTCACCATGGGAAGCGCATTGGGTATCAGTATTCGTCTGCGCGCTCCCCAAACCCTGCTCCGGACCTCGTCAGGGGCATCGGAAAACAGGATTCTTCTATCGGCAAATCTGATCCTGGTTCGACAGACCGCGGAATGATTTGCGAAAATGAACACAGGCATCATTGAAACACAGAGAGTGGAGGGAATCACACATGACAGACAAACGTGACCCGTTTGGCGTCCGCGGCACGTTGACTGTGGGTGACAAAACGTACACCTACTACAACCTGGCCGCGCTTGAAGACAAAGGCATCGGCCCTGTCTCCAAGCTGCCGTTCTCCATCAAAATCCTGCTCGAGGCCGTCGTACGTCAGTTTGACGACCGCGCTATCCTCGAACACCACATTCGCGAACTCGCAAACTGGAACGCTGCATCCCCGCAAGCGTCTGAAGTTCCGTTCAAACCTGCACGTATCTTGTTGCAAGACTTCACCGGCGTTCCCGCGGTGGTCGACTTGGCTGCGATGCGCGCTGCAATGCACCGCGCTGGTGGCAATCCGAAGCGCATCAACCCGCTGATCCCTGTGGATCTCGTTATTGACCACTCGGTTCAGGTCGATGCGTTCGCATCTCGCGAAGCGCTGGAATTCAATATCAATAAGGAATTTGAACGCAACGAAGAACGCTACAAATTCCTCCGCTGGGCACAAAAAGCGTTTAACAACTTCCGCGTGGTTCCGCCCGGCACCGGTATTGTCCACCAGGTGAATTTGGAATACCTCGCCACCGTTGTTGCACAACGAGAAGTGGACGGCGAAACCGTTGTGTTCCCGGACAGCCTCGTCGGAACCGACTCACATACAACGATGATCAACGGTATCGGCGTGCTCGGCTGGGGCGTTGGAGGCATCGAAGCGGAAGCGTGCATGCTCGGTCAACCGCTCTACCAGTTGATGCCGGAAGTCATCGGCTTCAAGCTCACCGGTCAACTGCCGGAAGGGGCAACGGCGACCGACTTGGCGCTGACCGTCACGAACATGCTCCGCAAGAAGGGTGTCGTCGGCAAGTTTGTCGAGTTCTACGGCTCCGGGCTGAGCAATATCAGCTTGGCTGACCGCGCGACCGTAGCCAACATGGCACCTGAGTACGGTGCAACCATGGGCTTCTTCCCAGTCGATGCGGAAACGCTCAACTACCTGCGCAACACTGGCCGCGACGAAGCGCTCGTGCAACTGGTCGAAGCGTACACCAAGGCGAATGGCTTGTTCCGTACGGACGATACGCCAGACCCGGTATTCACCGACACCATTGAACTGGATCTGTCCACAGTGACTCCGACCCTGGCTGGTCCGAAACGCCCGCAGGACAAGATTGAACTGAAGAGCATGAAGGCAAACTTCGAAGACGCGTTGCAAAAGCCGCTGGACAAGGGTGGCTTCGGCCTCTCTGACGAGCAAGTTAACAAGGCTGTGACCGTCAAGCGAAATGGCAAGGAAGACGTCATGAAGCCAGGGGCGGTTGTCATTGCGGCCATCACCAGCTGCACCAACACGTCCAACCCGTCCGTCTTGATTGGGGCTGGATTGGTGGCGAAGAAGGCTGTCGAACGCGGTTTGACACCGCCGAACTACGTCAAGACGAGCCTTGCGCCTGGCTCCAAAGTGGTAACGGACTACCTGGAACGCGCAGGATTGCTCGAGCCACTCTCTCAAATCGGATTTGACATCGTTGGTTACGGTTGCACCACTTGTATTGGTAACTCCGGCCCGCTGCCGGATGAAGTCGGCAACGCCATCAAAGAGAACGACCTTTTGGTATCCGCCGTGCTTTCCGGTAACCGCAACTTCGAAGGCCGCATTCACTCGCTGGTACGTGCCAACTACCTGGCATCACCGCCGCTCGTCATTGCGTACGCGCTGGCCGGCACGGTCGACATCGACCTTCTCAACGAGCCACTGGGTACCGACAAGAACGGGCAGCCGGTGTACCTGAAGGATATCTGGCCGACATCGAAGGAAGTACAGGACGTCATTTCCGACGTACTGACCGCAGACTTGTTCAAGCAACGGTACGCAGGCGTCTTCACGAGCAACGAACGTTGGAACGCGCTGACGACGCCAGAAGGCGACCTGTACGACTGGGATAAAACGTCCACGTACATTCAAGAGCCGCCGTTCTTCGTGGGCCTGTCCGCTGAACTGCCGGAGTCGGGCGACATCGAGGGCGCGAAAGTGTTGGCTCTGCTCGGTGACTCCGTCACGACGGACCACATTTCGCCTGCAGGCTCCATTGCGGCAAACAGCCCGGCTGGCAAGTACCTGACCGAGCATGGCGTCAGCCCGGTGGACTTCAACTCCTACGGTTCTCGCCGCGGGAACCACGAAGTGATGATGCGTGGTACGTTCGCGAACATCCGCATTCGCAACAAAGTGGCTCCGGGTACCGAAGGCGGCGTGACGAAGTACCTACCGACCGACGAAGTCATGCCGATTTACGACGCATCCATGAAGTATCAGGAAAACGGCGTGCCCCTCGTGGTCATCGCTGGCAAAGAGTACGGCACCGGTTCTTCCCGCGACTGGGCTGCAAAGGGCACCAGGCTCCTCGGCGTGAAGGCGGTTATCGCAGAAAGCTTTGAACGCATCCACCGCAGCAACCTGGTCGGTATGGGCGTTCTGCCGCTCCAGTTCAAGAACGGCGAAAGCGCGCAATCGCTGGGTATCACCGGACGTGAAACATTTGATATCCACGGTTTGCAAGGTGAGCTGAAGCCACGCCAAGACCTCCTGGTCGAGGCGACACGTGAAGACGGCAGCAAGTTCTCCTTCACGGTAACGCTCCGTCTGGACAGCAACATTGAAATCGAGTACTACCGCAACGGCGGTATTCTGCAAACGGTGCTCCGCAACTTCGTTGCCGAGGAAGTGAAGTAAACTGTCCGCATAAACAAAAGGTGTACCAGATACGTCTGGTACACCTTTTTGATTTGAGTCGTGAAGCCACCAGTATGGTGTACTATAGGGACAAGCGACTGATGATTGGAGCTGACGCACTCATGAAACCCAGCGATTTCTTTGCACCGACCCGCGACCTGACCATTGACCTCGTCGCCATTCCGTCCGTCACTGGCTCGTCTGGTGAAACCACCATTGTGGAGTACCTACACCACCGGCTGACGCGTCACAAGGCGTATCAGTCGGGCCGCATGCGCCTTTTCATGATCCCCTCGAAGGATGATCCCCTCTTTCGCCCGACCCTGATTGCACACCTCGTGGGCAAGAAACCATCCGGCGTTCTGCTTTTCGGGCACACCGACACGGTGGGTACCTCGGATTACGGCGCATTGGAATCTCTCGCGTGCCGCCCACTAGAACTCACCCAAGCCGTAAGTCAGGGCGTACTGGGACCGGAAGCAGCCGAACGCGCCAAGACGGGTTCCTGGCTATTTGGACGTGGATCGGTGGATATGAAATCCGGTGTGGCTGCAGCACTCACAACGTTTGAGGCACTGGCCGATTCAGAGTGTGAACAACACGTATTTTTCTCTGCCACACCTGACGAGGAAGTGAGCTCTCTGGGTGTCAAAACCCTCTCTGGGTGGTTAGATGAATACCTCGAGGCCGAAGGCATAGAACTCAAGATGGCCATCAACACGGACTACACTTCTCCCTTGCTCGGGGATGGTGGCGCGAAACACATATACCTCGGCAGCATAGGGAAACTTCTCCTCGGGGTGTACGTACGCGGTGTACCAAGCCACGCGGCCGAGCCAGAAAACGGACTGGATCCAAACGTACTCCTGGCCAACATCACAGGACACGTGGTGTACAACGATGCTCTGCGAGACACATCTGCCGCGGAGCGATGCCCTGCCCCAACGTGCCTATTTCAACGCGATGGCAAATCGAACTACGATGTCCAGACGGCGCTCTCCGCATCAGCGTATTACAATCTCTTTCATATGGAGAGAACGCCCAGTGAACAACTTACATTATTCGTAAGAACCGTGCGCAGGGCCATCCAGGAATTTCAGACCCGATATCCCGCCTATTCCCCAAGTGACATCCCTGTTTACACCTATGAGGACCTTTGGAACCTTGCCAATGACCAGGTTCGAGATGATATGAAATCCTACCATGATTCTTTGACGCTCAGTACCGATGTCCAAGAACGATCCCGCCTCATGACCGAGACCCTCTTAGAGAAGATTGGTGTGAAGGGCCCGTGTGTTGTGGTGTACTTTGCAGCAGGACTTATCCCGAAAGTTGACAGTGGCGTAACCGTAGCAAAGTTGTTGACTGAGACGTTGCACGCATTTTCGGCAAAGACGGGTGAGAAATTTAAATTGCACACCTATTTTCCGTACATCTCTGACCTCAGTTTCCTCACTGCGTCACCGGACTGGGAGGACGCCACGTTCGTTTCCAATTATCCTTGCCAAGTGACCGCGACGCCCGGACCTCGGCGGACGGCCCCGACGCTGATGATAGGCACATACGGAGTTGGGGCCCACCGCCCCGACGAGTCCGTGGAAATGACGTATACATTCAGACACCTGCCGTCGCTGCTGTGGAATCTGGTCAAAACGGTTGACTGATCCTGTGGAGTGTTGCAACAAACGGTGTACCCGATCTGTCGAGTACACCGTTTGTGTTTACTGTGAATTGTTAGTACGCTAGCTGAAAAATTTTATCCATATTCTAGAATCTCATCAAGTGGAACAACGTGTTGAAAATGTAGGCACGTGTTGATAATGTGAAATTAACTAGAAACCCTTACAGATAACAGGAAATTTTTGACCATCGTCCCGCCTCGTACTGTGCACCAGGTATTGGGGCTTCGACGTGTGTCTACATTGCCTCACACCATGTATGATAGTCAATGCCCGAGGTGTCGAGCGCTCATGGGGACTCGTAAACGGTGATAGAGTCAAGAGAATACACCGGGGAGAGGTTGAGCAGACATGAAACGCCTGCGAAGAAAGTCTAAGTTCAAGGAGGAACCAACCCAGCGTGGAAAACGGTCCCAAGTATTTCGTGTGAACGTCCTGTACGGGTTGGTGTTCCTGTCGTTTTCGTCGCTGATCTTGCGACTAGGATACTTGCAAATTTCACAAGGTGCCAACATGCGTGCACAAGCCATGAATTACTCCATGCAATTGGTCCCCACCTTGCCTGCACGCGGTCGAATCTACGACACCAACGGAAATTTGATTGCGTACAACCAACCGACGTACAACGTTTACCTGACTCGTATCAAGCACGTCAACGACAGCCCGCAAATGATTCAAAAGATGGCAGACATTTTGGCACCGGTATTTCATACGACGCCACAAGACGTCGTGAACCAGATGAGTGCGTTGCCACAAGACGCCACCGTGCGGTTGTTTGCCAACGACAAAGTGACGGAGGCACAGCTTTCGTTCATCGGCGAACATCATAGCGACCTTCCTGGAATTAGCGTGCAAATGAACGGTCAGCGCGTCTACCCCTATGGCGATCTCGCTGCACAAGTCCTGGGCTACGTCGGACCGATTTTGTCAAATGACCAAAACTACTTTTTAAACCAGAAACACTACCTTCGCATCCAACAAGTCGGTGAAACGGGCATTGAGCGCGTTTATGAACAGTACTTACAAGGAAAAGTTGGTTACCAAGCGCAGCAAGTGAACTTGCTCAACGACACCACGGAAAACCTGGGGTATGATCCACCGCCGGTTGCTGGCGACAACATTCAGTTGACGCTGGATGGCACCTTGCAAGCAGATGCGCAAAACGCCGTATTGAACGCAATTCAGTCGTACGAAAGCCAAAACAATACCCAAATTACCGACGGTGCAGCCGTAATGATTGATCTCAAAACCGGCGGAGTACTGGCCATGGTGAGCTACCCGTACTACGACCCCAACTGGTTCATCAACGGCGACTTCTTGAAACACGCGCAGTATTTGAAAAGCTCAGGTGCACAACTCAACAACGTGATTCAAAGCCCGCTCTATCCTGGTTCGACGGTAAAGCCGGCCAACTTGTTGACAGGTTTAGAGCACGGTGTCGTGACGCCGGACACCATCTTCGACGACTCTCCGAACTACCAATACATCGGTACATTTAGAATGCCCGAGGACGCGTCGTACGGACCCGTGAGTGACACGCGCGCCATCGCAGTTTCTGACGACAGGTTCTTCTACACCCTCGGGCTGAATCTAGGGCACTGGTTCGGCAGCTCCCCGACAAGTGGTGGTTACCCGGACGGCGGAAACTTACAGACGTGGCGTAACACCTACTTCATCAAAGGTCTGATGACCTTGATTCAAGGTGAGATGCGATTCGGACTCGGTGTGAAGACAGGCATAGACCTATTAGGGGAAGTGGCCGGGCGTTTCTACATGGAGAACAACGGACAGACCGTGCCAATCGATGTGCCAAAGGTAGAAAAGAGTCTGCAAACGACAGGATCGTTTCCGAATTACGGTTCACCGGCTGACTTGGCATTCATGGCATTCGGTCAGTCTCAGCAATTTACGCCCATTCAATTGGCGGAGTACGTTTCCACGATTGCGAATAACGGCAAGAAACTTCAACTTCACCTGTTGAAAGCCGTCTATCCACCGGGAATGGAGCAAACTTTACAAGGCACAAACGCCAAGCCGATACAGACCTATCAGACGAAAGTGCTACAGCAGTTGAACTTAAACCCAACCTACCTGAGCATTGTGCAACAAGGGATGTACGACGCGTGCAACGAATCGGACGGGACAGCGTACCCTGTATTCGGCAATGCGCCTTACAAAGCGGCCGGGAAAACGGGTACGGCGGAAATCAGTATGAATGGTCATAAAGTCAACAACTCCGTGTTTATCGGTTATGCCCCGTACGACAACCCGCAGGTGGCGGTGGCAGTCATGGTGCCTGGTGCCGGCTACGGTGCCGTCACTGCGGTGCCCATCGCTCGTCAGATGATGGACGACTACTTCAAAGAACATCACGAGTTCTTCCCGCAAAACCAGTGGATCAACTCGAGCATTCCATCCAGTTGGTTTGATTCACCTGCCTACAAGCAGCCCGAAAATACGCAGTAAAACAAGCCTACGCGGGGTGTGATCCCCGCGTAGGCTTTATCATACGGTTCACCGAGATGACGCTTGGAACTACAAGCACTTCCGGAGAATCGCCAATACGTCCTCCTTGCCGAGTTTCTTAAAGTGACCAATCGGCTCAAAGCGAACCGCCTGTTCGGCCATGCGTTCCAAATGCTCGTCCCCGATGTTGTAGTCAGCCAGTCGCGTCGGAGCGCCGATGGACTTGAAGAACTCGCGCACTTTGTCAATCGCCAGCCGAGCCAACTCTTCCTGCGACTTTCCTTCTGGATTGACCTTGAAGACGCGTACGGCGAGGTTGGCGAAGCGCTCTGGATTCGTATCCATCACGTACTCCATCCAGTTCGGACAGATGATGGCCAATCCACCCCCGTGCGGAATATCGTAAATCGCACTGATTTCGTGTTCAATCTTATGGCTCGCCCAGTCGCCCTCCAAGCCCATGCTGATCATCCCGTTCAAGGCCATCGTGCTACAGTACATGATGGTCTCGCGTGCGTCGTAGTCGGTCGGGTTTTCGAGCACTGCATGTGCATTTTCAATAATTGTCGTGATGACCGCTTCAATGAGATGTTGCTGCAACGGCGTATTGGGCGTTGGGTGGAAGTAGTGCTCAAAGCTGTGCATGAGCATATCGCAAATCCCGTACACGGTCTGGTCGCGCGGGACTGTGAAGGTATTCTCTGGATCGCAAAACGAAAACTTCGGGAACGTATACGGAGCGGCTCCGCCACCCAGTTTCTCTTTGGTCTCCCAATTGGTAATGACGCCACCTGCGTTCATCTCAGACCCTGTTGCGGCAAGCGTGAGGATGGTGCCGAGCGGTAATGCGTCATGGGCCTGTACTTTGCGTTGATACACATCCCATACATCGCCGTCAAACTTGACGCCCATGGCAATCGCTTTCGAGCAGTCGAGTACGGATCCGCCACCGACCGCCAGGACCAGGTCGACGCCTTCTTTGCGGCAGATATCAATCCCCTTGTACACGGTCGTCAACCGTGGATTCGGCTCAACACCAGGCAATTCGAAAATCTCGACGCCGGCGTTCTGCAAAATGCCGACCACCTTGTCGTAGAGTCCAAACCGCTTGATGCTGCCCCCGCCGTAGACCAACAGCACTTTCTTTCCATACTTTGTCACTTCCTCGGCCAGGTGCGCTTCGATTTGTCCCTTTCCATAGTACAGTGTGGTCGGGTTATAAAACTTAAATGGATTCATTCCGAAACCCCTCCTATGTAACCGATTTGCAAAATGACACGAGCGTGGTGCAGCACGACGAGATGTTGCTCACGTTTTGCAAATCGCTGATGAAACCTGCCCAGTGGCAACACATGGTGCTCCTATATTGTACCGAAATGGGCGTCGATGTTGAAATCGCAGGGGACCATCCGCGCCTCCTCTCCGTGCATCCTCAGACGTGGCATTTCAGCCCACCGCAGGGTACACTGTGGATGGTACAGCACGAAATGAGGAATGAGCACATGGTAACGCCAGCATTTGACGTGATTGTGGTAGGTGGAGGTCCAGCGGGGTTGATGGCAAGCATCGCGGCTCAAACATCCGGCGCCTCCACCCTGCTGATTGAAAAGGGAAACAAACTTGGACGAAAACTTGGTATTTCTGGCGGCGGCCGCTGCAACGTCACGAATGCAAAGCCGTTGCCAGAATTGATACAAAACATTCCGGGTAACGGCCGCTTCCTACACTCTGCCTTGCACCGTTTTTCCAACGAAGATGTCTGGGCATTTTTCGAAGGATTAGGCATCAGGCTGAAAGAAGAGGACAGAGGCCGCGTCTTTCCGGTCACTGATAAAGCGGCCACCGTGGTACAGGCGCTGGTCAACAAAGTGTACGATGTGGGAGTGGAGATTTGGGAGAACTGCCCCGTGACAGGCCTGGTGACAGACAACGGCCGCATTGCAGGCGTGTCCACCCATCGCCACGCGTTGGTCGCAGCGAAAGCCGTTGTGATAGCCACTGGCGGTTGCAGCGTTCCCAAGACGGGAAGCACCGGTGACGCGTATCCTTGGGCGCGAGCTGTGGGACACACCATTGTGCCGCCGTATCCCACGGAAGTCCCACTGACCAGCGACGAATGGTTCATCCGCAAACGCGCACTGCAAGGGTTGTCCGTCCGCAACACAACGGTCACCCTTCTTGATGATAGGAAGAAAAAGCTCACCGTCGAACATGGAGACCTGTTGTTCACCCACTTTGGGCTCAGTGGCCCTGTGGCTTTGCGCTGCAGTCACTATGTATCCACGACACATCGCAAGCGGCCTGGGATACGGTTACTTGCTCAGGTGGATGGGCACCCCGAACGCAGTCTTCAGGAGTTGGTGGATGAACTGTTTCATCGCAAATCCGCACAACCGAAGCGTCATCTCAGTAACGTCTTGTCAGATTTGCTCCCTGAGCGACTGGCGCATGTAGTGCTCGAGACGCTCGGCATCGCCAGAGATATCCCGATGACAGACATCCAGAATGTCAAGTTGGAGGAGGTTGCGAAACAGACGAAGCGGTTCCCCGTGGCGATAACCGGTACCCTACCGTTGGCTCAAGCCACCGTCACCGGCGGAGGCGTGTCCGTGAAAGAAATTGATCCAAGGACGATGGCATCCAAAGTGTGTAAAGGACTGTTTTTCTGCGGCGAAGTGATGGACGTTCACGCACACACCGGCGGCTACAATATCACGGTGGCGTTTTCCACCGGACATTTGGCGGGGGCTAGCGCGGCGGAGTACGCTGCCGTATCTTCCGTGGAACCAGTTGAACAACCGTAAAGGCGCAACTGCGGCATGACTTGCGACGATGGGGCGTACACTCTACACAAAGCTCATCACAAAAATTTCACAGTAAAACGTGTGACGTTCACGCCCATGATTTCGTCTATTTCTTCGAAACGCAATGAAGCAGGTGATGACCACCATGACATCCACCCCATTCCGATGGTACCGATTAACAGGAACTGCATGCGGGGATGCGAACACTGACACATCCGGTACCGTTTTCGTCCACTATGTGGAAGCTGCCTCCCGGCACAACGCCGTGAAGCACTACGGTGGAAAGCGAACCTTTTTCAATGCGGAGGGGAAAAAAGTCGTCGTTCAGTTCCCTACCCGCGAGCAGCAGGTGGAGACCCTGCCAGTGCACTGGTCTCCAAGTTCCTTAACTCAGGCACCATCGGAAACGGGACTGGTGGTGAAGGTTACACCTGCGGTCAGATACCGCTGCAGTCATTGCGGGAAAGTGCGCTTTTCGGAGCATCGTTATCCTTCCATGTGGTGCAATTGCTCACACAAAGCGTTTCCGGATCCCCCCGATGGACAATGGGTAGAAAAAGGGTGAGCGCACATGTCTTCACACGCCATTGTTGGAACAGCAATGTGAAACCACGTATATCGAACGCCTCGAAAACCTATTGATTCAGGAGTTGACACACCCCGAAACGGCCATCACTAGCGTAGATGTCATTTCGTCAGATGTTGCACCCAGATGATGTTCTGGATCACACGCGTGTGCCCGAAAATGGTTGTGGGTTACCTCGATGCTCCGGGCGACAACCTTTCCAGGATGCGCTGCAACGCATCACGGAACCTTTCTCCATCCGCCTCCGTCCGCGCCTTTGGACCTTTGCTGCGGCCAGTGGCTCGTCGTTGTTTCGCACTCAACTCGCGTTCCAATAACAATCGGTCGATGTTCTGGTCGGTAAATTCTAAACCTGTCGGAGATAGAGCCGCTGCACCTTTCCCGAGCGCAAGTGCAGCCAAGCCGTAGTCCTGGGTGATGACCAGTGTGCTGCCCCGACGTTGGATGAGGCTGATGATCTTCATGTCCGTCGCCTGCGGCGAGGAATCCACGGTGATGTGTTCTTGCGACCTAACGTCGTGTGCGATGGAACTCACGGTCACCACCCGAGCGCCATGTTCGGGTGCCATCTTCAGGATGGTCTGCAAGGCGTCCCGGGGCATGGCGTCGGCATCTACAAACACCTCAAGCAACATCCAATTCCTCCTACTTAGACATCGACGAATCCTGCAAAGGGACCGACGTCATGGCACTTGTGTGACGCAGTTTGCGGAGCAGGATCATCAGATAGGTACACGCGACAGCGAACACTACGGCTGACGTGGCGTAGAGGACGCTACGCCCTGCGTTGGTCAACAAATATCCTCCTCCAAGAGATCCAATGGCTGTTCCGACATTGTTGCCGAAAATACGCACCCCGAACATCTGTGAGTACTCCGTCGGCGTGGTGATGTTCAGGAACGTCGCATCCACAATAGACCCGGGAACGCTGGTTGACGCCGTCCGCAACAGATACAGTCCCGAGAACGCGTACACGTTCCCGAGTAATCCAAGCCCCAACGTAAAGACGATGGATAGCGCAAAGCTGAGCAACAGCGTCCGTTCATGCTTGAGGTGGCGAAGCAATGGCGCCACGGCAAAGCCCCCCAGCGACATCATCAGCGTGGATGCTGCGGAAATGGGCGCGACGATGTTGTCACCAATGCCGAACTGGGCCTTCAAAATCAGCGTCGCAAACGGATTAAACAGCCCGGTGGCAATCCCGAAGATCATCGCGTACGCGCACATCGCCAGCAGCCTTCGGGAAGGCAATTTGAACATTCGCGACGATGTGACATCTTCCACTCGGACAAAGTATCGAATGACAGGAGCCACAAGGGCAATGGCCGCTCCGAGGAATATCGCGACCCGGTACGATGCGTACGCGCAAATGGGGCCCGCCACAATGGATCCAACGCCCATCACAAACGTGTACATGGCGAAAAATCGACTAAGTAGACGCGCCTTCTCCTGGTTCTGCGTCAACGCGGTGAGCACCACGTTCTCCGTCGAGGTGAGCAATGCACCGCCTAGCCCGGACACACTTGATGTGACAAGCCACATCGAGGCACGGTGACCGAATGCCGTGAATAGATAGCTCAATCCCAGCAGCAATGTAGCAATTTTCACAACTTTGGAGGCGCCAATTCGGTCCGCAACAGATCCGAGCAACAGTGCAGAAACGCCCGACACCGCAGCATTGGTGGCCAAGAGCAATCCAATGGTCGCATCAGATAACCCGGCCGATTTATATAAAAACGGGAGCGCGTAGAGTACAATCCCCAGACCGAGACTGAGAAACACCTCGCTGATACAGTACAATACAAGCGGCTTTTTCATAGAAACTCCTTCAGCGACAGGTTGGACTCGCCCTGAACATCATCATATCATGGCCCCATGATCTCAAGTATACCGGAAAAACTACGCCTCGTTGAATCGCGGGTAGAAACGACAGATCCCTGAGCTCATTCACCCCCGGACATAGCCCGGGGGTGAATCGGTTAGGGTGCCGCCGTTTTCGTCTGACTTTTGAATCAAGACGCAAACTGTGCGACTGCAACTACTGCAAGTTGCTGACGGAAGATCCGTACTCGCCACCAAGCCGGCGCGAGTACTTGCCCTGTTCAGGAGTGCCAAAGCGATGGTTCATCAGCTTCTCCACACTTTCGCCGCGAGCCATACTTTGACTCGCGAGTGGGTCCATTACAGGCCCTGAAGCTTCGTCACCGCGTCCAATCGACTTTCTCCTCGATGTCATCGGCATCTCCCTCCGCTGATGGCGGACCCGAACCAACATGTAGGGTACCCCGACGACGCTTTGATTACACGCGCGAAACATCGGTCAATACGATAAAAGCGGACGGGTCGACGATGGACCCATCCGCTTTGTCCGGTCACTTCTATGCCATGTCCCAATGAAAATCACCACGTCACTCATTCGTGGTTCTCTTTTTTGTCCACTGTAAAGTCCGGAATGATCCAATATACCAGCAGGCCGGCCAGCGTCGCGTACGCGATTCCGTTGTTCGGATAACCGACACCGATGATGAAAATGATGGCGACCACAACCAGGTTCTTCATGTTGGCAAGATTGACCTTCTCTTCAATCACATGGCGGATACCCATGGCAGCAATCATGCCAAACAACAGAATGCTGATGCCACCCATCACAGGCGTGGGAATGGTCTGAATCAAGGCACCCACTTTGCCAAACAATCCGAGGATGATGGCGATGACAGCAGCACCCTCGATGATGCGACTGGAGAATTGGCGAGTAATCGCAAGCACCCCTAGGTTCTCCGCGTACGTTGTCTGAGCGGGTCCACCTATTAACGCGGACACGGCTGTGGCTAAGCCATTGCCAATCAGAATGCTGGAAAATCCAGGATTCTTTGTCACGTCGCGCTGAATGATCTCGTTCAACACGAACATGTGACCGAGATCTTCGATGATGGTCACAAGCGCAATCGGTGCCATCGCGAGAATCACGTCGCCTGTGAAGTGCGGCAACACAAAGTGCGGAACGGCAATCACAGGTGCTTTACTCAAGCTGGAAAAATCAACGAGCCCGCGCGCAAGAGCGTACAGATACCCAACAATAATGCCCATCAGTAGAGGAATGATCCGCATTTGGCGGGGGCCAGCCAACGAAGCGACGATAGCCACTACGAGACTGACAATAGCGACATCCCAGTGCTTCGCAGCCATGTTCGTAACCGCCGTGGTCGCGAGCGACAAGCCGATGATGGAAACGACCGGTCCAACGACGACTGGCGGAATGATCCTGCGAATGTGGTGGAATCCAAAGGCGGCCACAAGCAGCGAAACCACTGCGTACACCACGGAGACAGCAATGAGACCTGCCGCAGCTTGTCCAGGTGACTGATTCTTTGTCACGTAGAGAGTGAGCGGTGCAATGAATGCAAACGATGAGCCGAGGTACGTCGGCACCTTCCCTCGCGTGATGAAATGAAAAATCAGCGTGCCAAGGCCACTCGCGACCAGTGTGCTTCCCGGATCCAGCCCAGTGAGGAACGGCACCAACACTGTGGATCCAAACATCGCAAACACGTGCTGCACGGACAACGGAATGGCCCGCAAAAATCTTTCCATACTCATAAATCCCCCTTCGATGATTCCGAAGCCCACCCTAATATACCGTTCTGAGCAGCGATAGTACAGCGGTACGAAACCATGCGATGGGATTTATGATGTACGCTCTGTACGCGTGATGGATGGAACAGGCGGTGACCAGTACTTTCTCCGCAACCACAACAGGGCTGCACCACAGAGAGCCAACACAAGGGCCGGCCAGACGTTGTTCCAACCGCTGAAGACGATAAACAGAACGGTCGTCAATAGGGAGAGCGCTGCGAACACCCTGCGCTTTCCGTGATTGCGGAAGACGCCTCCCCACGGCTCTGAATCAAATAGGGCGACCGCAAAGACGACAGCATAGCCAATCAGCGCAGTCAGCGAACTAGCCGCCACCGCGGCAGAGAAGATGGGAAGCCGAGACCCCAGCACAAGCACGAGCGCAATGCCCCAAGGAACCAGAGGATGGTACTCACCCCGATACCATCTCCACGAGCGTGGCAGTGGCAGTAGTCCATCGCGCGTCGTCGCCTGTACCAGTGTCGTGGTGGCAATCAGCCAAGAGAGTAGGGAACCGACAACCACCACCAACGCCCCCCACCCTATCACTGCCGACGCAACCGGTCCGCACAATCGCCCGACCAAGATCAGGGGGTTGGTGTAGCGCGACAGCTGGTCCACCGGTACGGAAGCAATGGCGGAACAGGCTACAAGGATGTACAGTACGCCGACCAGCAAAGACCCAATGATCATTCCAAAGGCCAAAGAACGCCGACTTTTGTATGCGCCAGACGGTACCGCAACCGCCTCCCAACCGGAATAAGTCCAAAACGCAAAAAACGTAGCCTGCAACACATCACGAGGGAGACCGAGGTGGATGGCCCAATCAGACGAGCGCGCCAGGCTCACTTGCGTAGGATGCATGCATCCAATGACAATGCACAACACGAGCAGTCCGACAGTGCCGATGGTGAGGACACGTTGAACGAGGGCGCCCATGTGAATGCCCACAGACGTGACACCTGCTAATATCAGTACGATGAGACTGCTCCACCCGAACACATGGTGCACCCCCAACTCCCGGAGCATTCCGGTGAGGGCGATGAACAGCGCTTGCGCCGCTCCCGCGGCAGACACGAAAAACAACCAGGCCGTCCACAGACCCAGCCAAGGTCTGGACTTGTCCCGGATGTAGACGTAGGGACCACCTGACTGACTGAGGACGCCGACTAGGTCGCTGAATGTCAGGGCCATGGGCAAACTCAGTACGACGACGAGTACCCATGCCGCGATGGCAGAGACTCCCGCCGTCTTCACCGTCAGCGCGAGGACGGAAAAAATGCCCGCACCGACCATGCTTCCAACGGTGAGTGCGACCGCATCTAACGTATGTAGTTTCCGTTGCCGTGAAGACGTCTGCAATACCGTGTATCCTCCTTACTTCAGATCTCTGAGCCCAGGCCGCCAAAAAGTAACGGTCCACGCCCACATAAATCGGTGATGGGTGCGCAGAATATCGTTCTGTGAGTCCCACAACCCCAGTCCATCAACGCGAAGGAGAGTGCCTGTATGCCAAAGCCGGATGATCGGAGCGACAATGTGGACCGCATTGCGAACAATATCCAGAATACCATGGCAAATCTGCGGGAGTCCGAAGACTTCCTCAAGGCGCACAGCGACGAAATGAACGCGAAGGACCGCGAGGCGCTGGAAGCCAAAAACGACCGCCGAGAACGGGCCATTGAAGGGCTACGGGAAGAAATTGCGGATGAATCGGATTCGCAGCAGTATCTGAAGTAACCGCACACACCCAGAAAAAGGGGCTGCACACGGGCAGCCCCTTTTCTACCTGTCCCATCAGCCACTCCAGTCGTCCAAACTCCGGTGCTTCAAGTTCCTCCATCGGCTCATCCGGTGTAGACCACTGGTTACTGCGCAGTATACTGGAGAAGATAAAACACAGAAGCGCGAAAGCAAGGTGAAATCTCGTGACCACAACAAACCCTGACATTGTACTCGCTTCCGGATCTCCACGGCGAAAAGAACTGCTCAGTACGCTCGGCCTACCCTTTCGGGCCGAGGTCAGCGACGCGGATGAACACATTGCAGAACAGATCCCGCCGTCTGCTTTCGTCGAGACTTTGGCCCGCCGTAAAGCGTCCGCAATCGCAGCGAAGTATCAAGCAACGCAGCGTGATACCGTCATCATTGGCGCAGATACTATCGTCGTCCTCGACGGACAAATCCTGGGCAAACCTACATCGGAAGCGCATGCCGAGGACATGCTGACGATGCTTCAAGGACGAACCCACGAAGTATATACCGGACTGTGTGTCTGGCGGATCCCAGATGCGAGGACGCTGGTCAGCCATTCGCGAACGGAAGTGACCATGCGGCCACTGATTCGGGAAGAGATCACTCGCTATGTCAAAAGCGGAGAACCCATGGACAAGGCGGGAGCGTACGCCATACAAGGCCTCGGTTCTACCCTTGTCACGGGTATCCACGGAGATTACTTTACCGTCGTAGGGCTTCCGTTGTACCTCCTGGCCGACTTCTTCCGCCAACTTGGATGGTCCATCTTCTGAGGCTTGCGAAGGCAACGCAATGACGCGAATATTGTACATACCTTGCATTTGACCCATTGGAACATGATATTTCAACTCGCGCCAATCCACACGAAAATGCTGGACACAAAACAGAGCCAACGTTACCGTTGGCTCTGCAGTGCCAGTTCTCTGCACTCGTCCGAACAAAATCCTTCGTGTTCAGTTTCACACGCTTCACAGCAAATGTATTGTTTGTGGCACGGTGGATAAGCACAGTTGATGTATCGGTCTTCCGGCTTTCCACAGTGATGACACTGGCCCACCACTTTGTCTTCCAACCGATTGACGCGCACTGAGATGCGCTCGTCGAAGACGTAACACTTGCCTTCAAACCCTTTCCCCTGCACTTCGGGATCCTGGCCGTACCGGATGATGCCCCCGTGCAGCTGCGAAACATCCTGAAATCCCTCGCGCAACAGAAAACCAGACAGTTTTTCGCACCGAATGCCGCCCGTACAGTACATGATGACCTTCTTATCTTTGTACTGTGTGAGGTTCTCCCGAATCCACTGGGGTAACTCACGAAACGTCCTGACATTCGGGCGAATCGCCCCTTTAAAGTGACCGATGTCATATTCGTAGTCGTTCCGAGCATCGAGCACAATAACGTCCTCGCGGTTCAGCATTTCGTAGAACTCTTTCGGCTCGAGGTACTTGCCCGTTAACTGATTCGGGTCGATATCGTCTTCGAGTCCAAGATGCACAATTTCCTTCCTGGGCCGCACAGACAAGCGCTTGAATACATGTCCGTTGGTCGGCTCGATTTTGAATTCCATGTCGCGGAACCTCGGATCCGCATGCATGTGCATCATGTACTGTCCGGTTTGCGACACCGTGCCCGACACCGTTCCGTTAATGCCTTCGTGCGCCACGAGGATTCGCCCACGCAGACCCACTGCCTTGCAGAACTCCAAGTGGTCTTTCGCGAATTCCTCAGGGTTATCAATCTTCACGTACTTGTAGTACAAGAGCACTTGGTACGCTTGTGTGTCTCGGTCGTTCACTGTACATTCACCTGTCTGTTCCAATGTTGTCGTCATACTTGCAGCAAACGTTCCAAGGCTGCGTCCGTCAACTTGTTTCCAACGAGGAACGGTCCAAATTCACCAAACCGCGCACTCGCTTCATCAAAGCGCATCTCGTACACCAATTTCTTAAACTGCAATGCATCCTCGCTGAAGAGGGTGACACCCCATTCCCAGTCGTCCAGACCGACTGACCCTGTGATGATTTGCGTCACCTTACCTGCATAACTCCGCCCAATCAGGCCGTGGCTCTTCATCATTTCCCGACGTTCTTCCAGCGACAACATGTACCAGTTGTCCTCGCCTTGACGGCGCTTGTTCATTGGATAGAAGCACACGTACTGTGTATCTGGAAGCGTAGGCTTTAGTCTGCTCTGCAGGTACGGGTCGGAGTCGACATCCACCCCCGGCTTGGCCAAATATGCGCTGAGTTCGACGATGGACACGTAAGAGTACGAATCCGTCGTGTAATCCGCAAACCGCGTTTTTTGGAAGCGGGCCTTGACCTCATTGAGCTCATCGAGGGTGGGGCGCATGTGCAAGAATAGCAAATCTGCCTTGTGCCCTGCAATGGCGTACTGTCCGTAGGCCCCCCGCTTGTTTTTTGCGTCATCCGCGAATTCTCTAGACAAGCTGAGCAGCTCGTCCAACGCTTGTCGACGATCCGACGCACTCGCGGCCTTCCACGCAGACCAATTCACTTTGCGAAAATCGTGATATGTGTACCAACCTTCTATTGTTTGCACGGCTTCGTTCATGGCTGGAGCTCTCCTTCACCGAATACATTCACCGCTACAGTCAACGGCTCTACAAGGCGTGTCCGAGTTTTTTCGCCTGTTCGCACAACATACTCAGACATCTTGCGACACGCTGGCCTCTGCTATAAAAGTACCGCAATGGATCATAGCACACAAATGTTTTGACCATCCATGATGGTGACCGCCACGAAAATGTCACGAGAAAGCCATGAAAAATTGACCGTTTGGACCCGCTTTTGCCTGGCCGCATGCGTTGTAGTGTCTGCGCGCCAGAGAGAATCTATGCGATGCGCAGACCTTGCCCATACCACGAAAGTGGATCGGCACTCAAATCGATGAAGGTATAATAGGGTCATCCGCGCGGACAGGGAGGAATCTGGATGTCTTCGAACACACACCTGCGCTTTAACTCGCACATCGGACGGCAAAAGCCAGAAAGCATCGTGAATCGCGAGACCGCGTGTCCATTTTGTAACCGTTCTCAACTGTCTGGAATTCTCGCAGAAGAGGGCAATATCATTTGGTTGAAAAACAAGTATCCGGTGCTGGAAGATACGTTGCAAACCGTCATCATTGAAACCCATGAGTGTGACTCCGACCTGTCCCTGTACACGCCGGATCACCTGCATCGCCTGTTCCGTTTCGCATTCGCGAAATGGCAGGACATGTCCGACAGCGGGGACTACGCCTCCGTCCTGTTTTACAAGAATCACGGACCGTACTCGGGCGGAACCATTCGTCACCCACACATGCAGATTGTCGGATTGAAGTATGTGGACGCCATGCAACATGTGGAAGAGTCGCAGTTCACGGGAATTGTCATCGCCAAGCGGCAAGGGGTGGAGTTGAACGTATCCACCCTGCCGCGCGTCGGATTTGTAGAATTCAACGTCCTTCTGGACGACCTTCGATATCTCGATGACTGCGCCGATTTCACGCAAATCGCGGTGCACTACATCATGAATCACTTCAGCCGAAACTGCAACAGTTACAATCTGTTTTTCTATGGGTTACATGGCGAGTGGCGCGTGAAAATAGTGCCTCGCTTCGTCACTTCACCACTGTATGTAGGATTTGGCATCCCGCAAGTGTCAGACCGCATTGACGAAGTCGCGGAGGAAATCAAGGAGCGCTACTTCGTCGAGCAAGAGCGCCTAGAGGTGTAACGCCTGTGCGAGGTCGAGAACGTTGTTAAGAATGTACTCACACCCCAGTTGTTCGAACGTCTGACGAGCTTGCGCGCCGGTCAGCCCCGTCAACACAGCGGCAAAGTGACACCCCATGGACCTGGCAGCTTTCCAGTCCGCCACCGAGTCGCCGACGATGAGAATGCTTTGGCCCACTTCGGTCGGAAGCGGTAACGTCTGTGCAAGAGCGGATTCAGCGTTGGTGCCGAGCCAACTTCTCACGTAGGAGAAAGGGTGCGGCTTCGACAAGGGCCGCAAATGCGGGTACCGCTGCTCCGTTTGGCGCACGTCTGAGGCAGTCGTGATCCGATTTTTCGGGAAGTGCCGTTCCCACCCGTACACGTGAAACGGTACTTCCGTTTCAATCTGCGGACGCCCGGTCGCGACGCCCAAGGTGGCACCCGTTTTGGTACAGAGTTCAAACAGCGCAGCAAGCGATTCCGGCGCTGCGAGCGGGATTTCCTGCTGGACGAACCCGTGTTTTCCGACGGCAGGCCCCGCGCTGTATTCGTCACCCAAGTACCAGGCCTGAAACACGTCGACACCGAGGTCGTACACGGTCTGCAAGTCGTCAGCCAGCTGCCCTTCGGATTCGAACAATTCGGCAAACCACTGTTCAATCTTCGTGAACATCGCCGCCCTATCGGCACAATCTCCAAAACGTTGAGAGAACGCTGCGAACGATTCTGGCTGGATGCTGCACCCGTGTTCTCTCAAAATCGAACCCACCGCGCGAATGGACTCGTGTCCCCAGGACTCGTCCAGCGCATCCCGAACCTGCCGCCAGTGCGGCTTGGAGATTGACACCTCTCGCAGCAAACGGTACCACTGGTACATGAACTGCAAGTACACCATATCCCAGTTTGCATTGACACCGGCCGACTTCATGGTGTCCAGCACAGCGTCGTTCGCAAAGACCGTGGATCGAATGTGCTGGATGTGTTCATCATCTGGTTGCACCGTGAAATCCGGCAGTCCGTCGACACGGAGCCCCAACCAGTCGTCGCTACACAGCATCTCGTACACGGTCAGTGCAGATGCGTCAAAGTACCGCTCTTCGCTCAACATGACACCGTCGATATCAAACAGGATGGTTGAATACACCACTACGCCCCCTTCATTCCTTGATAGCATCATATCTCAGTCACTCGTATAATTCATCGTAGAGATTCGAATTTTTAACGGCAGCGTCAACGTACGACCAATCCAGACATGACCGTTCATAGCGAGGAGGTGCCCTCTGTGCAGGAACAGACCTTTACCGTTCCGACCTGGGACGGTCAGAAGCTGTTTGTCTATCAGTGGTCCCCCGACGAGGATTCCCCCGTTGGGATTTTGCACATTGTCCACGGCATGAGCGAGACGGCCGCCCGGTACGCCCGACTTGCTGCGTGCGCAACAGAACATGGCTATGTCGTATACGGGCACGACCAGCGTGGGCACGGGCAGACGGCGCCATCCCCCGAGTTGCTTGGGGACATTGGTCCTGACGGGTTCCGGCGCATGGCCGAAGACATCAAGACAGTGAACGACGTGATTCGTACGCGACACCAGGCCCTACCTGTGTATGTATTGGGCCACAGCATGGGCTCCTTCCTCGTGCGGCTGTACCTCGGAAAGTACGGAGACACTGTGGCAGGCGCCATCCTTTCCGGGACCGGGTCTCCTCCTCGCGTAGCGGTACGTGTCGGCATGCACCTCGCCAAACGAAAGATGCGTTCCAAAGGATTCACCGCGCGCAGCAAAAGTCTAAACCGCTTGGTCTTTGGCAGGTACAACCAATCGTTCAAACCCACTCGAACCGATTTCGACTGGCTGTCCCGCGACGCCAATGAAGTCGACCGCTACACCCAAGACCCGTATTGTGGACAGCCGTTTACCAACGAATCGTTCTACCACTTCTATGCCGGTTTGATGGAGGCACTGTCCGCGCGAACGCTGGCCAACACGCCGAAAGACCTCCCAATGTTCATTTTCTCTGGAGAGAAAGATCCGGTGGGCGGACACGGGAAGGGCGTGCGGAAGTACGTCCGCCAACTCTACAACGCTGGATTTTCAGACGTCTCCGTCAAGTTGTACCGGGATGGGCGCCATGAGATGCTCAACGAGCTGAATCGCGACGAGGTCGCTGCAGACATTCTCCAATGGATGTTGGCACACCGATGACGTAGCCATTCTGGCGTTACACTTCCGTCGAAACCGCTCCCGCCAAAGTGGGATCTCCATGTGAGCACATAAAATGACCATTCCTGCTCACATTAAGGAACTGAAGCAGTCCATGGAAAGGAGCGGTGAGAATTGGCGAAGGAATCAACCAGCATGCAGTCGCAAAGCCCACTCTCCCAGGCTCAGGCTTCTGTCGCCAAAGCGACGCGGGCAGTTCACCAGGCGGAGTCCCATCCGACCGACACCGCGGTAGATCAAGCTTCGAATGCCGTCGAGAAGGCCGGTAACGCCGTGGAATCCGCTGTGAACTCCGACAACAAACAAGCGCTTGAAGAGGCACGCGCGGAGCTTGCGGATGCGCAAGACACGCTGTCCGACCTGAATCCGTCGTAATTCGTGAAGGGGCCACTGGCCCCCTCTGGATATCCGCTATCCTTCACAAACAACCGCCCATTCGTCCATCGCAAATTGCGAAACTCTTCCTTCAGAGACATCAATGGAAAATGTTTGTTTCTGCTTTTCGGTTGCCTGTAGCAGATACTGCTCAACCGCCTGCCTGTGCTCCTCGCTCTCAGCCATGCGTTCCATCCACGGCTCAAACTCCAGTGTTTTTCTCTTCTGCTCCTGCCGAACCACAGTCAAACCTTGTTCCTGGAACACTCCAGTCCACTCCGAGACTTTCAAACACCGTACGTGGCTGATGTCGCGCATCTTTTCAAACGTGTTGAGAAACTGCGCGCAGTCGTCATCCTCTGGAGCCACGTTGTCCACCAACAGAAACCGACCACCTGGTTTTAACACTCTGCGGACCTCTGCCACAAACGCCTTTGGGTTCGGGAAGTGATGTGCTGCAATGCGGCACGTGACTACGTCAAAACTGTCCTCCAGAAACGGGAGTTGCTCCGCATCTGCTACCACATATCCCACATTGGTGCACCCGTTTTTTGTCAGGTGACCTCTTGCAGCGGCTAACATGTCCGGCGTGATGTCTGTCGCAAACATCCAGGTGACATGAGGAGCCAGGGCTCCCGCCAGATGTCCACCGCCTGTGGCGATATCGAGGCCAATCCACGTCGCTTGTGGATGGAGCATCTGAATCAGTTGAGATAGCGATGCCTCATCACCATGCGTACGGCTCGCTACATACGACGCCGCCGTTTTTCCAAATTGCTGTTGGACCAATCGTTTTTCATGCTCCACAACAACACCCCGTTTCGCTAGCTGTCACGTTTATCATAGTGAATTCCCCCATTGTGGTTCATCGGAAGTCGTCTGCCTCCCATTGAAAATTCGAATGGCAGCACATTCGATGTCGACAAAGTCTGGTCATTTTCGCATCCAGGGTGTACATTAGTTGAGGTTACAAGTGTATATACACATGTTCATACAAATTCGATTGCTTGATTCACCGCCGGGAGGTGTTCTGGTGATTCTATTAGATTCTGTATATCGTTTGATTCGACTTGCATTGCAGGAAGACATCGGCCGTGGAGATCAGACATCGGAAGCCATCATGGACCCTGAGTGGAGTGCCGCTGCAGCCATCTACATCAAGCAGCCAGCCGTGGTCGCGGGGTTGCCTGTGGTACAGGCCGTATTTCAAACGCTCGATCCCCGCGTGCAGGTGATTCCTGCCATATCGGACGGCACGCACCTGTCTGAGAAGGCGCTCGTGTGTCAGGTGGAAGGCCCCGCCCTCTCCGTGCTGTCCGGTGAGCGCACGGCGCTGAACTTTCTCGCCCGCCTTACGGGTATTGCGACGGCCACTGCACGAGCGGTTGCGGAACTGGAAGGCACGAAGGCCAAGCTTCTCGATACCCGGAAGACGACCCCGGGGTGGCGAACGCTCGAAAAGTACGCAGTGCGAATGGGTGGCGGCCACAACCACCGATTCGGGCTCGACGACATGATACTCATTAAGGACAACCACATCGCCCTGGCCGGCAGCGTCCGGGAAGCCGTGCGCCGCGCGCGACTGTACGCCAGCATTTCCACTCGCGTCGAAGTGGAAGTAGACACCCTGTCCCAGCTGGAAGAAGCGCTGCAGTGCGATGTAGACATGATTTTGCTGGACAACATGGACTGCCCCACCATGGAGCAAGCGGTTCGAATGACCGCAGGCAAAGTGCCCCTGGAGGCGTCCGGAAATATGAGTGTCGAGCGGCTGCGTGCCGTTGCAAATACTGGAGTCGATTACATCTCCATGGGTGCGCTCACTCATGGTGCCACCAGTGTCGACGTGGGGCTTGATATCACCATTGACGGGGCGCAAGGCGTGACCGCTGGAGAAAGAAGGGATGGAAATGAACCGCCTCGCGTTTGACTTCGTCATTGTCGGCTGTGGACTGGCAGGCACCGCCGCCGCCCTGGAACTGTGCCAATGGGGTGACGTCGCCGTTGTCTCCAAAGAGCCTGTCACAGGCTGCAATTCCTACTGGGCGCAGGGAGGCATCGCCGCCGCCGTCGACCACGGGGATAGCGTAGAACTCCACGTGGCGGATACGTTGAACGCGGGACACGGGCTGTGCCATCCCGCTGTGGTAGCGGATGTGGCAGGCGCAGCACCAGATAGGGTGCGCTGGCTTGAGCGCCTAGGCGTGTCGTTTGATGTGGATGGCAAGACAGGGCGCCTCTCGTTGGGATTGGAAGGGGCACACTCTCGGCGGCGCATCCTGCACGCCGGGGGAGATGCGAGCGGGAAAAACGTGATGTTGAGTCTCCACGCACGCCTTGGTGACGAGCTGAACATCGTTCATCTCAACCACCACGCCGTGAATAGTTTACTTGTCGATGCCAACGGGCGCGTCGCAGGTGTGCTCGCAACGGATGCGAACAGCGGTGAAGAGCTGTGGATACGTGCCCGCCGCGGGACTGTTCTGGCCACAGGAGGAGCTGGACAGCTGTATGCGCGGACAACCAACCCTCCGGGTTCCACCGGAGACGGTATTGCCTTAGCGCACTCGGTGGGTGCAACCGTTCGAAACCTTGAGTTTGTCCAGTTTCATCCAACCGCGCTCGACGCGGACTGTAATCCACGCTTTCTCATCTCAGAAGCGGTTCGCGGCGCAGGGGCGCACTTGGTGTACAGGGATGGTCGCCGCTTGATGGCCTTCCACCCCATGCAAGACCTGGCTCCGCGCGACGTTATTGCTCGAACCATCTATGAATCCTTGCAACGCGGCGAACCTGTGTACCTGGATGCACGGAAGGTGGACGACTTTCAGGCGCGGTTCCCTACCATTTTCAACGGCTGCCTGGCGCGCGGCTACAACCCAGAGCGCGACTTGCTGCCGGTTGCTCCAGCTGCCCACTTCATGATGGGCGGCGTGGAAGCCACACTGGCCGGTGAAACCTGTGTTCCCGGATTGTACGCGGTTGGCGAAGTCTCCAGCACCGGCTTGCATGGAGCGAATCGGCTGGCGAGCAACTCACTGCTCGAATGTCTGGTGATGGCGCACCAATTGTCGCTCGTATTACAGGACACGGAGGAAATGCCGCTTGAGGCACCCGATTCGCTACAACCAGTGACAAGATTTACCACACCTCCACCCGAGTTACTGAGCCAAGTACAGGACGTGATGTGGACATGTGCAGGCATCGTCCGAGACGGCGCTCAACTGCAGCATGGGTTGTCCAACTTACTTGCGTTGCAGGATAGGTACCCCCACGCTGCAGCAGTGTACACGGCGCTGCTCGTTGTCCAGAGCGCGCTGTTGCGCGAAGAAAGCCGCGGCGCCCACTATCGATCCGATTTTCCTAAGACGGAGTCGGCACTGGACTGCGTGGACACTCGACTGCAACAACCATGTACGTATGCGACGGTCCCTACCCATTAGAAACTGACCAACATGGAGGTAGATATCGTGACGACTGCAACCATACCCATCCAAACTGGATTGCCGAAAGAATACATGGGGTTATCTGCGTCTGAGTGGCAAGCGCGAATTGCCCAAGCGAAAGCCACGCTCGGCCAAGATCTGCTGATCCTTGGGCATCACTATCAACGGGATGAAGTGATCCAGTTCGCAGACCTCACCGGTGACTCGTTTAAATTGGCACGGCTCGCAGCGCAAAACACGACGGCCAAGTACATCGTGTTTTGCGGCGTACACTTCATGGCGGAAACCGCCGATATCTTGACTGGGCCGGAACAGGTAGTTGTCTTGCCAGATCTCAACGCTGGCTGCTCGATGGCGGACATGGCAAACCCAGACCAGGTGGACGAGTGTTGGGAAACGGTCACGGACGTCTTCGGGGGCACCACAGTGCCCATCACCTACGTGAACTCCGCAGCTGTCTTAAAAGCGTTCTGCGGACGCCATGGGGGCGCCGTTTGTACCTCGTCCAACGCCCGGAAAATCCTGACCTGGGCGCTTGCACAAGGTGAACGCGTGCTGTTTTTCCCAGACGAGCACCTGGGCCGCAATACGGCACTGGACATGGGCATGACGGACAAGGAACTTGTCGTCTACAACCAGCAGACTGGTCAGTTCGAGTGGCTCCCAGGCCAAACGCCGCAGCACGTGAAGGTCATCCTCTGGAAGGGTTTCTGTTCCGTACATCAGCGTTTCAATGTCGCGCAGGTGGAGGCACTGCGAAAGCAGTACCCTGAGATTCAAGTACTGGTTCACCCCGAGTGTAACCACGACGTGGTCGCGGCGGCGGACATGTTCGGATCGACCGAGTACATCATCGCCCAAGTCGAAGCAGCCAAACCGGGTACGGTCTGGGCCATCGGTACAGAAGTGAACCTGGTGCACCGGTTGGCAAAACAGCACCCGGAGCAGACCATCCTCAGTCTCAATCCGATTGTCTGCCCGTGTACGACGATGTCGCGCATTTCCCCGGAACACCTGACCTGGGCACTGGAATCACTCTGCCGCGGCGAAGTTGTCAATCAGATTCAAGTGCCGAGTGAAGTCGCCGAATTCGCAAAACTCGCGTTGGACAAAATGCTTACCATCGCGTAACGAGGAGAATCGGAGCTATGGATACGCTCTACCTGGATTACTGCGCCACCACCCCGCTGCGCCCGGAAGTATTGCGAGAAATGGTTAGCGTCTACGAAACACAGTTTGGCAATCCGTCCAGCTTGCACGAAGAAGGCCGGAAAGCGAAGCAGACGGTGGAGCTCGCCCGCGCTCGCATCGCACAGTGTCTGGACGCTAAGCCGACGGAAGTGATCTTCACGTCAAGCGGGACTGAGGCCAACAACTTGGCCATCTTCGGCGCCCTGGCAGAATACTTGCAGACCCCCACCGCATCTGGGGATGGCATCCACGTCATCACAAGCGAGCTCGAGCACCCTGCGGCGAAGAACTGTTTTCGACGGCTGGAGAGGCTAGGAGTAGACGTCACGTGGCTCCCCGTTCCAGAGAGCGGCGTCATCCGGGTGTCGGACCTGGAAAAGGCCCTTCGCGACAACACCAAGTTGGTGTCTGTGATGATGGCGAACAACGAGGTGGGAACACTGCAACCGGTGGCAGACATTGCTGCGTTGTGCCGGCCACGTGGCATACTGGTGCACACCGATGCCGTTCAGGCCGTCGGAAAGATCCCGGTGTCGTTTCGACAACTGGGTGTGGATTTGCTCACCTGCTCCGCCCACAAGTTTTACGGACCCAAAGGGTTGGGCATTCTCATTGCCACCCGTCGAGCGAAACTACAACCGATTCTGTTTGGTGGCGGGCAGGAACGCGGGCTGCGGTCGAGCACAGAAAATGTACCAGCGATTCACGGAGCCGCGGTTGCGTTGGACTTGGCGTTGGGTGAATTGGCGCAGGAGTCAAAGCGGCTGTCCGCGTTGCGAGACCAACTGGCCGACGAGATTGCCTTGCACGTGCCCGATGTGCTTCATACCGTGAGTGGATGGCCCACCCTTCCGCACGTGCTGCACATCTGTTTGGCAGATGTGTTAGGAGAGGCCGTGCTGTTGGAACTTGACCGGATGGGGGTGCACGTCTCGGCGGGTTCGGCGTGTTCGGCCGGTACAGCGGAACCCTCTGCCGTGTTGCAGGCCATGGGTGTTGACCCGCGCTACATTCACGGATCGCTGCGCATCAGTCTCGGACGAGAAACGCACGCGGAGGATATTCCACGTTTCGTCCAGGCGTTGCACACGACAGTGCACCAACTCCGTGGCAAGCTCACTCGATAACATGGCGCCCACCAGTCGGACTGGTGGGCGCATAATGTTGCAATTGTGCCTTGGGTGTCCCAGGCTGCTTTTATGAACGTTATTTTGCACATCGCTGGATAGGCGTCGAGTTCTGTTTGACGGACAGAAAGTCAAAGATTTGTTGGCGCATATTCAGTACATGCTGATATCCGAGGTCAATGTTGCTCTTCATGGGTTTGCGGCACGACCACCACGACGTCCTTTTTACGTCTGGTTTGATGACGAGAACATCGTCCCCTTGCAAATGACTGCTGTCCGTAGATTCATCTATCAGCGCCACCAATGAACGTTTTAATACATCCACCATGGTGACTGGATACCAATTTTGAGATATGTTTTGTACGTCAATCGCGATGATTTTGTTGCAACCGACTTGACGGAGAATGGATATCGGCACCGTCTCACGTACGCCGCCATCGACAAGCATCCATTTCCTGTATTTATAGGTGTGAACAAACCTGGAATCGAACAGCTACCGCAAATCTCCTTGATAAGGTCAGTGCTTTGTTCCGCATATCCCTTTTGAATGCAGTGAGAATCATTCGTGAATGTGACAGTGTTTGTCGTGTACAAGTCTGTAGCGACCACGTAGTAGGGAAGTTTGGGTAATCGATTGTGGTGAATCCGTTTCACATATCGTTGCAGTCGTTTACCCCGAAAGACTCCGTTCGGTGCGGAGACGTCCTTCCCTTTCCAAGCGTGCCGAACCAGATTTGACATCGACGATACCATAGGAAACCCATAGTCCAAGAGCAACAGACCCGGGAATTTTTTCACAGCTCTTCTAAAATCATCGAATCTGTATCCATGAGCGTACATCGAGGCAACCAAGGCACCCGCACTCGTGCCTGCAATGTGTGTCGGTCGTATTCCGAGTCGCTCGAGTGCAAACAGAACACCGACGTGCAGAGTTCCTGCCAGTTCGGCTCCACAAAGCGCAATACCAAGACGCAATTCGTTGTCATTCATACAACCACCAGCACCAGTGATCTGACGTGCTGGATCATATGTGTGGGCGGATGTTTGAGTTCCAACATCAGATGTTAGGTTCGCGAAATTCTATCATTTCTGTTACATTCGGCATAGAAACGCAATTTTGATAGACGACGCCAGCGTCTGCCTCTTGACACATTTCAATAGGCAGACTAAGCTAACTACAAACGTTCAGAACATTACGTTTTGCACGACTGGCGGAACATGAGGGAGTACCCTCGGGGAGTGCAAAATGACACATTTCGCCGACCGCCTGGGCGCCTCTTTACAGAAGCGTGCCCAGGTTTTGTATATCATGCGCTATGTATACAAAGGAGGAGTCACTGTGAAAGTCCTGGTCACGGACGAAATCGCTGAAGAAGGTCTGCAAGTGCTACGTCGTCTCGGAAACATCGACATCGTGGTCCGGACGGGACTCTCCGAATCCGAGCTGCTGCAGGAAATCGCGGATGCAGACGCCCTCCTCGTCCGCTCCCAGACCCAGGTCACAGACAGAGTCATTGCGGCCGGAGCCAAGCTGAGAGCCATCGGCAGGGCGGGTGTCGGCGTTGACAACATTGATGTGAACGCTGCGACGCGCCGAGGCGTGGTTGTGGTGAACGCGCCGGACGGAAACACAATTGCGGCAGCCGAACACACACTCGCCATGTTGCTGGCTCTAGCACGGCACATTCCACAGGCGTACGTTTCCGTCTGCGACGGCAAATGGTCTCGGGGACGCTTTGTGGGCGTGGAGCTCCGCGGCAAAACGCTGGCCGTCGTTGGTATGGGGCGCATTGGCACTGAGGTAGCAAAGCGTGCGCTCGCCTTTCAGATGAACGTCCTCGGGTACGATCCATACCTCACCGACGAACGTGCAGAGTCTCTCGGCATTCAACGCGTGACCCTCGATGAAGCGATTGCCAATGCTGACTTTATTACGGTCCATACGCCGCTGCTGAAGGAGACACACCACCTCCTCGACGTCAACGCGTTCGACAAGATGAAGCCCGGAGTACGCATTATCAACTGCGCGCGCGGTGGCATCATCGACGAAAAAGCGCTTGTGGAGGCACTGCAAATCGGCAAGGTCGCAGGTGCCGCCCTGGATGTGTTTGAACAAGAGCCGTTGCCTGCGGATCACCCGTTGCGAGCATGTGAGAACGTCATCCTGACTCCCCACCTCGGTGCGTCCACGGTAGAAGCACAATCTCTGGTGGCCGTTGCCGTCGCAGAGGAAGTTGTGAACATTCTTACTGACAAGCCTTTCCGCAATGCGGTGAACCTGCCGTCCATGACGGAGGAACAAAAGCGCAATCTTCAACCCTACCTGACCCTTGGTGAAAAACTGGGCAAATTCGTCGGTCAGCTCCTGCTCCATCCAAGTGTACAGGTGGACATCACGTATTCCGGGGACATTGCGAACCACGACGTGTCCTTGCTGACACGCACCGTCCTCAAGGGCTTGCTCGCACAGACGTACGCGGACGAAGTGAACTTCATCAATGCCCTCGTCGTGGCTAAGGAGAAAGGCATTCATGTGCGGGAAGTGCGGCAATCCAGCAAAGTCTTCACCAACATGATTTCCGTCACTGCCGCAACGAAGGAAGAACAGCATACCGTCTCCGGTACCCTGTACAACGGCTATGGCCCCAAAATTGTGGAAATTGACGGATTTCGAATTGACGTCGCCCCAGAAGGCAACCTGCTGTACACCCTGCACCGCGACAAACCTGGTATGATTGGCAAGATTGGCACGCTGATTGGCGATGCCGCTATCAATATTGCGGGGATGCAAGTGGGTCGGCACGAACAGGGTGGCGACGCGGTCATGCTGCTGAGTGTCGACAAAGCGATTCCGGCCGATATTGTGGAACGCGTCCGCCAAATCCCAGATCTTGTGCAAGTCCGGTCCATTGAACTGTAACGCGGAGGTGGAGACGATGAACACAGTGAAGACGAAGCTTCGGAAGGATTACTTCGGCGCTGGTCCAGGCCCTCTTCCTGGCCCGGTGCTTGAGCAAATCAGCAAGGATGCTGCAGAGTACGGCGATTTGAACTTGTCCGTATTGGAAATCAGTCACAGAAGCCCCGCGTATGAACAGATTCAAGAGCGCGCGAAAGAGCGATTGCGACGATTGCTCGACATTCCCGACACACACGACGTCCTGTTCCTGCAGGGTGGCGCGAGCCTGCAATTTGCCATGATTCCCATGAACTTTCTGCAAGAAGGGCGAACCGGCGCGTACGTGTTGACAGGACAGTGGTCGGAGAAAGCGTACGATGAAGCAGGCCGGGTGGGCAAGGTACGCGTGGCGGCGAGCAGCAAGGAAGTCGGCTATCGGTCCATTCCAAGTCTCTCCGCAGACATTGCGTCACCAGACGATGCGTACGTTCACATCACATCCAACGAAACCATTGTCGGCTCTCAGTGGAGAACCTTCCCCGAAACGTCAGCGCCGCTCGTCGCAGACATGTCCAGCGACATTCTGTCGAGACCCATCCCAGTGCAGAACTTCCATCTGATTTACGCGGGCGCGCAGAAAAACCTCGGCCCCGCCGGCGTCACGGTGGTGATTGTCCGCAAGGATTGGGTGGAAAGCCTGTCGACAAGCGGCGTCCCCAAGATTTTGCAATATGCAACGCACTTGAAGAACGATTCCAAGTACAACACGCCGCCGGTGTTTGCCGTGCACGCCGTAGAGCGTGTCCTGGCATGGGTGGAAGAAGAAGGCGGCGTGCAGGAAATGGAACGCAGAGCCAAAGTGAAGGCTGACCTCGTGTATGCAGCCATCGACGACAGCGATGGGTTCTACCAGGGCGTTGTTGATCCGGAGAGCCGCTCGCAGATGAACGTGACATTCAGGTTGGCCTCCAAGGAGTTGGAGACTGCGTTTCTAAACGAGGCGAAAGAAGCTGGGCTTTCCGGGCTTTCCGGACACCGCTCTGTCGGTGGCTTCCGAGCCTCGCTCTACAACGCCGTGGAAGTGTCATCCTGTGAACGCTTGGCAGAGTTCATGCGGGCGTTTCAGAAGAAGCATTGATCAGGGTTGATGACGAGAAGGGTCACCTAATTCTTGAGCCGCAAGGTCGAAGGCACCTTGCGGCTCACAATTTTTCGTACCGAAAGGATGTTTCAATTTCCACTGGAGAGCGGTTCACTACGACGAGGCTCATCGTGGATCTATGAATTCGTAGAGATTTCTGGGTCCCTCGTACGCGAGTAGGCCATACGTCTCGTCCCAGACGCAAACAGGCTTAATGTGAGGCTGAGAGCAAGCCCTACCATCATGAACCCACCAAATTTCCACGGCGATGGACCATACGCCTTGGCCATGGATGTCCACATCAGTGGGCCAAAACCAACAATGGCTGCGGCGATCTGGTAACCAACCGATAGACCAGTATAACGGACTCGAGCCGGAAACAGTTCGGAGAAAAGCGTCCCCTGTGTAGAGAAAATCGCCGCCCAGATGACTCCAAGCATGACCGCCTGCATCAAGTGAAACCAGCCGGCCCCTTTGCCAATCAACGAAAAATAAGGAACCGAAAGAAGGAATAGAAGAATCAATCCCCCGATATAGATGCGTTTCCGGCCGACAAAATCGGAAATGTAACCCACCATCGGGATGGTGACGAGCATGATAGCGGAACCGATGGTCAGGGCGTTTAAAGCAGTGTTACGAGAATAGCCTAAGTATACGGTAGCAAACGTAAGCACATAGGACATGGAGAACACGTTGAAGAACCCGTCACCGAGTTTCAACCCGATGGCACGTAGTACGTTTTTCCAATCGCTGCGGATGACTTCAACGATGGGCAGCCGTGCGATATCGCCACGTTCCTTCTGCACCTGAAAGACGGGCGTTTCCTCTATACCACTCCGGATCCAGATGGCTAAACTTACGAGCACCACACTGAAGAGGAAGGGAATCCGCCATCCCCATGTCATAAACTGGTCGTTGGTGCCCAAGTGACTGAGGAGTGAAAAACTTAATGTCCCAGTGACCAAACCGATAGGAACCCCGAGTTGTGGAATCGAACCATAAAGCCCACGAACTCCTTTCGGCGCGTATTCTGTTGCCAAGAGGATGGCTCCGCCCCATTCACCCCCCAAGGAAATCCCCTGGATCAGCCGCAACGTCACTAATAAGATTGGGGCAAGCAAACCGATTTGCTTGTACGTGGGAAGAAGACCAATGAGCGTTGAACTGCATCCCATGCCGACCAGCGTATAAATGAGCGTCGCCTTTCGCCCCAGCCTATCCCCGAGGTGACCGAATAACACACTACCGATAGGCCGAGCGGCGTAACCGGCACCGAAGGTGGAAAAGGCGAGAATCAGTGAGATGGCTGGATCGTGCGATGGAAAGTATTGCGTCGAAAAAATCAAGCCGGTTGCTGAACCATACAGGTAGAAATCGTACCACTCAATGATTGAACCAGCCATGCTGGCAAATAGGACCCGGATTTTGTTCACAGGACTTCCTCCCCTCCCGTTCGAGATCCATCCGTTCAGTGATGCTGAAGCAGTCATGCACTCGGCCACGTCAACATCCTCATCCCCCGGCCTCTTGAGATACATACCTACACCATGCGTGTCTGCCCTTCCCAGTACTTGGCGCGGAGGTCACGCTTGAGCACCTTCCCGTAGGCGTTTTTTGGGAGCTCCTCGACAAAGTCTACCGACCGAGGCTTCTTGTAACTTGCCAGCTGACTTCGACAAAACGCAATCAACTCGTCTTCTGTAACCGCGTGCCCATGCCTCAAGACAACCATGGCCTTGACCGCCTCGCCCCATTCCGCATCCGGGACACCGAAAACGCAAACCTCTTGTACAGCTGGATGACGCAATAAAACTTCTTCCACCTCGCGAGGGTAGATGTTGTTTCCACCGCTGATAATCATGTCCTTGGTCCGATCCAAGATATACAGGTAGCCCTGCTCGTCCATGTACCCGATATCTCCTGTACGCAACCACCCGTTCACCATCGCCTCGGCAGAAGCCTCCGGATTGCGCCAGTATCCCTTCATCACAAGGTCACTTCGAACGGTAATTTCGCCGACGGTCCCCGGGGGTAACGCGTTGCCATCCGAATCTTGAATGCACACCTGTACCCCCAAACGGGGAGTACCAGCAGAGGCAAGGCGTGCAGGATGATTCAGGTCGTGCTCTTCCCGACTGAGACCGGTAATCGTCATCAGACATTCCCCTTGCCCATAAACCTGAGCAAACACCGGTCCGAAGACCTTCAATCCTGCGACCAGATCCTCCACGTACATCGGTGCGCCGCCGTAGACGATGCATCGCAAGCTTCGCAAGTCGTATGTGGTGCGCGCTTCGGATTCAATCAAGCGCTTCACCATGGTCGGGGCCATAAACGGAAGCACGGTGACCCGGTGTTTTTCAATGGAAGCGAACACCGTTTCCGGATCAAAGCGGGGGGCATCGAGGATCACGTTCGTACCCCCCTTCGCAATTATGGGAAGTGCATAGATGCCTGAGCCATGGGTAAGCGGTGCCGCATGCAGCCCGATGTCGTCGTGCGCAAACGGATAAATGTCTGCACAGGCGTTCAGAGCGACCAGCAGAAGAATGCGGTGCGTCAACATCGCCCCTTTGGGTCGCCCCGTGGTACCCGATGTATAAAAAAGCCAAGCCAAGTCGTCTCCATCCACCGGCGCCATCCATTCGGCGGCGTCCCCACAGTCCAACAGCTCGCGATAATCAAGCACCGTGAAAGAATTCCCGTGTCGCTTGTTCTCCAAGCCATCCAGGCAAACCGCAGTACGAGTCGCGGTGAGATCCCCAGCAATACGGTCGATATCCGCCTGATACACACCCGCAAACACAAGAACCTTGGCTTCACTGTGGTTTAAAATGTAGCGCACCTCGTCATGGTGCAGGCGAAAGTTCATCGGTACGGCTGTCAGGCCAGCCTTCCACGCCGCAAACAGCACCTCTAGGATCTCTGGGCGGTTCGGCGAAAAGATAGCCACCCGGTCTCCACGTTCTAGGCCAAGTTGGCGCAGTGCGCTCGCAACCCGGTTGACGCGCTCGTTAAACTCCCGGTACGTCAACACCAAGTCGCCATAAATGATGGCCGGATGGTTTGGATAGGCTGCTGCCGAACGGCTTAACATATAACCGAGGTTCATGGCCGCCATATGGGTCCCTCCCTGCATCCTGCTCCGTTATGCATGAGAACGTCAGCCACCCTACTGATATCTTGGAATGATAGGGCGAATCCAGTGTTATTCTCAGAATATAACGAAAACAAAAACCCGTCTACATCCTTTCATTTGGGAGAGAACATAGGTCTTGTGTGGTGAGAAACTAAAATAAGAGCACCCTGCGCAAGAGGGTGCTCTTCTGCTTCACAGCGGCCTCGCTGAACCGCTGCGTTAAGGATATCCAATGACGCAACCAATATGCGTTGTGGCTGGGGAGGAAGGGATCGAACCTTCGCATGACGGAGTCAAAGTCCGTTGCCTTACCGCTTGGCTACTCCCCATCAATCCAGCGACAGGTTGTAAATTACCACGGATGCCGATTGCCTGTCAAGTCAATGAACGGACGTTGTGGTTATGCTGAGCACGCCGTCGAGCGTTTCCAGCGCTTGATACAGCTCTGTCAACGGAACGTTGACATGGACAATACACGACAACGTCACTTCCCTCGTCCCCTCGTTCACCTTATTCGTCCTGATGCGTTCAATGCGGCTCTCAATGACGCGAATGCGAGAGAGAATATCTTTCATGGAGACGTTGCTTCGAATCACAAGATGCAGTTCCACTTCCTTCTCGCGCAGCACCTGCGGTCCCACTCGGCGCATGATAAACGGTACCAGTTCCACACTGACAATAATCAGTAACAAGCCGACGACGGCGTCCGCGTAATACCCTGCACCCACAGCAATGCCCAGCCCCGACGACGCCCAGACCATGGCCGCCGTGGTGAGTCCAGAAATCACTTCATTGTTCTTTCGCAGGATCACACCTGCGCCGAGAAAACCAATGCCACTCACAATCTGCGCCGCCAGCCGCATCGGATCCGCGCGAAACACACTGGAAACGGCATTGGTCGCGGTGGCAGTATCGATGGAGACGATGGTCAACAAACAACTGGACACGGAAATGACTAGACAGGTCTTTAATCCCAGTGGCTTCCGCTTCAACTCCCGTTCCAAACCGACGAAGATGCCGAGGATGGCCGCAATGACTAACTTCAAGATGTCCTGATGAAGCACGAGCTGCTCCCCCCTCTGCCCACTCTATCGCAACCTCCCCGCTTTGACCAGCCGTTGGACGCGAGAACGCTCCGCTCAAATTCGCTTCACAATCATATTTTCTATCCAGCGCCACGGCAACACGGCCTTCGCAACAGTGCTCAATCGGCTGCCCTTTCCCACCGGATACCGCAACTTCGGTCGAGGCGTGCGGGCAATGTGGCGGATGACCCTCGCGACCTCATGTGGATGGCCAGCCGTCTGCGCCGTACGCTCGATTTGCTGCATCATGCGCAGTGCGCGCTCTTGATACGCGGATGAGGCAGGGATGCTCGTGTTTCCCAAACTCGTTTCCCAGATATTCGTCTTGAACGCGGCGGGTTCCACCAGGCAGACGTACACATTGTACGGCAACAGTTCCAGGCGCAACGACTCCGAAAAGCCTTCCACCGCAAACTTGGAAGCCGCGTACGGTCCGAATGCGGGCAGCCCGATGCGCCCACTCACACTGCTGATGTTGATGATGGTTCCGTTTCTTTGCGCGCGCATGTGCGGGATCACCGCTTTTGTACAAGCAATCAAACCGAATACGTTGGTCTCAAACTGCCTGCGCCAGTCGTCCATCGCCACGTCCTCTACGAACCCACCAACGGCGATGCCCGCGTTGTTCACGAGGATGTCGATACGGCCGAAGCTGTCCACAACCGCTTTGGCCACCGACGCGATGTCCGACTCACAGGTGACATCCAGCTTCCGAACGTGGATCCGATCCGCGACAGCAGCTTCTTTCGCCCGTCGAATCAACTCGGTTTGCTTCTCCGTGTTGCGCATCGTGGCTACTACTTCGCACCCATCCTGCGCCAGCACAATGCTTGCCAGCAGCCCGAATCCGCTGGACGTCCCTGTAATCCAAACGATTTTCCGTCTAGACACAATCCACTAAGCGCCTCCTCTTCCTCCGATGTACCAGCCTCGAACAATTCTCCAAACGAGTGCCGCCATCCTGTTTTGATGTACAAAAAATCGGGAGCCAAACGCTCCCGATACCTGCAACGTTCGGTATGTAGACTACATCTCCCGTATCACTGAGAAGCTCGGCGCCTGGGCGTCGAAGCTTACCTTCGAAGACGCTCGTTGATGTGCGTTCAAGGCGCTCGAGAGGACAAATCCCGCACAGAACATCACAATCACCAGGATGGCAAAGAGAGCGAATCTCTGCACCCATGTCCCTCCCATTCCCAGCATGTCCACACCAAAGTGAATCCCCTACGCCCCGGCGTCACGGCAAGTATTTGACCTTCTCAACCATTGGGGTTCGTGCTTTGGGCTGTGGCACTTCTGCCGGGTAACCAACGCCGAGTACGCCGACCACGTCGTACCCTTCAGGAACCCCGAGAATCTCGTGCGTTTCCGGTTTCCACCCAATGGACGTCCAACGCACGCCGACGCCTGCCTCCCAAGCTATCAGCGAGAAATTCTGAATGAAGCAGGATACTGCAATGAGGTTTTCATCTCTGTCGATGGCTGTGGATGCGGACTTCGATAAGACCGCCATCACGACAGGGGCATCCCCAAAATTAGCCTTATGATTCAATTTCGCGCGTGTCTCTGGACCAATGAAGACGATTTCCCACGGTTGAGCCATGCGATGGTTCGGTGCATAACTCGCGGCCTGCAACCATTCCATCAGCTGGTCTCGGTCCACGGGATCCGGCTTAAACTGCTTAATATTGCGACGTTCCACAACGGCTTTCATGACTTCCATCATCCACATCTCCTTTCCCCGATATTGTACCCCATGGATATGCAGCGTGTGATGTCTTCATCCGGCTGCAGAGTGATTGCACGAAGTCCGAGTTGACCTACGCCTACAAGTTCAGGCGCCGGGAGGGATCCACGCTGTCGATGGCGAATCTGTTTGCCATTCCCATCCACCGGCAAAAAGCTGACTGCTTCGAAGCCAGGTGCTTGTGGCGTCATGACTTTACATAGACTCCACCGAGACGCTGTACAAATCATCCCCGTATTCGTGGTACGCGGATTGCTCCCATCTGTAAGGAGGGTTTTGACATGAAAGTGGCGTATCTGGGTCCCGAAGGCACGTTCAGCGAAGAGGCGGCAATTCGTTTCTTTCAAGGTCAAGCGGTGGAATGGGTGGTCTGCCCCGCCATTCCGGACGTACTGGAAGCCATATTGAATGAGGATGTCTTGTTCGGAATCGTGCCGATTGAAAACTCCATCGATGGCTCGGTCAATGTGGCCCTGGATGGGCTACTGCGACACGGCGAACTGTTTGTCTGTGGCGAGCTCGTTCTACCCATTGAACAGATGCTACTTGGACTGCCTGGTACTCGCATTGACCAAGTTACGGAAGTGTGGTCGATTCCCCCCGCCCTCGCCCAGTGCCACAATTTCATCAGGCAACGCGGCCTGCCTACGCGTCACTTCACCAGTACCGCCGCGGCTGCCAAGGAGATTGTGACGTCGGGCCGATCCGACGTAGGTGCTGTCGCATCGGCCTGGGCCGCGAAGAAATTTGGATTGTCCATTCTTGCCTCCAACATTCAAGACGCTGCGAGCAACCACACCCGTTTTCTCACGCTGCGCAAAGGTGAAATTGTACCCGACACCGCCGATAAAACCATGTTACTTGTGCTCCCATCTACGGAACACGCCGGTGTCCTAGCCAGTATTCTCAACGTGTTTGCCGCATTCGGGCTCAACCTGTCCTGGATTGCCTCCCGACCCGTGAAGACACAACTTGGCGTTTATCAGTTCGCATTTGACGTGGAAGCGGGCCTACACGACGAGCGCATGCAAAAGTCGTTGTCCATCCTGCGTACGTTTGACCACCAGGTACGTGTGCTTGGATCTTTTGCCGCATGGAAACCTGGGCCCCGTTAAAACCACAATTTCCTCGGGAAAAGAATGCATGGTGGCCGCGGGAGGAACGCCCGTCCTATCGCTTCAGGTCTTGGTAAGACGGGAGTCCTCCAGCGGCTTCTGCCGCTTTCACGGCGTTCACCACCGCGTCTGCCAGCACCTCAGCCGAGACGGCTCCAACCACGTCGACGGGAACATCCAGTCCTCCGGTTGCCACAGCAAAGAGCGTGTCACCGTCGAGCATGGTGTGCACCGGATAAATCGTGCGCGCCAATCCGTCGTGCGCCATTTGTGCCACCTTAGTCGCTTGTGCCTTATTCAGGTTGGCGTTCGATGCCACCACGCCAATCGTGGTGTTCGTGCCTGGAAAAACTGGCGGATGGGCCATCCGCACAAGAAGATCCAGGCTGTCCAGCAGGTTCCCATCGTCGTCGCGCGGTGCTGCCAAGACTTGGCCTGTTTTGGGATGTCGCACTTCCCCTACGGCATTGACTGCAACAATGGCACCGACGACCAGACCGTTCGGCAGCGTGCGCGACGCTGTACCGAGTCCGCTCTTCATCGCCCGTTCAAGGCCGGCCAGCTTACCTACAGTAGCGCCGCAGCCTGCCCCGACGTTACCTTGTGCAGCACAATCTGTAGACGCGTTTTGCGCCGCGACGTACCCCATTTCTTTGTCCGGGCGGACGTCCGCGTTTCCGATGGCCAAATCGAACAAAACGGCTGCGGGGACGATAGGAACCACACCCACTCCCACGGGGAGGCCGTGGCCACGTTCCTCCAGAAATTGCATGACGCCTGTGGCTGCATCCAAGCCATATGCGCTGCCCCCGGACAAGAGAATGGCGTGAACCCGCTCCACCATGTGAGTCGGTTGCAGCAAATCGGTCTCACGGGTGCCCGGGGCGGAGCCCCGGACATCGACGCCACAGACTGCGCCTTGCTCAGTAAGGACAACCGTACATCCTGTGAGCGCGCGATGGTTGTGCGCATGCCCAACCTTGATTCCCGGTACGTCTGTGATGCTTCCTGCAGTCATTTACTTGTCCCCCGCCGCGTTGTCGTCGGAGAGCTTTGACTTTTTCCGAGTGCCAAGATTCATCCAAGAAGCGACGACTGCGAGTGTGACAATCACCGATACGACAGCTTCCGGCAATCCATTCGTAATTGCCACGCCTACCGCGACGCCGAAGGTCATGTAGCCGCGGAGCACGGCCATCCCAAGCACCAGGATGGTGTTTGATGCGGACCCAATAAACCCAGCTGCACCAATCGCAAAGTACGGGTTCACCCGTCGCAATCCTACGTAGGTGAGGTACGCGAAAACACCGATGAACAAGCGCGGCAAAATGGCGACGAGGGGGTCTTTGAACAGTGGCACAGTCGCGTTGAGAAACGAAGACACACCAAATATCAGGCCAATGACCATGCCGACCGGCCATCCCTCCATAATTCCACCAATCACTGCAGGAATATGCATGATGGTCGCATTCCCTGCCGCCGTTGGCACCGGAATGTATCCAAGCCTCGTCACCCCGAGCAAAATCGCGATGGCGCCGAGCACGCCCGAAATGACAATCCTACGGACTGTGAGACCTTTTTCCATATGTAATCCTCCATGTTTCTCACGTGTATTGGAATCCCCTGTGGCAGATTCCCACTCCGCACTCGCTCATTTTGCGGATTTACACAGGGATGGCGAACAGCACAGCCACAATGACTAGGCTGGTCACCACTGCAAAGACATCTTTTGCTGACGCATGGTACCGTTTGTAGGTGGTACGTTCATCCGTCGGTGTGTAGCACCTTGCCTCCATCGCCAAAATCAAGTCTTCGGCTCGTTTCAGGGCGACGTTGAACAGTGGGATGATGATGGGAAACATATCTTTGGTGCGCTGGACAATTCTCCACCAGCTACCCGTTCCAAATTCTGCGCCTCTGGAGGCTTGCGCTTTCATCATCTTCTCCATTTCGAGGGCAAACGTCGGGACAAAGCGCACGGCAATCGTGATGATTAACGCGAACGCATGAACTGGGAACCCGACCTTGCGAAGCGGCATCAACAAGTGTTCCATGCCGTGCGTCAATTCGGTCGTCGAGGTGCTGAGCGTGAGTACGCTGGATAGGAAAATCACTTCGACAAACCGCATCGCCGACACCACGACCAGCCGCAAGCTGTCGCTCGTAATGGTCACAAATCCATAGTGGAAGTAGGTTTGCCCGCCGGTTCCGAATCCTTTTCCGTAAAACAGCAGCTGCAGAATCGCGAGGATGAGAATGAATGGAATGGCAGGCTTCACCCCGGACAGCCCATAGCGAATGGGAATACGGGCGAGCGGAAACAATGCTGTACACAAAATAAGGGCCAACACGTTGGAGCCGTAGGTGCCGCAGAATGCGATACCGAGAATGAGGATGACAAATGCCGCCAGTTTACAGCGGGGATCGAGTCGATGGATGATGGAGCCAGTCGGTAGGTACTGTCCAACCGTAATGTTTCGTGTCAGTTCGAATGAAGATGCCAACGAGCTCACCTCCCCGCAGCCGGCAGAATCGATAGTATCTCTTGCACAGTCTCCTGAACCTCGTACGCTTCCGGGTTGACTGCGTATCCTTTTCGCTTCAACCGGTGCAAAATCTCCACCGTCTCCGGCATACCGATGTGGTATTTGTGCAGGATGTCTGCATTGCCAAACACATGCCGCGGTGTGCCTTCGCAAACGACGCGCCCGTTCGCCATGACATACACGCGGTGGGCGAGGTAGGCCACCTCTTCCATATTGTGAGAGACAAATACCACCGTGAGATTCTCGGACTGATTGAGGTACCGGATGCGCTCCAGCAGGTCCTTGCGCGAGCACGGATCGAGACCGGCTGTCGGCTCGTCCAAGACGAGAATTTCGGGGCGCAGGGCAAGAACACCCGCCAACGCAACCTTCCGTTTCTCCCCGCCACTCAGCGCGAACGTCTCTCTGTCTTTCATGTCCGCAAACGACAACCCGACCACTTCCATGGCCCATTTTGCCCGCTCCGTCACCTCTTTGATGGACAGTCCCTGTTTCAACGGACCGTAAGCGATGTCGTCTCCGACCAATTTCTCAAAAATCTGATCCTCTGGATTTTGAAACACCAGGCCCACCTTTCGACGGAGCGCCCGAACATCCAATTTGCGCTGCGAAAGGTCCAGGCCGTCAATGACCACGCGCCCTTTCTGCGGTCTCTGCAGCCCGTTCAAGTGCTGAATCAACGTAGATTTCCCAGACCCTGTGTGGCCAATGATGGCGACACACTCTCCTCTTGCAACCGTCATGTTCACGCTGTACAGTGCCTGGTGCTCAAGCGGCGTATTCTTCATGTACACGTGGTCCAGGTCCTCGACGAGGATGATGGAGTCTGTCATCCGCCATGCACCTCCAATGTCCGAAGGTGCATGTTCTCGACTTCTTCAACGACCTCGTCCGTGCGGATCAACGTCCCTGAAAACGCTGGCACCACGCGATGTACCGCCTGCGAAATTCGACTCGCGTCGGGAATGTCCAGTTGTAGTTCATGGAGCCGCTCCTGTTGCTGAAACACATCGCGCGGTGTGCCCTCCATGACAATGCGGCCCGCTTCCATGACAATGACCCGATCCGCCTCCACCACCTCGGACATGTGGTGCGTGACAGTGACAATCGTCATGCCTTGTTGGTGCAGAGCGCGCATGACGCGGAGAATGTCCTGCCGACCGTAGCTGTCCAGCATACTTGTGGCCTCGTCAAGGACAATACACGCTGGCCGCATCGCCAGAATGCCGGAAATGGCAATGCGCTGTTTTTGACCTCCGGAAAGATGATGCGGTGGTCGGTGGCGAAATGCGAACATGCCAACCATCTGCAACGCCTCATCCACTCTTTGCCGCATCTCGTCTGCTGGCACTCCGATGTTTTCCAAGCCGAACGCCACGTCGTCTTCCACGATGGTGGCCACGATTTGGTTGTCCGGATGTTGAAACACCATGCCAACGCACTTGCGAATCTCTTTTCGCAAGCCCTTATCTTTCGTGTTCATCCCCGCGACCCACACGTTTCCCTGTTGTGGCACCAACAGGCCATTCAGATGTTTGGCCAGCGTGGATTTGCCGGATCCGTTATGGCCAATGATGGCCAAATACTCTCCACGACGCACCTCAAAGGAAATGTCCCGAAGCACAGGGAGAGTCCGCTTGTCGTTCATGGTATATCCGAAGGAAACGTGTTCGACGCGGATCAGCGGTTCTCGTTCATCAGACATATACACACCGGCCTCCATCGACTTCCACATCCACGCCTGTCGTCAGGCTCGCCACGGCCTATGCCAGGAATGACGCTGCCTGCGCAATATCCATAAGCTGGGCCATATGACCCAGCGTCTATACTCGTATCATATCATTCTGACACACCCTCAGCTTGTGACAAAGGGGACGTCCGATGTTTCGCGAGTCAGCTCCAAGATGATGTCTTCGTGTTGGGGATACATCGCAAGGAGTTCGCTCCGAGAAAACAATTCAAAATCTCGGTAATCAAACCCGGGCGTGACCATACAGCTGACCAGGGCGTAGTCGTCCTCCGTCTGCTCGTCCAGCGCCATGAGTTTCGATCCAAAAATCGTCCCTTTGGGAACCGTAACTTGCGGAACCTGACCTTTTTCAAGGTCGAGTCCAAGGTGCATCTCTTCGAGCGCCCCGTTTTCGTGAATCACATACACCGTCAATGGCGCCCCGGCGTGGAAATACCAGATTTCGTCCGACTTGAGCCGATGAAAATTGGATACCTCGTCGACCGTCAAGAGAAAATAGATGCTTGTTGCAAGCATGCGCTGATCCGAAAACTCGACCGACAGTTCTTTGTCAGAAATTTTCTCGGCACACTGATACGTCCGCCGATAATACCCACCTTCAGGATGAGGAATCAGGTTCAGCTTTGAAATCCAATACTCCGCATTCAAACGTGTCACCGTACCAGTCTTCCTTCCGAACACCTGATAGAAACGCACCACGCATGTGGAGCGCCACCACGATATTGTACCCTTCTGTATCGCCCGAACAAAATCCAATCAAAGACAAACGAACCACCAATACTGGTGGTTCTTAGCACGTAAAAATATTTTACAGCCATGCGCAAAGGCCGATTTTGTCACAGCGTGTCATCGATTATCGCCAGTGAGAACCAAAACCCTCACGGGCCACGTACGAGTACCCAACACTGTAATCGGTGTCATTGCCCCAGCCCTGGGCTTGCCAATGTCCCCAAGCCCGGTGTGACATGCGATTGCGACCGTACCCGGTATTCGTACTCACAGTGGCTGTGGTGAACGACTCACCATTTGACGCTAAGGCAGAAGGAACCATCAGTACGCGGCCAGTATCCGATACCAGAGCCACCGGCTGAACCTCATTCTCAGCATTGTTCAGCGCATGTCCGTCTACTAAAGTCGAGTTAAATTGGACTTCTCCGGTATTCGCCAGCGGGTACAGGTTGCCATTGTCGTCCGAGGGATCTTCGTTGATCCACTCCGCGGACGTTCCGATGTTCTTCGCGTACGTCGCGTCCAACTTGACTGGAATCGTCTTGCTCAGCGTTTGCCCAGCCGGCGTGTGCGCAGTAAACGCAATATTCCAAGTTGACCCGGACGCTTTTGATATACTTGCATGTATGGTCGATCCAAACGGCACCGTCATCACTTCCTGCGCGGCAGCGGGCAACTTCTCCCAGAAGACTTCTGCGACAGGTCGACCGTTCTCAAACTGCTCCAGCGTTCCCATTTGCAACAAGTCCGTGGAGGACACACCTCCGAGACCTATCCACTGCGCGGCAATCGATTGCGCGTTGCCCGTAATGTTAGGTACGGTCCAGCTGCCAGACACGCTGGTATATCTGTGACTGGACGACTTGGGCGACACGATGTAGCCCGCCCAGTTTCCAGAGCCCTGGGTTTCTTGCGGTACGGTCAGGCTGACGTCTTGCACTGGCGTCGCCGAAGACTGTGGCACAGTCCTTCGCGTCGGAGTGAGCGAAGCGGTGGATGTCGGTACTGGTTGGACATCGACTTGTCTATGCCAATGGTTTGTAGACAACTTATATTCTGTCGATGTCTGGTTATCATTGACCGGTGTGGTTGGAAGTCCGTGCAGAAACGCATACCCGCCTATGCCCATGCACAGCAACAGTGCTGCAGCTTGGGGAGTGGTCAACTTTCTCATAACCCGGCCTCCTTACGGTGGATTCTATGAACAGATTCTATCATTTCTACTACTCATTCTCTCACACCGTTTTGAAGGCGTTGTGTAGATGATGTGGAAAAAATGTGGATGCGCCGTTTGGTAGACTATCCATGATGAAAGTAAGATGAGGGAGACTCAGACCAAGCAAGCGAGGAGGAAAACGATGTTTCAGACGTACGTTGAAGTGGAAGAAGCCATGAACAAACTTGTAGACGAGGAATTTATCAACGCGGCGTTTCTCACCCATCTGCGCAATGGACGCTACACAATGCGGCAGATTCAGTATTTTGCACTGCAATATTCGTATTACAGCCGACACTTCCCACGCGTGCTGGGCGCAGCCATCTCTGCGATGGCGCCGCTGGACACGTGGTGGGTCCCATTGGCAGATAACCTATGGGACGAGGCGGGACGAGGCGCACCTGGCAAGTCTCACGAGCAATTGTATAAGACCTTCCTGTTGTCCGTGTATCCAGACGTCGAATTGGACGGCAACGGCATGCCGCGCGAACCGATGTCTTCAGCCGTATCCGACGCGATACAAACGTTCATTGACTTTTTCCGGTCGGCAACGCCACTTGAGGCCATGGCGGCGGTCGGGCTGGGCTCAGAAATGTTTGCAGGGACCGTCATGGGTGCAATTGCCGATGGGCTGAAGCATCCAGCCTATCAAGAGCGGCCGCTCAACCTTCTGTTCTGGGAGGTTCACGCGGACGAACACGAACCGCACCACTATCAGCTTTGCAAAGACATTCTCGTTCAGTTCACCGAGCCGAAGGACTTGGACACCATGTATTCGGTCGGTGCGCAAATCGCAAAATCAGAGGCACGGATGTACGCCCGCCTGCACGACGAAATGCTGAGCTTGTCGTAAGGAATCGCCATTCTGGGGAAAACAGCACGAATGTCCGTGTGGGAAAATCACCCTATGGAGTTATGCGCTGCGTCACACTTTGCGATTCGGTCAAAGAGAGGAGGGATATCTTTCCGCAAACTTCCACAAAACGAAGCGCGTGCGGGTTGTTCATTCGACGCATGAATGACACCCTCGTCACACCACAATGAACGAAACGCCGACGACCATACAAAGGACGTAGACGTACGTCATCCAGGTCATGCGCTCCAGTCCCCGGAAAAACACGCTGGAGATGAGGACGACGAGCACGGGCTGCAGGCCGACCAGAACCGCCACCGCGGACACCGGTGCCGTCTGCGAAGCGGTGAAAAAGAGCTGTACGGCTGCAGAGGACGCCACACCCGCTGCAAGCAAGTACAAACTGCGACTCTTCACATAGAAGGCCGTGTACTGTCTGAACTTTCCTGACCAGATGAGGTATACGGTGTAATACAAGAGTGCAAAAACCACTTCGAGCGTTGCGCCAAACAGCGGTGGAAGCGTACTGGTCACCGCAAGTTTACGCATAATGTGGCCAGTTCCTTGCAACCCTGCGGCTGCGAAGGCCAGTGCAAGTCCACGGGTGGTCACGCCCCGGACGATAGATTCGTCCTCGGTCCGTATGCGTTCCAGCGTCAGCAGAAGAATACTTCCTGCCAACAGGGCAAACCCCAGCCAATCTCGCGGATGGGGAATTTCACCCAACCAGAGCACCGCCACCAACACCGTTACGGCAGGCGCCAATGACTTGATGACAACGCCGCGTGTGGCCCCGAGTTGGCTAATGGCAGCGTACAAGCAAAACCGTCCGAGAAACGTCGCAAACAATGCACTTGTCGCACAATAGAGGATGGGTGCGAACCCGATGCTGCTCAACCGGTGTAACTCTGTGGCAGACGAGGCGTAATGCAACCCCAGGGCCGCAGCTAACGTTGCGGAACTTACACCAAGCACCGGAAGCAATCCGTCATCGATGGTCTCACCATCGGCCTGCGCCTTGTGGAGGAAGATGTAGGTCAACGAGTAACAGAGTGCACACAGGAGTGCAGTCACTTCTCCAGGCATGAGCATCCTCCTTTGGACAATCCGTTCATAACAATGTATGATGGGCTGTCCGCAGTTAGACGCCAGTGTTCCATATGCGGTTCAAGAGGAAGCTTCGAAAGCGCAAAAAACCAGCCGGTTGGGCACTCCCCACAGTCACGGCTGGTTTTTAGACGAATATACACACATCACTGGGATTTACACCGTGTGTCCAAAAATGCCAAGACCTCTTCCTTGGTGGGTACAGACGTCTGCGCGCCAGACTTCGTGACAGCCAGTGCTGCTGCAGCCGACGCATACTGCAGTGACCACGCAATATCCCCGGTCCTTGAATGCTCAGCCGTCAAGGCTCCTACAAATGTGTCCCCTGCGGCCGTCGTATCCACGACCGGTACTGAAAAGGCCGGCTGTCTCACAAGGCATAGCCCGTTTCTTTTGAAGGTCTCCTGCCCAACCCTGACGGAACGGTCAGATACGCCTTCCGCCCATTGCGAGACACGCGTCCCGTATACGGATCCTTGGCCGCCCAAGGTGACCACAGCAGACTGAGCGCCGGCGTCGAGAAATACTTGGATGACACGTGCCACCCAGTCCAAGACGTCTTGCGCGTCAGCATATGAAACACCGGATAACGCTTCGGCTTCCGTTTCATTGACCACAACAATGTCCACGTCCCGGAGCCACTTCAACGTGACACCAGTGACGGGAGCAGGATTAAAAACCACCCACGCCCCGGCCTTTTTCGCCACCTGCATCACGTGCAATGTCACGGTAGAAGGCACCTCGTTCTGCACCACCAGCGTGCCGACCCCATCGAGGACGCCCGCACGTACTGCCGCGTCTACGTGGGCAACAGAGAGTTGAGCATTGGCCCCTCCCTCGACAATGATGGTATTTTCACCGTCACCGTCCACCGTGATGAACGCCATCCCGGCCGGGCCGGAAACCCGTTCAATCCAGGAGGTGTCAATCCCCTCCGTCGCGAGATGGCTCAACAGCGTCGTGGAAAACGTGTCGTCACCAACTGCCGCCAACATGCGGACCGTACCACCATTGCGAGCCACAGCCACAGCCTGGTTTGCACCTTTCCCGCCCGGGTTATACGATAAGCCGAGGCCTGGAACCGTTTCACCTGGCTTCGGGTGAACACGCACACGGTTCACCACATCCATATTGATACTTCCCGCCACCAGCGTGCACGTCATCCCTTGGCCCTCCCTTCACCGATTGGCGGATGTGCCACATCGGACCCCATGGGATTAGAATCCCTTAAATGTGGAGCCCTTCTCAACGAGGTGCAGCGGAGACGGCACAGTCGCCGGCACACTAGATCCTGCGATGACCTTCAGGGCGTAATCGACGCCAAGCGCCCCTTCGCTCTTTGGCTGTTGCGCAATGTCAGCAAACAGCAGGCCCTTGTTGACGTCGTTCACTGCTTCTGATTCTCCGTCGATGCCCACAATTTTGATACCCGATTTGTTCGCCTGTTGGGCGGCTGCCAGAGCTCCGAGTGCCATTTCATCGTTCTGAGCGAACACGCCCTGAACGTTTGGATGTGCCTGCAAGAGGTTCTGCATCACGTTCAGTGCCTTGCTGCGGTCAAAATCTGCCGCTTGCTTCGCCACAACTTGGATGTTCGGCGCGGTCTTGATTTCTTCATCAAATCCCTTTTCTCTGTCTCGTTCCGCCGAGGTACCGATGACGCCCTGCAACTCCACGACTTGACCCTTGCCGCCGAGCGCTTTGATGATTTCGTCGGCCGCCATCTTACCAGCCTGCACACTGTCCGATGCGATAAATGTGGAGACTTTACCACTGGATACACTCCGATCCAGTGTAATCACGGGAATGTGTGCATCGTTGGCCATCTTCACCGCTTGTGCCAACCCTTCACTGTCCGTCGGATTCAGCAGAATGGCACTGACCTTCTGCTGAATGAGGTCCTGAACCTGGTTGAGTTGAGTGGACGGATCGTTGTTGCCATTCATCACAACGACCTTCACGCCTTTCCTTTGCGCTTCTTGTTGGACACCATCGCGCATGGCAACGAAGAACGGATTGTTCAAGGTGGACACGGCAAACCCAATCGTCACGTTTCCACTGCTAGATCCACCCGTCGAATTTCCGCTACTCGTGTTGACACTTGATGTGTTTCCACTCGTCCCGCAACCTGCCAATACGCCAACGGCGAGTACAGAAGCTACTGCGACTTTCCATTTGTTCATCTCAAATGACTCCCTTCTTCATATACAAATCCTTTGTATTTTGAGCAGAATCGCGAGTTTTAGGAGCACGCGTCTGCAAACCCCACAACCCATGGTTTTATATCGTTGTCGTCTTTTTCCGGTCCAACAGAATCGCCACGAGGATGATGGCGCCTCGGACGGCGTCCTGCCAAAACGAGTTCACATTCAGGATGTTGAGGCCGTTGTCAATGACACCTAAGATGGCTGCACCAATGATGGTCCCCACCAGTGTCCCTTCACCACCGAACAGACTTGTACCACCCAGGACAACGGCAGTAATCGCATCCAGTTCGTAGCCAGTACCCGCTGTCGGTTCGGCTGAGCCTAGGCGCGAAGTTAACACCAGGCCAGCGACGGCCGCCAAAAAGCCGCTGACCATGTACACGAGCAATAAGTACTTTTTGACGCGCACCCCTGCGAGGTATGCGACCTGTTCATTTCCGCCCACCGCGTAAATGCGACGACCGGGAACGGACTTCGCCAGAATCACCCAGGCGACAATCAAGACGATCACCGTGAGGATGACAGGGACCGGAATCCCGGCAAGCTGAGCCGTACCCAACCAAGCAAAACTGTCCGGGAGATTGAAAATGGGTGTTCCGTGCGTGTAAATCTCTGTAATCCCCCGGAACAACGTCATCGTTCCCAGTGTGACAATAAACGGCGCCAAACCGGCGTAGGCAACAAAAATCCCATTGAACAATCCGGCCAGCAGCCCAATGGCCAAAGCGACCACCACAGCAATCCAGATGGGCACATGTGTAACCATCAATCCAGCTGCCACCGAACTTGTCATCGCTAACGTGGAGCCGACTGACAAGTCAATTCCAGAAGTCAAGATGACGAATGTCATGCCGACGGCCAACAGCATGTTCACCGAAGTCTGCAGTGCCACGTTGCGGAGGTTGCCGAAGGTCATAAACTGCGGCGATACAACTGAAAGAATGATGAATAGCAGTAAAAATCCAATCAGTGGTCCTAAATGATAGCGACGGATGAAATCCCCCATCACAACTCCCCTCCTGTTGCCAGCGTCATGAAGTCCTCTTGGTTCATGGCACTTCCCCGCACCTCACCCTGCGTGGTGCCCTGGAACATCACGTACACTCTGTCGCACATGCCCAGCAGCTCCGGCAAGTCTGAGGAAATCATGAGAATGGCTTTGCCGCTTGCGGTCATCTCATTGATCAGTTGGTATATTTCCTGCTTCGCCCCAACGTCGACACCTCTTGTGGGTTCATCTAGAATCAGCAGGTCAGGATTATGTGCAAGCCACTTCCCAAGAACGACTTTTTGCTGGTTGCCACCACTTAAGCTGCCAACGCTTTGCTCGGGATTCGCCACCTTAATACGCAGCCGCTTGACCATGTCACTCGCAAACACCTTTTCCAGACGTCGGTTCACCAGTCCGGCGCGTTTTCGCTGGTCCAGTGTGGACAGCGCCAGGTTTTCCCGCACGCTGAACGGAAGAATGAGCCCTTCGCTTTTTCTATCCTCCGTAAGAAATACCATTCCTTCCCGAATAGCCTCACGAGGAGATGTAAAGCGCCGTGGCTTTCCTTTGAAGACAATCTCACCACGCGTAACTTTGTCGATTCCCATCAGCGCCCGCGCAACTTCGGTCCGCCCGGCCCCCATGAGCCCGCCGAGTCCAACGACCTCTCCAGCGCGGACAGTCAGGTTGATGTCCCGAACGTATTGCGTCGTAAGCCCTTTCACTTCAAGCAGCGTTTCCCCAGGCGTAGTGGGGACCCGCGGATAACGATTATCGACATCGCGGCCGACCATCATGCTGATCAGCTCGCGCTCCTGTGCCTCCGCCATCACCCGTGTGCCGATAAACTGTCCATCCCGTAAGATCTCAACTTTGTCAGCAATTTGGTACAGCTCTTCCATCCGGTGCGAGATGTAGATGATGCCTACACCGTTTGAGCGCAGCTGTCGAATCAGTTCAAACAGGCGTTCGGTTTCGACCTCCGTCAATGCGGCGGTAGGCTCGTCCATGATAAGAAACCGCACATTGGACTGGAGGGCACGCGAGATTTCCACCAGCTGCTGCTCACCAACGCCCAAACTGCCAACGAGCGTCGAAGTGGGACGCTGCAAGCCTACCCGCCGCAGGGCGTCTGCCACTTCACGGTGAAGCTTTTTGTAGTCCACCAGACCAAATGTGTTTCGATACTTCTCTTCATGCCCAATCAGGAAATTCTCTGCGATAGACAGATTTTGAAAGAGGCTCAACTCCTGATGGATGATTTCGATGCCCAGCGCTCGACTGTCCTGAATGCGATGAATGTGAACAGGCTCTCCGTCGATGAAAATTTGTCCGTCATCTGCAGCATACACTCCGGTTAAGATCTTCATCAGAGTGGATTTCCCGGCACCGTTCTCTCCAAGAAGGGCTAGCACCTCCCCGGATTCAAGCCGCAGGTCCACGCCCTGCAGAACCTTTACCGTGCCAAACGATTTTGAAATCCCCTTCATCTCCAGCACACTCACAGGTTCACCCCCCAGTCCTAGAATGGGACGCCTGCTCGCAAGATGACATTGGCGTACGGCGTCCACTCACCTGTTCGAATGATGGCCTTTGCCTGTTTACATCGCTTCTTAAAATCCTCATGAGCCAGGAATTCCGGAAACGGTTTCAACAGGTGCTGGATCTTTGCAAGGAAGTCTGGATGAGTATCATGTAACTCCGTGGCCACCACCCAGTGTTCTACGACCAACTCGGACAGCACCGTTTCCAGGACGTCGAGAAACGATGGCACCCCCGTCTTCACCGCAAGGTCAATTTGCGTAACCCCTGGCGGAACAGGAAGTCCGTAGTCGGAAATCACGATTTCATCCCCATGGCCCAATCGCGCAACGAGCTCGGAGATATCTCCATGAAGGATGCCTGACGCTTTCATGTTGCAATGCCCCCTATCTCCGTTGAACCCCAGTCAATCCGTGGGTGGGTAATGTGAAAACGTTACCACATACGGCACAACTACGGTGTATCGAGCCGAGTAGAATGTCGCACGAGGAGTGTCGGTTCAAATTCCTTTGTAAGCGACACATCGTCGCGCCCATCCAACTGCGCAATGAGAATCTTCGACGCCATGCGTCCCATGTCATAACCTCGTTGCTCGACCGTGGTGATGGATGGGTAGACGTACTCTGACATCGGGATGTTGTCGTATCCGACCAGTTTAACATCCTCCGGAATTCGAATCCCCTTCCGATTGGCGGCCTGTACAACAGCGATGGCCATGACGTCGTTCGCGGCGAATATACCATCTGGGACGTCTTCTGCAGAGAGCAGTTGAATGGCCGCTTCGTACCCACCGTCGTAGCGAAAGTCCCCTTGAGCGACGGTCCCGTACACACCAACCTGTTCTTCAATGGCTTGACGAAATCCCGCTCGCCTTGCTGTTGCCGATGGAGAATCCTCAGGACCCGAAATATGGGCAATCTTCCGACACCCCATCTCAATCAGGTGTTTCGTCGCGAGATAAGCTCCGCCTTCATTGTCGGTCCACACTCCGCTTTTCAAATGAGTAGGTTTCCGATCCGCCAAAATGATGGGAAGTCCATTGAGCAGGCCGACCAATTCGTGTTCCGGGGTCCGACTTCCCACCAGAACAATGCCTTCCACCCACTTTCCTTGCAGGAGGTTGACATACATCTGTTCACGTTGCAGGTTCCAGTCTGTGTTGCACAAGATAACGGTGTAACCGTTTGCAATCGCCTCATCCTCAACCCCGCGTGCGACGTCCGAGAAGAACGGGTTCGCCACGTCCGGAACAATGAGACCGATGGTTGCGGTCTTTCTACTGACGAGACCTCTGGCAATCGCGTTAGGCTGATAGTTGAGCTCCTTCATCGCCCAAACGACGCGATCATAAAATTCTTTCCCCACGTAACCGCTCTGATTAATAACACGCGATACCGTTGAAACGGACACATTCGCCAATCGTGCAACATCTTTAATCGTGGCCATAGGCCTTCCACCTTGCAATAAAAACGCTTTCATATTTTGAATTTTAGTGGATGCACCTGCTGTGAAAACGTTACCACATCCAGATGCATGCATTGTAGCACATGAGCATTGTGTGTCAATAGATGCGTAGGCGTTTCCGACCAGGAAAATTTTGATTCGTACTTTGCAAGTGGTACATCCCTTCCGACGAACCACCTCTGACAAGCGCCGAAGCAACACGCAACACCCCACGGCACCATACCACAAAAAAACCGCCCTATGGGCGGTGGGTGAACAGAGTTCAATCTTCAATGGGGTAAATCCAGTACGATTCCGTACTCATGAACGCTTCGAATTGTTTTCGGGCTTCCGGGCTTTGTGCGGCTTCCCGTTCCCAGCGCGCCATCATGACTTCAGACTGAGAGCGATGCGCTTTGATGGCCGCCATCTTGATGTCCAGGACCGGCGTCACATCAAAGACGACATCCGGCGGCCCAAACACCTCGTGTGGATTGTCCACAATCGGAGAACAATGCAGCACAGGCCGTTTCTCTTTTGGCAACCGCTTGACCGCCAAGACCGTTGCAGCAGACATGGCATTATGATCTGGATGTACGCCATAACCAGGATAATAGGTCATGATGACGGACGGATTTACCTCCTGAATGACCTCGTAAATCCGGTCGGCCAGTTCTTCCGGATCTTCAAATTCGACCGTCTTATCGCGCAATCCCAGCAAGCGTAGGTCTTTGATGCCGAGAATCGAACAGGCGTCGCGCAATTCCTTCTCGCGGATGATGGGAAGCGTTTCACGGGTTGCAAAGAAAGGCTTCCCCATATTCCTCCCCATTTGGCCCAGGGTGCCGCAAATCAGTGTCACGGGAGTCCCCGCCCGGGTGTACAGGGCAATCGTACCCGCTTTGCCGAACGTCTCATCGTCCGGGTGCGGGTACACAGCCAGCACGTGGCGTTCCATGACTCATCCCTCCTGTCACATGGGGAACGGTTGCTCGCTCAACTCCAATGCCACCGCGAGCCGTCCCTCCGTGTCATGTCCAGCAAGCAGCAACCTGCCTTGTTCATCAATTTCATAATCCGTTAATCCTTCTGCGTAAATCCACCCGTTGTCCATCTTCAAACCGACGCGATACGGACCGTCGCCAGTGATGAGACCCCGGTGAAACTGCACTTTTCCATTCCGTATGTACGCGCAGACCGCCATGGCACCTTGACGAGCTGCGTACGCCCCGTTGGTTGTCTCCAGGTGTAGATACACGTCCTTCCCGATGAAACGCTCTATCGCTTTCTGCACCTCGTCTTTCGCAATCGGGCCCATACTCACCCTCCTCCACCAAAGCCATTGTAAAGGACACAATTCTATCCATAGTATCCGGCATGATGTCGGTCTCGCGCAAGTTCGGCCACCTCTGTGGAAACGCACACCCATTTATGTGCACCTCACTGAAGGACGGAGTCTGCCATCGTCTCTGCGTAGTGACAAGCCACCTGATGAGCACTCTCGAGGGTCCGAAGTTCCGGGGTTTCTTCGCGACAACGACTGGTTGCAAACGGGCAACGCGGGTGGTACGCGCACCCCTGCCCGCCCTGCTTAGACCCACTGACACCTGTCACAAATTGGACGGATTTCCCAAGCGGAGTGACTCCGTCCTCAGTGAACGCTGGAATCGCGCTGATCAATGCCCTGGTGTACGGATGCGACGGCGCCGTAAACAGACGCTCGGTTTCTCCCTGCTCGACAATCCGCCCCAAGTACATGACGGCCGTTTGTTCGCACATCAAGCGAATCACAGCCAAATTGTGCGAGACAAACACATACGTAAGTTCCCGCTCTTCTTTCAGGCCTTGCAATAGGTTCAAGATCTGGGCTTGGATGGACACGTCGAGACTCGACACCGCTTCGTCCAGTACAATCATCTGCGGGTACAAGGCCAAGGCCCTGGCGATGGCGACGCGTTGTTGTTGGCCGCCACTGAGCTCATGCGGGAAAGAATGAAAGTTGTACAGTGAGAGGCCCACCGTCTCCATCAACTCCGCCGCCAGTTCCCGACGTGACCGCCGATCTCCAACCCCATGGATTTCCAGAGGTTCCGCGATGTTTTGGCCAATCGTCAGGTTTGGAAACAGTGATCCGTACGGGTCCTGAGCGACAAACTGTATCTTCTTCCGAAACGTCCGCAGTCTCCTTGCGGATAGACGAGTGAGGTCCGTTCCTTCGAAGTAGACCTGGCCTTCAGTGGGCGGGATGAGCAATTGAAGGATACGAATGAGTGTTGATTTCCCACTCCCGCTCTCGCCCACGATGCCAAGGCTCTCCCCTTTCGTGATTTGCAAGTTGATGTCGCGGCAAGCGACGACCTCCTGTCCGGAAGACCTGAACCGTTTCGTCATGCGCTTCAGCTCTGCCAGCGGCACCGGATTCGCTCTGGGTGCTCCATCAGTCATACGCTCACCTCCGCCCCAGCCTTCCAGCAGGCCACTTCATGTCGCTCTCCCAGTTGCAACAACGGTGGGCGCTCTGCACAGCGCTCGAACCGATACGCACAGCGATCCGCAAAAATACACCCTGTCGGCCGATTGGCAGACGCCCCTAAGGGTTGGCCCGGAATGTACGGCAGACGCCCCTTTTCTCCAGAGAGCTTTGGAATCGATTGAATCAGACCCTGTAGGTACGGATGAGCTTGACTTTTCAGCAACATCTCGGAAGGCAGATGTTCTACCATCTCTCCTCCGTACATGACGTAGATCTCGTCACACACCTGAGCGGCCACTGCCAGGTCGTGCGTCACCAGAACCATCGCCATACCAGTCTCCTGCTGCAGTTTTTTCAGCAGCCACAAAATCTCTGCCTGAACCGTCACGTCGAGTGCCGTTGTCGGTTCGTCCGCAATCAGAAGGTGAGGGCGAGACAGCAAGGCCATCCCAATCATCATACGCTGGAGCATCCCGCCGCTGAACTCAAACGGGTAGTTGTCAAATCTCTTCTCGGGGTTTGAAATCCCGATGTCCCCCAACAATTGAACTGCACGCCTACGCGCTTCAGCCGGTGAGGCGAGGTGGTGATACAACAGTGGTTCAATCATTTGCTTGCCAATCGTTTTGGTTGGGTTTAGGTACGTCGAAGGATTTTGGAAAATCATCGATATCCTGTGTCCGCGGATTTTCCGCATCTGTTTTTTGGACAGCGAAAGCAGGTTCTCTCCCAGAAAGTCTACTTGTCCACCAATGCGGGCTCCCGTAGACAGCAAGCGCATCACGGCCATCATAGTAGTGCTCTTGCCGCTGCCGCTTTCCCCGACGATGCCCACTGTCGATCCTCGTTTTACCTGCAAGTTCACTCCGTTCACCGCATTCACCGTTCCGGTGTCCGTCACAAACTGGACGTGCAGGTCGCGGACGTGCAAGACCGGGTGGTCCATCAAGTCTCCCTCCTCCCAATGCGTCAAATCAGCGCTTTCCCTTCATGTCAAAAGCGTCCCGCATCCCGTCTCCGACGAAAGTAAAGCTGATGAGGGTGATGGCGAACAACAGTGCAGGGGTCCACATCAAATACGGGTATGAAAACATCGCCTGTTGCCCGTCGATAATCATCTGTCCCAGGTCCGGCGTCGGTGGCTCAATCCCCAGGCCGACGACGCTCAGACCGGCTTCGGTCATCATGTTGGCCGGAATCCCGAAGGTGACAGCGACCAAAACGGGGCCCATTGAGTTCGGCAACAAGTAGCGCCGGATGATGCGCCAGTTGCCAGCCCCCATGCTGCGGGCACTTTCAATGAACCCGGACTGTTTCAACCGCATGACCTGACCGCGCACCACCCGGGCCATACCGACCCAGCTGGTTGCGGAGACTGCAATCAGGATGGCCCAGATGTTATGTCCGAGAAGCATCACCAGGATAATGCTGAACAAGAAGCTCGGAAAGGCATATACGATGTCTACAATCCGCATGAGGATGTTGTCGACGAGACCGCCCAAATAGCCTGCAAGCGCGCCAATCATGAGACCGACCGTCAGTTCGACGGCTTCCGCGCCGAAACCGACAATACAGGCGCTGCGCAGAGCCCAGATCACGCGGCTGAAAACATCGCGTCCGAGCGAGTCTGTCCCAAACCAGTGCCGCGCACTCGGTCCTTTGAACGTCTCGAGAAAATTAGGCTTTGTATACGAGTACGGCGCTACAATCGGTGCAAACACGGCTGCAACGACAAGTAGCACCACCAGGACCAGTCCAACCACAGCCAAGCGGTTTTTGCGAAAGCGAAACCACCGCAGCGCAAATGTGGAACGCCGCTGGCTGAGTATCTGGTACGTCCGCGTCTGACGGTCTTCAAGTTCTTCCATTTTCAATGCCATTGCGCTATCCCCCTATCCCGCATACCCAGTCTTCCGAATCCGCGGGTCAAGGAACCCGTAGACGAGGTCAACAATCAAGTTCATACCCATAATGACGAGGGCGTAGAGTAATGTGGAGTCCATAATCAAGGGATAGTCACGCATGGACGCGGCAGTCGTGAACAGGTGTGCCATGCCTGGAATACCAAACATATTTTCAATAAAGACAGTCCCCATCATCAGTGAGGCCAACTGCGGGCCGACCACCGTAATCAGGGGCAGGAGCGAATTGCGCAGACCATGTCCGAAAACCACGTTCTTCAGACTTCCTCCCTTTGCGTAGACGGTCACAATATACTCCGAGTGCAACGTCTCCATCAGGCTGTTCCGCATATAGCGGCCCATGGAACCAATCATCGGCAACGCCAGGGACAAAACGGGTAGGACGTAATACTGTATCCCCTTGAACCCGAGCACCGGTAGCCAGTGCAACCAGACGCCAAAAACGAGCATCAGAAACACCGCAATGACGTAGGCAGGAATTGCAGTCCCGAGGATGGCTACCAGCATCGTTCCACGGTCCACCCAGGTGTTCTCCCTGACCGCCGCCACAACCCCCGCTATGATGGACAACACGGTTGCTACCGTGATAGACATCAGGGCCAGCCCGACAGATATCGGAAAGGTTTGCCGAATCAGAGAGAGCGTCGGAGTATTCGGGTACTCGAACGACGCCCCCATGTGCAAACTAAGAAAATTCCAGACATAGCTCCACCACTGCACATACCACGGGCTATTCAAGTGATACTCCTTGACCAACTCCTGCATCAGCTGTTGCGTAACACCGAGATTAATCGAAGCGGCCGTGATTCCCCCGAGGAACTGATTGAAAGCCAAAAAGCTTCCCGGAGCCGCCTTCATGAGAAAGTAGGTCACGAGACTGACGGCCAGAAACGCAATCACCATGTACAAAACGCGTCGAACCACGTATTTCAGCATTCAGGACACCCCCGTGACCAATCCCAGGTCCACCCCGTCTGGGATGGCCCTGGGATTGCCAGGTATGATGACGTTGTTGTACTAGGGATGAGAGAGCCTCCTCAGTTTGCTTGAATGTAGTTGAACCACATCGGCGCAAGCGACAGGACAAAGTGGTCAGGTACATAACCGGTCACATTGGAGCGAATGAGAACCGGGTATTTCGGGGTATAAACCGGGATGGTGTAGACGTTTTTCACCTCGTCCTCGTAAAACTTCTGCATTTCTTGCGCGTTGTTGGTCTTGTAGGCGTTATAGCCTTCCTGTACCCACTTCAGATAGTCGGACGGGAGGTTGTTTTGAAACAGGGCGTCCTCCTGGTGTTGCTTCGCCGCAGGATCCATGCTCTGGTTCTGATTCAGTTGATACCATTGGGTATACAGATTCGGAGGCAAGAACCCTACCTCCATGACATCATGTTGGAAGAGCCAATCGCCAATCCCTTGCGGCAACCCGAGTTGAGGGTACGTCCCGCCTTGGGAGTCGTTGGCCCAACCCACTTCATTGGCTGGCAGCTGTTTCTTCATGTCGGTGATGAACTGTCCGTATTCCTCACCGACAAACTTTACGTTGACACCTAAGTTTTGCTCCCACATCTGTTGAATCGCCTCGGCGACGTGGTCCGTCGTCGTGCCGACCTCAATCACCACTGTCGGGAACCCTTTACCGCCCGGGTAGCCTGCTTTCGCCATCAGTTGCTGCGCCTCTTTGACGTTGTAGGGAACCGCGACATCCTTGATCCACGGGTCAATCCAAGCAGGCGTGTAAGGCCCATAGGCCGGCGTCCCAGTTCCGTTCAACACGCCGTTGCAGATGGTGTCCTTGTCGATGGCCATCTCAAACGCCTTGCGTACATCTGGATTTTGCAGCGCCTTGTTTTGCGAAGGCATCGGAATCAGGGTGTACTGGACGGAGGTATCCCACATGTGTAGTTGCTGTTTCAAGTTCGGATCTGCATTCACGGCAGGAACATCTTCTGGCTGCAGCAACGCTTCGTCCAGAGCCCCGTTTTTGAACGCTAAGAGCTGGTTCGTCGTTGAGTAGCTGAAGGTGAGCTTCTTCAGGCTGACCTTGCCCCAATAGTAAGGGTTTGGCACCAAGGTAGCGGACGTCTTCGCAGTGTAGGTCTTCAGCATATACGGTCCGTTGGACACAATCTTTGACGGATCTGTCCAGTCGGACGGCTGCATGTTTTCGACAACCTTTTGATCCAGCGGAACCACCCATCCGGCTTGCGGTAGACAGAGGTCGCGCAGGAAGTTCGGATCGCTACGGCTGAGCGTAATCTGCAAGGTGTGATCATCAAGCGCTTTCACGCCAAGGGCACTGGTCGGTTTCGTGCCTGCCCGTACGTCCAAGATATTGACGATAGGGAGATTGTTGATAGGTACCGGTCCAGCTTTTTCTTTCACCGATGTACTCGGGTCCACAGCTCGCCCAAGGTTGAAAACAAAGTCCTGAGCCGTCACAGGGTCACCATTTGAAAATTTCGCATTCGTGCGGAGATGGAAGGTATAGACTGTTTTGTCTGAGTTCACATCCCACGATTGGGCCACTCCTGCAGTTGGTTGGTAGTTCTGGTCGAAGTGCACAAGACCCTCGTAAATTCCTGCAGTCTCCTGATAGACTTCTTGAGACCACAGCGCGGGATCGAATCCATGGCCATCATCAATGAAGAACATGGTGAACTCGCCTGGTTTGGAACTCGTGCTCGGCGACTGACCCGTCTGGTTGCCGGACCCGGTCGGCGTATTGGATGTACCGCCGCCGCTCGAGCATCCAGTAACCAGCCCAAAGAGTGTTACGGTCGCCAATAGACCTGCTGAAAACGCCCCCCTACGACGCTTCACTAGAGATTCCCCCTCTTTGCTCTTGGACATCCACGTCTCGTTACACCCTGTGAAGTGATAACAAGCAATTGGTGAAAGTGATGTGCATTCCCTGTGGTTTTGTTCAGGCTGTGCCGTAGTCATCGTGAATGGAGTTGTTGCTATTCTATTTATCTGATAATTTAAAATTCTATATCGAGCAAAAAAATCCTCCGAAAACCACGTTTGAGGAGGATGAAAATTTCAATTTGCACGCATCTGACCCATGCCCGTCGGGATGGTCTCTACTCCGACCTCGAGCCCCTGGGGCAGGAGATCCCAGCACCGTGTCGAACTTGTCAGATTCGTACCCTAATGCCAGAAACACCCCATATTGTGCTGAACCAGGTGTTCGTCGTTATTTTGCAAATCGCTGACCTATGTGTTTCACCATGCACTTCACCCTAAGCAGGGACACCAAAGGAAGATCCAGATGAAACTATGGCGCGACATGCCGCAACGACTCGTTGAAAACCTTCCCATTTGGAGGATTGTCTTCATTGTATTTCTGGCGTTCGACATCGCCATTTCAAGCATCCTGCCAGACTCCGTGCAGTCTTCAAACCCAGCTCCGGCCGTCATGTTGTTTGCCGTGTTTGTCGCGTCTCTATTCCTCTTAACCTGTGATTTCATGCGGCGGATAAGCAGTGGACACAACCAGCTCCAACCCGTGTCACCGCTCCCTTCATCCGTGGCCAGGTGGAAGGTTGCGCTATACCGCGTGTGTCTGCCCTTCACGCGATACATCGCGTTTTTCATCGTTTGGCTGGCGCTCTCCGGCGGGTTTTCAGCGCTGATTGATCAACTTCTGCCATCCTTTTCATCCGACCAGAACATAGGCTTCTCCGACGTCAATATTTGGGGAGCCGCTGGTATTGCATTTCTCGGATGTCTCGAGGAGTACTGGCGGTGGTCGATGATTATCACTGTGTTGCTGCTGGTCAAGTGGATATTTCGGAGGCAGTGGGAACGAAGCAGAAAGTTGAGAAACGCTGGATTCGTCCTCGCCATCCTCATCAGTTCACTCGTATTCGGGATGGCTCATTACCAGGAATTCTCGCACTACAAGTCATTGTCTTACATCGTCCTTGGCACAATGGGGCTGTTGTTGGCACTGGCGGCCATCATCACCCGGAGATTTCTGGTCGCTGTGGCCCTGCACTACGTATACGACCTGCTGGCGATTAGCAACGGGTTTGACTTCCTGCAAATCTACTTGTTGGTCATTGCAGCCATCCTAGCGATTGTGGTGTTTCCTACGTTTGGTTTGCTGTTGCGGAGCGTACGACCCGCACTGCGCGGGTGGCAAATGGCGATACCCAACACGCATGAACATCAGTAGCCGTCGTCTCCGGACGCCCTGCTCGACCGGCCTGCGTCGTTGTGCGACAGTTGGAACGTGAGAAACCAAACGCCCACAGTCACGCCCAGGAGCAGGAACGGCAGCAAGCACACTACATCGTACAGATCAGAAGTACCAGCCATTGTTCCAGGCGGCAGCAGCTCCAGCAGGGGGATGAAAGGGTGCAGCCAAAACTCGAGTGCACCAGGTGCCCAACCGCCGGCGCTCGGCACCCAAAGTGAGCATACGCTCGCCCCCGCCATAACCATGCCCGGAAAATTCAACGCAGCCGACGCCGCCACGGCTCGCCGCATCGACAGTCCGCGGCGAGCTGACTGGACGAAGAGCAGTAGCACGTACGCAAGCCACATGGAGACGAGCAATCGTTGCCAGACCACTCGGTCCATCGCCAGGAATGACGAGATAAGAAGCATGAGATAAGTCCAACACAGTCGGGCGGTCACCACACATCCCTCCCTACGCTTGGTGAAACGGACCATTTGGCCACCCACGCCAACGCCGCGCTCCGCGCGAGTTGGTCGGGTAAAATCCATGTCTGTGCCGGGCTCAGTTCCACGCCAGCCTTGCCGTACAACTGCCAAATGAGTTTGCTGCAGTATTGGCTGCGAGTGTCGGTGAGGCCAGAAAGCGGATCGTACGGCTTCCCGACTTCAGCCAGAGCCCAATGTGCCACGTGCTCACGCCTCTCTCTAGGTATCTTTGCCCGCAGCACCGCCACCTCGGCGTATTTTTGATACGCCTCCACACGCCGCAGTTCTGTGCCTCGCTCAAAATCGTAGGCATCCACCGCTTGCCCGCCCCCGACATATAACACGGCGTGCGTCCAATACCCATAACCGCCGTGGGGATTGTGACACAGCAAAATATCCCCAGGTTCAAGAATGCTAAAATCGGCCCTAAATCGACTCCCTGGAAAAACACCCGTTAAGTGACCGTGTGCGAGTTCGGAGGCCGTCGCCTCCATGAGCCTCAGGCTCTCGTGTCGCAGAATCTCACTATGCCAAGAAAGAGACACAATCACCATCAACATGCCTACGAAACTCACTATCTGAATCCACCTGCACTGCATGTGACAACCCCATTCAACCTACCCACTCAACCGTGCGCCATTACCCCGAGTGTGTGCCTTTTCCAAGGCTAACATGCGCGCGAATCGTAGACAGAATTGTAGATTGCGGTATACAGGCCCGACGTGGGCGACTAAGATGAAAGTACAAGGAGATGGTTGGATGATCCGCACGAAGTTCATGCGCGCGTTTTACCAACACCGCGCTGCCTCCGCAGGGGTTCTTGGCGCAGTGGTCGTCATCCTGCTGGGCATTGGCGCCCTTGTGTTGGATATCTCCCATCCTGCTGCGCGAACGTCCAGTTGGCTGGCACCAACGGTCTGGGTCGTCGCTTTCCTGCTTGTCGCGTCTGCTTATGGCGCATTTCGCAGACTTCACGAACGTCTCACGCATAGAATAGGGTGGTGGCTGTTCAACGCCGGTTGTGTTTGGTTCGGCGCGTTCATCGCGCGAAACCCAAAAACTACACACTTTGGCGAAGTTGAAATCCCTGTCTTACTGGCCGTTCCGTTCTATATCATTCTCTGCTTGGCCATGGGCAAAATTCTGGTGTCCATCGTATCGCTCCCGCTCATTCAGGGATTGTTGCCAGATTCCCTGAAAACGTACGACGTGGGCCTGCAAAAGCAAGAGCAACTGCTCCACGATGCGTGGCGCAGCGAGGCCCGCTTCGCGCAGGCGTTGATTGAAGTACACCGCGAAGAATCGCGTCACGTGTTGCGGCAGTTCCGCATCCAGTACCCCAATGACGAAGATTTTGTGTACCACGCGCTGATGTCCATGGTGGGAGCGCTATACTATAAATTTGAAGACCATTCCGATATGTATTTCACTTCTGTCGAAGACGTGTTCGATCCGGTCTACGACCAACTGGAACCCCGCGCCTACGCCCTCACGCTGAAGGCCGCGGACGGCGAAGACGGTCTCTACTGGGCAGACCTGGAGCAAGGCGCATGCGCCATCGCCTACCGGTTGGAAGCGCTCGGCCACGCCTATGTCGTGACCAGCTTCTTCCGGGATAGGATTATCAGCCCGTCCGAATACGAGCACTTCTGGCAGGTCTGCCTTGCCATGTTTGAAGATCAAACGATTGTGCAACGAGAATTGGCCATTGCCTATCACGCGTACTTACAAGGTGTGCTATCATAGACCGAGGAAGGAGGCACGATGGGTTGCTAATCGTAAAGGACAAAGATTCCAAAGCCGCCGTGGCCATTGTCAAGGCGGTCGAAGGCAAGGTACGCGAAGTCAACACGTCCCCTTCTCAAAGTTACAAAGACTACGTCAAAACCATGCTCAACGCGGCCCGCGCGTGATGTTTGCCCACAGACAAGCATAACCGGTCGCCTTCATCATACACATGGGATTTGGAGGTGGCGTTATGCTTCACTTCACGCGAGCGCCCGATGCATTTGCAGAGCGAGTCTTGGCCGAGCAGAAACGCCGCCAATCTCGCGACTGTCCTGCTCCGCCCAGTAAGGCGCAGGTGGATGCACTGCGGGAATACATACGGCAGTTTGGTCTCGCAAGGCGATAGTGCATGGAGCCATGGTTGAGTGACGCGTCGCGTCGCATGACCATCCTCACATGACAAACGAAACACTCTGTGCCGCATCAAATGGACACAGAGTGTTTCAAAGTCGGTCTGCAATGGCGTACGCCATGTCAGTGCCACCAATGACCTTATCTCACTAGAGCGATTGGTGAGCGGCATCTGTAACGGTGGATGGCTTTCTTAGATCCACCACTTTCTCCTCGGCTAGAATGCCCGTCAACTCGCCCGCCGATAACGTCTCCGGGTAAGCTGCCTCATTGTGCAAGATGAGGTCCAGTCCCAGCAGTTCTTCCTCCCGAGTCACGCGAAAGCCCATCAGGACATCCACCACTTTAATGAGAATGAACGTGCCCACACCGGAGAATACCCACGTGGCGGCAATCCCTGCGAGCTGCAGCAACACCTGCTGGGGATGGCCGGCAAGCAGGCCGTCTGCCCCTGCTGAATTCACAGCGGTCGTTGCAAACATCCCCGTGGCTAGCGCACCCCATGTGCCACCAATACCGTGTCCTCCAAATGCGTCCAGTGCGTCGTCATAGCCCAGTTTTGCCTTCATGAACGTCGATGCGAGGTAACAGAAAATCCCTCCCAGAAAACCGATGACGATGGACGCGCCAGGTGTCACAAAGCCAGCGGCTGGTGTAATGGCTACAAGTCCAGCGACCGCGCCCGCACAGGCTCCCACAAGCGTCACGTGACCTGTGCGAATGCGTTCCACTAGCATCCATCCCAGCGCAGCAGCAGCCGTAGCTGTATTGGTGGTGAGAAAGGCAACCGCAGCCAGGCCATTTGCCCCCAAGGAACTCCCTGCGTTAAACCCAAACCAACCAAACCACAAGAGCGTGGTTCCCAACAACACAAGCGGTACGTTGTGTGCTCGAATGGCCCCGGTTCCGTGCTCCGCGCGTTTTCCCATGTACAGTGCTGCGACGAGCCCCGCAACACCGGAGCTGATGTGAACCACGGTTCCACCCGCGAAGTCCAGGACACCCAGGTTATGCAGCCATCCACCGGCGCCCCACACCCAATGTGCGAGGGGATCGTAAATGAACGTCGCCCACAACACGGTGAACAGGAGAAACGCCGAAAACTTCACGCGCTCCGCCAGTCCGCCAATGATCAGAGCGGGCGTAATGATGGCAAACATCAACTGGAATATGCCAAACGCCATGCTTGGAATGGTGCTACTGTACGTGGGGTTCGGGATGACACCCACTCCGTGAAACAAAACATTCTGCAATCCACCAATGACATGGCCGACATCAGGTCCAAAAGCGAGACTGTAGCCGAACAACACCCACTGCAACGACACGATTAAGATGACGGCAAATGCTTGGAACATGGTCGTGATGACGTTTTTCTTGCGTACCAGTCCCCCGTAAAAGAACGCGACACCAGGTGTCATGATGAGGACAAGTGCAGAACTGACGAGCACCCAAGCCGTGTCAGCTCCACTCACAGTCGGAGTCGATGTGTCAGCAAAGATGACATTCGGAACACATGAAAGCAAGAAAGCTACCACAAAGGCCGCCCTAACTCCACGTTTCAACCCGTTCATTCTGTTCCCTCCCACGATTTTCAGAATCTTTATTCACAAAATACGTGAGAAAGGGCGGCAGGGTCAACAATTATGTAAGATATCCTTACACATCTCTCAGGAAAATTTTTAGAAAGCGCTGTCATTTGGGTAGTGGGCAGATGGTTGAAATGCAACTATTCGGTTGCATATAATGTGTTCCATGGATAAAATATTTAAAGCTCTTGCTGATTCCAGCCGCAGACAATTGCTCGACCAACTGTACATGAATAATGGACAGACATTGAGCGAACTGTGCAAACACATGGATATGTCTCGACAGGCTGTGACGAAGCACCTCGCAATACTAGAAGATGCAAATCTCGTTGTTGTGGAATGGAAAGGGCGTGAGAAGCTACATTATCTCAATGCCGCACCCATCAGCGAGATTTATCATCGTTGGATTGGGAAATACGAACGTCATCTCGCAGAAGCAATGAATGACCTAAAAACCCATCTTGAGGGGGATGAGCATCCATGAATCATTCAACATTCGTGTACGTTACCTACATTGCAACCACACCGGAAAAACTCTGGCAAGCCTTGACCAGCGGCGATTTTACCGAAAAATACTTCTTTGGGAGCAAAGTCGAATCCGATTGGCAAGAAGGCTCAACCGTTACCTATTCACGTAATGGGAAGGTCACCGATTACGGTAAAGTGCTAAAATATGAGCCGCCGCGCGTGCTTTCGTTTACATGGAACTACGTAGGCGACAAAACACCTCGCGAGCATCCCACACGAGTGACTTTTGAACTACAGCCGATGGATTCAACCGTAAAGCTCACGTTAAAGCATGAAGGTTTATTGGAAACGGATTTCGTGGATGACAATGGTACCTTTGAGGGATTTAATAACGGATGGCCCGCGGTTCTAAGTAACCTAAAGAGTTTTCTTGAGACGGGACGTACCTTGCCAGCAATCGTTGTGTAACCATTCCTCCCTATGAGCACGAGGTGCCATCACACAAACAAGGGCTGCCAATTTGGCAGCCCTTGTTTGCTTTCGCGCTCAATCGTTTACCCTTGCATCACCGCGCTTTGCTTCATCTCCCTGCGATGTGTACGCAAGTGGAGTAACTCGTAAACCAGCGGCACAATGCACAAGGTCAAGATGGTCGACGTGACCAAACCGCCGATGACGACGACAGCAAGTCCTTGCGAAATCAGAACCGATTCTGATGCACCTGCCGCCAAAGGAATCAATGCGCAGATGGTGGCGATGGCCGTCATCAAAATCGGGCGAAGTCGCGTCGTGCCTGCTTCTAACAGTGCCTCGCGTACGCTCATTCCAAGTTGGCGTTGTTGCTCAACCCGGTGAATCAAAACGATGGCGTTGGTAACCACGATACCCATCAACATCAAAATGCCAATGAGCGAAGACACGCTGAGCGGAACATGAGCGATGAAGGAGCCAAAGAAAGCCCCAATCAAAGCGACTGGCATGGAGAACAGAATGGCAAAAGGCGCCGACCATTCTCCGAACAACACGAGCATCACAATGTAGACGATGCCGACCGCCACAAGAATCGCCTCAATCAGTTGCGTGAAACTCTGACTTTGCTGCATCGCGGAAGACGATTGTCCGACTTGGACACCAGACGGCAGATTCAGCGACTTGATGGTCTTCATCGCGCTCATCAAGGTCTTGTTGGTGTTCTGCGTCGTGTAATCCGCCGTAATCTCAGCGTACGACTGGCCATTTTCGTGCAAAATGGACGTCGGTGTCTGCACACTGTTCACGCTGGCGACATCGCTGAGCGAAATGGTTTGCCACGTCGATGTGCTAATCGGAAGCTGGCGGATGGCGGACAAATCGTTTAGGTCACTCGCACTCTTCAGTGTCACGTTCAGGTTGTACGTTTGCCCATCCAAGTTCACGGTGCCAATGTTTTGCTGCGACATATAGTCGCGCACTTCACCGGCAATTTGTTGTGCGGTCAAGCCGTACTTTGCAGCGTCCGTTGAATTTGGAACGACGCGAATCTCGGGTTGCGTCTGGGACAGATTGCTCTGTACATTCGCAAAACCCGGGAAGTTCTTCAATCGATTCGTGATTTGTGTAGCGGCTTGCTGAATTGCAGCATCGCTTGCGCCGGTGACGACGATGTCAAACGTCGTGCCACCGCCTCCCGTCGCCTGTCCTTTCACCTGAATGGTCGTGTCACCGGATGCTAGGCTCGCTGTTTGATGGCGTACTTGTGCCAGAAATTCATTGATATCTGTGGTTGGCTTCAGCGCAATGTTGAGTTGCGCCACGTTGGTTCCGGATGGACCCGACCGAAATCCGTTGGAGTCTCCACCCACAGACGTATTCACCTGTTGAATCTCGGAGGCATCCTGCTTCAGTACTTGCTCCACTTGTTTTGCCTTCGAATCCGTGACGTTCAGCGGCGTTCCGACCGGCATCGTGATGGAGACAGTTGCCGTTTGTTGCATGGAGTTCTGGATGAATGTACTCCCGACGAACGGCAGCACTGCAAGGGAAGCCACCAATGCGATGGTTGTACCGAGAATCACCCATCCTTTGTGGTTCAAGCACCAATTCAAAATGGACTGGTACCGTTTCTGCCATGGACGTTTTGCCACGGTTGCGGCGACGAAATGGTTACCGGACATGTCCGATGAGCCTGTGGAACCCTCTACAAGACTCGGATGAAGTGCCCCATCGGTATCATCTTCCGTATCCAACCAATCGTATACGACGCCTTTCGGTGACTTACGAACGACGAACAACCATGCGAGCATTGGCACGACCGTCAACGCGACGATGAGTGAAGACGCCAACGAGCAAACCACAGTCAGCGCGAATGGGAAAAAGATCTTCCCTACGATGCCACTCACCATGCCCAGCGGAAGGAACACGGCAATCGTCGCCAGAGTGGAAGACAAAATCGCTTTTCCAACTTCGGATGTCCCGTATAGTACTAACTTCTTGCCGTACCCTAAGCCGTTTTTCCAAGCCCGATAAATGTTTTCAATGACGACGATACTATCATCCACCACACGTCCAGTCGCCACGGCAAGCCCACCGAGCGTCATGATGTTGAGCGTGATGCCATACCGACTCAATAAAATGATGGATGTCAGGATGGAAATTGGGATGGACACAATGGCAACCAGCGTTGTCAACGCATTCCGCAGGAACAGCAGGATGACAAGCACAGCGAAAATGGCACCCAAAATGGCCTCGCGTAGCACGCCGTTCACTGACGCCTTGATCATTTGCGAGGAATCAAACAGCGGAACGATGTGCACGCCACTGGGCAACTCGTTCTTGAGAGAAGCGAGTTCCTTGTTCACAGCTTGTACCACCGCCACAGTGTTTGCATCCTCCGTTTTGGTCACGGTGACCAAAATACTAGGCTGTCCGTTCGTGCGGTTGATAGAACTGTCAACCGGCGGTTGCATAGACACTGTCGCAATATCAGAAAGCGGAATGGTCTGAAGCGTGGACGACTGCGTACTTGTGGTACTTGTCGTCGACGGTTGCACTGCGGGTTTCCGGGCTGACGACATCGAATCCGACAGTGCAGGCGTCTTCGACTCCAATTGGATTAATTGCTGTTGAAGCTGTTTTTGCTCGCCTTCCAGCGCACGTATTTCATTTTCTAATTTTGCAATCGCTTGTGGATTTTGCTTCTGCTGAGTCATCGCCATCTGTTGATTTAAAGACAGCTCTGCGCCGAAAATCTGCCCTTGGATCTGCTGCAAAGACGTCAGAAGCTTATTCTCTGCCTGAACAACACCCAAGCTTTGACCAAGCTGACCAACCCCCTGCGCCACTTGCCCAATGGATTGCCCCATTTGGCTTAGACTATTTCCGAGCGCCTTTTGCATGCTCGCTGCCGGATTGGACGCTATCCCAATTTGCAGATTTCGAATGTCATCCAGCGACTTGATGTTCGCATTCAACTGCACCGGCTGTACCTTACCTTGCGCTGTCACCGTTCCCAACGGCGTGGACGCGTTGTCGCTTTGCAAGTCCTGCAACACCTGTTGCAACGTCAAATTGTGTTGCGACAGTTTGGCAGGATCGAACTGAATGACGACGTTATCCGGATCCGCGCCTGCTGCACTCACGGTCGCTACACCGGAAACCCCCTGCAGCGAAGGGATGACGGTGTTATTCACCACGTTTTTCAGTTGTTCGCTGGACAGTTTGCTTGACGCGACGGTGAATGCCAGTACAGGCGTGTTGCTAAACGAGAAGGACCGCACGGTTGGTTTCCCTGCCGTCGTTGGCAACTGGACCTGATTCAACAATTGTTCTACGTTTTGTTCAACGGCGTTCAAATCTGCATTCATGTCGAGTTGAAGCTCGATTTGTGATACGTTCGCGACAGACGTCGACGTAATCGTCTGTACATGCTGTGCACCGTTGAGCGCCTTTTCAATCGGTGTCGTGACATCCGTTGCAACCTGGCTTGGTGACGCACCAGGATAGGTCGTCATGATAGATATGATAGGAATAGACATGTCTGGCATCAGCTCTTCCTTCAATCCAAAGGAAGACAAAATACCGCCGATTGCAACGAGTAGCACGAGAATGACAATCGCAACCGGATTCCGTAAAGAAAATCGGGTTAAAAAGCGCATGGTTTGCGAGCCACCCCTTCCCTTTCACATTCCATTTTGTATGAGGTCAGCTGAATCTGCTCGCATGAAATCCTAACGGATGATTATCAAGAATTTATAAAGACAACGCGATGGCGTTACATTTTGGCTTTGGATATGTCGTGCTCCCGAATCGTGAATCGAACGTACGCCCCACCGTCCGGGTTATTTCCGGCAGTAATGGTTCCCCCGTGCTTTTCAACAAGGGTTTTGGCCGTATATAGTCCGAGTCCACTATGTCCAATCTCAGAACGAGAAGTATCCCCTTGGTAAAACCGGTCAAACATGTGCTCAAGGTCTGCTTTCGAAAATCCCTTCCCTGTATCAGAAATCTCAACAGTCACCGTATGCTCGGCAATTTCTGCGCAAACTGTAATCACCCCACCCGGAGGCGTGAACCGAATACTGTTCGAGACTATATTGTCGAGAATCTGGGATGTCCGTTCCGGATCGATGAACATATTCGTTGCCTCGCGGCGTTCATCCACGAAGTGAACGTTGAGCTGTATGCCCGCCCTGGATGTGAGAAGTTCAACATCCCTTGTCCAATCCAAGAAATAGTCACGTACATTGACTGGAATGGGAACAAGAGAAAAATCCGGTTGTTCGACCTCGGTTACTTTTTGCATATCTTCGATGAGCTGTATGACCCGCTTGGTGTTGTGCATGACAGTCTGCAAATATCGTTCGAGTCGTTCTGGGCGCTTCATCGCTCCGTCCAGCAAACTTTCCACGTGCCCTTGAATAATGGTTAAAGGCGTACGAAGATCGTGTGAGATGGAAGCAATCATGTGTCTCCGCTCTTCTTCCATCTGCCACTGCCGCACCAAGGAATCCTTTAACGCTGCACGCATGTTTTCGAAGGCGACCAAGACCTGTCCAATTTCGTTGGGTCCGGTCGGTTCAATTTCGAAATCAAGATCCTGCTGTTGAATCCGTTGCGCACCCTTCATCAAAACCTGTAGTGACTGATTGATTCTTTTCCCAAACCGCTTTGCAAATAAATAACTAAACAGACAAAAATATAAAAATGGAAGGAGCGGAATCAAGAACGAAAGAAAGCTCATCCAGCCTTGCGCTGAGGGACGAGTCGGAAATCCATTGGCCGTATACCGAACCACGAGCGCTCCATGCAATCCGCCATTACGGTCAAATACAGGAAAATACCGAGTGATGGTGAACTGCGGAATATAGACCCATCGTCCGTGAATATCCGTTGTATTCATTCGTTGAACCAAATCTGTGGGACTGTGTAATATCGGCGTCTGAATCGAACCGTAGAGGATATGTCCTTGGTCATTGACCACTTGGTAAGGCAAACCGTGTAACACCTGTTCTACCTTTCCCTTGTCGGATACGCTTAAGAGTTGCACGCCTTGTTGGGCGGTAAACTTAGAGATTTGCCGTTCGAGGTCAAAGCGCGAAGAGCCCGTGAGTCTCCCCCATAACATCATTCCACCAAAGGTCAACACAGTTGCCAGCCAACTCGAGAACAAAATCAAAAGCAGTGTGACAATGACCTGTCCCTTCAGTGACAGACGCTCCACTCGTTTCACCTTTCCCACTTGTAGCCTACCCCCCAAACGGTGGATATCCACTGTGCTTCAGGGTCGTGTGAGGAAAGTTTAGCGCGGATGTTTTTAATGTGTTCGGCAACCGTTGAAATGTCCCCATGCGCCTCTATCCCCCAGATTTTGTCATATATTTGCTCTTTGGAGAAGACTTGTCCAGGATGCATCGCTAACAATCGCACAATATCGAATTCCTTTGGCGTCATGGAAACAGGTTGATTCTTTATCGTGACTTCTCTGTCCTGTATCGAAATCGAAAGGCTGCCGAATTGAAGCAAAGACTTATCCGGTAGCGAACGGACGCGTGCCTCCCTTCGCAAATGTGCATGTACCCTCGCCTTCAGTTCTCTCAAGCTAAACGGTTTCACCAAATAGTCGTCGCCACCAACGGCGAGTCCGTGAATACGATCCGTTTCAGCGTGTCTTGCACTCAGAAACACGATGGGGCAGGAAACGATATCGCGAATGGCTTGACACACTTCGTATCCGTCGGGTCCGGGCATCATGACATCCAACAAAATCAAATCTGGTTGTTGCTTCGCCATTTCAATGGCCTGATGCCCGTCGTATGCCGTCAAAACGCTATACCCTTCGTCGAGGAACCCTTCTTTGATGAAAGACACAATGTCACGTTCATCGTCTGCAACTAAGAGCTTAGGCACCATCCATCATCCCACTTTCAACGTTCCAACGCGTTGTCATCGTTTTCAACAGTGTTTCCATAAAAAACACAACGATGGTTATCGTAGCGTGAACAAGTTGATTGTATAATTGAGGAAATGAAATTGAAACCTGTTCACGGAAACACGAAATGACAGGATGATCTCTTCCATCCGTGATAGGATGGTAAAGGGGTTGGAATGGTGACTCCGAATGAAAGAGGCGCTTGACCTCACGGAGAAAAAGGCTGAACGCTTGGATATGTTACTGAAGGGAGACAAGGATATGGATTATCGAATCGTGGAAAAAGAGGCGTTTACGGTCATCGGTAAGTCTACGGGGGTCACGTGCCGGAATGGAGAGCATATGCGCCAAATCCCGAGGTTTTGGGAGGAATGTCATCAGGATGGCACGACGGCTGAGCTAGGCTCCATCAACACAGACGGGAATTTGCTTGGCATCTGCTTGGATACGAAGCCGGATCAGGAAGGTTTCACTTACATGATTGCGAGTCGGACCGATGTCACAACCCCTCCGGAAGGATTCTCCCTTCGCACGATTCCTGCTTCCACTTGGGCCATCTTCACTTCTGTTGGGCCGCTTCCCGGTGCCATCCAACATGTGTTCGGCCGAATATTTCAAGAGTGGTTCCCCGCTACGGGATACAAACACGCCGAAGCGCCCGTACTTGAGGTATATCCACCGGGAGATACGACAGCGGATGATTATCGGTGCGAGGTATGGATTCCCATTGTCAAAAAATAAATTGAAAAGCCGGTTGAGATCAGCAATTGCCTGAAATACGTCATGCTTCGCAGCAAAAGTGCTCATGAAGCCTCGTCAGGCGCGGTACACAACGTTTCCTTCAATCAGCGTAGCGACGACGGTGTTGCGCAAGTCTAGCGGATTGCCCGTCCAAATGACGACATCCGCGTCTTTGCCGGGCTCCAGTGAGCCCACCCGGTCTTCGACTTCCAAGTGCTTCGCGGCATTCATCGTAATAGCCTGAAGTGCCGTCGTTTCGTCCAGTCCGTGTTTGACTGCGTTTGCCGTCGCCGTGATCAGGTACTCAATGCTCACCACGGGATGATCCGTGGTAATGGACACAGGGACTCCTGCCTTCGCCAGCGTGACGACCGTATGGAACCCCTTGTGAGCCAACTCGACTTTGTGCCGGGTGGACATGGTTGGCCCTACGGATACACGCACGCCCTTTTCAGCAATGTAATCCGCAATCAGGTGCCCCTCTGTGCAGTGTTCAATCGTTACGCGGATATTGAACTCGTCCCGCATGCGTAAAACAGTCGCAATGTCATCTGCACGATGTGCATGGGCGCGAAGCGGAATCTCTCCTCGCAGTACCTTCGCCAGGTTTTCCAGGCCCAGGTCGCGCGATACAGGATGTCCTCTCTCCAAATCACGAAGATAGTCTTGCGCTTTCATAAACTGTTGCCGAAATAGCGCAGCAATCCCCATGCGCGTCGCGACCTTGTCTTTGCTTCCGTACACCGCCTTTGGATTTTCTCCAAACGCCGCTTTCATACCAGAAGGGCTTTTGATGACCATCTGGTCCACAATGTTTCCGTATGTTTTCAGGACAACCATTTCCCCGCCAATCACATTGGCACTGCCTGGCATCACTTGCACCGTGGTAATGCCCGTCTTCATGGCGTCCTTGAATCCCGGATCCATGGGATGAATGCCATCCAACGCACGCACGTGGGGCGTAATGGGAGAAGTGGTCTCATTCAAATCTTGGCCCTCTTTCCCAACTTCCAGTTCATGTACGCCAAGATGTGTATGCACATCAATCATGCCCGGAGTGACGTATTGACCCGTGGCATCCATCACGTGTGCATCACTCGGCGCTTCAAACCCATGGCCGACAGCCACAATCTTTCCATCCTGGATGAGCACCATTCCACGTTCGAATACTTCTCCCGTTCCGGTTGCAACGGTTCCGTTTTGAATCGCCAGCATCGTACTCCCCCACGCCGTTGTCGAAGGCTCTCATATTGGTGATGATAGAGCGGGTTTCCGTCCCCTTAGAGATTGTATTCTTCCTTAATTTTCTTGAGCAATACCGCGCACCCTTTGTGAACCAACTCATACACCAAATCGAAGTTGCCCGTGTAATAAGGATCTGGGACGTCCGAGTCTCGCTCATCGGGGACGAGGTCCAACAGTTTAAACACACGTGGCCCCTTCTTCACACCCAATCTTGCGAGGCCGGACATATTGTCTTCGTCCATCGCAACAATGTAATCGAACGCCTGAATGTCTTGTTTCGTGAATTGACGGGCACGGATACCTGCGTGGTCCACACCGTGCTTATTCAGAACCTCTAAAGTGCCTCTGTGTGGCCGCTCCCCTACATGCCAGCCGCCGAGCCCTGCAGAGTCAATTTCAATTTTGTCATCCAGGCCTTCGTCCTTGACCATTTTGCGAAAAACCGCCTCTGCCATAGGAGACCTGCAAATGTTCCCGAGGCATAAAAACAGTACGCGTATCACGTTGATTCCCTCCACCTACATTCATGAAAAACGACTGCCACCGAGGTGACAGTCGTCGTTGACTGAAGATTACAATGACACGACCGGATTCACATCCGCGTCATAGTCGACGCCCTGGAGCCCGAAGCCAAACAGTTTCATGAACTCACTGCGATATCCTTTAATGTCCGTGAGTTGCTCCACGTTTTCGCTATTCACCTGGCCCCACAAAGAAGCCACCTGTTCCTGTACATCGTCCCGCATCTCCCAGTCATCCAGTCGAATGCGTCCGCGCTCGTCCACTGGCGTCTCACCTCCATTGTACAGCCTATCTGCGAATAGCCGATACATCTGCTCTGCACACCCCTCGTGCAGTCCCTTGTCTTTCATGACTTGAAAGAGCAAGGAGATGTACAGCGGAACCACCGGGATGGCGGAACTCGATTGAGTGACCACAGCCTTGTTGACCGAAATGTACGCATGCCCACCCTTACTCTGAAGATACTCGTCCAGCTTGTGGGCGGTCGCTTCCAAATCATCTTTCGCCCGGCCGATGGTGCCATCGCGGTATACCGCTTTGGTCAACTCCGGTCCAATGTAGGAATACGCGACCGTGATGGCGCCATCCGCCAACACGCCAGCTTCGTTCAGAGCGTGGATCCACATTTCCCAGTCCTCGCCGCCCATCACTGCCACCGTCTGGCGAATCTCTTCTTCTGTGGCCGGTTCTAGAGAAACCTGCGTCACCTCTCCCGTGTGGAAGTTCACCGTTTTGTTGGTGAACGGTTTGCCAATGGGCTTTAACACGGACGAAAACGACTCGCCGGTCTTCGGGTGCGTTCTCCGTGGAGACGCCAGGCTGTAGACGACCAAATCCACCTGGCCGAGATCTTCCTTGATGGTGCGGATGGTCTCTGCCTTGATCTCGTCGGAGAATGCGTCTCCATTGATACTCTTGGCATACAGGCCCGCTTCCTCCGCAGCCCGATGAAATGCGGCGGTGTTATACCAGCCCGCCGTTGCCGTGCGGTTGTCGGAGGCCTGCTTCTCGAAAAACACGCCGAGCGTCGCCGCGCCCGAGGCAAACGCCGCAGCGATTCGCGAAGCCAAGCCGTACCCCGTGGACGCACCGATAACCAGTACTTTCTTCGGCCCGTCGACCTTTCCCTGTGCTTTTACGTAGTCAATCTGCTCCTGCACGTGTTTCGCACAGCCCACTGGATGAGCGGTCGTGCAGATGAATCCACGGACTTTTGGTTGAATGACCATGTGTTTGCTCCTTCCACACCATATGTATCAACACCGGGTGTTCAAGTTCTGTCACATGAGGTTGTCCACCACGCCGGTCCGACACCCTCGTCTCTCCACCAGTCTACTATATCAGGACGTCGTTTACGAAGGGACACCCCAGTCTACATCTTAGTGTAAAACATTCATAGCCCTTGAAACAACGCAAGCCACATCAATAAGGCGACATCTACCCGCGTGGAGGCCGTCTCTCATCTGACAAACTCCAGTACTGAACTTCTTTGATGATTCGCCCCGTTCGGTAAACAACAAATCCCACGACTGCCCCCATGGTGTTCAACAGGACGTCATCGATGTCGGCATTTCTGGTACCCATCCAACATTGCACGCATTCAATCGCAAACGAACAGATCAAGCCGATGCATACCATCCAACCCATTTTGAGTCTTCCTCGAAACATCATTGGAAGAAAGACTCCGAGTGGAATAAACATCAGGATGTTGCCGGCAATGTTCATCCAGGCGACTTCAGGACGATATAGCAGCCACTTCATTTCCACCAGTGGAATCCAGTTAAACGTATGTGGGTGAATGCCCATGTCCACACTGTGCGAAAACAACGTCAGGTAGATGACTGACAATACATACACAAAAAATCCATTGACAAGAACCTCTTGCCCATGTCGAAACGCCCTGGACTGTTTCTTGGACCTGTTCCACCGAACGTAGAGCCAAATCGGCGCCCCCACCCCAAGTACAATCCAGAAATACATTCTTCCCATGCCTCGCCCCTCCATAGACCATGCTTATGCCGGGCTTACCATGAATAGGACGCGCAGAGTATGCTACCATTAGACAGGAGACCGGCTCGTCCTGGAGGCACAGAAGAGCAGATGTTAACCCTACACGGACTATGGTTCCCTGAGTACTTTTTCCTGTATGGGATGGAAGGGACGCAAGTTGTATACGCGCACAATTTCCTGTTTACTTTGCGCGAACCGCCGATTGAGTTACCAGAACATTTATTGTCGTTTAACAATATTCATTCGGAAAAACTGTACATCCCTCAATATACGCAAGTAGGTACACTCAAAGGAAATTCGACGCGTCGCTTGCCGAATACGGAAGTGTATGGTGTTCGTATTCCCCCCGCGGAAGCCATGCGCGTGTTGGCTCGCATTGACCTATCAGGTCGTTCGAGGTTCCTAAGAAAACCTTACGTATTCGGTGAAGACATGCTATTTTGGCACAAGTTTGCGCGTTACGTGTTGAGACTTCTCGCAATGCGCCGGTTTTTACCGACTCTCAAAGTCAGCACAGACTACCATACGTACCACTCTGCAAATTCATACTTTGTCGCGGATTTGAGTCAAGCCGAAGATAGACAGCAGCTGCAAACCTTTGCTGACAACATGCCGCCAGCGTGCTGGTGTTTTGCGCCGTCCTCGTGCCAGCAGTGGTACAGACTTCCAGCCTTCCGTTTGCTGGAGGAGATTGCATCGCAGGCCGTAGACTGCTTTGTTCGTGAATCGTATGCGAAACGCATGCCCATGCCAACACAACAGCGACGTCACCCAAATGTGGTTGCAGAAGCGTGGGTTCAAGACTTACTCCAACCCAAGTCCCTTCCCATCTGGGGATGGCGCACTACATTGGATGAACTCCGCCGTGACGTGGAATCTTGGCTTGCTGAGGCCAAACTTCGCAAAGCGAACTTGCGCCTGCAATTTCGCCTCGTAGACCCGACACCTGAGGTTGCAGCGGCTACGGACAGTCAGGCTCAAAGTGGCCAAGATGGCGTGCTTTGCGAAACGGCCGCACCTGTGTCCGCGCCCCTAACACAACATTCAGCCGCAGCCGATTGGCACCTGATGTTCGTTGTACAAGCCGTTGACATACCAAGCTTTTCGATCCCTGTCCAAGACATTTGGCGCGGCACACTGTCACCTGAAACATTAGAAGTCCTGAAGATTTCTGCACAGCCCCTTCGAGACCTGGTACATGCAGAGCTCAGCCGGGCGTGCAAAATCTACTCGCCACTGGAACAAGGTCTGTTCCCCGAACCCACAGAGATGGACCTGACCGCGAAGGACGCCTATCACTTTCTGAAAGACGGTGCACCCGCGCTACAAAAGGCTGGATTTTCGGTTGTACTTCCAGCGTGGTGGACTCCAGCGGGGCGGCAACGTTTACGCGCCAAGCTTCGCCTGCGGACACCTGCCCATTCGAGTCACCAAAACTTACTCGGCGGACGTCTTGGCATGTCGTCGCTCCTAGAGTTCGAACCGCAAGTGTCGCTTGGAGACGAATCCATCTCCATGGAAGAGCTGGAATCCCTGGTACGGCTCAATCTTCCTTTGGTTCAAATCCGCGGCCAATGGATGGAAGTCAACCCACAAGAACTGCAGCAAACCGTGCAGTATATTCAGCGGTTTTCTCACTCGCCCTTGACTTTGGCGGAACTGCTGAAGGAACACGCAGCATTGGAACGGTCCGGTAAGGACGAACTCGGAGGACCGTTGACGTTTGATCTCCCGGACGACTTTGCAGCGTTCTTACATGGAAACTGGGCTCCGCCCAAAGCCACGGTTCCGTCCACGTTGCGTGGTACGCTTCGCCCCTACCAAGAGCGAGGTTTCTCGTGGCTGGCAGCCATGACCGACATGGGGTTCGGTGTTTGTCTCGCGGACGACATGGGCCTTGGCAAGACCATACAACTCATCGCTCTCCTTTGCTTGTTGAAAGAGGGCCAAGACGTAAACCGCGAACCCCGAACCATGCAAATGGGCCGTAGCACTACCACCCATCGCGCAAGCCGTTCGGTGGGTGCCCCGTCACTGGTCATCTGTCCAACATCGGTACTTGGCAACTGGCAAAGGGAATTGGAGAAATTTGCGCCACCCTTGAAAGTCTACGTCCACCACGGTCCGCGGCGCCTACACGAGGAAGCATTCGTCGCCAAGTGCGAGGACGTCGATGTCGTGCTCACATCCTATCCGCTCGTTCCACGGGACGAAGCGGACTTCACCCGGATCTGGTGGTCACTGATTACGCTGGACGAGGCACAGAACATTAAGAATCACGAAAGTAAGCAGGCAAGAAGCGTGTGCCGATTGGCAGCGGATCGGAAAATTGCGATGACCGGAACTCCGGTGGAGAATCGGCTCGCAGAACTGTGGGCCATCTTTCGCTTCCTGAACCCGGGATTTCTCGGATCAGCAGAAGAATTTCGCAGTCAGTTTGCCATCCCCATTGAGCGCTGGCAAGATGAGGACAGAGCACAGACGTTGAAGCGCCTTGTGCAGCCCTTTTTGCTCCGGCGTGTGAAAACCGATAAGTCGATTGTTGCAGACTTGCCGGAGAAAATTGAGATGAAAGCCTACTGTACTCTGAGCAAGGAACAAGTCGCTCTGTACCGTGCGAGTGTAGAAGATTTCACGCAACAAATCGAACAAGTCGAGGGTATAGCACGGCGCGGGCTCATTCTCGCCATGCTGACGAAATTGAAACAAATCTGCAACCACCCCGCGCTATTTTTGCATGACGGAAGCCCCTTTACACCGAGAAGGTCAGGCAAGCTCCTTCGCCTTGCAGAATTGCTGCCCGAAATCCTCGACGCTGGTGAATCTGTCCTCGTGTTTACCCAGTACAGGGAGATGGGTGAACTGCTATGCCAGTTCATTGAGAAGGCCACGAAGCATCCCCCTCTCTTCCTCCACGGCGGAACACCGAAGCGTACACGTGACGAGATGGTGGAGCGATTCCAGCAGGCGGGCGGCCCACAAGTGTTTGTCTTGTCGCTTCGTGCAGGTGGTGTTGGGTTAAATTTAACCCGCGCGAACCACGTCATTCACTATGACAGGTGGTGGAATCCTGCGGTGGAAAATCAGGCGACGGACCGTGCCTTTCGAATTGGCCAACAGAAGAATGTTCAAGTGCACAAGTTGATTTGCCGTGGAACGTTGGAAGAGCGGATTGATGAGTTGATGGAACTGAAGCAGGCACTCTCAGATCAAATCATGGCAGAGGGTGAATCATGGATTACGGAAATGACCACAGATGAACTAAAACAATTGTTTGCGCTACGTGCAGATGTACTCGAAGGAAGGGATGACGCATGACTCGGGACCGAAGAATTCACGAGGCCGACACATGGGTGCAGAATCGGTGGGATCAGGCACTGAAGCACTGCTTTGGTCAAAACGTTCGCATGAGCCGTGGTAAATCCTACATGCGACAGGGCGCAGTGCGAAATTTGCGTATTTCTGACAACACAGTGTACGCGGAGGTCCAAGGGAGCCGAAAGACCCCGTACCGCGTGTCATTCCAGTTGAGGCCATGGCCTCCAAGTCAACGCCATCGCTTTTTACAAGAGTTGCAACGGCATCCCACTCTGTCACGCGCGCTGCTCAACGACCAATTTCCGTCTGAGCTCACACACGTGTTCCAAGCATCCAACGTCACTCTGTTTCCTGCGTCTCCCAGAGACATCTACGGTGACTGTTCATGCCCCGACTGGGGAGACCCATGCAAACACATCGCCGCCGTGTATTACGCGTTTGGCGCACGACTCGTGGAGCGTCCCCTGTACCTTCTAGCGCTTCGTGGCCTCGATGAGGATACGCTCGTACGCCACCTGATAAATTCGGATGGTCAGAACCGATTGAAAGCCTACGATGCGCTACTACATTCTGTTGACACAATGACGATGCCACCTGACGTTTCGTCAGATGTCAAGATGAATCACGGAATCCGCGATGTGGACAAGACACTGCCGCGGAGTTCGAGTGAAGGTGAAAAGCCTGGAACAGATTCTTCGGAGGCCGTCGTGGATGTAGAAAAGTTGTCACCGCCGCAAAGACTGTGGCATGAGGTTCAGGCGGGTCGATTTTGGAAGGCTGGAAGCGCCATCCATGAGTTGGGAATTTCCGTGTCCCCCGACGACATGGCACAGGCGCAAGATGTCCCCCGCACGTTCGGCCCGCCGCCGTTTGTGAGACGCCCACAAGCGGTACTGGATGATCTCGAAGTATTGTACAACATGGTCAGCGAAGCCGCAGCCGCAGAGCTGAACGTCGTGATGGAGGAAGAAGCCAAGAGTGGCAGGGATTAACCGAATCTCATGGAGGCAGGGTCTATCTTTAGTACACGGGATATGGGAGCAGGCGTCACCGTTTGGTGACGCGTGGCAGAGGAAGCTCACCTTTCAGCATGTGTAACGGGCGTCGAAGTGATTTCAATACCCGACTTCCACCACCGCGTTGACAATGACCATCTCGTCGGTGACGTCTCCCTTGTCCGGCAACACGATACCACTACTCGCTACGAGGCCACCTTGTACCACCTGAACATCTACCTGGCCATACGGGAACACGTGGCGCACAGCTTCGACATCGAGTTCGTCGTGCCGAAAGGGAACCCCAAGCGTCACGCGAACGCGCATGTTGTTTAGCTCCCCTCCGGGTAACACGTCCCGGATGCCTGGCATGGAGTTGTGTCCAATCGCATCTCTGCACGCCCGGACGGCGGCGACCGTCACGTCTTGCCCGTGCAGGTCAATGCCCATTCCAATTTCAATGAAAACAACCTTTTCCACTGAATTCTACCTACCTCTCTATGAGTCTAGTCGAAGGACGTCTTTCAACGCCGCAAACGGATTGTTGCGAAAATCTTCTTCATATACGACTTCCAACTGATATGTCCCAGAGCAGTCGTTGTGTTCTAAGGTAAAAATGGGATCTTCAGGATCATAGATACGAGTTAACACCTGCAGTGTGTTGTAAGCGTCCGACATCGCGCTGTGTGCGTGGCCTTCTGCGGTTAACTCGAGCATCTCCATCGCGGTTTTCAACCCTGCTCGCCGCTCCAGGTGAAACTTCTTCCCGAACCATCGCTGAATGTCGTTGTAATTCCGAATCCAGTCTGTGGATATCTCGTGTCTTCGACAATCCGCGATGAAGTAATCTCTGTCGGACAGCGACCACGAACACAGGTAGTATTCGTCTCGTCCCAACCATTCCCGAAACTTCGTAATGACCTCCGGGAATTGTCCAGCTTTCTGGACCTGTTCCTGGGTAATGCCCGTCAGTTTCGTGGTCGTAACAGGGATGGATGCCACGCCTTGCGGCTCCACGTAGGAATGAAACTTATCTTTTATGACTAATGCCCCGTTCTGCAGTTCCACACGGATGGCGGCGATTTCAATGATTTCCGAGTCATACATCAGTCCCTTGCGGACGATGGCTTCGACGTCGTGAACAATCAGATTCATTCTCCTCACCCTTTGCACAGATGTGCTGAGTTCGCTATATCTACAAAACAATCGTTCATCTGTAATATTGAACCACGCACCAAGTACAATGTCATCCTACCACAGACCGAGTGTCCACATCACACTCGTTTCATGAAAGCGGTCCCCCACAACCATCTGATAGCCGCGGACTCAACCGAAACTTTTCCGCCTTGATCTACAGTTGTCCTCCTGGTACACTGATGTAATAAGAACATATGTTCGTATTCGAGCGCTGGAGGGACGCACCGATGAAACCGCCCACCTTCCACAAAACATCTGCGAAGACCGTGATGAATAAAGTAGACACACCGGCCATGCCGTTCCAGTGGTCACTCAACCCGTATCGTGGATGCACCCATGGGTGCAGCTTTTGTTACGCGCGCAATACGCACACATTCATGGGGATGCGTGCCGACGATTCGTTTCGCACACAAATCTTTGTCAAGGGAAACGCAGCGGAAGCCCTGGAGAGACAACTCGAGCGAATGGCCAAAAGACATCAGTACAACCTCACCGCACTGGCTGAGGAAATCGGTTTGCTGGCGATTGGCACCGCGACAGACCCATACCAGCCTGTGGAAGCGAAAGCCAAAATTACACGCAGATGTCTTGAGGTGCTGGCACAATTCCGGGTACCTGTAACCATCACCACGAGGTCCCCCCTGATCTTGCGCGACCTGGATCTATTCGAAAAACTCGACCTGCGGTCCGTCAATATCAGCATCCACACCCTCGACAAACAAATCTGGCGAAGTCTCGAACCGGCCACGCCCTCTCCGCTCAAACGACTTGAAACCATCCGTACGTTGGTTCAAAACCACGTGAACACCGGTGCCTTGCTCGCTCCAGTCATTCCATACCTCACCGATTCTGACGCGGCGCTCGAACAAGTCATCGGAGCGGTCAAGGAACATCGTGGGCAATTTGTGTCACCTTCCGTCCTTCGCTTGAGCCCAGACGTCAAAACGTGGTTTTTCAGTGTCATTCGCGAACAATTTCCAACTGCGTACGCTCGCATTCGGTCATTGTATCAAGGTCCCTACGCACCTGAGACCTATACCAGGCCGCTTTTGCAAAAAGCCCGTATCATCATGGAGCGTCATGGGTTTCACAATGACGGTCGGGCGGAGTTGAAGCAAACGCCGGCAGTGGAGAAATGTGAATACTTGGAGGGGAAATCCGTTCAACTGGCGTTACCGATTTAATCGTATTCCATTGTGATGTCAGCACTACCTGCACACTCACCTCGCACCAATCCATAGAGAAAGCACCCGCACGCCACAGGCGCGGGTGCTTTTCAAGAAGCTACACACAATCCAATTACAATACAGGTTGTAGAGACTCCCGTTTCCTTTCGTACTCCGCAATCGCAGCCTCGTATTGCAAGGTGAGGCCAATTTCATCGAGTCCCTTCAGCAACATGTTACGCCGAAACTCATCCACCGAGAATGTGGACACCCAGCCGTGACCGTCCGTCACCGTCTGGCGTTCCACATCGACTTCCAGCTCATATCCGGGAGCCAGAGCCTTTTCCATCAAATCGTCCACTTCCGCTTGGGACAGCACAATCGGCAAAATGCCGTTCTTAAAGCAATTATTGTAGAAAATGTCGGCGAACGACGGCGCAATGATGATGCGGAATCCGTAGTCGAGTAGCGCCCATGGTGCGTGTTCCCGGGAAGAACCGCAGCCAAAGTTTGCTCCAGCCACCAGAATCGAAGCACCACTGTACTGCGGCTGGTTTAACTCGAACTCGGGATTGATGGATCCATCCGGTCGAAACCGCCAGTCGTAGAACAGGAATTGACCAAAACCGGATCGTTCAACGCGCTTTAAGAACTGCTTGGGAATAATCTGGTCCGTATCCACGTTTACACGGTTCAGCCGCGCGACCTTTCCGCGATGTCGTACCAAAGGTTCCAAAACCGTACTCCCTCCTTCACGAACTGCCCCATATGTGATGCGAGTTTTCGGGGCTTTACAGAGACTGTGGTGTCCCGAAGCCTATCAACTCGTCTGGTAAGACGTCATCAGTTTTCGTACATCGACAAACCGTCCAGCTATCGCAGCAGCGGCTGCCATGGCAGGACTGACCAAGTGCGTCCGCGCGCCTCGACCCTGTCGGCCCTCGAAGTTCCGATTCGACGTGGATGCGCAACGCTCACCTGCGGGCACGGTGTCGGGATTCATCGCCAGGCACATACTGCACCCGGACTCCCTCCATTCGAAACCTGCACTTTTGAATACCTCGTGCAAACCTTCTGCTTCGGCCTGTTCTTTCACGCGCTTGGAACCCGGCACGACCAGAGCGCGGACCCCCGGTGCCACTTTTCGATCCCGCACCACTTCTGCGGCGACACGAAGATCTTCAATGCGCGAATTTGTGCACGAACCAATGAAAACATGGTGAATCTCGATGTCTTGGATTGGTGTACCGGGCTTCAGTCCCATGTACTGTAGGGCTTGTTCCACAGCTTTGCGCTCTACCTCGTTGTCGTATTGACTGGGGTCCGGCACCGTACCGTTCACACCAACGCACATCGCAGGATTGGTTCCCCAGGTCACCTGCGGCTCCAGATCCGAGACGTCAAACTGGATGACACGGTCGTATGTAGCTCCCTCGTCCGTGTTCAACGCTTTCCATGCCTCCACGTACCGGTCAAACTCGGAGTCCGCAGGTGCATAGCGGCGACCTCGCACATACGCAAACGTCGTTTCATCTGGTCCAACCAGCCCTGCTCGCGCACCGCCTTCAATCACCATGTTGCACAGCGTCATGCGCTCCTCCATGGACATGGCACGCACGACAGGTCCAGTGAATTCAATGACATATCCGGTGCCGAACGACACACCGTGTTGTGCAATGACTCCGAGGATCACATCCTTCGCGGTGACCCCCGGCGCACGCGTGCCTTGCAAATCCAGTTGCAGTGTCTGCGGGCGTTTCTGCCAAAGGCATTGCGTCGCCAACACGTGTTCCACTTCGCTGGTCCCGATGCCAAACGCGAGCGCTCCGAACGCGCCGTGTGTGGACGTGTGGCTGTCACCACAGACCACCGTTTTTCCAGGCAGTGTCAAGCCAAGTTCCGGCCCAATCACGTGAACAATTCCCTGATCTGGACTGTCCAGCCCTGCCAACGGGATACCGAACTCGCGGCAGTTCTCTGCCAGGGTGGTAATCTGTTTGGCCGCAATGGGGTCTTTGACGTCAAACGGATTGTCCGTCGGTACATTGTGATCCATCGTGGCAAACGTCCGGTCCGGGCGACGAACGGATCTTCCCGTCAATCGCAAACCTTCAAATGCTTGCGGAGAAGTCACCTCGTGCACCAGGTGCAAGTCAATGTATAAGAGGGCAGGTCCCCCATCGGGTTGAGTCACCACATGCGCATCCCAAATTTTTTCAAACAGCGTCTTTGGCATCTTCGTATTCCCCCGTGAGGATGGCATCCCGTACGCGGTCTCCCATCTCAGTTGTTGTCAGGTATGGAGGCTGTCCCCCGGTCAGGTCGGCTGTCCTCCAGCCTTGTCGCAAAACCCACTCGACGGCTTTTTCGACTGCGTCAGCCTCCTGCTGAAGTCCAAACGAATGCCGAAGCATCAATGCCACAGACAAAAATGTGGCCAACGGATTGGCCAAGCCCTTACCGGCAATGTCTGGTGCTGACCCGTGAACCGGTTCATACAATCCCGGACCTGCACCGAGGCTGGCCGAGGGCAACATTCCGATGGACCCTGTCAACATGGCCGCTTCGTCGCTCAGAATGTCGCCAAACAGGTTCTCTGTGACAATCACGTCAAACTGCGCGGGTTTTTTCACCAATTGCATCGCAGCGTTGTCTACCAGCACGTGATGGAGTTTGACATCTGGATACCTATCCGCCACTCGTTCCGCAATCTCGCGCCACAGCCGGCTGCTTTCGAGCACATTCGCTTTGTCGACGGAGGTCACCGCCTTCCGCCGCAGGCGAGCAATCTCAAACGCTGTGACGAGAATTCGTTCGATTTCGTGCTCGGTGTACTTCAAGGTGTCTACCACTTCCACCCCGTCTGGACCAACCTGTCTGCCGCGCGGCTGACCAAAATACAGTCCACCCGTCAGTTCGCGGACAATGACCAGGTCTATCCCCGCCAGCACCTCGGGTTTTAACGTCGAGGCATTGGCCAACTCCGCAAACACCTTTACCGGACGCAGGTTTGCATACACGCCCAGATGTTTGCGCAATCCGAGCAGTCCAGTCTCCGGTCGGCGCTCCACGGGTTCCCTATCCCACTTTGGCCCGCCCACGGCCCCTAGCAACACAGCATCGCTCGTGTCACACGCTGCCAACGTCTCCGCCGGCAATGGCGTGCCGTGCTCATCTACCGCGCTGCCACCCACGTCTCCGTAGACGACGTCAAAGCGATGACCAAAGCGCCGTCCCACATCTTCCAATAGTTTTACGGCTTCCGCCGTCACTTCCGGTCCAATCCCATCTCCAGGCAACACACAGATTCGCTTCTCCACGCTTCTCTCTCCTGACTTTGCCGATATGCAATCACTTAGCTGTTTGTGGCAATCAGTTCAAACTGTTCTTTCAATATGATGCGGTTGATGGCGTCCAGGAAGGACTTAGCAGACGCTAAGAGGACGTCGCTGTCCACGCCGCGGCCGTTAGCCACGTGCCCATGGTACTTTACCTTCACGTAGACTTCGGCCAGAGCGTCTTTGCCGCTTGTGGTGGATTGAATGCGATAGTCACTCAGAACCACACGCTCAGACAGCGCGCGCTCCAACGTCCGGTAAATCGCTTCGACGCTCCCTTGTCCCGTAGCCGCTTCGCGAACCACTGAGCCGTCCGGTTTTCGGATTTCTACGGTTGACGTCGCAACGCCGTTGGATCCATACGAAATGTGCAGCAGCTGCAGCTCGTACCCGTTTTGTTGTCCCGCCACGTCCGTCGCAAGCGCGAGGATGTCGTCGTCGGTGACCTCTTTCTTCTTTTCCGTCAGTTCCTTAAAAGCCTTGAACAACTCGTTGAACGCGGTGTCGTCTAAGCGCAGCCCCAGCTCCAGACACCGTTCGCGAAATGCGTGTCGACCGGAGTGTTTGCCCAACACCATTTGATTCGACGACAAGCCGACCATTTCAGGGGAGATGATTTCATAGGTCAGTGCGTTTTTCAGCACGCCGTCCTGGTGGATGCCTGATTCGTGGGCAAACGCATTGGCACCGACGACCGCTTTGTTAGGCGGTACTGGCATGCCTGTCAGTTTACTGACCAGCCGACTGGTGAGGACAATTTGAGACAGGTCAAGGTTGGTTTCAACTTGGTAGACGTCCTTTCGAATGGCGAGAGCCACAGCGATTTCCTCAAGGGATGCATTACCGGCACGTTCCCCGATGCCGTTGATGGTCCCTTCAATCTGATCCACGCCCGCGTCAATCGCCGCGAGGCTGTTGGCCACTGCTAACCCTAAGTCGTCGTGGCAATGAGCAGACAACTTGGCCCGATGGATGTTCGGCACGTGTTCACGGATGTACCGGAACAAACGGGCGTACTCTTCTGGGGACGCGTAGCCTACCGTGTCCGGCAGGTTAATCACTTTTGCTCCAGCGTTTATCACTTGCTCTACAATTTGCACGAGAAAATCCCAATCACTCCGGGTGGCGTCTTCTGCGGACCACTCCACAACGGGAAAGTATTGCGCCGCGTGTCGAACACACTGTACAGCCGCTTCCACGACTTCATGCGGTTGCATGCGTAGCTTGTATTGCATATGAATCGGGGACGTTGCAAGGAAGATGTGTAACCGCGGCTCCACAGCGCCTTTCAGCGCCTCCCAGGCAGTGTCGATGTCCTGTATCGTCGACCTGGCCAAGCCAGCGACCGAGCAGTTCTTGATCTGCTTCGCAATCTCCTGAACAGCGAGGAAGTCCCCGCGGGAGGAAGCCGGAAACCCAGCCTCCATGATGTCTACGCCGAACCGTTCCAACTGAGAGGCAATCTCCAGTTTTTCGTGTGCGTGTAAGTTGACTCCGGCCGACTGTTCCCCATCTCGGAGCGTGGTGTCGAAGACGTCAATGTTGCGCACTTGGCACGACCTCCCGGAATTTGTTTTTGATGAACGGCATCATGTCGCGCAGTTGACGACCGACCACTTCCACGGGATGCTGCTTTTCTTGCTCATTGATGGCATTGAATACCGGACGATTGTTCTCGTTCTCCTCAATCCACCGCTTTGCAAACGTGCCATTCTGGATTTCCGAGAGCAGCGCCTTCATTTCCTGGCGCACAGCGTCGTTGACAATCCGCGGTCCAGCCGTGAAGTCGCCCCACTGCGCCGTGTCCGAAATGGAATACCGCATACCGGACAAACCGCCCTCGTACAACAGATCCACAATCAGCTTCATCTCATGTAGACACTCGAAGTAGGCGAGCTCCGGTTGGTATCCCGCCTCAGTCAACGTTTCGAAGCCGGCCTTGATGAGCGCACTGAGTCCACCGCAGAGCACGGCTTGCTCGCCGAACAAGTCTGTTTCCGTCTCTTCCTTAAACGTAGTTTCCAGCACGCCAGCACGCGTCGCTCCAATGCCGCGTGCGTACGCAAAGGCCGTGTCTCTCGCAAACCCACTTGCATCCTGATGCACCGCAATCAGAGCCGGCACACCGCCGCCCTCGGTGAACACGCGACGCACGAGGTGCCCCGGTCCCTTCGGAGCCACGAGAAAGACGTCAACCTCCGCAGGCGGGACAATCTGTCCGAAGTGGATGTTAAATCCGTGTGCAAATGCGATGGCCTTCCCTCGTTCCAAATAAGGAGCGATGTCCGCTTCGTACACCTGTTTCTGCTTTTCGTCCGGAAGCAACAGCATGACCACATCCGCTTGCTGAACGGCCTCTGCCACTGGCAGGACCGTGAAACCATCTTCCTTGGCTTTTTCGAAAGACCGACCCGGGCGCTGCCCAATGACCACCTGCACACCGCTATCGCGGAGGTTCTGCGCATGCGCGTGACCCTGAGATCCATACCCAACGATGGCAACCGTCTTTTCAGAGAGTGTCGCGAGCGATACGTCGTTGTCGTAGTACATTTTTGCCATGATAATCTTCCCTTTCCTCGAAAGATTCGGTGTTTCCAGTCTAAACGACAGCGGATGTTACAGTGGTAACAATTGCATGCGGTTTGCCTTATTCCCCTCTGTCTGTCGATCCGCTTCGCGCGCGAACGCCGTGACACCCGTCCGCGCGATATCTTTGATGCCGTACGGCCGTAGTAATCCAATCAACGCCTCAATCTTGTCCGGGTGACCAGTCGCTTGAATGGTAATGCTCTCTCTCGTCACATCCACTACGGTCGCGCGGAACGGTTCAATCAACGTGAAGACCTCTGCACGGGTGGAAAGGGGGCTGTTCACCCGAATCAGGACCAACTCCCGGGCAATGATAGCTTGTTCCGTGATGTCGAACACTTTGATGACGTCAATCTGCTTGTGCAACTGCTTGATGACCTGTTCGGCGTCGCGCTCACTGTCCACGTCCAAAAGAATTGTCATGCGAGACAATTCAACGGTTTCAGTGGTTCCGACGGTGATACTCTGAATGTTGAACCCTCGCCTTAAAAACAGGCCGGTGACTCGGTTCAAGACGCCGGTTCGATTGTTGACAATGACAGACAAGATTCGGTTCACGGCTTCACCCCCTCCATTTGATGGATGCCTTTGCCCGGTGCCACCATCGGATACACATTCTCGTCCGGTGCGACCTTACATTCCACAATCACCGGGCCAGGCGTTGCCAGTGCCTGGCGCAGCACGTCCTCCACCTCGTCTGGTGACTGGACCACGAAGCCAGCCATGCCGTAAGCTTCGGCCAGTTTGATAAAATCCGGGTGGTGTGAGAGCAACGACTCGGAGTACCGTTCTCCGTGAAACAATTGCTGCCATTGTCTCACCATGCCGAGGGATTGGTTGTTGAGAATGACAACCTTGACTGGCAATTGATATTCCGTAAGTACGGACAACTCCTGAAGCGTCATTTGGAATCCACCGTCGCCAAGCACCGCACAAACCGTCGCAGACGGCTCTGCAATCTGTGCGCCAATGGCAGCAGGCAGCCCAAATCCCATCGTGCCGAGGCCACCAGAAGTCACCCATCGGTTCGGTTCTGACAATGCGTAGAATTGTGCGGCCCACATTTGGTGTTGCCCGACATCTGTGACCACGATGGCACTGCCACCCGTGATGTCGTGAAGGCACTCAATCACGCGCTGCGGCTTCAATACGGCGCTCGTACGGTCGTACCACAGTGGATAATCCCGCTTCAGCTCATCCAGATAGTGGAGCCAATCCTGCGAAGCACTGGGAGAAGACATCTCTTCTAGCAACATCTCCAAGGCTATTTTTGCGTCACCCACGACCGGGATGTCGGTGACAACGTTCTTCCCAATTTCCGCAGGATCAATATCAATGTGCACAACCTTTGCAAACTGAGCAAAGTGTTGGAGGTTCCCAGTCAGCCTATCGTCAAACCGCGCACCAATGTTAATCAGGAGGTCCGATTCGTACATCGCCATATTCGCCGCGTACGTTCCGTGCATACCGCCCATACCGAGAAACAGCTCGTGTTCTGCTGGGAATGCACCCAAGCCGAGCAGTGTGTGTACCACCGGTATGCGCGCTTCCTCTGCAAATCTCCGCAGCGCTTGGTGTGCCCGCGCGTGAAGCACGCCCGCCCCAGCCAGGATGACCGGTTTCTTGGCGGCAGCCACCGCTTCCGCAACCTTTCGAATTTGGAGGCGATTTGGAACTACGGTCGGCTGGTAGCCCGGCAGGTGTACGGGTTGGTCGTAGGCAAACAGCCCCACGGCATTCGACACGTCCTTCGGGATGTCAATCAAGACAGGACCCGGCCGCCCCGTTTGGGCGATGTGAAACGCTTCCTTGATGATGCGGGGCAAATCTTGAACGTTGCGTACCTGGTAGTTGTGTTTCGTAATCGGCATGGTAATGCTCAGGATGGCTGCTTCCTGAAACGCGTCCGTTCCGATGACGGTAGTGCTCACCTGACCCGTGATGACCACCAACGGCAGAGAATCCATCATGGCGTCGGTCAAGCCCGTGATGAGGTTGGTCGCGCCCGGCCCTGAGGTGGCAATCACCACGCCGGCTCTCCCGGTCACGCGAGCGTATCCCTCCGCAGCGTGAATTCCGCCTTGCTCGTGTCGAGTGAGGATGTGGCGGATCCCACAGCGGTAGAGTGCGTCGTAAATCGGCAGCACTGCCCCCCCAGGATAGCCAAACAGTACGTCCACACCCTCTTCCTTCAAGGCCTGCACGAGCATGGCCGCGCCACTCATCTCTTGAGCCACCTGAGTTTCTGCTGCGTTCGCCTCCACAGAATTGGTTGTCAATTCAATCCCCCCTCGCAAATCGGATCAGTTATATCTTCAGCACGCCGCCGGTGTTCGCCGAGGTCACCAGCTTGGCGTAGCGCGCCAAATAACCACTCTTGACTTTCGGCTCAGGCGGAGCAAACCGCTCTTTCCGTGCGGCCAGCTCTGCGTCTGACACGAGCACATCGATGGAGCGTGCCGCGAGGTCAATGACAATTCGGTCGCCCGGCTCAATCCAGCCAATCGGGCCTCCTTCTGCCGCCTCCGGCGAGATGTGACCCACACAGATGCCTCTGGTTGCACCGGAAAATCGACCGTCCGTGATTAAGGCCACTTGCGTATCCAGGCCTCTGCCGACAATCGCCGACGTGGGTGCGAGCATTTCCGGCATCCCCGGCCCGCCTTTTGGCCCTTCGTAGCGGATGACCACCACGTGGCCCGGTTGCACCAGACCGTCGTCTATACCCTTCTGCGCATCCTCCTGGGAGTCAAACACGATGGCCGTACCCTCAAAGCGGGTGATGCTCGGATCTACCGCGCCCACCTTGATGACAGCTCCGTCAGGAGCGAGGTTGCCATAGAGGATGGAGAGTCCGCCGACAGGGCTGTACGGGTTGTCCCGCGGCCGGATCACTTCTGGATTGAGGATTTCCGCAGACGCTGCATTTTCCGCAACAGTGCGTCCTGTCACCGTGATGCGATCCCCGTGAATCGCACCGTCAATCTTCGCCAGTTCATGGATGATGGCTTGAATGCCGCCGGCGAGATGGGCGTCGTGAATGGAATAGTCTGACGCTGGACTGATTTTTGCTAGGTACGGTACCCGTTGCGCAATTTCGTTAATGCGCCTGAGGTCGTATTCGATGCCTGCCTCATTGGCAATCGCCAGCAAGTGCAGAACCGTGTTTGTGGAGCCTCCCATGGCCATGTCCAGTGCAAACGCATCGTCAATCGCCTCAGCGGTGATGATGTCCCGCGGCCGGATATCCTTTTCAATCATGGCCATCAGGTGTTCTGCAGCCTGAAAAATCAGTTCCCTGCGTTGTTCCGAGACAGCGAGAATGGTTCCGTTGCCGGGCGGAGCGATACCGAGCATTTCCATGATGCAGTTCATGGAGTTGGCTGTGAACATCCCGCTGCAAGATCCACACGTTGGACAAGCCTGGGTTTCGAGCTCAAGCAACTCCTCGTCCGTGATGCGCCCCGACTTGTAACTGCCAACGCCCTCAAATACCGATGACAGAGACAGCTGTTTACCGGATTTCGCCCTGCCGGCCGCCATCGGCCCGCCGGAAACGAAGACGGCAGGAACGTTGGTGCGGACGGCAGCCATGAGCATGCCCGGCGTAATCTTGTCACAGTTCGGCATGAAGAACACGCCGTCAAACCAGTGCGCCTGAATCATGGTCTCTGCCGAATCCGCAATAATCTCGCGACTGGGCAATGAATACCTCATGCCGATATGCCCCATCGCGATGCCGTCGTCCACGCCAATGGTGTTAAACTCGAACGGCACACCTCCGGCCCGACGGATGGCCTCCTTGACCACTTCTCCAAGTTCCTTAAGGTGCACGTGTCCAGGGACAATATCGACGTATGAGTTACAAATGCCGATAAACGGCTTGGGTAAGTCGGTGGGTTTAACGCCCGTTGCGTACAGGAGACTTCGATGTGGCGCCCTGTCCACACCCTTCTTGATCATGTCACTTCTCATCACATCGCACCCTTACGCAAGTTCTGCATGAACACTGGAAACTGGCGTCAGCGTATATTTGACACCATCCTGTCGAGTCAACTTGCGGAACCCTTCGAGCAATCGATGGGTGTGGGGACCCGGTCGTCCGTCGCCAATTTGTCGGCTGTCGACGCGAACCACTGGCATAATCTCCACCGCCGTCCCAGAGAGGAAGACTTCGTCTGCTGTGTACACGTCGTGCAGCGTAAATGGTTCCTCTTTCACGACGTAGCCCATGTTTTCCGCCACCTCCATGACTGCGCGGCGAGTGATGCCGTCTAGCGCGCCCAAGTAACAGGGAGGCGTGTACAAAACACCCCGTTTGACGACAAACACGTTATCTCCAGAGCCCTCAGTGACATAGCCTTCCGTATTGAGTGTCAACGCTTCGGACACGCCGGCTTGATGTGCTTCAATACGAATGAGAATGTTGTTGAGGTAATTGAGAGACTTGATTTTGGGGTTCAGTGCGTCCGGGCGATTTCGCCGAGTCGCCACAGTGACCAAAGACGTGCCGGCATCGTACATTTCCTGTGGGAACATCGCCAGCTGCTCGGCAATCACGATGACCTGAGGGTTGCGACAGGCGAATGGATCCAGCCCGAGATTTCCTTCACCCCGTGAGACAACGAGACGGATGTACGCACTGGACAGCTCGTTCTTTTGGAGTGTTTTCACAACCATGTCTTCAACTTCTGTCGGAGAATATGGGAGTTCGAGGAGAATCGCCTTGGCGGATTCAAACAACCGTTCGACGTGTTCTTCCAAACGAAAAACGTTGCAGTCGTAAGATCGGATTCCTTCGAAAATTCCATCTCCATATAGAAACCCATGGTCAAAGACAGAGACTTTCGCGTCTTCACGCCGTACGTAATCACCATTCATGAATATCCACTGTTCCATGATGCATCCTCCCTGACGATTGTCAAAATATTTGAACTATATAAGGTAATAAATAGACCTCTGCCTTGGCTCAAACCAAAGCACACGTCACAGCACCCTGGTTCAGAACCTTCCGCAGAGGTTTTTATCCTCACGGTGTACACCTTTGGGTGTCGGTATCGCTCGGACCAGAAAAACCTGTGGCCGACCACAGCGGAACCCTAGATACCCTCCTGAATCCAACCTCAATTCCTTGTTGTTGTGATTGTACTGACGGCGTTCCTCCTGGTCAATACAATGTTTGTAACGATTCCGTTATGGCGCCATCCATGTAAGCGATTACTTTCTCATGGCATATGAACAAGTAGAATTTATGAAAAAATTGTGACAATGTGATTTGATGGGTTCTTGGGCCCCTTATGTCAATTTTCATTGCACAACGGGACCATTTATCTACCGCATCGGCGAAAATATTTTTATCATGATGATGAGGCGTCGAATGCATAGAGATTGAGACCTCCAAAACGGACATCGCGACGTATGGGGTGCTGACACGGAAAAGCAAAATTTTACATGACTATCATCCCATACAAGCCGGTCTATTTCACGAATTGTAAAATATGGATTATCGGTTATGATATACCGTGCAGTCATTCACAGTTCGACACACATTCCTCTGGAGGTGCTGCCGAGATGGACGAAAGACAATGGACAGAGGAACAAAACTACTTACATCACGTACAAGACGTGCTTGATAAACTACGACACACCGCCGAACAAGCAACCGATAGACGCATGCGTGAACTCCTCGAACATCGAAGATACATGTGGGAAAACGTCGCCCATGATGCCGCGAACGAGGAAACCCGGATCTTGCAAGCGCAGCATGTGTCCGACTTGGCGAGTCAGGAACGTGAACACGAAGTGTTACAAAACGTCGTCCGTCAATACGAGCGAATTCAACGAAACCCGTACTTCGGAAGAATGGACTTTCACGAACAAGGGCAACAAACTGCGGAAAAGATCTATATCGGGATTGCAACCGTCCGCGAGCCCGAGGACCTCTCCCTACTGGTCTACGATTGGAGAGCACCGATTTGCAGCCTGTACTACGATTTTTCACCCGGCGCGGTAGAATACAACACGCCAGAAGGACCCGTGTCAGGGACAATGACGTTAAAGCGCCAGTACATGATTTCGGGCCGTACCCTCGAAGCGATGTTCGATACGGATGTCCGCATTGGCGACGAGATTCTTCAAACCATGTTGGCCAAGCACGCGGACGACAAGATGTCATCCATCGTGACCAGCATTCAGAAGGAGCAAAATCGAGCGATTCGCAATCTGAATCATCGCGTGTTCATCGTGCAAGGGCCGGCAGGCAGTGGCAAAACATCCATCGCATTGCAGCGTGTCGCGTACTTGTTGTACATCCACCGACACCACGTAACCGCGGACAACATTCTTCTGTTTGCGCCCAACAATATCTTTCAAGATTACGTGTCCAACGTTCTTCCGGAGCTCGGCGAGTCAAACGTGCTACAGGACACATTCCAGGACTACGTTCGGGGTGTGTTCGATATCGACGCGCCATTCGAAGATTTTTACACACACATGGAAGGCATCCTCACCGCTGACGAAGGTTCCTCAAACGACAAGGCTGCCGCCATCGCGTTTAAATTCTCGCACTCGTTTTACGAGTGCATGCGCCGTTACGTTGCGTACCTTGGTGAGCAAGGGATGCCCTTTGAAGATCTGGCGTACCGTGGTAGGCCCATTGTCAGAGCACAGAGGATGACTGAGCTGTTCTACGGGCCACTGAAGCGCTATAACCTGCCTGCACGCTTTCAGCACCTCACTTCCTACGTGGACAGAGTGTTGCACAAGGTGGAGGAGAAACTGCAACAGCGGTTTGAACAGAAGCTGCTCGCAAAGAACAACTACATCGGCACCGATGAAGAAATTCATCAGATGAGTTGCAGCAAGGCAGCGAAAGTCGTGCGAGAACTCAAGTCTGCCTTTCGTCGGCAGATCCGCTCCCTGCCCATGCGCTTATATGTTCAGTTGTTCGAGAACGCCTACACTTGGAGTGCCGTGACGCAGGGCTTGACGTGTCCAAATGACGTCCATCAGATTCGCAACATCACCGTGGAAACCCTGCGCAGTGGGAAGACCATTCCCTACGAAGACACTGTGCCCCTTGCGTACCTGTACTCCACCGTGGTTGGACCGGCCGTGAAAAAGGATATTCGACACGTGCTCGTTGACGAAGCTCAGGATTACACGTGGTTGCAGTACGAAACCATGCGAAGGATATTCCCGAGATCTGGGTTTACCATTCTCGGCGACATGCACCAATCCATTCACCCGTACATGAATCGGGATGAATTTCACGGCCTTGGCGAAGTGTTTGGCGAGGGAGAGGTTGCGTTTTTCAGACTCACCAAGAGTTATCGGTCGACGCGCGAGATCATGCAGTTCGCTCAGTCCGTACTTGGAGAACCTGACGTCAGTGAACCGATTCGCACCTCAGGAGAAGCGCCAGCCGTGGTTCGTGCGGATGCAGACACCGTGCGCGAGGCGGTACTCGAACACATACGTCGTTACCAGGCGGCGGGCGACGTGTCCATCGCCATCATTTGCCGAACAGCGGCGCGCGCACAATCCATGTGGAATGCACTTCCACCGGACGTCCAGGCCGTCCTGTTCACAAAGGATGACCGCGCGTTTCGAACAGGCGTGGTTGTCGTGCCGTCGTATCTGACGAAAGGATTGGAGTTTGACGCAGTCATCGTCCCCGACGCCGCGGACTACAAGGTGAATGAGAAGAGGCTGTTTTACACGGTCTGCACGCGGGCATTACACCACTTGACCGTCATCGACTGCGGTGGCGCAGAACTTCTACGTGAAGCGGAGAGATAGTTTTCGCCATGGAACACGTCCACAGGTGGAATTTGCACATCGCTCCATGTGAACTGGCGGCCCGCATCTGTGCGGACCGCCTCGCACGGTTTGGAAGCACCGGGCACATCAAGCTCAACCGAGCAGTTTCTTGATCAGAGGGATCTGACCTCGATGGTGCACCGTGTGCGCAATCATGTACGACAGTAGTTGGCGTTTGTTCAATTCCCCGATGCCAAGTTTCAAACCCGGAGCGGTCAGATCTTGCTCCGTCAGCTTTGACAGGGTTTCTTCCGCAATCTGCAAGTTCTCCTGCCACTGGCGTTTGATGGAGGCAACATCCCAGTGGCTGGCTCGGAACGGGGCTTGGACGTCCATGTCCGCCGAAGTGCCCGCCAAGGCTGCGAGAAACTTGCGTTCCACCAGGACCACATGCTCCACAATACTCGCGATGTTGTTGAAGTTTTCAGCTGGATTTTTTAACCATTGCTCGTCGCTGAGGTCCGCCACCATCTTGTCAACGCTACGATGTACGGACACGAGCAGTTGATACTGATCTTGCACTTCTGGGATCATGTGTTCCATCCTCCTTGTTGAGAAGGCGATATGTAGAGATGTTCCGCTTCCATTTTACAACAATTTCAAAAGGCATGAAACACAGTCCAGGTGAACGCCCTTTGGCCTACGGTTTCAGAATCAGTTTTCCCCAGGTCTTGCGGGTTGCAAGTTCCTCCAGCGCGTCAGGTAGAGTATCGAACGGGTACTCTTTGTAAATCAGCGGCTGGATGGATGCTTCCAGCATCATATCCACCAATCGATCCTCGATGTCCCGGACTTTCTCCGGCATGAGCCGACGAAACAGTCCCCAGTGGACACCCACAATCGAGTAATTCTTCACGAGCGCATGGTTTGTCGGCGCGTCCGCAATTCGCCCACCTGCAAACCCAATGACCAGTAGTCGTCCCATAAACGAAATACACTTGCGGGAAGCATCGAAGACGTCTCCCCCTACGGGATCAAACACCACGTCGGCGCCACGCCCCTGTGTCCGTTCCTTTACCACGCCGATAAAGCTACCCGCCCGGTAGTCAACGACTTCATCCGCGCCAAGCCTACGGCAAATGTCGACCTTTTCGGCTCCCCCCGCAGTGGCAATGACCACCGCTCCAGCTGCCTTCCCGATTTGAATGGCAGCCGATCCTACTCCGCCAGCGCCCGCGTGCACGAGCAACGTTTCTCCAGGTTGCAGATTTGCACAGGTGTGCAGGGCGTAGTAGGCCGTCTGATAGGTAATGAAATGTGCAGCCGCCTCTGGCGCAGTGATGGATTCCGGCATTGCGTATACGTCCCGCTCAGAAACCGAGACGTACTCCGAAAATCCACCGTTTGGCAGTGCACACATCGCCACCACTCGCTGTCCTTTGTGAAGCGAGGCACCTTCCCCAACTTCTTCGACTACGCCCGCAATTTCCGCCCCCGGTGTAAATGGCAGAGGGGGCTTTTCTTGATATTTGCCCTGACACACGAGAATGTCCAGGAAATTGACAGCCGCTGCCTCGACCCGAATCCGAATCTGACCCACCTTGACGTCTGGTTTAGGCACATCCACCAGTTTCAACACATCGCGCGGTTCCCCAAGCGTCTGAACCTGCCATTGACGCATCTCCTGATTCCCCCCTTCGCCGAACCTACGAGAGTCGAAGAGTCCACCACGCCTACATTAGGCGCGTGGACCACCTGCGACGTAGATGACCTGGCCGGACACAAAACTTGCATCTTCACTGCAGAGGAACGCAATCACGTTAGCCACGTCCTGTGGACGACCTACCCGGCGGAGCGGTATTTCTTTGGCTGCGTATGCCTTAAAGTCCTCTGGGTCGACACCCATTCGTTCTGCGGTCTGCCGCGTCATGTCCGTATCAATGAAACCAGGCGCCACCGCGTTCACGTTGATGTTGAACGGCCCCAGTTCAATCGCCAACGTCTTGGTAAATCCCTGAATGCCGGCTTTTGCTGCGGAATAGTTCGCCTGTCCACGGTTGCCGAGGGCAGAGGTGCTGCTGACATTGACAATCTTGCCGTACTTCTGTTGCACCATGTACCTCTGGGCAGCGCGGCTGCACAGAAAGTGTCCACGCAAGTGCACGTTCATCACGGTGTCCCAATCCTCTTCGGTCATCTTGTGCAGGAGATTATCCCGAATGACACCTGCATTGTTGACAAGCACGTCCACCGTTCCAAATGTGGAGGCAATTCGTTCAACGGCTGCTTCCACCTGCGTAGCATCGGTGACGTTGCACCCTACAGCAATGGCTTCACCGCCCGCTTCACGTATACGCGCGACGACTGCTTCGCAGGCCTTTTCATCTAAATCCACCACCGCGATGTTCGCACCGTCCGCTGCGAGTCGTTCGGCAGTCGCCGCCCCAATACCGCGCGCTGCTCCTGTCACCATGGCTGTCTTTCCTGTCAAGTTCCCCATGTTCCATTCTCCTTCTCTCGTTCTTTAGGTGTGATTCACACTTCATGCATATGACATTCGCCTATGCCGTAAACACGGCATGCCCTGTGACAGCAACTCGCCCGTCTTGTTGGACGGTTGCGGAGACGTCACACGACACCCACTGCACACCATCTTCATCGCGAACATCTGTGACCACACCTTCGCAGACAATGACGTCTCCGGGCCGAACCATTTCGCGAAAGCGAACACGAAACTGTTTCAACGCCCCAGGCGTTCCTGTTGCATCGGTCAACATCTGTCCCACAAAAGCCATGGTGAGCATGCCGTGCGCAATCACGCCACCAAGTCCAACCTCCTTGGCAAACTCATCCACCGTGTGAATGGGGTTGAAATCCCCAGATGCGCCAGAGTACATCACCAGTTGAGTTTTTGTCACTGGGGGCTTGATCAAGGGGCCTAGCTTATCACCGACGGCAAATCGCTTCTGATTCACGCCACTCCCCCCTGTTCGCGATAAATGGCAGTCAGTCGCTCACGTACAACCAAGTCCCCGGAGTCATCCACCGCTGTGTTTTCAAAGACGAGAAAGATCATGGATCCAAGCCGTCCGCTCTTTTCATGGACTTCAATCAGTTTTGAACTGCAGTACAGCACGTCGCCGGCGTAGATTGGGCGGAAGTACTCAAACTGTTGTTCCCCGTGAATCAGCCCTGCTTTGGGCAAGGGCAGATCCGGAATCTTCCCGTAGTCAAATGTTCGACTGAATGTCGGAGGCGCCACAACACGCCCATCGGCGCCGGTTCCATCGCGATAGAGCGGATTGGGATCGCCGATAGCATCTGCAAACTTGCGAATGGCGCCCTTTTCAACCTCGTTTCGGACTGGGGACGATGAACGCCCCACAAACGGCTCAAAAGTTTCCAATGACACAATACCCCTCCTACTCTTTCGACCGACTGATTGGTAGACGGCGTTTGCAATCCGAATACCGATGTTGTCTCTGAGTGACCTGTGAACGGCACACACCATCTCCTGGAGGCTGTACGATACTACGACGTCAGGCGCCCTTCCTCGTATTGCTCGCGCAACGTCTTCTTGGAGAACTTCCCAACGCTGGTTTTCGGCACCTCATCGATAAACACAAAGTCGTCAGGTATCCACCACTTGGGCACCCTGTCCGCGAGAAAGGCCGACAGCTCCTCCTTGCTCACTCTTCCCCGGTATTCTGGCTTTAAAGAGACACAGGCGAGGGGTCGCTCCTGCCACTTCGGATGCGCGATGGCAATCACCGCAGCTTCGGCTACCGCTGGATGTGCCATGATGGCGTTTTCGAGATCCACCGACGAAATCCACTCTCCGCCGCTCTTAATTAAATCTCGCGTTCTGTCGACAACTTGCAGATAACCGTTCTGGTCGAGCGTAACAATATCTCCCGTACGGAACCATCCGTCTACAAACGATTCTTTTGACTTCTCCGGATTTTTGTAGTACTCATTGATGACCCATGGACCGCGTAACAGAAGTTCACCCATCTCCTTGCCGTCGTGCGCGACTTCCTCGCCGTTTGTATTGACAATACGCATTTCCAGCCCCGGTAGGATGAGCCCGGTCTTGGCCCGCAACTGGTACAGCTCTGTCCCCTGCAAATCCTTGAATTTAGATTTCGGTACATTGATGAACGTCACTGGAGTCGTCTCCGTTTGGCCGTATCCTTGATAGAGCTTGACGCCGAGTTGCTCCTGGTATGCCTGAGTCAACGCTGCTGGCAACGCAGAGCCGCCGGACATGAAGTAACGCACGTGGCTGAAGTCATACTTGCCTGGGTTCGCCAACACATGTTGAAGGATTCCCATCCAAATGGTAGGAACCCCAACACTAAAGGTTACCTTTTCGTTGTGAATCAGCTCACACAAGTCGGCAGAGGTCGGCCGCGGCCCAGGGTATACCTGCTTCGCACCTGCCCACGTATCGGTGTATGGACGCCCCCAGGCATTGACGTGAAACATCGGAACAATCGGCATGGTCACATCAGACTCGTGGACGCCAAGCTCGCCTGTGAGGCAGGTTAGACAGTGTAAGTATAAGCCTCGGTGACTGTATACCACACCTTTTGGATCCCCAGTGGTAGCTGAGGTATAGCTGATGATGGCTGGTGTGCGTTCATCAAATTCCGGGAACGTATAGTCGGAACTGGCGTCTGCGATGAGGTCTTCGTACAGAATGGCACCTGGTAGAGGTATGTCCTGCAGCGCTGTCTTGTCCGTCATGATGACATAGTGTTGTACGGTTTTTAGTTCACTGGCAATGGGTGCAATCAAGGGCACCAAATCTTCATCCACGAACAATACCTTGTCTTCCGCGTGGTTGATGGTATATATCAGTTGGTCCTTAAACAACCGAATATTGACCGTGTGGAGAACGCGCTGTGAACACGGGACTGCGTAGTAGAGCTCCAAGTGGCGGTGGTGATTCCACGCAAACGATGCCACTCGTTCCCCAGGTTGAACACCTAACGAGTTCAGTGCGTTCGCCAGTCTGCACACACGGGTATGCAGGTCGCGATACGTGTAACGAAAGAGTCCGGAATAATCTCTCGAGACAATCTCTTTTTCGGGAAAGATAGTAACAGCTCGGTACAGCGCCGATTTGAGCAATAACGGATAGTCCATCATCGTCCCCATTCACTCCCCATTGACCTCAAGAATCATCCCATGGTCTATCTCCGATGCGACGCGCCTCATGATTGCGCTTTCACAACATCCGCCATCCCTCTCTTCATAAAATGATATTAGAATCATTTCCACGTAATTTGATTATATGTTTGCACTCATGTGCATCACAACCTCGTTATCTCAACAATCAGTATTTTAACACCTGAAGTATTCTATTATAAAGTACTTTATCATACGACCTCTACTGAGAGTGTTTCTGCAGCACTCCGATAACTGCACAAAGACAACAGAGCGGCTGTCTCCGACCCTCGTCAGAGAAGCCGCATGGAAGTCATGATTTCTCATCCGTATTAAACCCACCTGAGCAGCCATGCGGACAACCACAGACTGCAGGTGGCAATCACCATCGATTGACCAACGCCGCTGAGCAAACCCGTCACCACTCGCAGCGCGTTATTGCTGGTGCGCCATTTGCGGTACTGAGTGAATCCGTCGATGAGCATCGGCAGATTGAGCAGCACACCCAGCCAAATGGGAAAACGGAGGTTCGCCGCCAGAAATACAGGAGTCGCCAAGTATCCGATGAGAATGGAGAGACAGCGGTAGCACAGCGGAAACTGTCTGCCAAACCAATGCGGAGACCGGGAAGGCATACGATGACAAGGAATAAAGCGGAGTCCAATGACGTCTTTAAGCACCAAAACAGTCACATCCTGGTGCCCCGCAGTCCGCGCATTCTGCACACTCTAGGCCCTCGAGAAACCCACACTCAAACGCCAAACAATCCAGTCCTCCGCAACACGCGGCGCCCCGCGGCCCCCGACTCGCGTACCTTGCGGACGTGGACAAAAACATCAAAACTGCGAGTCCCATCAACACCAGTCCGGGGGCTATTTTGTGGTGTATCAGCAAAGACGTGCCAGCCCCCAACAAAATCAACTCTATGATGGAAAACATGAAAAACACCAGTGATACCTCCTGTTCCATGGATCACTACTCACATTATCAGAGAAAGTGCGAAAGATGGGTAGGCCTCACCACGAATTCCCAACCAATCAAACAGTTTGAAATCATCTTGCCACGGAGAAGAAAGTCTCTTGGAAGTTTTGTAAGAGATAAATCCAGAATTTATAAATCCGAGAGGTGAACCCCGTTAGCTGCGATCATTCACGTGGAGACCCATTGTGCCATTGGATCCGGCGAAATCTGGCCATATCCTCACTTTTCCTATACAAGTCAGCCTTTGATGTTTCGTTCCGGACAATTTACACTCGACAAAACTGAACATTGCATCACGTTGAACGATATCTCTGGGTAAAGCCTAAGTGCGCTCCCGTAAAGAACAGTCCGACGAGTGCATGCGACAGACGAGGATCCTGAAAGGAGTGATGGATGGGAGAAAACACAAAGGTCTCTTTGTCTCACGCCAACAACAAAGCGAGGTGAGATGTGTTGGCCTTACGAAGCGAGTCGTCTCCTGCTTCAAACGCCAACGATGACAATGAAAACAACAGCTGTTCAGTTTAGATTTCGTGAACCTACCGTGCACGACGGAGCTGCCATCTGGTCCCTGGTTCAACACGTTGGAACACTCGAACTGAATTCAGCCTACAGTTACCTCATGATCAGCAAATTCCTTTCTAACACCTCAGTCGTACTCGTTCACAACGAACAAATCATCGGTTTCCTGTCCGCTTTTCAGCCCGCTCAAAGAGATTCCGTGTTCGTCTGGCAAGTCGCAGTCCATCCATCCTATCAAGGACATGGTTGGGGAAAAGGTCTATTAAAGGCCCTCCTGCAGCGACCCGCTTGCCAAGGGATTCGGTATCTCTACGCTACCGTTACCCCCTCCAATTCAGCATCGAAATTCATGTTTCAAGGGCTAGCCAGGGAACTCGACACATCCTGTGAAACCTCAGAATGCTTCCCCAGACACTTGTTTCCAAACGAAGATCACGAACCTGAAGTCATGGTTCGAATTGGTCCATTGTCATAAAACAAGGAGGTTGTGTCATTAGTGGATGTACAAAAAGAATCTTTCACGTCCCTCGCCGTGTTTGAGAATTTAGAATCAGAAGTTCGTAGTTACATCCGAAGCTTCCCCACCATCTTTCATAAAGCCAAAGATTACAGGCTGTGGGATGGAAACGGTCGACAGTTCATTGACTTTTTTTCTGGAGCTGGCGCTTTAAATTACGGTCACAATCATCCACGGTTCAAGAAGAAACTCATTGACTATATTTCCAGCGATGGCATTACTCACAGTTTGGATATGGCTACAACGGCAAAGGAAAAATTCCTGCGTCGGTTTGACGAAGTCATTCTAAAGCCTCGAGGGTTAGACTACAAGATTATGTTTCCTGGACCGACCGGTACAAATGCCGTAGAGAGTGCACTCAAACTGGCACGAAAGGCCACCGGTCGAAACACCGTGCTCCATTTCACCAACGCCTTTCACGGGATGACCTTGGGCTCTCTCTCGATTTCCGGCAACCGATTCAAACGAAATTCTGCTGGCGTTCCTTTAGGAAACAGCGCCTCTATGCCATATGATAACTACCTTGGTGAGAACACGGATACTGCAGCTTACATTAGGCAATACCTCGAGGATTGTGGCAGCGGACTCTCCCTTCCTGCCGCCGTCATAGTTGAAACGGTTCAAGGCGAGGGTGGAGTCAATGTCGCCAGTTTCGAATGGCTTCGTAAAATCGAACAGATTTGCCGCAAAAATGGGATTGTATTGATTGTCGATGACGTTCAGATGGGCTGCGGCCGCACGGGACCCTTCTTTAGTTTTGAACCGGCAGGGATTCAGCCCGACATGGTCTGCTTATCTAAATCAATCAGCGGTTATGGGTTGCCCATGTCGCTGACATTGATACGCCGCGAACTGGATGTGTGGGAGCCAGGTGAGCACAACGGTACTTTTCGCGGCCACAATTTAGCATTTATCACTGCGACCGAGGCGTTGAGCTATTGGGAAAATGATGATTTCAGTAAAGAAATCATCGCCAAGGGGAACAAGGTTCACCGATTCCTCGCTCAACTTGTAGATAGATATCCGGAATTACAGGCAACCGTTCGGGGGAGAGGCTTCATTCAAGGCATTGAATGTGGCGTTGACGGGATGGCAGAAAAGATCTGTCAAACAGCGTTTGAGCAGGGTCTCTTACTGGAAACTTCGGGTCCAAACAACGAGGTGATGAAGCTACTACCGCCGCTGATTATCGACGAAAAAGGATTGTTCACTGGTCTCGAGATGCTTGCCGAAAGTATTCGTGAGGTGACCCATTCACACTGCCTGACAGTGAGTATTTGAAGGAACCATGTTCGAGGAGGGATCCCATGATTGTTCGTCGCCTTGATGAGATTCTGTTCACGGAACATCACGTATCAGGTGAAACTTGGTCAAGTCGAAGGCTCTTGCTTCATAAAGACAACGTTGGTTTCTCTCTCCACGATACCGTCATGAGGGCGGGTACGGATACTGTGATGTGGTATAAGCACCACATCGAAGCGGTGTACTGTATTTCCGGAGAAGGAGAAATTGAAGATATCTCAAGCGGAACAATTCACACCATCACTCCAGGCACGCTCTACGTGCTCGATGGAAACGAAAAACATCGGGTCCGTCCGAAAACGGATTTGCGCTTGATCTGTGTTTTTAATCCGCCTTGTATAGGTAAAGAGGTACACGACGACGAAGGCGCCTACCCTCTTTTCCTTAACTAAATAAAGAACAGCGTAGTCGGGTGAATCCCTCTAAATCACAACACGTGATTTAGAGGGGAGTTCACCCTCTCAAATCGCGATATCGGAAAACGAATACTGATATTTTTTGAACGATTGAGCCATCCGAAAGATACACAGCAGGGAGAGATTGAATGGAGAACTGGCTAACCTGGCTCGATTCGCCCAGTTAAAATCTGCTGACGCAAATAGCTCGCTTCTCCTCTTTCCCCATCGCATACATATTCTCTTTCCTGATATTACTGGTAGGAATCGACCTAGAATGCCGTTACCATGGATACAACGCATCCACTCTTCCGAAAGGGGTATGCAGAATGAAAAAACCGTTGCTCACCGCAATCACTTCAGTCGTCGCTCTTTTGGCATTGGAAAGTACAGCGTATGCATCAACATACGCCGTTCAGCCCGGCGACACACTCTGGAAAATTGCACAGCATCACGGTGTTCCACTCGGCACCCTGCTTCGGTCAAACCCGAGTATCCATAACCCAAACTTCATCTGGGTCGGAGAGAAAATTCAAATTCCAACGCCTAGCACTTCATCTACACACACGTCTACTTCACAGCAGTATGCCGCTGAAGTGGCAGCGCTGGTAAACCAAGAACGAGTACACGCTGGACTCAAGCCCTTGTCTGTGGATGGCAAGTTGTGTTCACTGGCCATGCAAAAAGCAGCGGATATGTATCAACATCACTACTTCAGTCATACATCGCCGACGTACGGTTCACCGTTTGACATGATGCAAAAGGAAGGTATCAGCTTCACATACGCAGGAGAAAATATTGCGGAAGGTCAAACCACTCCGCAACAGGTGATGAATGACTGGATGAATAGCCCAGGACACCGCGCGAATATTTTGAACGCCCATTACGACACCATCGGCGTTGCATACGACCACGGCATATGGGTGCAAGAATTCGTTGGCCACGGTCAATAAATGATGTGAAGAAATTTGTAGAGGCAGGGGCAAACGCCCCTGCCTCTGTTGGTTTCCCGAATGCTTCGCAGTTCTCCGGTCTCACGCACGATGCCTCACACTGAACCAGCTGCAAATCGCTAGGTTTGCCAAAGCCAAAACGGTACACTGTATGTGTGAGCAAAGTGAGTACGAAAGGGAGGTTTTTCCGTGAAGGCTGTCACCATGAGCGGGTTCGGCGGACCCGATGTACTCGAAATGGGTACCGCGCCCAATCCACATGTCGGCGACACCGACTTACTCGTTCGCGTACACGCGACTGCGTTGAACCGCGCAGATTTGCTGCAAAGAAGAGGACTGTATCCCCCGCCGCCGGGCGCCTCAGACATTCTTGGATTAGAAATGGCTGGAGAAGTGGTGCAGGTTGGAGCTCAGTGCGAAGGATGGAGCGTGGGCGACCGAGTGTGCGCCTTGTTGCCAGGCGGAGGATACGCTGAATATGCAGCCGTTCCTGCGGGAATGGCGATACGCTTGCCGAACAACCTGTCCTATGAGCAGGGAGCGGCCATTCCGGAGGTGTTCCTAACGGCATACCTCAACTTGTTTTGGCTCGGCGGACTCACTGCAGGAAAGAACGTCCTGGTCCATGCGGGGGCAAGCGGCGTTGGTACCGCTGCCATCCAACTCATTCGAGCAGCTGGTGCAACCAGCTACATCACAGCAGGATCTCGCGAAAAAATTGAGCGATGTCTGGAACTCGGCGCGAAAGCCGGCTGGTACTACAAAGAGGGACCGTTTGCACCTTGGGTGAAAGAGCAGACAAACAACGAGGGTGTGGACATTGTCCTAGATTTCGTCGGCGCACCGTATTTCGAGCAGAACCTCGAGGTACTGCGCACGGATGGGCGACTCATCGTCATCGGAACAATGGCTGGCACGAAGGTCGCGAATCTAGACTTAGGCTACCTGCTGCGCAATCGGCTGCAAATCATCGGTACCGCTTTACGATCCCGCAGCGTAGAAGATAAAATCCGACTCACCCAGGAGTTTGTCGCGTTTGCCATGCCACACATAGAGAAAGGAACCATCGCACCGGTCATTGACAGTGTCTTTGACTGGGCGGAAGCGAGCAAAGCGCACGCGTATATGGAGTCCAACGCCAATATCGGCAAAATTGTGCTTCGGGTCTCGTGATGGACGAAGCGCGGATTGATCCTACGGTTCAACATCCCCAAGGGCGATGTCGTACTGGGCTTGTATAGCTACGGCAGTCTGGGGCCCAACAATACCATCGACAGCCAACCCTCGAGTGGATTGAAAGGCGCGGACTGCATTCTCCGTCATGATGTCGAAGGAGCCCGTAATGCTTCCTTTGTAATAACCAAGCCTCTGCAGCATTTGCTGGAGCGTCTCAATGTCCGGTCCAGGCGAAACATACCGGTGTAGCAGTCTGGTGGTGAACACTTGCCCGTTGATACTTACCAGCGTTCCGAGGGGTACGATGCCATATAATTGGATGACATCTTCATTCCGCATGCGCACACAGCCGTGGGTGACAGACTGGCCAATGGTCGATGGGTCGTCGGTGCCGTGAATGGCATATCCGCCGTTTGGAATAGATAGCCGCATCCAGCGCGCGCCAAACGGGCCACCCGGGTTCTCCATTTTCTCAACGATGACCCAGTCTCCAAGCGGCGTTGGCGTCGTCGGTTTTCCAGTAGACACTGGAAACGTCTCCGTAAGGCGACCGCTATCGTATAAAACCAACAAGTTGCGCACGGTGTCTACCGCGATTCGGTAGCGGCCTCCGCCCCATTCGACCTGGTTGATGCCAAGCGCCATCCAGGTGTCGGGACCCACGATGCCATCGGCGCGAATACCGGAAGCTCTCTGAAAGGCGATGACAGCGTCTCGCGTTTGTGGACCGAAGACGCCATCAAACACCCCTTGCAAATCGCCGAGTGCAATCAGACGTCTTTGCACAGCGAGGACATCCGGCCCTTGCATGGCTGGATCCGTCAAGCGCAGAAAGCGACTTGCCTGTACCATGTGACACGCCCTCTCCTCTACTGAGTACGTCCGGCGCGTGCCTTGTCACGAGATGTAAAATCATTGCCGTTGCATACCGAACAAGGCCCCTGCCACCTCACCCATGTTCATGGGTAAGATATGCAGGGGCACTTTGTCCACAATCCGAAACCGTCGAAATCGGGATCCTCACCACCCCGTCATTCCACAACCCGTCGTCGTTTATTTGAACCGTAGTGGCTTATGCCGAATGGCGACGCTCATGGCAATTCCAACCGCAATAAAATTGGCAAGCAACGAACTACCACCGTAACTCACAAAAGGCAAGGTAATACCAGTGGACGGACTCATGTACATGTCCATGCCCACGTTTTCAAACACCTGAAAGGCGAACATCCCCAATATCCCCACGACCATGTACATGCCAAATGTGTCGGACGCGTGTCTAGCAATCCTTACCAGGCGGTAGATCAGCGCCAGGAAGCACAGCACCAACCCTGCCGAACCGACAAAGCCGAACTGTTCACCAACGGAACTGAAAATGTAGTCCGTCCACTCATTCGGCACACCGGCGTGAAGAGATAACAGTCCGTTGAGTGCACCTTCCCCAAACATTTGCCCGGACGCGATGGCCATTTGCGCCTGGTGCACGTTGAAGCCACTCCCGCCCAGGTCGTAGTTTGGATCGAGCCAAGCGAGAATCCGCTCACCCTGGTATCCCTTGAGGATGTTGTGCGGGATGAGGACCTGGTGAACAAATGCGGCAGCTTCCTTCGAGTAAAAGATAGGTACAGTGACGAGCACGACACCGCCGAGCAAAACTGCGCCACACAGAAGTGCGAACATGGACCGCTTTGTAAATGCCATGAACATGATGAGGCTAATGGAGACCATCACCAACGCTTGACCGAGGGCAGGTTCTTTCAGCGTTAACACAAAAGGCGGGATCAGCATCGCCCAAACTGGCCAGGAAGAACGAATCCGGTAATCAGGCAGTTCGCTTTCATCCACATTCGCCATAAACGCAGCCGTCGCAATAATCAACGCCAGCTTGGAAAACTCTGATGGCTGAAAGGTGGTGAATTTCAAGTTAATCCACGAGTGTGCGTAGTTGACGGCAGGGAACGCAAAGACCACCACCAGCAACACAGTTGTGATGCCGTACAACCACCAGCGAATGCGGCGCAAGGAGCGGTAGTCCGACACGGCGACAGCAAACATCACCACAAATCCAATGAGGCCGACCACAAGTTGCTTTAACCACGCGTGAGACGGCATTTGAGAATTGTGCACACCGGCGATGGCCAGGCAGCTATACGCCATGAGAATGGCTACGAGTACGACAATTGTATAGTCAATGTCCCGAAGGTAACGGCGAATTCCTTCCACAGTTGCATCCCTACCTGCATCAATATGTATGAACTTCATCAACGGGTTTGGAAACGTTCAACATGTATAAAGACAACGGATTGGATAGGCTTGTTACGGGAAATTTTGACGACACGGTGACAATTTCGCATGGCGTGGGAACATGCGGGCTTGTGCCCCCCATTCGTGGTGTACTCGACAACGGTATAATCTAATGAGCATCTTATCACAGCGCAGGGAACGAGGGAGGCATGGCTTCGTGCCACAACACCAAAATTCCAGATATTATTCCAAAATAAACCAACGTCGTTATCTGTTCCTCGTTACCATTGCGCTCGGCGTACTGCTGAATCCACTCAATTCCTCCATGATATCCGTCGCTCTCACTCGACTGCAGCACGTATTTCACTTGAATTTTACTAGCGTCTCCTGGCTGATTTCCACGTACTATCTGGCGAGCGCGATTGCCCAACCTGTCATGGGGAAGATTGCCGACACCCTTGGACGCAAACGCGTTTTTCTTGCAGGGTTGGTGCTGGTCGCCGTGTCTTCAGTCACGGCCCCGTTTGCCCCCTCGTTTGGCTGGCTTATCGCATTGCGCTTGATTCAGTCCATCGGCAGTGGAGCCATATATCCTGCAGGCATGGGGATTGTTCGGCAATACATCACCCAAGGCCAGGCACAGGCCCTCGCCTTTCTTGCCGTGTTCTCGTCTGGTGCTGCAGCGTTTGGTCCATCCATCGGTGGAGTGCTCATGCACTGGGGTGACTGGCCATCCATCTTCTGGGTAAACTTCCCGTTTATCGTGGCCAGCCTTCTGTTAGCTGTATGGATTCTCCCCAGTGACCGGCGACAAAATCTGGACGGACCGGACCGGGAACCCATTCGGGCGCTGATTCAAAAATTGGACGTATGGGGAATTATACTCTTCGCACTGGCGATTATCATGAGTCTTTTGTTCTTGCTGTCCTTAGCGGAGACCATCAAATGGTGGTCTGGTTTATTGGCAGTCGCCTCCATCCTCGTTTTTTACGTATGGGAAACGCAATCACAGATGCCATTTATCAACCTGCGCATGTTTCGCCAGAACATGGCCTTCACCTGGGTACTCCTTCAGTTTGTGACGGTTAACACAATTTTTTACTCTATCTTCTTCGGCATGCCGACGTATTTGCAAGAGGTACGCCAGTTCAGCCCTCAGAACACCGGTCTCATCATGTTGTGTGTCGCCGGTTTCGGCGTCATCATGGCGCCCATCGCCGGACGTTGGGTGGCACTGTCTGGATCAAGGCCTCCGTTGCTTTTGGCAGGCTTTTGCATGACGATTGGATCCACACTCTTTTTGGTCCTGCACAATCAATCCCCTGTATGGTGGCTCGCCATCAACTTGTCGGTACTTGGTTTTAGCAACGGCTTTAACAACGTGGGACTGCAGACGGCGCTGTTCCAAGTCACGCCACAAGAGATCATCAGCGCAGCATCTGGATTGTTTCAAACCGCCCGCTACATGGGTACCATCCTATCGACTGTTCTGCTCGGCGTCCTGTTTGGAAACCACCTGTCCACCCACGAAGTCCGCTTGCTCGGCATCGTGCTCGCAGCACTCGGCCTGTGTGTCATCTGGATGAGCTGGCGTTTGCCCAAGAAATGCCACAACACGTGATGATACGATTGCCCGCTTACACGCCTGGGACGGCTTCATCACTGTGCATCCCAGGATTCTCGCCTGTGATTGGACATCTGAGCGGGTACATTCGCAACTCGTTCCTTTCGCCCTGACAACTTGTCTCGTTCGAACATACACTGAACTAAGCTCTGGGGCAAAAACAACACACCACACAACGCAGACCAAAACCGAACACCCACCCTCCTTCGAACGCCAGAGCTGAAGAGAAGGTCGACATGAGCGACCTTCTCTTTTGGTGTTCTTTCATGAACGAAGCATTGTATTGTACCTTCAGAACGAAGCTTGAGCCCGAGAAGCGGTTACAGGCTTGCCACAACGGCGCCGATGATGGTAACAGCCCCTCCCACCAGTGACATCCAATAAATTTGTTCGTGAAGCATGAGAACACCAAATACGACGGTCCACACAGGGAGCAAGTTGATGTAGGGTGCTGCACGACCAGCGCCGACAATCTTGACACCAGCGTTCCATGCCAAGTAAGCACCGACGGATGCAAACGTACTAACGTAGATTACGCAAGCCCACGCAATCGTGGTCATGTGAATCATTCTTGGTGATACTGTTCCAATGCAGCTCATGGCGCTGAAAACCGTACCGTAGACAGCTGCGCCAGCAGTCATCGTCAGTGGATCCATCTGTTTTCCGTACCGCTTGCCAAGGACCGTATATAGCCCCCACGCCAAACACGACAAAACGATTTCGACATCTCCAAGCACTGAACCATGAGCAGCGGTCGAATGTTTGCCCTGAAATAACAGGATGACACCCATGATGGACACGACAGCGCCTATCCAAGCCTTCGCTTTGATGTGCTCTTTCAGGACAAGGGGCGTGACCATCAGGATGGCGATAGGAATGCCCGCAGAAATCATTCCGGCTTGCGAGGCGCTGATGTTTCTTAATCCTAAATAAGTTAACGTCGAAAATGAAAATATACCCAAGAACCCAAGGACCGCAAATTCCTTCCATTTATTAAAAATCGGTAAGCTTTTTTGATTCAGAGCAAGAATTCCAACAAGGAGTACAGCAGAAATTGCCCACCGAACGGTATTCAGTAGAGTAGCCGGTAACGCCGGACCCAAAAAGCGTCCGCAAATATAGTTGCCGCCCCAAAGAATCGTGGCAAGGATGAGGAGTCCAAGTCCGCGCTTCATATTGTTTGACAATTCCTTTCGTAAGGTGTATCCATTGTGGGCATCTTCATATGAATACGGATACAGTGACCGCTACGCCTAGGCGTCCTGTTTCCGTTCCCAATAAATCATCCCCTCAGACAGGGTTGGACTTGGTCCAACGCTGTGTCAAGGGGATGGCAGCGAACACTGACATCTTTCAATGTCATTTGACATGATGATACAGTGACTACCCGACTTGAGGTGACACGCTCGCGTCGGGAACTTCGGACGGCTCCGTGTCCAGAATCGGCGTCCGCAATGCGCTCTTGACTCCCCAATAATAGGTGACAAGGGATACGACAGCCACAATCACCTGGTCCCACGGAGCAGGCACAATGGCTTTACCGCCGCCAAATGTTCCAACATAAGAGAGAACAATCATGGCAATGGAATAGAGAATCAGCCACCCGGTTGTTTTGATTTGCTCTGAGAAAGATACGCCTACATCCGGCGCTTTCTTGTGGAACACGCAGTAGAGGATAAACATCACAAGCAGAGAACCGATGAGCCAAGAATCGGTCTGCCACCCTGTCCAATACACAATGAGGGAGGCAATCACAAAGGCAATCGGAGCGACGACAGACATCCCACGCAATCGGAAGGGTCTCTCCAAATGAGGCGCAGACCGTCGCAATGCGGCGGCAGCCACCGGCCCCATGACAAAGCACAGTACGCCGGAAGACGATGCAACTGCAACGAGCTTATCCCAAGACGGGAAGGGCAGGGTCCAAAAGATAGCCAGTATCAAGGAAAACCACAGTGCAGCCCTTGGAACACCTGTTTTTGAGTCCAATTTCGTAAAAACGCGAAAGAAGGTTCCGTTTTTGGACCAGCCGAATATCAACCGTGCCGTGGCGGACAGGTAGATGTTCGCTGTACCGCTTGGAGACAATACGGCATCCGTCAGGATGACGCTGGCTAACCAGCCAAGACCCAGCAAGGTGGCGAGATTGGCAAACGGTGAGTCTAGTTTCACACCGCCCCAGCCGTGATGAAGCAGGCTTGCGGGCAACGCGCCGACAAAACTCACTTGCAGCAATACGTAGATGACCATCGTTACCAGGAGCGAGAACAAAATGGACAGTGGAACCGTACGTGACGGCTTCTTTGCTTCGGAGGCAAACAGCACGGGTTGTTGAAAACCTTGAAACGCGAAAATGATGCCTGTTGTGGACACAGCCGCTTCAATTCCGTTCAATCCAAAAGGTGCAAACCCATGCAGTGAGAAATTGGCGGGTTTGAACTGTGTGAGAAAGACGACAATGGCAAGTGTCGGTACCACAAATTTCACGAGGGTAATCACGGTATTGGACTTACCAAAGATGTTGACGCTCCAGTAGTTTAGCAAAAAGAATAGGACAAGCGTGGCCGCCTGCACAAACCAGCCGAGCACTGTGGGATTTTGTGTACCTAATGCCGGCCACCAGGCGCTGGCGTAAGTGCGCATGCCTTCCGCCTCCAGTCCGGCCACGCAAGAGTACGCGACGAACGCCATAAAACTGACTAGATACCCTGTGAGCGGTCCATGGGAGTAGGCCGGATAACGAACCAGACCACCGGCCCTCGGAAGCGCTGCTCCGAGCTCAGCAAAGACCATACCCAGTATGTACGAGGCCACCGCACCAATCACCCAGGATATCCAAGCTGCGGGCCCTGCCACTTGTGAGGCCAACAGCGAAGCGAATAACCACCCGGATCCGACGATGGACCCCACTCCAATAAACGTCATATCTACCAGGTTCAGTTTTCTCTTGAACGTGCCTTGATTGGCCATGCAAACTCCCCTTTCATCGGTAAACAGGATGGACAGCGATGAGGTCCATATTCAAAGATACGGACAGAATCAATAGAATAAACAGTATATTCAACCAATAGATTTGTGACGTGGTTCCCTTTCGGGATTCCGCGCAAAACGATATTCAGTTTCGTAAAGTGTAGCTCGTTGATGGCGAAACCTCAAAGGATGACTTGAATAGGTACAGTGAGAATACGGCCAGATTTCGCAGGATCCACTGGCACATTCGGTTTCCACGTTCGTGACCGGATGTACGCCACTGACGTAGCGTAGTTTACGTCCCATCGCGTTTTACCCACTGCTCATAAGGCGGTACAATAGCGACAGATATTTCATGGAGGGATGCCCGTGTCTCTACTTGACGAGATTTTGGAGTATAGCGGAGAATTTGTTCGCACGAAGCAATACGAGCCGTACCGCACGTCGGGGCTTCCCAGCAAACGCATGGTCATTGTGGCCTGCATGGACACGCGCTTGGTAGAATTGCTGCCAAAAGCGATGAACGTGAAAAACGGCGATGCCATTGTGGTCAAAAGCGCTGGAGCGATGGTCACCGACCCATTTGGAGACGTCATGCGGAGCATCCTCGTTGCACTGTACGAACTTCAAGCGGAGGAAGTCTTTGTGGTTGGCCATCACGGGTGTGGTATGAACCGCATCAATCCTTCAACCACGTTGAGCACCATGAAGCAAAGAGGAATCAGTGAAGAGACCATCCGCGTTCTGCAAAATGGAGGTATTGACATACATACCTGGTTGCAGGGATTTCACGACGTGACAAACAGCGTGCGACAAAGTGTGGACGTGATTCAGAAGCACCCTCTACTCCCACCAAGCACTCCGGTCCACGGAATGATTATTCACCCGGACACCGGCCAGCTCGAGGTTGTCGTACGAGGGTACTAAGCGAGCGATTTTGCACATCACCGAAGCCAATGGCTCCCCGTATCGCTTTGACGAATGCTGGGAGCCATTTCGCAAAAACACAATTTACAGTTCGACGACTTGTCCCTGTCCCTCGCGCAATTGTTGGTAGACGACGTATCGATTTCCACCGGTTTGTTTGGCAGCCTGAAGGGCTTGGTCCGCCTTTTGAATGACCCGTTCCAAATCTGGCCCATCTGTTGGGTAGAAGGCAATACCAATGCTAATAGAGGCACGAAACGTCGTTGTCCCAAAGGTCCACGGTCTACTCATACTCTGTAATACCCGTTGTCCGATGCTTGTGGCATGCCGAACATGGTCCACTGCCGCGACGGCCACAAACTCATCCCCACCGAGCCGACAAAGAATGTCCGCTTGACGTAGACCATTTTTCAATCTCTTCGACAGAGCCACAAGAAACTCGTCTCCGAGACCATGTCCGTACACATCGTTAATCGACTTAAATGTGTCACAGTCCATGAACATCACAGTAAGGATCCGGCCTCGTTCCTTTGCCCCCGCTTCCAACGTCTTCAGGCTCTCAAACAGATGGCGTCGGTTGGGAAGGCCTGTGAGCGGATCGTGATACGCGAGATGCGTCAGCTGCCGTTGATACATCTCATGCACCGTGATGTCTCGAGTGATGGCCAGAACGTGGGTACAGTTACCACGTTCGTCGAGAATCGGAGAGAGAACCGTTTCTCCGTAGCTTCCGTCCAGGTCCTCCACAAATGTAACCACTTTCTTTGTGCTTGCGGCTTCGCGGTAGTACGCATTCAAAAGCTGCGCGCGTTCCGGGCTGACGGAATCATCTATCGTCCGACCGTAGACGTCCGCTGTGAGCTTTGCTGCTTTCATGGCAGCTGGATTGAACAACACGTAGCGAAACTTGCCATCATCCCCCACCGACATCAAAAACAGCAAATCCGGTATGTTGTTGAACACCGCCATTAACGTGCTGTAGTTTTGTTGTATAAACCCGTCCAGATTCAACACAACTCGGAGTCTCCTTGGTGAGGATACACCACTAGATTGCCCTCCATCAGGAGGAAAGCACCATTGCCATTGTGTTCACTCCGAAAGTATATAATATGACTTCAGAAAAGACGAATACTGCGCATGGTGAGCAACATGTAATACGGGGCTTCCCAAAAGTGCCTAACGCACTGAGGGATAGCCCCGTCTCATTTACGTCAACCAAACCAAATTCACATCACTCATGCGAGCGATGTCCAAAAGTGACGAATGAACTCCGCTGTGTTTCGGATGGCTTCGTCGGAGAAGTCGAATTTCACGCCGGTCTCCGCGTACACGTCCGCGATGGACTGGTTGTAGTCCGCAGCCGCCCCGCGCTTGTAGTTCGCCACGGCCTTGGCCGGATCTCCCTGGTACTGCTGCAGCAACTGAAGGGCGCCGAGTTCCGCCATGGAGTATTCGATGTTGTAGAACGGATAGCCAAAGTAATGTAGCGATCCGACCCATTGCGCCCCTAGATTCTTCTCAAAGCCAGACCAGTCGGTCGGATGCGCAGAATAGCGCTTCATGATGGCAGCATACGCTGCATCTCGTTCCTCTGCAGTATGTTCTGGATTCTCGTACATCCAGTGCTGAAACAAGTCACCTGCGAGCGGACCCATCAGCATGTTGAGGCTGCGGCGTATGCGTTCGCCCACGGCCGCTCGGTACTGCTGTGGATCTCGATAGAATTCGTTCAACTTATCGAGACACAGCAGTTCCATGCTGTGCGAAAACAATTCAGCAATTTCGGATCGATGATGGAACCATTGAGGTTCTTTGCGGAGTTGATAACACGCATTGATGGCGTGGCCCATCTCGTGAATTAAGGCAATCACCGCAAAATACGACGGACTGAAGTTCGCGAAGACAAAGCTGGTCCGGGATAGCATGAGCGAAGCATTGAATCCGCCAGGTGCTTTTCCTTTGCGTCCCTCAAGGTCCAGTAATCCGTTGTCTCGCATCTGTGCGAAGATGTCTCCAAATTCTTCGTCTGTCTTGCGCAGAATCGTCTCAACCCCAGCCATGAGCTCGTCAACTTCCTGGAAAGGAGCAGCGGGTATGGTGCACGAGGTCTGATCCCACGGGCGATATACGTCTACGCCCAACGTTTTGCGAAGATCTTCCGCAACCTCGTCCCAGACTGGCACGACGTACTTCTCCACTGCAGCGTGGAAGCGGCGGCAATCATCCAGTGTGTACTCTCGGTTCTTCTCCCGAAATACGTAGTCGCGGTAGTTTTCGAATCCGGCATTGTGTGCCATCTGGTGTCTCACACGCACCAGTTCGTTCATGATGCGATCGCATTCGGGTTTCACAGACGCATACGCCGCTGCAATGCCCTTCCACGCCTTTTCACGCACCGCTCTGTCAGGGCTGTCCAACAGTGCTTGGACGACGGGTAACGGCTTCCGTTCCCCATCCAGGTCCACCAACAAGCCGCCCATGATGGCGTTGTATTCCGTGTCCAATTCCTGTTCACGGACCTGAAGTGGCACGTTTTCATCGCGGAACAACGCCAAGCTGGTGGCGCGCACCTTTTTCATCATACCGTACTTCTGGTCATCAAGTTCCTTCATGAACGGGCTTTCGCAAAACTTCCGGTCAATCTCCGCCTGGTATTTCATCAACAGAGGCTGGATAACCGATTGGTCGTGTAGATACGTCGCTTTCTTCTCTTCATTCTCGGTGTCCCGATAAAAGTCTATGGTATGCCCCATGAGGACTTCACCGAGCCGATTGCCGAGGTCAAGCTCTGCCTTCAGCCACTGTTCCAGGTCCCCGACAGAATGAATCGGGGTTTTCAGCAAAGACTGCAGCTCTGCCTCTACCGAAGCAGCATCGGTGACGTCTATCCCGCGTTGGTAGTACGAGGTTGAGATGGTGGACATGTTGGGCCTCCTTCAATGTTCACATGAGCAAACTACACTTGCATAATCATACGGCTTTTCTGTCGTTTTCGAGTCTATCGTAACCGTGCATAGACCCGGAAATCAATGGAATTCGCGAAACATTGATTCGTGCACAGAGATCTGCTAGCTACTACCCCTGAGAGGTAACGGATGTGGATTCATGTTTCGTCGGTCTTACTGAGGAAAAACTATGTAACACGATGCCAATAATGATAATGCCGATGCCTGCCAAGGCCACGCCCGACACGGCCGTGCCTGGCAATAACAGCAGTTCACCCATCAGCGCGAAAACAACTTCGCCCGATTGCGTCGCTTCTACTGCGGCCAATTGATGAACGTTGCCTTTCGTGAGGTCGGTCGCGTAAAAGAACAGGATGGTCGCAATCACGCCGGAAAATACTGCAACCACGAGGGATTGTGTCGTCTGGCCGATGCCCGAGGGCCCGACTCGGAATAGCGCGTACAGCCCGAGAATCAGCCACAGTGGCAAACTTGCCAGTGTCATGCCCAGCACACGTTGCACCGTGTCTACACGGCCACTACATAACTCCATCATTTTACGATTGCCAAGAGGATACGCGAAGGCCGCGACAAGAACCGGCACGCCTCCGAGAAGCAGGTCGCGCCACGGCACTTCACCAGCCTGCTGCACTTCGACGAGGACGATGCCGACGAGAATAATGGACGACACCGCCAGCCCTTTCAAGGGAATCCGTTTACGGACTTTGACGACGCCCGTCCGAGTCTCCAGATGTTCATGGAACAAGGGAACGAGCAGCGACCCGGCAACAATGGTACATTGCCAAGTGGCTGCCACCAACCAGGCGGGGCTGTACAAAGCTGCCATGCACAGAGGACCATAGAACAACCCAAACCCGACCGTGCTCCACAAAAGCCATGCCCACGGACGTTCGCGCATTTGGGCGAACAACGACCAGAGATTCCCTCTCATCGCCACAATGGCCAACAAAAACGGAAGCATAAACAGGTAGCGCAGGGAAGCGCTCCACAGCCAGCTCCCTCCGTGAACACTCATCATGCGATTCAGGACAAAGGTGAACGCAAAAAAGAAGGATGACAGAACGCCGAGTACGATGGGCTTCATGATACACCTCCCCGCGGATCAGTCAGATCCATCATACTCGCACAATATGTCACTGTGATAGGAGTGTATACTGACCTTTTCGAGCTCAATGAGGTTTTAAACTTCCGACAAACAGACCGATGAGTAAGGCAAAGGCGAGAAACTCTGTCCGATGCTAGGGTATACTAGTTGTCGTGAAAATGAGCGATTTGCAAATTTCCTTTAGCGTGGTTCGTCGTTATTTTGCAAATCGCTGAAAAATAAGGCAGGGGTGAAGGATTCGTGATTCAATCCATTGCAACCGTCGCCGTATATGTCGAGGACCAACAAAAGGCGCTCGAGTTCTGGACACAAAAGGTCGGTTTTGAAGTGGTGGCAAACCACCCGATGGGACCGAATGCCAATTGGATTGAAGTGGCACCTCCAGGCGCGCAGTCTCGACTCGTGATATATCCGAAGGCGATGATGCCAGATTGGCAGGAAAGAAAGCCATCCATCGTCTTTGAGTGCCATGACATTCAAGGAACATATGAACAGATGGTTGCAAACGGCGTGAAATTCAATGATTCACCGAAAGCCATGTCATGGGGCACCTACGCAACGTTTGAAGACATCGATGGAAACGAGTTTCTGTTGAAGGGCTGACACGGAATTGCGATTCGGGATAGGGGGGCTCCCCTGTTACCTTATCCCGAAACTCCATCTGCTCATGACGTGCCAGACGTGCCGTCGAAGAACAATAGCAGGTCGGCTGCGTGCGCGCTCATCACACCGACTTTCGAAAACACATCCGGATGAAGGAAACTGTCGTGCAGTGCAGCAAAACCGCCCATTGACAGTCCACCCACGTACCGTCCGGACTTGTTGGCGATGGTGCTGTAGTGGTGATCCACATATGGAATCAGGTCCTTCATGACGTAATCCTCGTACATGCCCCGGCTGTATCCACTTACCGACTGAGTGGTCAAGGATGTGTTGATGCCATATCCGTTATCGATTTCTGGAGAAACAATCATCAGCGGGCGGATCTTCCCCTCTGCAATGAGTGCTGTCGCCATGGCATTTACACCCACCGCACCACTTCCTTGTGACCCGTCCATCCACGAATCTGCGTTTCCATCTTTGCCATGAAAGAGGCACAACACAGGATATTTCTGATGTGTGTCATAGCCTTTGTTAGAACGAGGGCAAGGCATGTGGTGATGAGGACTCGGATCTTTTTCACAAAGCACACTCCCAGACGCAGCCGTCTGGCTCCTACGCACAGGCGTCTGCGAACGTCGTCATTGTATTGGACGATCCGCCTCCTACCTACGTTACACAAGCCGCGATGGACTGTACAGCACGCCAAAGGTTCTTTGGACAACTCTAATTAGAACACATCGGCTCCTTATGCTTCCCATTCCCCCTCCAGACGCGTAATATACTTATATACCGATATAAAAAGGCGGGATTAAACGATGCAAAGAAGCTCAACAATTCCTCGTCCCTTGGTGCGTACCAATCAATGGGTGATTGTCTTGTCCGTTCTCGTTACATGGGTCACTGGCGCGTATTGGATTCTGCTGATTCCATTCATCGCGGGGATCATGGGCATTGTGGTTGGCTTGAACCCCATCATGCGCTTGGCCAGGGTGTTCCTGCGGAAACCGCTGTCGGAATACGTTCCGGAAGACCGCGACCAACAACAGTTCAATCAAATCATCGCCGTCGCCTGTCTTGCGCTCGGCCTAATTGGCTATCTCATGCACTGGCTGATTGTAGCATATTTATTTACCGCCATGGTTGCCTTGGCTGCGTTTATCGCCATCCTCGGCTTCTGCATCGGATGTTTCATTCGCTACCAATGGACGCAATACCGCTACCGCCGCACACAAAGACACTCCTGACCAGAGGCCGGAGTTTCTATGATTCGGAAGACGACCCAACAATCGTTTGAACCCTACCAATCTGGCCATCCTGCAGGCGCACTTTGATGCCATGGGGATGTGTCGGAGACTTTGTGAGGATGTCCTTGACAATGCCCCGGGTGGTCTTCCCTGTCGGCTGATCTTTTTTCAAAACGATGTCGACCTCAAGCCCGGGGTAAATATCTTTACGTTGCTGTCCGTTTTTCGCCATGGTTCCACGTAACTCCCTTGGTCATCCGTGCGGGTCAGGAGATGCCCCTTCCCTCACGCTAATGAACCCAGGTTAGCACATCGTCCGGATCAGCTACAATACGCCCGTAGTATTTAAGCGACCGGAAGTTGTGAATTTCCCGACACACAGTGGACATTTGCTCCAGAATCGTCCGTTCGGACACTTCGTTCGGCGACCAGTAGTACACGTCCATGGTGAACGGCGTACCGTCCTCGTCAGACCGCGTGTATTCAATGTGCTCCGCTCTGCGGAAACCGTTTTTTTCGTAGAAACGGATGCGCTTTACCGTGTCTGCATCGTCTGTGTCTGGTGGCTCCACTTCGAGGATGATGGTCTTCCCCATTTGCTTAAAATGATTGATTACCTTGCTGCCGACGCCACGACCTCTGGTGTTCGGGTTCACGATGAGGTAATCAATGAAAATGAACGTTGGAAACTCCGCATATGCCACGAGGAAATCCTCGGTCTCGAATTTCTTATACGCATCATGGTGAACCAGCAAATCCTGCAGTTGTCCTTTTTCCTTCAGCTCGTGTTCAGGGAAATACTCTGCCAGCCTGTCATACCAATGCACAGTCGCTCCTCCTTTGTCGCACATAGCATGGGGAGCGGAGGAAGGAATTATTCACGTATCAGCCACGCCCGGATTTGCGGCTATGTTCCATTTCTTCGGCGATTTCGTTTAGGTACGTCCACCTGTCCAACAATTCGTTCAACCGCTCCTCCAATGCCTGTTGCTCTTCGTACAACGCCTGCAATCGACCGTAATCGCCACCGGCCTCGTCCATTTGCTGCGTTACAACGCTCAGAGATTGCTCTACCTCTGCAATCCTATCCTCAATCTCATCGTATTCTTTTTGCTCTTTGAAAGTGAACTTCCGAATGGTGGGCTTCGACGAACGGCGACTCCGCTTTTCAGTCTTTTCAGTATACTTCTCGGAAGGCGCCTCCGACTCCTCCTCTGGATGATGCGCGAGATAGTCTGAGAAGTTCCCGAAGTACGTGGATACCTGTCCCCCGCCCTCAAACGCAAACACTTTCTCTGCGACGCGGTCCAAAAAGTATCTGTCGTGCGAAACCACAATCACTGCACCCGGAAACTCGTCGAGATACGATTCAAGCACGGAGAGCGTAGGAATGTCCAGGTCGTTGGTCGGTTCATCGAGCAACAGGACGTTGGGCGCAGCCATCAGCGTTTTGAGCAGTGCTAATCGGCGCTTTTCCCCGCCAGACAACTTCGCAATCGGTGTCCACTGCAAAGGGCCTGGAAACAGGAACCGCTCCAACATTTGCGCGGCCGAGATGGTGTGGCCATCTTCAGTCACCACGTATTCCACCTCGTCGCGAATATAGTCGATGACCCGCTGCTGCCCGTTCATCTCGTCGTGCTCCTGTGAAAAGTAGCCGATTTTCACGGTGGATCCAATCGTGATAACTCCGCTGTCTGGCGTCAACCGGCCCGCCATCATTTTCATCAGGGTGGTCTTCCCACTCCCGTTGGGTCCCACAATGCCGATTCGGTCATTGCGCATCACAATGTAGCTGAAATCCGGGATCACCGACTTCCCTGCATACGCTTTGGAAACGTGGTCCAGTTCAATCACGGTTCGCCCCAACCGAGAACTTGCCGCGGCAAACTCCAGTGTTTCCGGACCGGTGTCCGGTGTTTGCTCCAAGACTTCGTAGAAGCGTTCCGTGCGTGCTTTCTGCTTCGTACCCCTGGCCTTGGGGCCGCGTCGTACCCACTCGAGTTCATTGCGGAGGAAATTCTGTCGTTTCTCCTCCGAAGCTCTTTGCTGGGCCTCGCGTTCCAGTTTCGCTTCCAGAAACACCTGGTAGTTGCCTGGGTAGCGGTACAACTTGCCCTTATCCAGTTCGAATATCCGATTGACCACGCGGTCGAGGAAGTAGCGATCGTGCGTAACCATCAATAGGGCACCTTTGCGCTTTTGCAAGTACGTTTCCAACCACTGCACACTTTCGTTGTCAATGTGGTTGGTTGGCTCATCCAACACCAACAAATCCGCCGGCTGGATCAAAGCGCTCGCCAACGCGATGCGCTTCCTTTGACCTCCCGACAGCGTCCCCACCACCGCATGAAAATCGGTGATGCCGAGTTTCGTCAAAATGACCTTGGCCTCGTGTTCCAATTGCCAAGCATCCAGTTCATCCAACTGGGATTGGAGCCGAAGTAATTTCGTTTGTAGACCCCTATCCTCCGGCGATTGGGTCAACGCGTCCAAGGTGTGTTGGTACTCTCGGAGCAGCTTCATGACCGGAGCCTCGCCGTGAAACACCTGGTCCAACACCGTGGATGTCGGATCAAACACAGGCTCTTGAGGCAGGTAGTGAACGGTCACCCGACTTCCTAGAATGACCGTGCCGGACTCGGGGTGCTCGACGCCAGCGACCATTTTCAAAAGGGTGGACTTGCCAGTCCCATTGACGCCAATTAGACCAATTTTATCTTGGTCGTCTATGCCAAATGATACGCAGTCCAACAAGACTTTATCCCCATAACTTTTCGACACGTTTTCTGCTGATAAGATGTTCATTGTCACCATGCCCAACATGATTTGTTGCATCCATCATACTTCAGCGAAACGCGATGAGAAAATAGAGGGACATGGCCTGTGGTGAGTCGACCATTTATTCCAACGTTCGCTCAGTCAGTACAGCAGACATCTCAAGCGTTTTTTTGCCACACATCGGGAATCGGTGACACATGCGCACTCTCGCCTAGATGTGGCAAGCCATACATGTCCTCGACGGTGCGGAGGACATTGAAGTGATTGATATACCCGCTGTACGTGCCAGGCTTCACCATGGGACCGACGAAGATAGTGGGAATCGTGTTCTGCTCTGACTGATCATCCTCATCCCACGTGAGAATGAGCAGACTGTTGTGCGTTTTCGCCCAGTCCACATATGGCTGAATGTTGTTCTTCAACCAGATATCCGCGGACTTGACGGTGCCGTTGTGCATATCGTGGTTCAGGTTGGGAATCACGAACGACACCGTCGGCAAGCGCGTGAAATCTGTGGGAAATTGCGAGAACGGGAGGTTGGCGCTGGGCGGGACGTTGGTGAAGGTCACCCAGGGGCAGTGCTTCCGGACATAGGTGGCACCCAACGAAAATACGTGGCCGTTGTTGCAGCCAGTGTATCCGACCGACGGCAAATCTTCCGCGTATCCGGCAAACGTCAGGTGCGCGTCCCGCAGTTCACTGGCCAGATTGGGTGCGGACAGGCGTCGCGGACAAGCGTCACTCGTTACCCCCTGGTTGCTGCCAGAAAACAAGTCGAGGTAATTCGGCTGACTGGGGTGTTCTATTGCATGTGAGTTTGAAAAATACGCTCCCTCATTGCGCAGCGCATTAATGTACGGCGCATCTGGATTTCCAATGATCTCCGAGCGAGAGTGATTCTCTTCCACCACAATCACGATGTGATCCGGTCTCGGCAGGTCAGCACCGGGTGGAGTCGTTTGCGTGACACCGTTTGTGGTATGCACAGTGGATTGCACGGACGGCGCTTGGCGAGGCGTACCACACCCCCACATCAGAATCGCCGCCACGGTTAAGATCACCGGAAGACGAACGCGCGCACCTTCTAAGCGGCTTGACACCTTGGACAATCCATCCACCTCACGTCAAAAGTTTCCAGAATACAATCCATAGTCCTACTGTATCACCAAGGCCGCGTTTCTACGCGAGAGTTTTGTAAGTCGCCGACGCAACATTGTGGGCAAGCATCCGTACGGTCCTCCGCTTGACCGTCACCCCGTTTCCCGTACGCGCTCACCCTGTTGCAACTGATACATCTGATAATAGCGTCCCTTCAAAGCCATCAATTCATCGTGAGATCCGCGTTCGACGATGACACCTTTGTCGAGTACCAAGATCAAGTCGGCGTTACGAATGGTGGACAGCCGATGCGCAATGATGAACGTCGTACGCCCCCGCTTCAGCACCTCGAGTGCGTCCTGAATGACGGCCTCCGTCTCCGTGTCAATGCTGGACGTGGCCTCGTCCAGCACCAGAATGGCTGGATCAAACGCCAGCGCCCGCGCAAACGAAATGAGTTGCCGTTGCCCGGCGGACAGCGTGCTGCCCTTTTCCAGCACAGGCTCATCCCAGCCTTGTGGCAGATGGCCAAGCAGTTTGTCGGCTCCCACATCTCTTAACGCTTGTTCTACACGTTCACGCGGAACTGCTGGATCTCCCAAACTGACGTTGGAGGCGATGGTGCCTGTAAACAGGAACGGATCCTGCAACACGATGCCCATGTGCCTGCGGAGATGTTGCCGCGGAATCATAGAAATGTCTACGCCGTCTATGGTAATCTTACCCGACCGAGGCTGGTAGAAGCGGAACAATAGGTTCATGATGGAGCTCTTCCCCGACCCCGTGTGTCCCACCAAGGCCACGGTCTGACCCTGTTTGGCCGAAAACGAGATGCCTTTTAAGACGTCGTGTTTGCCGTCGTAGGAGAAATACACGTTGTCGAACACGACGTCGCCTCGATACTTGGGCATTTCCCCGTCCACCACGTCAATCCCCGGTTCATCCAGAAGTTGAAACACCCTGTCAGCAGATACGCGAGCCTGTTCGAGGTTTGCCAGCTGGTTGACCACTTGCACCACGGGTTGGAACAGGCGGTTCAAGTAGTCCACGAAAGCGTACAAGGCACCAAACGAGATGGCGCCTGCCAAGTGAAACGACTTCCACCCAAAGTACGCTATCATGGCGACGAAGAACAGGTTGCGCACCATTCCGGCCAGGTTGTAGCCCGTCGCCGAATTGATGCTGAGCAACTGGGTCTGGCTGATATATTGCTCGTGGTTTAACGCCTCAAACTCCTCCAAGGTACGCTCCTGGCGGTTAAACGCGCGAATGACGGGCACGCCTTGAATGGTTTCGTTGATCATCGCATTGATATCGCTGAGCAAGGCGCGAATGCGATGATTGATGGTCACCGCGTACTTCCGGTACAGTGTGATCCACACGGCGAGAATCGGCACGAGCAGCAGACTGATGAGCGCCATGCGCACGTCCAGGATGAAGAGGGCCACGTAAATGCCCACCATATAAATGATGCTGGAGCAGATGTTCGCGAGTACCGTCACGAAGAGATCGCGAATCGCTTCGGTGTCGTTCGTGACCCGCGAGACAATCTTGCCAGCCGGGGTATTGTCAAAGTACTGAATCGGAATGCGGTGAATTTGCCGGAAGACGTCTTGCCTCATTTGCTGTAAAATCCGATTGGCTGAAATTTGAAACAGCAACCGCTGCCCGTACGTGAACAGCACCGACACCATCAGCAGTCCGAAGTAGAGTAGCGCGAGCAGCCACATGCGGGGCAATTCCGGTTTGTAGAATGCGTATAACGCCTGCGTGCTCAAACGAGTCACCGGCAACGTGGCCTCACGACTTCCCTGGTGAACGGTCAACTGTCCATCGTGCACGGTTCTCTCTCCATCAAACGGCAGTGTTCCGTTCACGAAGTAGAACGAGTGACCGACCTGGAGCACACGTGCAGGCCGTCCGCGATGTTCCCCGGCCGAGAAGTAGTCCGCCCGCTTGTACCAGTGTCCCTGGAATGACACCGCGTCCGGACATGGTCCAGACGTCTGATACCAAGGCTGTTCAATGCCGAGGATGTGCCGGTCAATCATCGTCTTGGCGATGAACGGCCCACTCAGCTCGGCGGCCACCGCCACAGCCAACATGGCCAATGCCAGCAAAATGGTGCGCTTGTAGAGCGCCGCGTAGTTGAGTAGTCTCCGACTCACACTCATGGTCTCACCCCACGTTCCGATGCCTCAAGTTGCCCCTCACACGTATCGACGTCTGCCCCGCTTTGGGTCTCCTCATCTATCAATCCATTCAAGCCTTGTTCCGTTTGTTGCCGCAGATACTGCTCAAAATACCAGCCGCCTCTTCGCAACAAGTCTTCGTGGGTCCCCTGCTCGACAATACGTCCTTCGTCCAGCACCACAATCCAGTCTGCATGCTCCACCGCAGACAGCCGGTGCGTGGCAATCAACGTGGTGCGCCCAGCGCGCTCACGGCGAATCTGTTCGATAATATGCGCTTCCGTGCGCGCGTCCACCGCAGACATCGCATCGTCCAGGATGAGGATCTCCGGATCCGTAATGAGTGCGCGCGCCAACGCAATGCGCTGCTTCTGTCCGCCGGACAACGACACCCCTTTTTCGCCCACCAGGGTTTTCAACCCGTTTGGCAACGCTGCAACGTCCTTGCTGAAGCCGGCCATTTCCAGTGCCCGTGCAACCGCTTCGTCCGTCGCCTGCGGCGCGCCGAAACGCACATTCTCTTCGATGGTGCGTGAGAACAGCATCGATTCCTGCGGTACGTACCCTAGCCACCCGTGCAACTGGGAAAGCGAAATTTGCTCAATGGGCACGCCATTGATGCGTATGGTTCCGCGCCCGGTTGGATATTCGCGCAAGAGCTGCCGAATCAATGTGGTCTTGCCACTCCCCGTGCGCCCCACAATTCCGAGCGTGTCGCCACGCCGGATGGTCAACGTAATATCGCATAAGTTGTCTTCTGTAGACCGCGGATACCGGAATGTGACGTACTCAAATTCAATCACCTGCGGGATGGTCACAGGCGTGGCGTCCTTTGCATCCTGCACATCTGGTGGATAGGCGAGCGTCTCGTTCACTCGGTCGAGTGACGCGTTGCCGCGCTGCATGACGTTAATCAGCTCACCGATGGCGAGCATGGGCCAGATCAGCATCCCGAGGTAGACGTTGAACGACGTAAGTTCACCGAGCGTGATTTGGCTGCGAAACACCATGTACGCCCCGTATCCCAGACCAATGAGGTAACTGATGCCGACGAGCAGTTTGATGGTGGGTTCAAAGAGGGCGTCGATGCGTGCGACAGAGACGTTCTTCCGATACACTTCTTCTGTGGTTTCTGCGAAGCGCTGTTCCTCCGCCCGCTCTTGCACATAGGCCCGGACCACGCGGATCCCGGCGATGGTCTCGAGTACCTTGTCGTTCATGTCGCCGAACGCGTCCTGCGCCAGCGTAAATCGGCGATGCACCACCTTGCCGTACTTGGTCACTGCCCAGGCGATGACGGGCAGCGGCAACAGGGACAAGAGGGTTAATTTCCAACTGATGAGCGTTCCCATGGTCAGCAAAATGGTGGCTGAAAAGGTGGTGGAGTCAATCAAGGTCAACATGCCAAACCCTACGGTCTGTGACACCGCGGTCAAGTCGTTGGTTGCCCGCGCCATGAGATCACCTGTGCGGTTCTTTTCAAAGAACGTCGGTGTCATCCTTAAAAAGTGGCGCATCAACCGGGAGCGAAGGGTCCGCTGCAGAATGAAGCCCCCGCCGAACAGCTGGTACATCCATGTGTACCCCATGATGTACGAGACCGCGATGAGCGCCGCGTACATACCCACAATGCCGAGCAGACGGGAAAGGTTCATCGTTCCCTGGTTCATCTGGTCAATCGCATTGCCTACGAGCTTAGGAGGGACGACTTCGACAAAATTCAGGATGAGAAGAATGCCAAGCGCAATCGCGTACCGCCTCTTGTGCTCACGGAAAAACCAACCTAGTTTTTTCAACACAGTAAACATGCATCCAAACCCTCCACATAAAAAAGGTATGCCGCCTGCGCGACATACCTTCGATGCCTCTCAAAATCAGAAACGCAGGTCACGAACGGACGTGACCTGCGTAATCTTCAGTGTCATTGGTTGCGCTGAACCGTTATGAACGTACTCCCTCGGTCACATCCCCATATATGTAGTTGTCCGCAAGAATCCACTGCGTCCTCCAAAGGATGAGTCGCTTGATCATGGGAATGAGACCTCCTTTCAACGTTACATCCTCTTCGCTGACTTTAACATTCCCTTCCTCTTCTGTCAATTGAATTTCAAGTGAAGTAGTCTGCCTGCCACGAAAACGCTCACGTGCTCTTCCCATCCCTTCGTCACGTTTGGGGGGTCTTTCGCCAGGGCTTATAATAGAACTGTTGTCCATCTGCCAGAGAGATGGACCTTTGCATATTATGTTTCAGAATGTGGTAATATTGGTACCTGAGGTGAATCCATTGGAAGCGAAGAAGTGTAGAGAGTCCCGATGTGTAAAAATCAGCCGCGTGTTTCCCCCAGACTTGAATGACCACAATACGTTGTTCGGGGGCAAGCTCATGGCGTATATCGACGATGTTGCCTCCATTTCCGCATCTCGTCACGCACGCGCAGAAGTCGTCACCGCTTCCACAGACTCGGTGGACTTTCTTTCACCCATACGGCAAACAGATTCCGTGTGTCTGTCGTCCTATGTCTCGTGGACAGGCACCACTTCGATGGAAATCTTCGTTAAGGTCGTAGCGGAGGATTTGAAATCTGGGGAGCGCAGGGTGGCTGCCACGGCGTTCCTAACCTTCGTTGCCCTCGACGAGAACGGGAAGCCGATGCGGGTCCCGAAAGTCATTCCAGAAACCGAGGAAGAAAAGAAACTGTATGAAACGGCACCGGCTCGCGCTGAATTGCGAAAGCGTCACCGTGAGGAGAGTAAAAGGCTCGCTGCACACCTCACCGTCGACAAATTTTGGGACGAGATATGATACACGGTGCGGGTGGGATGTTCTCCATGCCCCCCTCAACCGCTTCTAAAAAAGCCTGTTGGTGGAGTGCCAGCAGGCTTTTTCCTGCTTTCCGTGTCTGTCATCCACGCGCCTTCATGTAGACACACAACTGGATGTATATCCAGCCAGGCGAATAGCTTTCCTATCATTATCAAATCGAGATACAATAAACGAAAGTATTCGAATTATTCGAGTGTCACCGTGGCGGTTTTTCATCTGTCACAGAAATGAGAGGAGTTCCGTACAACCATGAGCATCATTCGAATGGAATCTGTTTCTTGCAGGCGAGGCCAAACCACCATATTGCAAGATCTGAATTGGACGGTAGAACCGGGTCAACACTGGGCTATCATTGGCAGCAACGGAGCCGGCAAGACGACGCTCCTCAACATCGTCAACGGGTATGTATGGCCGACCACAGGCACCGTTGAGGTTCTCGGAGAAACGTTTGGCCGTGTCAACATGGCGGAGCTCAGGAAGAAAATTGGTTGGGTCAGTTCGTCCATGACGGAGCGCGTCCATCAATCTCGCCCCGAGGAACGCGCGCTGGATGTCGTGATCAGTGGAAAATATGCCTCCATCGGGATGTGGGCAGACAAATCGGAGGACGACGACAAGCAAGCATTGGAGATTCTTGAAATGTTTCAGTGCGTTCATCTCGCCGACCAACCATTCCACATCCTGTCCCAGGGCGAGAAGCAGCGCATCCTGATAGCCAGGGCATGGATGGCGAAGCCCGAACTGCTCATTCTGGATGAGCCTTGTACTGGACTGGACATCAAGGCACGTGAAACGTTGCTGAGAACCATCGAGTCGCTGTACAAACAGAACCACGGCCCAACATTGTTGTATGTGACACATCATCCCGAGGAAGTCTTGCCCCTGTTCAGCCACACACTCGTGTTGAAGCAAGGCAAGGTACTTGCGAGCGGTGAGAAGGGGCATGTTCTGACCAGCGTGTTGCTGTCGAAAGCGTTCGACGTAGAAGTGGACGTGGCGTGGCAAGCGAATCGGCCTTGGGTTCACGTGATTGCATAATCTCTGAGTTTTCACGCCAGCGATTTGCAAAATCACGACGGACAACGCTTGGGGAATTTTGCAAATCGCTCAATATAAACGGCTCTTCGAGTGCCAGTTCGTTCTTGGAAAAGAAAGAAGGGGGATTTTACCCCCTTCCAATCTATTGTGGAACTTTAGTTTTTCCGTTTTGAACGTGCTGAGACAAAGATAGATCCAATCGATAGCAGAATGGCAACGATAGAGAGCGTGGTAGGTAACCACGTGGATGACTTGCTTGTGCTCGTGGATGGAGCTGGTGAAACGGTGCCCGTTGTAGCACTCGGCGTATTGGCCGATGCTGCCATGATGGTCGTGATGGAGTGAGGCGTCTCTGAATTTTTGTCACCCGTCCACTCTACGATGGAACCGTCCTTGTAGTACTGGAATGCGTTCCACGCAGCGTCTTCTGGTGTTTTTGGGTTTTGAGCGACAAAAGGAAACTCCGCAAACTGGCCCGGGGCAATGCCGCCCGATGTCGCTGTCCAGGTTACCGTTGTTACGTTACCGGACGCATCCTTCTGTTCTGTTACCGACCACCCGGGAACCGCCTCATACTGTTCAAACGTTACCCCATTCGGGATTTTCAACACAACCTTGACGGTTGGGACGTCCTTTTCTGTGGGTACGCGCATGGTGTACTTTTCCCACGCACCAACCGTGGACGTCTGCGGCCAGACGGTGACGTGCGCGCTCGCAATCCCCGCAAACGCAACCATACATGCGGCGACTGAGGCAAACATCGCAGAGAATCGCTTCCAACAACGACGCATGAAGTACCCTCTCCTTTTGTACCTGAGGAATGATTCCTAGTCTATCTCCGACAGTGTTCATTGTAATCGTTATCTGTGTTTATGGAACGAGCCCGAATGAGCGATTTATGACAAGTTATCCACAGGTACCATTCCGGTGGACTACCATCCGGAAACGGTGGAAAGGAACTCCAGGTTCGACTTATATCTGGTTACACTGGATTGCGTCGAACAGATTTCCACGCGAACACAGTCCCCGCCAAACCAATGGAGATGGCCCAAAATAATCCGACCACAATCTCCAACAGCGTCTCGCTGGCTTCCGTTTCTCGCAAGGATCGACCGACCAATACGAATCCCGGATTCTTTCCTGCATGTTGCACGACCACTGCCGCAATGCGCACGCCAGGACGAGGTTGCCAAGTGACCTTTTCCTCACCGTGCTGCCTGGTATATGCAAATACGCCCGACGGTAACATGGGAATTTGTCCATCCAGCAACCCCGAGCTCCCCATTGGAACGCCATGATTGTTGTACACGATGACAAACGGATCCAGACTGGTTGCGATGTCCGTTTGTCTGCTGCGATGGCTGCTACAGCAAATCGAAATTTCCACAAGCCTGCCCGTGGATACGTGAAATAGGCATGGATGATTCCAATGCACAAGTCGACAAAGGTAACCAGCGTCACACGATGGGCTTCGATGACGGACGTTAATTCGTCCTGGTACCGGATACGCCATTGTCGTGGATACAGCTTCAACAACCACTTCGCAAGAGTCTTCACTGGACGTCCCCCCTTATCTCTCAACCGTTCGGAGTCTTGCCTTCCCCACATGAGCGACGCGCTCCAACACTTCCACGCGTTCCTTGAGCACCTGGATTCCGGAAGCTGTAATTCGATACGGTCTTCGACGCGCTTCGGAATCACACGCTTCGATGAGACCTCTTTGCTCCAACCGACTAATCGCGCCATACAACGTACCCGGTTCCAAATGCGTGCCACTAAACTCCCGAATGTCCTCCATCATCGCGTATCCGTGTTTCGGTCCGCTCGCCAAACTTGCCAGTATCAAATACGACGCATCGGAGAACCGTCCTACATCGTGTTTCGGCATGCGACGTCCCTCCCGCAGCAAAATTATAACGTTACACTTACTAAGTATAACTGAATAATACACGCCACGACGGTTGCTTGCAATGTCCTTTTCAACTGCTCGGCACCGCACAAAAAGGGCACCAGTCTACACTGGCGCCCCTTCGTCAGCAATTCACTACGAATGCCTCGTACCTGCAACCGTACGAAACGGTAATGGCACTCGACCGAGCTTGTTACTCGTAGCGTTTGCCTTGGTAAACGACAAACCCGACCGGATGGTGGGTGAAGTGGAGAACCGGATCGCCCGGATTGCCGATAGTGGGGTAAATGTGGTTCTCATCGATGTACTCGCCCTGCAGTTCAATCGCCTGTCCCGCCTGCAAACCGGGAATGGGCCCTGGTAGTCCCAACGAATCGCCATAGCGGATGGCACAAAACAATTCGGGTTTGATGCTTGAGGGATCCACGCCGTCACTTTGAAGGACCTCGATGCGGTGAATCAGCAAGTGGTGATGGGATACACCGTGCTCCACCTTGTCCGATTCAACCGTCTTGATGACCGCTTGGAGGTGGACAACCGGTGCATGTTGACGCTGGAGTGTCGTGGATGTAGCTCCCCCACGGTCCTCGGTCGCCAAAAAATTGATGAACGCCGTAGCATCGAGCGATCCCCATCCGGTACAAGCATCCCAGCCTGGTACCGCGTCATAGCCTTTGACGCCGTTGAATGAATTGTTGCCTACGGTGATATCCCGGTATCCAGCGCTCTTCGGGTTACTGTACAACTTCTCCGTCAGATTGGCCACAGGGGCTAGTCCAAGCTGCGCTCTCCGTTGATTGGCGAGCGCGACAATGGCGGCGAAAACGGGACTGGACACAGACGTTCCCCCTACCACTGCGGGCTGTCCTTGGAAGATGATCTGGTATCCTGTGGCTGGATCTGCGTTCAAGGACACGTCTGGAATGCCTCGCGAAACGACGCCCAGACTCGCCTGGTAATCCGGTCTTGGGAAAAAGGAACTGAATCCTCCACCGGTTGCCCCCCCGTTGTCCGGACCGTTGTACGTCCAAGCGGACTCCGTTCCGTCCGGTTGCAGAGACGTTCCGCCCACGGCCACGGCGTACGGTGCACTGGCTGGGGCATCCGCATGCTGGACCCTCGGGCCACGGGTGTCATGCATGCCATACGCGCCCTGATCCCCCGAAGAAATGCACACCGTCACGCCTTTGGCGCTGAGTTGCTGAATCACGTCGGCAATCTCCTGCATCGCCTGTTGTCCAATATTCAACTCTGCGTCACCGTAGGAGATGGACAGCACGGACGGATGATTCTTTGTATCTTGAAGGACGTACCGCAACGTTGCAAGCACGGCATCGGCGAAGGTCTGGTACGTATCCCCGCCATTGGCTTCATAGACTACGAGTTTCGCCTTGGGTGCGATGGCCCCCGCCCACTGCAAATCTAAGGAAGCCTCTTCATCGTCAGGACTGGTACCTCCGTCGTTTCGGGTGCCATCGACACTTACAAACTCCACCTGGGGTGGCGTAATGCCATGGGCAGCCCAGAAGCTGTGTGCGTCTTGAATGTTGTAGCCGTTGGAGTATTCCAGAATTCCGATGGTCTGTCCTGCCCCGTCCAAATCAGCGGGGATGTTGTACAAGCGCCGGACGTCTTGGGGAAAGTAGCCGCTTCCGTTGTTCGGCAGCACGCTACCCGTCGCGAACAGAATTTTTCGTTTCATGACCATCGTCCTCCCCATTCCAATATTCTATAAATTACGTATGCTTGACTCCATATTAGACCGTAAAGCGCCCTTTGAACAGACAATTTATGGTCCAGATGGATGCTGGGAGATAGTATGATAGACATCAGCGAACGCCAACATCGCGGCAAACAAGGCAAGACGACTCACGCGAATGAATAGTCTACTTCCAAATTGAAAATTTGTGTTCTCCCGAGATAGAGTGAGAGCTTGCGAAAAAAGCGGTCACCTATTCACGGTGACCGCCCCCTCGATATCGTTTGTGATCTTTCTAGTGACGCAATACCTCGACAGACTGTTTTTTCGGACGCAGTGCCGCCCGAGCGGGACGGTTCACGAGGTAAATACTCACCACAATCAACACAATACCCGCGAACAAGTTCAACGTAAACGGTTCATGAAGGAAGACTGTTCCCGTCAATACCGCCACAAGCGGAACCATAAAGGTAAATGACGCCACCTTGCTGGCCTCACCGGATGTCACGAGACGAAAGTACAGGAGCCAAGCGATGGCGACGCCAAACACCGCGCCATACACAAGCCCGATGAGATATGATGGATGCCCCCATCCAATGCGGGTCCATTGTTCTACAACGGTTCCGAACGCTGTCATGGCCAATCCCCCGACGGTGAACTGGACAGCCACAAGCCACAGCGCATCCACGGCGTCTGCAATTTTCTTGGTATACACAGTGCCCATCGCCCAACTGACGGCGGAACCGAGAGCAAACAAGATACCCACCCAGGAAATTTGACCGGACAGGCTTTCCATGCTAATACAAGCCACACCCACGAATCCAAGCAGAAGGCCAACAATTTTCAACACGGACATACTCTCACCGAGCCAAATCCATGCCAGCAAACCAACCAAAACGGGTTGCAAATAGACAATCACGGAAAATAACCCCGACGGCAAATACTGAAGACCGACCGTTTGCAGGACAAAAAACAGGAACGCGTTCAACAACGCTGAAATCAAATAGATGTGCCAGGTTTGTTGCCATCGAATGTTTCGGTACCTGGGCAGTGCCAAAATTGTCAGGAGAAGTCCCCCGAGCAAGCACCGCAAGCCAGCGAACAATATGGGCGGTGTATCATGAAGTGCCATTTTGTAGATGGGCCAACTTAGGCCCCAAATCAACACCAAACAGGCAATCATCCATGCTGTGCGTGTCCGTGATAACTCGCTCATCTTGCAATAACTCCTTATCCATTCTCTGATGTTTTCACTCACTCGGCGTTTGCAACGCGCAGACACTCATGTGGGTAAAGCCACTATGTCTCTCCACTCGGCTCCGCTTTCTGCACGCCAGCACCTTGAGGAGCAAGAAAAAGAGCAGACGTCAACCGCTGCTCATGGAAAATATAGAATACGTGGGATGCTATACAGTGAATGCCCGACATGGGGTGCCGAGCAACGAAATTTATTATAGGCGAAGTACATGACATTGGAAAGACCTGTGTGTGGATTTCCAATCGCGATTTGCAGAATCAATGCAAACGACGCGTTGCTATGCCGTCAGCAACTTTTGCAGTAACCGCAATCGATACGCGTTCATCGCAGTTTGACCCAAATGGTCCAGGAGGTTATAGTTCGCATAGGCACCCACGATGGCACCAATCCCTGGAACCAACTGCAATAGCTTGGCCACATCAATGTAGTCCCTGTATTCCTGCTGAAACATGCGCCAGTCAATTTCTTGTGACTCCTGAATGCACTGGTCCCAGTGCTCAATGCAATCGAGGATGTAGCGCCTCCGTTCGTCGCTGGAAAAAGCCAACTGAAACACATGAAGGATAAACAGGCGTTCGTGATAGTCTGTCACGTCGAACCCATAAATGGCAGCCGCCTCAAACAAAAACTTAAACTTGATGGTGAGCAACAGCGGAAAATCGGCGAGTCCCAATAAGAGACCACCCGCACCGGTTCCGGCGCCTTCGGCAGCGGCCATCTTTTTGTAAGTATTGATGGCCTGTTGCAACATTTCGTCCTTTGCTTCCAGACTCAGATTGCCTACATCCCGTTTCTTCGTCGTAAATTCCGCCCCAGTCAGAACTGCTTGTACCATTTTCTTGATGCTCGCCGTTATCACGACGTGCGCTTTTTCTGGGATCAGCGCGTTCATTTTCGCCTGGGACTTGTTGGCGAGACGCCGAAACCACCCCGACGGCTTTGTGATCTTTCTCTTCCACGCCATCACTTCATCACGGATCTTTTCTTCGTAGGTGCGCATACCATCTTCCCTGCCACAAAGACCTGTTTTGTGTACTCAGCGATTTGCAAAATTACTGTGTCCTTATCTTCAGACGTATATCACATGGGACTGGGCCGCGCAAAAATAGCGGGGGCAACTGCGCATGCAGATGCCCCCGCCAGTGCAGGTGCCCGTTTCCCCGAAAGGGAGAGTATGGCATTCTTTGCGAACATCAACCGACCCGCGCCATCAACTTAAGTTAATCCACACATCCTTGACTTCTGTGTAGTTGTTCAGCGCATAGGATCCCATTTCGCGACCGATACCCGATTGCTTGTAGCCACCGAATGGCGCTGCCGCGTCAAATGCGTTGTAGCAGTTCACCCAAACCGTACCGGCCTTCAACTTGCTCGCAACGTAGTGCGCGTTCCGCACATTTTCGGTCCACAAACCAGCAGCCAAGCCGTACTCGCTGTCATTGGCACGACGAATGACATCGTCCAAATCCTCAAACGGCATCGCCGCCACGACAGGCCCAAAGATTTCTTCTCGGGCAATGGTCATTTCGTCTTTCACGTTCGCAAAGATGGTCGGAGCAACAAAATACCCTCTTTCGAAGGGACGGTTACCGCCTGTCACGAGTTCCGCACCCTCGTTGAGGCCGGAATCGATGTACCGCAGTACGCGATCCTGCTGTTCATCAGACACCAGGGGCCCCATTTCCGTGGTCTCATCAAGGCCCTGTCCCTGACGAATCTTGCTTGCCATCGATGCCAAGTCCGCGACCACGTTGTCGTACGCCTTCTTTTGGATAAACAGTCGCGAGCCAGCGCAGCATACTTGGCCCTGGTTGAACATAATCCCTGAAAATGCACCTGGGATGGCGCGGGACATATCCGCGTCCGGAAGAATGATGTTGGGCGACTTGCCGCCAAGCTCCAGCGTCACGCGCTTCAAGGTGCCCGCCGCTTGCCTCATAATCAACTTTCCGACTTCGGTCGAACCGGTAAATGCAATTTTGTCGACCTGCGGGTGCTCCACTAACGGCGCACCGGCTGTTTCTCCAAACCCAGGAATTACGTTGACAACGCCTTCAGGGAAACCGACTTCCTGAATCAAGCCAGCGAGATACAAGGCGGACAGCGGGGTCTGCTCTGCCGGCTTGAGGACGACCGTACAACCGGTGGCCAGTGCAGCGCCGAGTTTCCACGCGGCCATCAACAGCGGGAAGTTCCACGGGATGATTTGTCCAACCACGCCCACCGGTTCGTGACGCGTGTAGTTGAAAAAGTTCCCACTTACAGGAATGGTCTGTCCTACAATCTTCGTCGCCCAACCAGCGTAGTACCGGAAGTGTTCAATGGCCAGCGGTACGTCGGCATTCAACGACTCGCGGATGGGTTTTCCGTTGTCCAACGTATCTAGTTGCGCCAACTCTTCCTTGTGTTGCTCCATTAAGTCTGCCAATCGATACAGGAGCAGGGAACGTTTCGCGCCGCTGAGCTTGGACCACTTTCCTTCATCAAACGCTTTCCGCGCAGCCTGGACTGCTCGGTCAACGTCTTCCTTCTGTGCTTCGGACACCACAGCCAAAACTTCACCCGTGGCCGGATTTACCGTTTCAAACGTCTTCCCCGACACGGACTCGACAAATTCACCATTGATGAACAACTTCTTCGTGCCCTTTAAGAATTCCGCAACTCTGGGCTTCAATTCCATGTCTCTATCCCCTCCTAATTTAAGCGCTTTCATTCATATGAATGTTTCGACATGATATTCCGAAATCCTTCATCATCACGACAAGTTATCCTGAATTTTCTGTCCCCAAATCCTTCATCGAACGTGCTTACGGCCACGTCGCGAGGGGCGGTCCGGCGAAGGTACAGAATACATCAAAGCTTTTTACACACACTCATAAGCAGGATGACTTACCTTGAAATGTATCGCATGAAATCCCAGAGAAGGAGTTACTGCACTTGAACGGACGGCAGGAATATCAAAAGTGGTTGAATGACTCAGAACTCCCCAAGGCACTTCGCGAAGAGCTTGTCTCCATCCAAGGGAATGAACAAGAGATTGAAGACCGATTCGGGAAAACACTAGACTTTGGCACAGGGGGACTTCGCGGTGTCATGGGGGCCGGTCTCAACCGAATGAACATTTACACTGTCCGCAGAGCGTCTTGGGCCTTTGCGCAGTACATTCTGCGTCAAGGAACCGATGCCACCGCCAAAGGCGTGGCCATCGGATATGACTGTCGCCATATGTCGGCCGAATTTGCTCGCGAAGCGGGTCTCACCATGGCTGCAGTCGGTGTCCACGCATATGTCTCTCCGTACTTGTGCCCGACTCCTGAAGTCTCGTTCAGCGTTCGCCACTTCCAGGCCGCCGGCGGCGTGATGATTACCGCAAGTCACAACCCGCCAGAGTACAACGGTTACAAGGCGTACGGCCCAGATGGCGCGCAGTTGTTGCCAGACGTGACATCGGAAATTCACGCCATTATGATGCAACATCCGGACGTGTTCGAACTGCCAACGATGGCGCTTGACGAAGCGATAAAGCAAGGACGATTTCAATGGATTGCCCGTGACGTCAGAAGCACCTACGTAGACACCGTGGTGCGCACTGTGCAATTTCCATCCATCTCTCAAGACCAACGGAAGGCCCTGACTGTGGTGTACACGCCACTGCATGGCGCGGGCAATGTACCGGTGCGTGAAGCCTTACACGCGGCAGGTTACGAAAAAGTCCACATCGTGCAGGAGCAAGAAGAACCGAACGGCGACTTTCCAACCGTGAAAAGTCCAAATCCAGAGGAACCAAAAGCGCTCGAATTAGGTATTGGCAAGGCACGTGAGGTGTTTGCCGACTTGGTCATGGGGACCGACCCAGACTCAGACCGAGTGGGTATTGCAGTCCGCAGTAAAGAAGGCGAATACCAGTTGCTCACTGGCAATCAGGTTGGGGCCCTCTTAATGGAGTTCATTCTTCGCACGCGCCAGGCCGAAGGCCGCCTCCCGAAGAACGGGATTGTCTTTCAGACCATCGTCTCCTCAGACCTCGGGCGGACAGTAGCCGCGTCATTCGACGTCCCCACAGAAAACACACTCACCGGGTTCAAATACATTGGACATGGCATCACCCGGTACGAACAGACGGGTGAACACACGTTTTTATTCGGGTACGAAGAGAGCTACGGGTATTTGGTGTCTCCCATCGTGCGCGACAAGGATGCCGTACAAACATGCCTGGCCATCGCCGAGATGGTGTCATTCTACAAAAGCCAAGATAAGACACTGCTCGATGCGTTACATGCGTTGTTTGCGAGATTCGGCCACTACCGTGAAGCGTTGATCAGCGTACCCCTTCAACAGAAGGGCGCATCAAACCGGGTGCAGTCGGTCATGGACGGGTTGCGCCAAAGCACGCCAAGCGTCGAAGGTCTCCGCCTTGTCGCCATTGAGGATTACAAGACGTCGAGGCGGTCGCACGTGGACGCTTCGGGACAAGAGACCTCGATGGATACGCTGCAGTTGCCGAAGTCTGATGTACTCAAGTACCTGTATGAAGATGGTTCGTGGATGGCCATACGCCCCTCTGGAACAGAGCCGAAAATCAAAGTGTACCTGGCAGCGCGCGGCCAACATGACGAAGACTGCAAGGCCAAAATACAGCACATGCAACGAACCATTGAACAGCATCTACAATAGCTCGGAAGTCGAAGGCTACTTCTGGCCGCGCGTAGCCCGGTAGTTTTGCAAATCGCTGACATAAAAACAGTTCACGGGAATCCCGATGAACTTTTTTTGTGATTCATTTGTCATTATTGATTGGGTAGCGAACGGCAAATCCGCTGTTTTGCAAGAACTGTCAAGCAAGAAGCCCACGTAACGAATTAGGGGGAAGAATTCGCATATGAATCAATCTTTGTCGGCCACCATGAATGATGCGAAGCAGATCTTCACTAAGGTTCCGGAAATTACGGTCTATTTCTGGATCACCAAGCTGCTGACCACTGGAATGGGCGAAGTGTTCTCTGATTATCTAGTCCAGCATCTAAACCCGTTCATTGCCGTAGCTCTCGCCGGAATCGGTCTGGTAGCGTCGTTGGCACTGCAGTTCTTCGTACGCCAATACGTGGCGTGGATCTACTGGTTCGTTGTCGTCATGGTGAGTATCTTTGGCACGATGGCTGCGGACGTTGTCCATGTTGTGCTTGGAATCCCATACCTTGTATCCACCACGTTCTTTGTGGCGGTGCTGACCATCATCTTCGTAACCTGGTACGCCATGGAGAAGACGCTGTCCATACACAGTATCTATACCCGTCGTCGCGAAGCTTTTTACTGGACCACCGTCATGGCAACGTTTGCACTTGGCACCGCGGCGGGAGACTTGACCGCGTCAACCATGCACCTGGGCTACTTCTCTTCAGGAGTGCTGTTTACCGCCTTGCTTGTTATCCCGGCTCTTTGCTATTGGCTGTTTGGTCTCAATAAGATTTTCGCCTTCTGGTTTGCCTACATCATGACACGGCCAGTAGGCGCCTCCTTTTCGGACTGGCTCTCGGTGTCTCATACCAGTGGAGGTCTCGGACTGGGCAAAGGTCCGGTCAGCCTTGTTTTAACGATGATGATCATTGTCCTTGTCGGTTATCTCGCGGTTACCCGCAGGGATGTGATTCAGCACGAAGCTCGCTCGCCCATGGCTCTTCAGCAATAGCTATATAGGAGCTGCTGAATGTAAGGTTTTTCTCACGAATGCTGGCTCATTCACAAGATATCACCTGGTAAGAGTTCGAGACAGCCATGTTACTGTCGTCGGATGGGGATAACTCGAGCAGAGCGTATGCGGGAACAGAAACAAAGCGGTATACTCTTGCCAACAAAACAACGTGAGCACAGGACGTTCACATCAAAAATTACAGCGCAAGGAGCAGATCCCAGTGATTGTACTCACAGCGAAGTATCAATGTAAGCCGGGGATGGGCGATAAGGTCGAGGAAGCACTGCGTGAAATGATCCGACTCGTCGAGCAAGAGGAGGGATGTATACACTACCTCGTGAATCGATCAAAGGACAACAGAGACGAGTTTTTGCTGTTTGAGCAATACGAAGATGAAGCAGCACTTGCACGGCACTCAGAAACACCCTACTTTCAGCGCATTGTTCTGGATACCGTCATCCCGTTGCTCGAGAAACGAGAGCGCACACTATACACGCCGGTACAAGCATAAACTTGTTGGGGTCAATGGGGCGTCGCACGAGGGCGACGCCTTGGACTCCACTGCCAGCACTTTTGCGCCTTCGGGGACCTTTCCACGACTTGTGGGGGGCGTAGGAAACGGTCGATTCCAGGTGCTCCCCCTTTTCATGCCAATACCGAAGTCTAGCCCACCGTCTCCAGCGGTTTTTGCGGCGCGTACACCGTCACGGTGTGTTCTTTCCCGTCGTCCAACAATTGCAGATACGCCTGGCCCGCCGTTTCACGGCCGTCCACGACCCATGTGGCGGGCTCCCCGCATTTCACCTCGATGTGATACGTGGACTTGCCGAAACGGTAATCGATATTGAACGATTCCCACTCGTCAGGAACACACGGTCGGATGTAAAGCCGATCTTCCCTCCGTGTGACCCCTAACACGTACTCCAACCCCGCTTGGTACATCCAGCCGGCTGCACCTGTATACCAGGACCAGCCCGCCATTCCCCGATGCGGATGGGCTGTATACACGTCTGCGGACATCACGTACGGCTCGTTTCCGTACACCTGAACCTCCCGCGGTGTCTGCGTGTGCGAAATGGGGTTGAGCATGGAAAAGAGCTCAAACGCCTTGTCGCGGGCATCCAACATGGACCAGGCGACGATGCTCCAAATCACGCCGTGTGTATACTGGCCTCCGTTTTCGCGAATCCCTGGCGGATAGCCCTGGATATACCCAGGGCTCGGCCGCGTTTCGTCAAACGCCTTGGTCAACAGTCGAGCCAAGCTCAAGTCTCGCTCCACCAGTTCTCGGTCAAACGAGCGCATGGCGCGCAGTTGACGCTCGGGTGACGTTCCTTGCGAGATCACCGACCACGACTGTGCGATAGCGTCAATCCGGCACTCTACGTCCTGGATGGAGCCGAGCCACGTCCCTGCGTCCGTAAATGCGCGCCGGAACCAGGCTCCGTCCCAGGCGTTTTCGTTCAAGTGCTGCTCCAGTTCACGCGCTGTGTGCTTGAACGCATCGACAATCTCAGGTGGCAAGACCCCTTGTGGCAGTTGTAGAAATCGCTTCAGGACGTCGAGCAAAAACCACCCCAACCAGACACTCTCGCCTCGGCCCTTCGCCCCGACGCGGTTCATACCGTCGTTCCAATCGCCAATCCCTATCAGTGGAATGCCGTGTTCCCCAAATGTCATAGCATGGCGAATGGCGCGCAGGCAGTGATCCAACAACGTTCCTTCCTCGTCGGACACCACCGTGTCTTCATATCGCTCCAGTTCTCCCTCTTTCAGGACATCGCTGTGCAAGAACGGTACGACCTCGTCGAGAATCGCGACGTCGCCGGTGTGCTCCACATATCGCGAGACCGCGTACGGAAGCCAGAGCAAGTCGTCGGAAAACCGCGTCCGTATGCCTTTCTTTGTCTCATCGTGCCACCAGTGTTGCACATCCCCCTCCTGATACTGATGCGCCGCGTTGTGCAAAATTTGCTGCTTCGTGATGGCCGGATCCGCGTGCAATAAGGCGAGCGAGTCCTGGATTTGATCCCGAAATCCAAACGCACCCCCCGCTTGGTAAAACGCGGTGCGTGCCCACAGTCGGCAAGCGAGCGCTTGATACAACAGCCACCCGTTCAACATGAGGTCCATCGCCCTATCGGGTGTTTTCACCTTCACTTGCCCGCACATGCGCTCCCAGAACTGTGTCACTTTGGCCAGTGCATCTTCGTAGGCGGAGACAGTGCTGTACTGGTGAACCAGCGCCCGCGCTTCTGCTTTTGAAGCCGCGCAGCCGAGCAGAATGAGCACAGTCGTTTCGGCGTTTGCGGACAGGTCCACCACGGTCTGGATGGCGCCACACGTATTGGCATACGCACCTGCACGTCCCGACAACCTCTCCTCGTACAAGGATGCTGGATGTGCTCGTTCTCCCCCGCGGCCCATAAACTCCGCTCGGTCGCCTGTCCACGAGTACGACGCGGTGTGCGTTTGCTCCAGTTGCGTCAGATGCAGGAAACCCACAGCCTCTCGAAACGCATCCTGGTACGTGTTGTGGGCGAGTAATGCGGAACTCTTCTCATCCCATTCCGTGACAATGAACGGCGCTTGCGCTTCTCGTTGGACACCAAGCACCCACTCCGCGTAGTACGTCACCGAAATCCGCTTCGCCTCTGCAGTGGTGTTGCGCAAGGTGAGTTTGACAACTTTCAACGGGTGGTCTAGCGGAACGGTCGTCTCCATGACATGCGCAATCTCGCCGCTCGTCTGTTCCACCCGCGTGTAGCCCCACCCATGTGTGACCTCGTACGGACGCTGCCCCCCCGCAGGCTTCGGCGTCGCAGACCAGATCTCATTGGTGCCGAGGTCGCGAAAATAGAGGCACTCCCCCGGCTGATCGAGCACCGGATCATTGGTCCAAGGCGTCAATTTACACTCGCGCGAATTGCGCCACCAACTGTAACCGGTGCCTAGTTCCGTCACAAGACAGCCAAACCTCGGATTCGCGAGAACGTTGGTCCAGGGCCTAGGCAGGTAGGCACCCGCCTGCACGTGGATTCGGTAAGCGCGCCCGTCGTCCACAAAGCTGCCCCAGCCGTTGAAGAACTCGCCGTCCGACGTGGCTTGGAGCACTCGGGACCGCCTGGTCGGTCGCACGGACGAAAGCTCAGTCGGCGGCAATGTCGGCAAGTCACTCGGGTCAATGTGCAACTGCGTGCGCACACTGGGGCCACCAGCCCGTAACCACACGCGAGATACCGACTCTAGGAGCGTTCTCTCCTCCTTGGACAGCTGTGATCCCTTGATACTGACGACTCGCTTCAGCTCACCCACGCCGCACGAGGCAAGGTTCTCCCGCAAGCGGTGTATGAGTTCATCCTGGTAACCGCCGACCGTCTCATCCAGTACCACCAAGTCCACCGCCAGCCCCAATGCACACAGGTACTGGTGCTGACGAGCCAGGCGCGTGACAAACGGCAAGTCGGCCAAGTTGTGGATGGCCACCGTCAGAATCGGTGCGTCACCGCTGATGCCGCGCGGCCACAGCCGAGACTGCCCAAGCGTATTGCGCGTGATGGCCTCCCGGCGAGCCCGCGACAGCGGCGGTGTGTACAACAGCCGCCCCGCCAAACGCTGTGCGACCACCGCCTGCGCTGGAGACAGGTGGAGATGTCGCAAATCAATTTGTGCCCGCACCCAGGCCAGATGAAACGCCCGATCCGCCTGTGCAGGCTCCCGCAATTGCTGCACAATGTCGAGCGCCTGCTGCCGACTGGCTGCGACGCCGGTCACGATGTACACCGTAGCCGACGCTTTGGGTGCAAGGTGGATACAGCGCCGCATGACGAACGCGGGATCCGCAACAGACCCGACGGAGCCACGCAGATGGGCCTGCACTGCCTTGGGCGCCTGCAAGGAATAGCCGCGACCGATAAACGATGCCCTGTCGGTTTCAAACTCGTACTCTCCGGACTCAGCCCCATCCACGTACACGGTGTGAACAGCCCACGTCTCCTTTTCATCCTCTTCCCGGGGCCGACGCTTGGCCAGCAGGCACTGCGCATTGGCATCGTGGCTGGTTTGGACGAACAGTTTGCTGAACATCGGATGCGCGCTGTCCGCAGAGGGGCTGGCCAATGCCAGCTCGAGGAACGACGTCACCTCCAAAGTGCGGCCTTCTGCGCTGTGATTGACCAGTTGGAGGCGCCGCACCTCCGCGTCGACCTCAGAGGACACAGTCAGCTCCAACCTGGACGCAATCCCCTGGTACTGCCCCTCGTACGCTGTCTTGTCCAGTCGGAACACGGCGCTCGTATCCTCTAGAGCACGACAAGGGAACCGCGTTGGGCTCCACGTCTCCTCCGAAGTGACGTCGTGGATGTAAACCACCACACCGGACGTGTCAATGACTGGGTCTTCTCGCCATCGCGTGACCGCGAGCCCGTTCCACATGAGCATGCCGTTGCCATCGTTGGTGGCGACGCTCATCATCCGGCCATTGGATAGCACGTTGACTTCTGGCAGTGCCGTCGGTTCCGTGAACCTGCGCTCTGCGTCGTCGGTCTGCCCACCCAGTGTCGGCAACGTAGCGTTGCGTCCCACTGGCTCTTCAATGAGTGCCGCTTTTGCGGGAATTCGCTCCTGTAGGAGCAAGTCGGTGGCGCGAACGCGTGGATCTGCGTGGAATCGCTCCACCATGACGTCGTCCACCAAGAGATTGGCGACGGTCAACAGGCTCATGCCTTGATGGTGGGCCATGAAGCTCTGAATGACTTCATGTCGGCGCCCTTTCGGCAACCTTGATACCGTGAAGTCAACCGCTTCGTAAAAACCGTACGGGCCCTTTGCACCGAGTTCTTCGAACTTGCGAAGGGCTTCCACACCAGCTTCGCCAGCCACCGGTAACGCCAAGATGGTGGCGTACGGCGCCACGACCAAGTTCCGTTCCAGGCCCCTATCCAACCCGAGCCCAGGGACACCAAACGCCCGGTACTGGTAGTTGTGGTCGTAGTCAAACGCGTAGTAGCCGCTTTCGGAAATGCCGAATGGCACGCGATGCACCTGTGCGTACTCCCGCTGTCGCTGCACAACCCCGCGATATGTGGAGTCCCAGACGGTGTTCCGGTACGTCCGCATGAGGAGGGCGGGCATCAGGTATTCAAACATCGTTCCAGACCAGGACAACAAGGTTTTGTGACCGCCCGCAATCGTCATGGTGCGGCCCAGGGTGAACCAGTGCGACACTGGAATTTGCCCTAAAGCAATCGCCACAAAGCTCGCTTGCCGCGCTTCCGAAGCCAGTAGGTCGTAGAGAATGGTTTCCCTTCGGTTTGCATCGACGTGATACCCCAGACACAACAGTCGCTCGTCGGCGTTGTACAGTGACGCGAAGTCGGTCTGTTCAACCAACTGATCTATGTCCTCCAGGAGCCGTTCCACCCGAGACTGCAGTGCTCTGTCCCGCAGACGCCACTCGTGTAACCCTTGGCGAACCACCATGAGGTATGAAACCAGGTTGCCAGAGTCGACGGTGGACACATAGCGGGGCGCCAGCGGTTTTGCAGATTGTGTATCGTACCAGTTGTACAAATGCCCGTTCCACTTCTCCAGAGCGGCCAGGGTTCTCATGGAGGCCTCGAGGCGCTCGACCATGGTCAATGTATCAATAAACCCGAGATCACGCGCGGCCACCACACCTGCGAGATACAACCCAATGTTGGTCGGAGACGTGCGATGCGCGACGACTTCCTTGGGATGATACTGCACGTTGTCCGGGGGCAACCAGGAATCGGTTGCCGTCACGTACCGCTCGTAAAACGACCAAATTTGTCGAGCCAACGCCTTCAGCTCAGGCTGCATCTCATCCAGCCACTTACGGGACGGTTCTCTTCTTGGACGATTCAGCTGTTGAATGACGGGGCGAGCCAGCAGCCACATGACGAGGGCGACCACTGCGCTGACTCTGCCTGTAGTTCCCCCGCCCCCCCACATCAGCGCAACAAACAGGGCTACCACCATGTACCCAATGGGTTCATGCACAAACACGGGCCCGTTTACGGGACGCTGGTCCAGCTGGGCAGACGTCTCCCACTCCAGGAGTTTGCGCCGGCTCACCCACATGCGGAATACACTTCGAACAACGGCATCCACTGCCACCACTGCGACGAAGGGTAATGTCATGCACTGGATGACGCTTTGCAGGAAGCCAGCTCCCAGAGAACGCATGCTGCTGCGTCCGACCAACGCCTGACCAAGCGCCCTGAGAAATGGAAGAAACAATGTCAGGAGCACAATGGCTTCCCATGCGAATGCTCGGCCCGGCAGTACGGTGGCTCCGAGCAGTGCCACCAGCATGAGCGCTGGTGCAACGAGGCTCCGACGCAGATTGTCCAAGATGTGCCAACGCGTGAGTCCGCAGAGATCATTGTGGCGCTTCCGGCCTGTGCGGTCTCGGCAGATTCGCCCCAACCACGGAAGTAGCTGCCAGTCACCTCGAATCCAGCGGTGGGCTCGGCGCTGGTATGCGTAGAACGTGCTCGGGTGCTGCTCAATCACTTCGACGTCGGACGTCAGTCCAGCGCGAAGAAAGCCGCCTTCGAGCACATCGTGGCTGAGCACCTGGTTGTCCGGAATGCGACGGACGAGTGTCTTTCGAAACACGTCAACGTCGAAAATGCCCTTGCCGACAAATACGGCCTGGCCGAAAAAGTCCTGATACGGGTTGGAGGCCGCGAACGCGTACGGGTCAATGCCGGGTTCCCCCGCCCACAGCGCGGCAAACCGCGACTTTTGCGTGGACTCAAAGCTAACACCGATGGCTGGTTGCAACACCCCGTACCCTTCCACGACACTCGTTTCATCCTGGTTCAGCCGAGGCCTGTTGTAGGGCAAGTGGAGGGTGCCGGCCATACGGCCCACCACCCCTATCGGAAGCTGCGTATCGTGATCCACGGTAAATACGTAGCGGATGTTTTTCAGAATGTCCGTTTGTCCAACCACCGTGGTAAAACTGGTATCGGTACTCCCCGACAACAGTTCGACGAACTCCACCAATTTGCCGCGCTTGCGCTCCCACCCCATATAGACTTGGTCGACTGGGTTGTAGCACCGGGATCTGTGAAAGAGGAAGAACCGGTCTGCCCCGTACTTCGCCTGCAGCGCTTCAATCTTTTGGACCGCGTGCTGGACAATCGACTCGTCCTCTGCCAGCGCTTGCGTGTGAGCGTCCGTAAAGTCGGCGAGGACGGCGAAGTGGATGTGCTCCTGTCGGTTGGCCAGGTAGTGGACCAACAGTCTATCCATGACATCGTCCACCTCTTGGATGTCCGACCAGATGACCGGGATGACTACCATCGTGCGGGCATCCTCGGGCAACGCCTTGGAAAAGTCGTATCGCAAGAGCGGTGACGGACGGCAACACCTGCTGATGACCTCGTGCACAATGGCCACAACCCATTCACTGACTGGCAATGCGAGTGCAACAAAGACCGCCAGCCAGGACAACGGGCGGCGGATGGCTCCGAGCGCTGTCCACCCCCCGGCCAACAACATCATGGCCACAAATAACACCGCCACACTCGACAAGTACACGGCGAGCGGGCGCCGGCGCAGAGCAATCTGCGGCAGGCGACGAGGTCGCGTCACCTTGCAGAGTGCCCTGCGCATGGACGTGATGCCGTGTGGATGGAGTAAATAATAGGCGATGCAGACGTTTTGCGGCGGTTCACCGGCTGGAGTGTCGTCCGCCAAGCCACACTTTGCCAACCGAACTGCCGTCTCTGCAACCAACGTCTCTGGCACGCGAAGCTGGCTTGCGATGTCCGCGACGCGCCGTCGAAGCACGTCTCTACTCGCGAGATCCATACGCTCATAGTCACCGCTGGCATCACAGAGGAGGATTTGTTCGACGTGACAGATTTTCGTGAAGGTCAAGCGCCACGGATGACGCTCCAAAATGTGCAGACTTTGCACCAAATTCCCGCACGTGACCTGCAGTTCAGCCTGCAGCTGATGTTCAAAAGAGACCATTTGCTCAAGGCTCGACTCACTGTTTTCAACGTGTGCGGCGAGCCACTCTCGAACCGTGCGGATATCCGGTTCCCACTCGCTTAAGTGCTGTACGAGGTGCACGATTTCGGTTGTGCTGAGTGATCTCCCACGCGTTTCACGCTCCAGCAAGGTGCGAATCTTTTCATCCGTCATGTTCTTCGTACCGAGGCGTTCTAGCAAGGACGCCACATCGCTGCACACCTCGTGGCGTCGACGCACCTCGCGCATAGCCTTCGCGAGTCTACGAATCATCACGACGCGCATGGCGCTGGGCAGCGCCCAGCCTTCTGCAATCTTGAGCACGGAGACTTCCTGGTACGAATGCAGGTACGATTCAAACGAATGGAAGTCATAGCGTCCATCTACACACTCTAAATAGTCGTCGCAAACTGCGTAAATTCGCGGTGTCCCGGTGTCTCTCAACCTCGGCAACTGGTGAAGCGTCGCGCGCGGCAATTCCCGCTGGACCACTTGCGCTTGCGTCTCCAGAAACGCAATATGGTCCAGCAGCCAGTCCTCCGCAGGCTGTGCGCACTCCGACCGACTCAGCGTGAGCCGCTGGGCGAATGCGTGGAGACTGGCTACGTCAGACTGAAAAGCCGGCCAGAAGCGAGCCGTCGAACGCTGGCTCGCCGACAACTCGTGGGTCAGAGCAAACTCGCGTGCCCGGGCTTGTAGTTGTTCGTTGTTGAGAATCATAGGAGCCTCCCGAGCGTGGATCGCCTATCTACGGAAAAACAAAGAATGGCGACCACAAATCAGTAACACATGAAAATATCCCCTGAACACGCGCGTTTTATAAGTCGGCGATTTGACCCCCGTTTCACAGGCAACATACAATCAAATGCGTAGACCAAGTGCAATGCGTTCAATTCGTCTTTGCTGGGAGGATATTTGTGGCCATTTCCATCATTCGTGTCGAAGATCCATCTTCACTGCAAGATGCGTTTGAAGTTCGTCGACAGGTGTTCATTGAGGAACAACACGTTCCGGAGGACATGGAGCTGGACGAGTACGATGACGCTCCGCAAACGATACATATTCTCGCCCGTGATGAGAACGGATCTCCAGTAGGGACAGCCCGCTTCCGCCCCTACCATGATGCTGGCGTTGCAAAAGTAGAACGCGTGGCTGTCGTTGGTAGCCATCGAGGCACGGGATTGGGTCGTTCCCTCATGAAATTCATTGAGGCAGAAGCGAGCCACGAAGGCTTTCGGGAACTTCGGCTCAACGCCCAGACACACGCCCAATGCTTCTATGAACGTTTGGGGTACAAAGCGGTGGGGAACGTATTTTTCGAAGCGGGCATTGAACACATCGCCATGTGGAAACCGCTTTCCACACATTGACGATTTTCAAACTGAGCACGCCATAGTTGGAATTTTGCAAATCGCTCGGGTAAACAAGGGGGGTTTTAAGGAGAATAAAGAAGTAAATCGCTGGATGCCCCGTCCTTCTTTCCCGGATACGGTGCACCCAGCGTAGAGTGGTGATCTCCGTGGTTTGCCCCACGTCTCATTTTTTCGGTCCCTGTTTCAGCACCTGGAGGATTTGACTTTCGTTCATCCCACTTTTGAACGTATATGTCCCTGGGTGTACGTCTTTCTCAACGCCTGTCTTCTTCAGGGTCATGGCAAACCCCATGGCATTGTCTACCAAGTGATGCGCTTGCAGAAACTTGCAGAGGTCGTAGAGAGACATCCCGTGACTCAGGGTGAAGCTGAAGGTTTGTGGCGGCGATGGTTTGCTCGTTTTCGGCTTCGCGGACGGCTCTGCTGCCCGGGTCGCTTGTGCAACGGAAGTGGATGCGCTGGGTACCGCTGCCACTTGCTGCGTCACAACCTTCTCCGTCGGCTGGTGGAGAGCATAGCCAACAACGCCTGCCACGATAACCGCTCCGACAAACGTTGCACGATAAAACCACGGTGAATGTACAATGGGCCGAGAATGCATCGAGATGACTTCTTCGATGTGCCATTCCAAGTTGCGGCATGTCAGTCGCAAATCGATTACGGTCCCCCGGAGAGCACTTCGAACGTACAACACCAACGTATCGTCGTTCCGGACCTCTGTGGCGAAGACCTCACCACGCAGCGTGGATTTCCAAAGCTTAACGCGCGTTGCCTCACTGTCCTCTATCGTACTTAGTGGGTTCCGAAGAAGCGGGCTGATTTCACGGGTGAACTGTTCCTGCGAAAACTCTGGCAGGCCAAGTTCCGTAATCGCGTAAGTGAGTGACTTGTGTATAGCGGATTTTAACAACTCGTTTGAACCTATTTTCAATCCTGTATTTGCTCCTATCACTTTGTGCCACCTTTTCTTACTGAATCCAGGGAAATTGTGGTTTGCATGAGACACACAACCAGCACCTCAATGTGACGGTGCAATACATATTCCTAATAGACTTCGGGCTCAGCCACGATGCTGTGGGGGTCTGTTGTCTAGAAAAACATGACATTCTACCACTTGCGCATACGCCTGCTATCGTTTGTCGTTGCGTGGCTTGAAGTATACGTCAAGGTGCTCCCACATCTGCTCGAGGTTTTTCATCTGCTCTGATGATACATGTTGGGCCATGCAACGTAAAAGTGCTTGAATTAAGGCGAGTGGGGCAACAAATGAATCCATATGCGATGCAATGCCAGTTGGACAATACAGCGTCTCCAGTGCGTACTGGGAAAGTGGAGAAGACGCGTAATCTGTGATGGCAATGGTTGGTACCCCGAGGTTCTTAAAGTAACGCAAGCTGTCAACTGTGAACCTCGAGTATCTTGAAAACCCAATCCCAACGACAACGTCCGATGGACCAAAGCGATTCATGACATCCATGGTTCGTGGTTCCCCAGTGAGCACCATCGGTTGCTTACCGAAAATATTTAAATAAAACTCAAAGAATACTCCAAGGGCAACAGCACTCCGCGAGCAAACCAGCGCAATTTTCTCTGCACGGTCCAGCATGTCCGCTGAACGCCGCAATGAGGCAGCGTCCAGCTGGTGAATCATCAGTTTTAAATTTTGTACATCGTCCTCAAGCGATGAAAAGAAAATGGATGCTTCGTCTTCATGCTGAATAGACTGAGAACGTTCTAAGCGCTCTTTGGTGGTTAAACGCAAACGGACCATGGCCTGCAACTGCTGTGATAGAGCAGGAAAGCCCGTATATCCAAGAAACGTCGAAAACCTTGTGACAGTGGAATCGCTGACACCTGCCTGCTTTGCTAATTGTGCGACGTTGAAAAAAGCGGCAGTTTCAGGATCCTGTAAAATCACATCCGCAATTCGCTGTTGCGAAGCACTCATTGTGGGGTATTTTTCAGTAATGCGTTTTAAAACCTCTGTTTCCTGCACGTGTCAACAAGGTTCCTTTCACGATAAGTGAATGGTTATTCTTTTCAATTCGGAGAAGCTCCGTTCAAACGCGTCTAGTGTATGTTGAACTTCTTTCTCTCCATGAACCGCAGACACGGAGAACCGATTGAATGGTTTCGAAAACACACCAAACCTCATCAGTAAGTAGTCCAATGCTTCTCTCAGATCTTTCGACGGAGTAAAGGCAGAGTCCTCTTCTGGCTTGCTTCGTTCGCTCACCATGAAATTGAAAATCGTCCCGATTCCAAGCACGCGTACGCCAAAGCCGTAAGACTCCCCAATGGCTCGAATCCCTTCTTTTAATTGGTTCGTGGTGTGGAGTATGTGTTCGAAACGCCCTGGTTCCTGAAGAAATTGTATGGTTTTGAGTCCGGCAGACAGGGAGATTGGGTTACGTGCCAATGGGGTTCTGTGATCGTTTTGGGGAGCTCAGTTCCAGGATATCCTTTCTGCCGCCAACGGCACCAATGGGAAACCCGCCACCTAACACCTTTCCGAGCGCAGTCAGATCCGGTTTGACATTGTAATATTCTTGAGCACCGCCCAGGGCAACGCGATCCAGTTTTTACTTCGTCAAATACCAGCAGAATGCCAAGTTCTTGAGTGAGCGCACGAAGTTGCTGAATGAACTCCTGCTCCGCTGGGATATAGCCTGCCTGTACAGGTTCAAGGATGACAACGCCCACCTTTTCTTGTTGCTCACGAAGAATTTGCTCACATAGCGGAAAGTCATTGAATGGTAGCACCACAGTGTGATCCAAAAAATAGTCTGGTATCCCCATCGATTCGGAGACGACGCGTGGACGTTCATGTTGCCCTCCCTGCGTCGAATGCGTGCTAATCAACACACGTTCATGACCGCCATGATAATGCCCGTCAAACTTTGCAATGTGTGTCTTCCCCGTAAACGACAACCCTAAACGAATGGCTAAAAGGGTCGCTTCTAATCCGGAATTGGTGGATCTGACGGCCTCAATGCTAGGGAATAGCGACTGAAGGAGTGCAACCATCTCTGTTCCCAGGGGATAAGGAACGCCAAATGAGGAGGTCCCGTACGTACGCCAAACCTCGTTCACTGCTTCCTTCACGACGGGATGTCCGTGCCCCAGAATCAACGCGCCGAAAGATAGCAAATAGTCCACATAATAATGACCGTCCACGTCGATCAACCAGGCACCGTCAGCCTGTTGGAACGATAGTGGATACGGATCGAAAAACTTTACGTTGCCTTGCACTCCACCCGGAATCATGGTCTCCGCGCGATGAAAAGCCTGCATGGAACGGGGCGTCATTTCTTTATACTGATGTTTCAAGTCACAAAGGTCCAATGGTATGCCACCAATATTGTGTTATGAAATAATAATTGCAGAAACTCAATGTTTCTGCAATTATTATTTCAGCTATGGGATATGACCTAGCAGGTTCGAGAACAAATTTCGTTCGCACTTGCTTTCAGCCAATGTGAGCCGCATCGAGCGCATGACGGCTGTCTACGCGCAAATCCTTTAACTTCCCGTAGTACTCTTTCAAAAACATAAACAGGTGATATTCGGTCGCTTGCTGAACAAAGCGCTCATGGGTAGCGGGCAACGGTCCCCGATAAAAACGCGCTTCCACATTCGCGTATGCAGCATCGACCCAATGGAAATGGCACGGTTTTCCCCAAATGATGCGTCGCTGAATCCGTAGAAGCAACGCGGCCAGCCGAACCAGGTCAGACCGTCTTTGCAGATTGGACAATCTTTGAAGCGTCTTGTTCATATCCCGTACACGCTCCACCATGGACTCTAACGCATGGAAGGCGTCCAGCGTATTTTCCTCAACAACGCGCCCGTACCTCTGGTCTTCACGCACGTACCCGGCAATTCGCTTGCCCTCCTCGAGAGATTCTCGGACGCGGTCTATGGTCCGCCGGAATACTGGATACGGCGTGGCGATTCCTCGTTCCAAGTCCCGATGAACGACGCGAATCAACTGGAAGACAGATTTTTCACAGCTAGCCAGCAAACTCCCAGAGCGCGCCCGATGTGTCGGTCTGAACAGGAGGTTGATGGCATTGCCGTAGCCGATGCCAATCCCGACGAGCGCCAATTGGTTAAGCCCCCCGTGCAGGTAAGACATGCCCTGTGCCCCGATGGTATTCACAGCAATCACAACGGCGACGAGCAGTGAATTTGTCCAGTGCCATCTCACATGCAACCCCATGAGAAGCAAAGGCACAATACAAAATGTCAATGCAGAAGGGCCAAAGGCGTAGAGCGCCAGAACGGCAGCACCAGCCCCCAATAAAGCACTGAGAAGTTGTTGAAAGCCCTGACGGAGAGAACGATAGACGGAGGGTTGAACAGCGAGAACCGACACAATGCCTGCAAATTGCGGAGCGGCGAGGTGGAGGTACCGTGCAGTCATCACGGAGAAAGCGATGGCGACGCAAGTTTTCAACGTCCGCGCTCCAATTTTCGGCACCATCAGGCGCATCCCCGTCACAATTGGAAGCATGGACCCGCGCAAGCGATTCATCACAATCATCCCTCCGGCGAGATTCATATGGATTCATGTACATTTCGCCTATCCCAAAGAACGCCTGCGAAAAACAACAATGAGTTGTTCTTTGTCTCGCTGAATGTCAACAACTTTGATGTCAGATGACTCGACGAGACTGCGAATTTCGTTCAAAATCGCTGGCCAATGAATCAAGTCGGAGCGCGACAAAATCACAGTTTCAAATACATTGAAATTTTCCACAGTGGTACCTCCTGCCCTGTGCACGATTGGTATCAAGTTCGGAATCCCCCCTTCGCTGTGCTCAGATTTGATTTCAACGATACATGGAGACGAGCGGAATGATCAATGGTTTATGTAATGTAAACTAACATCAATTTTAAATTTTCATTTATTATGTAAGTTAATATAACCTTAATACAGAAAGAATGATGACATCCTGGGTTGAAGCAAGCTCTGTCCACAATGGATGCATATGACGCAGGCCCGTAATTCCGTTGATTCAGGGCCATGGCCATCCCGTACGATACACATCGGTCCCACCACTTGTGAAACTTCCTCCACATTCATCTCTTTTTTCTTCTTGCCAGGTTTAATTTAGCTCAAAATTGCGACACTGGTTTATTAACAACATGTCTTTCATTCCCTCTCCCAATGTTGAAATACCTATTCGAATAAGGAGGAGAACACGGTGAGCCTTGCACTACGATTGAGAGAATTTAAGGAACACGAGCGAGAACTACAGTGGGAAGGTACGTTCGAACAATATTTAGGGATTGTGGAGCAAAACCCAGCAGTGGCGAACACGGCACATGCGAGAGTCTACGACATGATTGTCTCAGCCGGCGTGGAAGAAGTGGACGGGCACAAGATTTACCACTTTTTCGAAAATGAACTTTTCGGACTCCAAATTCCTCTCGAGCGGCTGGTGGAAGAGTATTTCCACTCGGCAGCCCGTCGCCTGGACGTCCGTAAGCGAATCCTCCTGCTGATGGGTCCCGTCAGCGGCGGCAAGTCGTCTCTCGTTACCTTATTGAAACGCGGCTTAGAGGCATACAGCCGCACAGACCGAGGTGCCGTCTACGGAATCAAAGGCTGCCCCATGCATGAGGAGCCTCTACACCTCATCCCGCACAAACTTCGGGCTGAGATGGAAAAAGAATTGCACGTGCACATTGAAGGAGACTTGTGCCCAGTCTGTCAATTGCGGTTGGACGAAGAGTTCAATGGAGACATCCTGAAAATGCCCGTAGAACGTGTTCTGTTTAGTGAAGGCAGGCGCGTCGGCATCGGCACGTTCAGCCCGTCTGATCCAAAGTCTCAGGATATCTCGGAACTGACCGGGAGCATCGACTTTTCGACCATCGCCGAATACGGATCAGAGTCGGATCCACGTGCATTTCGATTTGATGGAGAACTGAACAAGGCCAATCGTGGCATCTTGGAAATGCAAGAGATGTTGAAGATTGACAGCAAGTTTTTGTACCACCTGCTCAGCCTGACACAAGAAGGCAACTTTAAAGCCGGCCGATTCGCACTCATCAGCGCAGATGAACTGGTCATTGCACATACCAACGAAACAGAGTACCAGACGTTTATCTCAAACAAGAAGAACGAAGCCTTGCATTCCCGGATGGTCGTCATGCCCATTCCCTACACCTTGCGTGTCAGCGACGAAGTCAGAATCTACGAGAAGCTCGTTGCACAAAGTGACTTGCGCCATGTCCATGTGGCCCCTCATGGTCTCCGTACAGCGGCCATCTTCTCCGTCTTATCCCGGTTGAAGGAATCGACAAAGGCCGATTTGCTGAAAAAGCTAAAACTGTACGACGGCCAATCGGTGGAAGGAAACGACATTGACGTAAAGGAACTGCAAAGCGAACATCCGCTCGAGGGCATGAGTGGGATTGATCCGCGGTATGTCATCAACCGCATTTCCTCCGCCCTCGTCCGCAATGAGTCAACGTGCATTAATGCCCTCGACATTTTGCGGTCTTTGAAAGACGGATTGGATCAGCACGCGAGCATCTCCCCGGCGGATAAGGAAAAGCTCCTCAACTACATCGGTGCCGCCCGCCAGGAGTATGACGAAGTGGTGAAAAAGGAAGTGCAGAAAGCCTTCGTTTATTCCTACGAAGAATCTGCACAGTCCCTGTTCAACAACTACCTGGACAATGTGGAAGCGTACTGCAACAAGCAAAAGCTGAAGGATCCCATCACAGACGAAGAAGTCGATCCCGATGAAACACTCATGCGCTCCATCGAGGAACAGATTGGCGTAAGCGACAACGCCAAGACACAATTCCGCGAAGAGATTCTCATCCGGATGTCTTCTTACGCCCGACGGGGAAAAGTTTTTTCCTACGATTCGCACGAACGGTTGAAAGAAGCCATTGAACGGAAACTGTTCAATGACCTGAAAGACGTTGTCAAAATTACCACGAACGCCAAGACACCCGACCCCGACCAACTCAAGCGGATTAACCAGGTCCACGAGACCCTTGTGGAAAAGCACGGGTACTGTCACATCTGTGCAAATGAGGTCTTGAAATACGTGGGAAGCTTGTTGAACCGTTAAACAGAAAGCCAGCATTCGGAAAGTCAGCGATTTGCAAAATAGCGACAAAAGGAGGGGACACGATGGGTATTTTGGTACACGACGACTGGTCGCTGGACCGACGAGGCCAGCGGGCGCAGGCGCGACACCGTGAGAAGATTAAGGAGGCCATCCGTGGCAACCTCGCAGACATCGTCTCTCACCATGACATCATCCTATCGGATGGCAAACGCACGGTGCGGATCCCGGTAAAACAGCTCGATGAGCCACATTTCCGGTATGACTACGGCAAGCAAAAACACGCGGGACAAGGCCCCGGGCAACAAGGACAATCCATCGGTAAGGCTATCCCGGGGCCGAGCGCCCCTGGAGCCGGTGCGGGTGACCAACCCGGAGAACACAACCTGGAAGTAGATGTCACGCTGGAAGAAATTGAAGACGCCTTGTTTTCCGAACTTTGCCTGCCCAACTTAAAAGATAAGCCACAGACGAAGAACATCATGACCGATGGTTTTGATTTTACGGATATACGCAACAAAGGAATCCGGTCCAATATCGACCGCAAACGAACATTGATAGAAGCGTTGCGCAGAAGTAAAAACAAGGGTCACAGACTGACCATTACCGAAGATGACTTGCGCTTCAAGACGTGGGAAGACACGGTACGCCCGGAAACGGGCGCCGTGGTCATCGCCATGATGGATGTCTCGGGAAGTATGGGCGCATCCGAAAAATACGTAGCGAGAACGTTCTTTTTCTGGATGGAGAAATTCCTGAAAAAGCAATACTCGCACGTGGATATGCGCTACCTCGTCCACCATACTGAAGCGTATGAAACCAATAAGGACACCTTCTACACTGTCAGAGAAAGTGGCGGAACCCTGTGTTCTTCCGTGTTCCAAGCCGCGAAAGACTTGATTCAGTCCGATTATCCGCCGGAACTGTGGAACATCTACCTGATGTATGTCAGCGACGGGGACAATCTGTTCAGTGACAATGAACGAACGGTGACATTGATTGGCGAACTGTGCAACGTAGCATCGATGATTGGCTATCTCGAAGTCAACTCGTACAGCCGCACGACGGTGCTCTCTAAGGCTGTAGAAAGTCTGCATCAACCGGAGTTCCGGTGGACCAGTATCACGGATAATAAGCAAATCCTGAACGCGTTGCGCCTTTTCTTTCAAAGAAAGGAAGTGACCAGTGCATGAAGCAAGAGGACTATGCTCGTTTGGAGGAATCCATTGCATGGATGGAGTCACAGGCGCGGTCCTATGGACTCGATTTCTTCGACATGCGGTACGAGATTTGTCCCGCGGACGTCGTCTACACCATTGCTGGATTTGGTATGCCCACCCGATACAGCCACTGGAGCTTTGGCAAGCAATATTACCGTCAGAAGCTGGACTTCGATCTCGGCCTGTCGCGCATCTACGAGCTCGTCGTCAACAACGACCCATGTTTCGCATTCTTGCTGGACTCCAATACCGTCCTGCAGAATGAGATGATTGTCGCTCACGTGCTTGGGCACAGCGATTTCTTCAAGAATAACGCCCGCTTCCGCTATACCAACCGTCGGATGGTCGATTCCATGGCGGCATCTGCAGAGCGATTTCGGAAATATGAGGAAATGTACGGGATAAACCGCATGGAAGAAATACTGGATGCCGCTCTCTCCATCCAGGAACATGTGGATGCATCCTGGCGTTCGAGAGCCCACGTCCCCGAACAGGAAGTGAAAAAAGCTGGCCGGAGCCCATACGATGACCTTTGGTCCATCGGCCAGCCCAAATCGGAAGAAAACAGCACCCGTTCACGCATCGCGGATGTCATTCGCAACGAACGGTCGACCGGTGCAACTCGCCTCCACTCACCTGAACCAGGGCACTCGAAAGACCTGTTGATGTACATCGTCGAACACAGTCGTCATCTCGAAGATTGGGAGCGCGACGTCATCTCGGTAGTACACGACGAAATGCTGTACTTCTGGCCGCAACTGGAAACCAAAATCATGAATGAAGGTTGGGCGACCTATTGGCACACCGAGCTCATGCAAGCGATGGATCTGGACGGCCAGGACGCCATCGATTTCGCTCAACTCACGGCCGGCGTGACGCAACCGAACCGATACACCCTCAACCCTTACAACGTCGGGCTTGCTATCTGGCGGGATATCGAACGGAAATACGGTAGAGAGAAGATGTTTGAAGTCCGGGAGTGCGAGTCTGACACAAGTTTTCTTCGCAACTACCTGAACCAAGACGTCGTGGATGAGTGTGACTTGTACTTGTACGAGAAGAGAGGTATCGATTGGGTGGTGGTTGAGCGGGATTACGAAGTCATCCGAGACATCCTTGTCCAGCAACGCACCAACGGTGGATTCCCGACCCTGTACGTGACCAACGAGAATCCCAAGGACCCCCGTGGGCTGCGTATCACCCACTCGTTTGAAGGCCAGGAACTAGATGTTGAGTACATTGAACGAACGCTGCCCAACGTGTATCGGCTATGGGGACAGCCCGTGACGCTCCAGACCCTTGTGAATGGCCGCCCCGTCGAATTTGTTTTTGACGGAACCACGACACAGCGGAAAGCCGTATAATCGTCGGATGTCCAGTACCATTCGACCCGCCGCGGCGAGAGGGGTCAGCAATGGCTGATCCCCCGCAGCGGAAACGGATGGACAACTCATCCAAACACGGGCCCGTTTGTCGGTCTGTGTTGAAACCCGTTCCATTCCGACAACTTGCGTGTCTTCTCCACCAACACTGCAATGGCGCGCTGTCCCTGCTCATGGTCCAATTGTGACGTCATGGCAAGGCATGCCAAGACAAATTCCACGTTCCCTGCTTTATCGAAGATGGGTGCAGCAAAGGACGATATCCCAGGTGTCAACTCGCCGTGTGAAACAGCGTACCCCTGTTTCCTGATCTCTTGTAGCTTGCGAATCAACGTCTCCGGATCTGCCGGGACATCCTCCCCACTTCTCAACACGCCTTCTTGGATCAACCTCGGCCACTGTTGTTCATCATCGTACGCTAAGAAGCACCGACCAAACGCCACGCCGCCAATCGGAAACTGTTGTCCGATGGAGACCGATATTTTCACGTCGTCATTGGGAGACTCCTCGGAGCCAATATAAATCAAGTGGTTGTCCTGCAGTCGCTCAATCAACACAGTGGTAAAACCGGTCAGTTCCGCAATGGATTTGAGTTCCCGAAGGATGGTCGCAACCGAGTCGTTGAGCTCTAGGGCCCGGTTCCCTAACGGGATGAGATACGGACCCAGACTATATTTTTTCGTCTCCGGATTGAATTGGATAAAATCCTCTCGCGCCAAGGTCCGAAGAACCCGCAAACACGTGGTCGGATTTGCGTCCAAGAGATCAGATATCTCTTTCAATGAACAGCGCTTGTACTTGTAGCGGCTGAGCAACTTGAGCATGCGCATTGCCAGCGCCACGGAAGGAACTTGATAATCCACAGAGCAGACCCCATTCCATCGTAGGACCGGGCACCGAATGGCATGGACCGGTGCGTCCGGACCACTTGAGTGGTGAAAAACAGGTTCAATGTAATGAACGATGTGACTGCCTGTCCATCCGCCGTTCAGACAGACTCGAATCAAGGTCAGTAGGACCGTTTCCGCATGGTTGGGCCTCTGCAATCTCTACAGTACAATTCCGGCTTGTTTCAATTGCGCAATCCGCTCTTTGGAAAGTCCGAGGTCTGCCAAAATTTCCTCAGCATGCTCACTCAATAGCGGAGGTCGGCGTTCCAACTTCACCTCGGATTCGGAGAACCGAAACGGTGAACGCAACATGCGCACCGGACCCACCCCGGGGTAATCGCACGCAAGAACCATCTCCCGCTCCGCCACCTGCTCGTGGTTCAAGACTTGGTCAATCGTTTGCACGGGCGCACAGGGAACCCCGCTTTGGTCCATCAGTTCCACCAGCTCGCTGGATTCATACTGCCTGGTGCGTTTCTCCAGGAGCTTGGCCAATTCCTTGCGGTTGCGAACACGCAGCGCATTAGACTGAAAGCGCTCGTCTTCGAGCAACGTGGCTGCACCCAGTCCTTTGCACAATTTCGCAAACAGCCTATCGTTGCCGACAGCAATAATGACATACCCATCCTTCGTCTGAAACGCTTGGTACGGTGCGAGACTGAAGTGGGCGGAGCCCAATCGCTGACCAACTTGCCCTGTGGCGAAGTAGGTCGTGGCATAGTACGTCATCAAACCGAGTTGCCCTTCAAACAGGCTGGATTCGACAAACTGGCCCTTTCCCGTCTGGTTCCGTTGCAAAAGAGCAGCCTGAATGCTGAGGGCGGCCCACATTCCGGCTGTCAGATCCACAATGGACCATCCCGTACGGACTGGTGGTCCCTCCTCAACCCCCGTGACAGACATCAAGCCACTGAACGCCTGCATGACCAAGTCGTACCCAGGGCGGTCCTTGAGCGGACCCGTTCTGCCAAAACCACTGATGGAACAGTACACCAACCGCGGATTGATTTCTTTCAGGGCTTCGTACCCCAGCCCCCACTGGTCCATGGTTCCATACCGAAAGTTCTCAATCAGAACATCCGCATCTCTGACCAGTTCACGTATGATGTCCTGCGCCTCGCTCGTCTTCAAGTTCAGCGCGATACTCCGCTTATTGCGGTTGAACGCCAGATAGTAGCAGCTGACTCCATCCACCACCGGCTCGTACCGACGCGTTTCATCACCTTCCAGACTCTCCACCTTGATCACGTCTGCACCAAGGTCACTTAAAATTTGCGAACAAAATGGCCCCGCTAAGACACGACTGAGATCCAATACCTTGATGCCCGTCAGTGGTCGCATGGTTCATCCCTCGTATTCTTTCTTCAACCGCGAAGCAATAATGTTCTTTTGAATTTCCGACGTGCCTTCGTAGATTCTCGTAATGCGCGCATCCCGGTAGAAACGCTCAATCGGGTATTCGGCTATGTAGCCAATCCCACCGTGAATTTGAACGGCCTTGTCCGCCACCCGGTTGTAGACTTCAGAGCCGTACAATTTCACCATGGCCGCCTCTTTGATGACATTCATGCCTTGGTCAGTCATCCAGGCCACTCTGTAGATGAAGGAGCGAAGCGTCTCAATGTCCAGGGCCATTTCTGCGAGGTAGTGTTGGATAATTTGTTGTTCAAAGATGGGTTTCCCGAACTGTTCTCGCTGGATGGCATACGCCAGAGACTTATCTAATAAGTACTGGCACGATCCAAGGCACCTCGCCGCCAATCCCGCACGGCCGTTGGCCAAGATCTTCAATGCGTTGACGTAGCCTTGGCCTGGAACCCCCAGCACATTTTCCTCTGGCACCTCCAGGTCTTCGAAATACAGCTGCGCGGTATGTGAGCCATGCAACCCCATCTTTTTCTCAATACTTCCAACGTGAAATCCAGGGAAGTTCTTCTCGACAATAAAGGACGTGATCCCTTTGGCACCCTGGCTCTTGTCCGTCACGGCCATGACTGTGAACACGTCCGCAATCGGCGCGTTGGTGATGTATATTTTCTGGCCGTTGATGATGTACCTATCTCCTTTTTTGACCGCGGTTGTTTTCAAATTGGCTGCATTCGATCCCGCTTCAGGTTCGGTCAACGCAAACGCGCCAATGTATTCCCCACTCGCCATTTTCGGTAGATACCGTTGCTTTTGCTCTTCATTCGCAAATTCCACAATGCCGACAGAACCGATACCGTTATGCGCACCGAGGATGGTTGTGTACCCGTTAATGGTCTTGCCGAGTTCCTCGAATAACGCACACTTGCCCACCATGTTCAGCCCCATTCCGCCGTACTCCTCCGGAATGCTGAGACCAAACAAACCAAGCTCCTTCGATTTTTCCAGCAACGTGTCCGGCACTTGGTCGTTCTCTTCAATCTGCATCGCGAGCGGCTCAACTTCGTTGTCAATGAACTCGCGTATCGTTCGCTTCATCTGCACTATCTCTTCCGGTAATTCAAAGTTCATTCGAATCCCCTCCATTAACACAAACTTAGAATTGGTAAAGCGCTTACAACATGAGCTGGAGCCTTTAGGACAAGTCCATCATGTGCCTTCGTGCGTCGGTCCACTATTTTAGATTTCTTATTTGAAAATAATATTCATATAAGAAATTCAGAATATTGTCATTCTACAACAAACCTCCGGACGTTTCAATACTCGAGATATATCAGGAATAACGGCACCTACTCACGGCCAATACTCTAAAAGGAACACAGCGAAAGCGTACAGACTGGTTTCGCATGAATGGGGGGAAAACATGACACAAGACAAGGACCAGACCCACGAGCAAACCATCTGGGAGTTATATAAGAAGAAGTGCAGGCAAGAAGGTACGACGCCATCGGTAGAAGGTTTCAAGGCTTGGACCACATCGCTCCTCAAAAAGTTGAAGTGAGTGGTTCTCCTCAACGAAAAAACCAAATTCACGTTCTTCTCACAGTGCGAACATCACGAGAAAAGCCTGCCGTCATGGTGCGGCAGGCCTCACTTCGTTGGCTTCAGTAAAGGGTCACTCACATCCTTGACGCCAACCAATCCAAGAACGGTGAGTAGCACCTTTTGGACACCGTAGTGCCCATCGGTGGGATCGTAGAATTCTTGTAAGGTGTGCAAGCCTCCGCACTGGCCCCCGCCCCCAAGCGTCACTGCCGGAATCCCTAAACTGATGGGTACGTTGGAATCGGTGCTGCTGGGACCATCCAGTGTAGGCTCGAATCCGATGGCTTTAGCAGAGGCCAAGGCTGCCTGAACAATAATGGCGTCTGAAGACTGGGAACCTGCCGGGCGATTGCCTACCAGTTCAATATGGATCGTGATGGCATCACTGTTCCACCGTTTGTTCTCCTCTTGTGCAGCTTGGCGAACTCTCCGTAACACCTCTTCTTCAAGTTGCAACAGTGCCTGTTCCGAATTGGAACGCATGTCAATCATCATTTGTGCTTCCGCTGCGATGGTGTTGACGGATGTTCCGCCACTGACAGTGCCAACCGTGAACGTCGTTTTCGGGACTTCAGGCACGGTAATATCGGAGATCATGGCGATGGCTCGTCCCATGGCGTGTATGGCACTCGGAATGCCGAACGCACCAAAACTGTGTCCTCCTGGACCATGGTATGTAATTCGATACCGATGGCTGCCCGTCGCCAGATATGTCACCCTGGCTGGTGAATCAGGCTCTATGGAGATGAATCCATCGACGTGATGGTCCCGGAAGAACGCCTTCACGCCTCGCAAGTCCCCCAGTCCCTCTTCCCCGACGGTCGCACCAAAGATGATGTCCCCTTGCGTCTGAATGTTGGCGTGGTTGAGGGCACGAAGAACGGCCAGGGTCACAGCGAGTCCCCGGCCATCATCGGCAATCCCCGGCGCGTATAGTATCCCGTCTCGTTCTTTCACCGTGGTATCCGTTCCCTCAGGAAAAACCGTATCCAAATGCGCCGAAACAAAGATCCGCGGTCCGTTTCCCGAGCCTTTTCGAACACCAAACACGTTTCCTTCTGCGTCAGTGGTCACATCTTGTAACCCCAGTCCCTCCAAGCAGGCCTGGTAATAGAGCTTGCGCGTCTCTTCCATAAAAGGGGGCGCTGGAATCTCCGTGATGCGAATCTGATCTTCAATGGTCGTCTGATGATCCCATTCAGTGAACTGCAGTGCAGCTTTCACCTGAACGTCTGCCAGCAGTGTTTCATATGTCTTTGCGACCTCGTCGGAAATGACATAAGGTACACTCTTACCATGACGTGCGTCCACGAAGATGTGACCTCCCATACATGTCATATGTTTCTGCGTGACTGTCCGACGTGCCGACACACGACCATGTTCAATGGCTCCGTACATCAGAACGTGATTTTTCAACTATACCACGACACGCTTGACCTTCCAATCCAACGTACGCGCCGGACGGGGTGGGCGACCGTATCTCGTATCATCACCTCATCCCCGTCCTGGCCACATACCTCCGCCATTACGCAAGTTGCTTCGTCACACGTAAGTACGCCATTGTCATTTCGTCGAGCAAATCTTCATCTTCAATCCCAGTGACTCTGGCCAGCGTAGCACCAATACCCTTTTCTTTGATCCCCTGTTGAAGCCGAGTCGCCGCCTCATCATCGGGATTGTTATACGCGAAACCCATGGCGATGGCGGTCACAAGCCCCGGGGTTTCGTGTGTCACCTCCCGCGCCAATTTCAGCGGACCGACGAGTCGGTCATTTGCAGACAACTTTCTCAAAGGATCCCGACCAACCCGCGCGACATCATCGCGAATGTGCGGGTTGAGAAACCGTTCCCGAACACTTTCCGCATATTGGGTTAACTCACTTTCCCGAAACTGCGGATAGCGGTGCATGAGTCCGAGAATCGCTTCGTGCTGAACATCGGACACAATCTGAAAAATTTCCGGATCCTGCATGGCATCTAAAATCGTCTCATAATTCTTGTGGAATCCTGCATAGGCGGCAGCGGCATGCGCACCATTGAGTACGAATAATTTGCGTTCCAGATATGGATCGAGCTGCTCCACAAGGGTGGCACCTGGAATGTCAACTTGTCCCTTCAGAGCAGGTTTTTCGATATCCCACTCAAAATACCGTTCCACCACGGCGTCCAATGGCTGCGTTGCATATCCTTCACGGTTCGGCGCAATCCGATCCACCGCAACATCGGCGAAGCCCACCGTGGACTCAATCCAGGCACGCAACTCATCGTCACAGCGGCTCAGGATAGCCTCCTTCAATGTGGTGGTGGCCCGTATTGCATTTTCGCACGCCATAATGTTTACCGTTTGACTTGGATTCTGCCGGTAGCGCATGCGCAATGCTTCCGCAATGATCTCGGCCACGCTCACCAAGTTTCTCAGTCCCACGGCTGTTGTAATGATGGAAGCATCAACGATTTCTTGTTTACAAGCAGCCGAATCAAGCCGTACGGCTCGTACGTGATTTACCACTTCTGTTTGAACTTCGGAGTCCAAAGTCACCACGCGATACGAATTCGACACGTTGAGCTCGTCCACGAGCGTGTCCACGACGTCGGCAAATACCACCTCGTAGCCAGCTCGATGAAGCAGCAGCCCGATGAAACCGCGGCCAATGTTTCCCGCCCCAAAATGTACAGCTTTTCTCATAGTGATCCTCCTTGAGAAATGACCTCCAGGACTTCACGAGCGGTCGTCGCGTGCACCAGTTTGTCGATGTTTTCTTGTTCTTGGCAGACAATCGCGATTTGAGAGAGAACTTGCAGGTGGTCATCCCCCTTGCCAGCGATACCTATTACAAGATGCGCAACGTTTCCATTTCCAAAGTCAACACCCTCTGGATACTGAGCAATCACGATACCGGAATGCCGAATATATTGGACATATTCCGGCATGCTGTGAGGAATAGCTACACCATTGCCGATGTATGTGGTCATGGATTCTTCTCTCGCAAACATACCTTCTATATAAGGAGCTTCGACATATCCGTTCTCCACAAGTTTTTTGCCGACGCGTTCAATGGCGGCGCGTTTATCTTCTTTGCCAACATTCAGCATGACGTTCGATTCTTCAAGGATCTTCATTATCTCTCACTCCTCTGTTTGATTCATTGCGTCCAAGACGCTCCGGCGAACCTCTTCAACGGGCGCTGTCCGCAATGTTTCAACGATGGATGGATCCATGACGAGTGCAGAACTCAACCGCCCGAGCAGGTGCACCACGGCTGGTTCTTCTTCTTTGCGTGCCAAGAGCACCAATGCGCTGTCTACCGCCTCGTGCGTCTCACCCACACTTTGCATCGCAATGGGCGAATGAAGCCGATAAACAGCCACATGACAGCGGTTGAGCACAGAAGTACGAGCATGTAAGACAGCGAATGCCTTCCCCGGCAAGACAATGCTTCCCAGTCGTTCACGTTCCTCAATCGCGGAGACGACCGCCTTCACGTCGGTCGCGTCCCCCGTGAGGACAGCAGTCTCGGAAACCCACTTGATCAGCTCTGTCACGTCATCCGGACCCGCACGATAAACCTGAACTCGCCTCGACAACTCTTCCGCCAGTTGTGTGGTGAGATCCACGGGATCTCGTTCCAACTGAGCGTAGCGCTGCTTCATCGGTGTAAATGTACGTTCCAAATCTTGTATGACATTTTGTACGCGCAGTACGTCTTCTTCGTGCAGAAAAGGGGACACAGTGATTGTGGGTCTCATGCGAGCTTGAATGGGCACTGTCGAAACAATAAAATCACAGTCCTGGTCATTGATTGTGTCTATGGCATTAATACTCACGACTTGAACCTGTGGAAACTCATTGCGTATACGACTTGCAAGCAGTTCGGCTGAACTAATACCGTTTGGACAAACAATCTTCACCCGCCAGACATTACCAGACTTCCATCGTTCCAGGGCCGCACCAAGGTGCATTGTAAGATACCCGATTTCTGCATCAGGAACATTCAGCCCATGTAGTTCAATGACCTGCTGACTGGCAGCACGCATCGCGTCAAACAAAAATGGATAACGACGCTTCACTTCATCCAAAAGTGGATTGCGTATGGTAAGCCCGTGTTTCATCCGATAAATGGCAGGTTCCAAATGCTGCGCCAGGCCAAGTAACAATTCGCGGTCCTCAGCCAGCGGCACTTGCAGCGTCTCACTCAGGTTGCGGGCTAAGTGATAAGCCAAGTCCATTGTGGTGATGTTGAGCGGAAGAATCCGGCTGTCTTCCGTCATCTGGACCTTTGCACCTCGCAAATGTTTGGCGAGATACATGGCTTCAGCCTCAACCTGTTTGGCATCCGGCACAAGTTGTTGCAGGATACGCGTGCACAGCGCAATCTCCGCGGACAAGCCTTGTTGCCCATCCACGTGATCCATCTGGACTCCCGACTCAATGCGTGAGCACGTGAGGAGAACATGCAACATGAATCCATAAAATGCTGCCTCGTCCAATGGCGGGACCATGCTTGCAAGTTCTTCAGAGAGCACAGCGCGGACTTCCTCTAAACGCTCGAACCCGAACCATTCGGTGAGCCACACATCGAATGGATGCACATCGACCTCGTCGGCCTGCCCCCGTAATATAGACATGAATTCATTCATCGACAGCTGCTGATGAATCAGCTCAGCCATCGCTTCTAAACGTGATACCTCATCGCCAGCGACTTCAATCCCGTACCCTTGCCGCCGGATCAGCGTCATCTTTCGGGATCTTAGCCAGTCCGATACCTGGTCCAAATCATGGCTGATACTCGCGCTGGTAACATGAAATTTCTTTCCAAGATAACTGAGTTTTAAAGGCCCATGGCTCAACAGTAGTTCCAGGGCTACGTATAGCGCACGATTTTTCGATGTGAAGGCGAGCGTTGAGGGGAGCTTCCCGGTGGCGTCAATGGCCCGACGAATCTCTGTATCAAGCCCCGACAGTCGAACCACGTCAGCCCCAGTTTCCAGTTCCACATCAAACGGGCTCAGGTAGCGTTGCAACGCTGTGAGATCTCGCTGAATGGTACGTCGACTCACCTCGAGTCGACGTACCAATTCATCGATGCCGACGTCCACACGTTCGGACAGCAGATGAAGTATATATTTTTGTCGGGAATTTAACCCTTGTGCCATAGACATCCCAGCTTTATTTGAGCTGATTTAGGTCCTCAACAAATGCTTCGTACGTAGTCTTATCCAAGAAGTTATCTACAATGTAGATTTTTGCTCTCGGAGCCACTTGGCTGGCCCGTTCTGATAAGCTCTTTTGGGTGAACACCACTTGTGCGTCAGAGGGCAACTGATTGACGGGCATGTGGTCTACCGGGATATTATAACCCGCATCTGTCAGCCTCTTCCGCAACAGAGACGCCCCCATCGCACTTGACCCCATCCCTGCCTCACAGGCGAAGATGACTCGGTCCGGGAGAGCGGACAATGTGGTGCTACCGGGTTGTGACGGTTTAGCTTCAGGCGTTGCAGCTTGAGCCGCCGTCGCCAGACCTTTACTTTGTGCCTTCATGGTTTGGACCATGCTTTTTGCCTCAGCCAGTGAGTCACCGCCGATTTCGTCCCGCGACCGCATTAAGATCAAGGACGCGATGATGAAAGAAACCGCTGCACCAACGAAGATACCGGTAAGTACGGGAATGTATCCGCCGCGTGGCGACATCATCATTTCTGCGATGATACTCCCCGGTGACGCCGTAGCGACCAGTCCGGCATGCAACAGCATAAACGTTCCATCGGCTGCAATGCCGCCGGCAATGACAGCAAGAATCAGAATCGGTTTCATCAACACATACGGGAAATAAATCTCATGAATCCCACCAAAGAATTCAATCACGATTGCACCCGGTGCTGATTGCCGAACCGTCCCTTTACCGAACAACCAATATGCTATCAAGATGCCTAGCCCCGGTCCAGGATCAGTTTCCAAAAGGAAAAAGATTGATTTTCCGGTGTCCTTGGCTTGCTGAAGGCCCAACGGGTCCAAGATGCCATGGTTAATCGCGTTATTGAGAAACAATACTTTACCCGGTTCAATGAAGATGGCAATCAACGGGAGAAGGTGAACAGATGTAATCCACGTTGCTGCTGCACCCAACGCGTTGGAGACCAAAATCATGACAGGCTCTACTATCTCAAATCCAAGAATGGCCAAGCCGCCACCGATGATGCCAGCAGAAAACGTATTGACTAGCATTTCAAACCCAGAGGGGACTCGGTCCTTAATCATCCGGTCAAGCGTTTTCACGAGGTAACCGCCGAGCGGACCCATAATCATTGCACCAATGAACATCGGCTGCGAGGAACCGACGGCGACACCTGCGGTGGCGAGCGCACCGACAACAGCCCCTCTATCGCCGTGAACTAATTTACCACCAGTGAAACCAATGAGTACTGGAATGAGGAAGTTCACGAACGGTCCGACAAGCTGCCCCAAGTGTGCGTTCGGCGTCCAACCAGTTGGAATAAAGAACGCCGTGATGAGACCCCATGCAATAAACGCTGGAATGTTTGGCATGACCATTCCAGCCAGGAATCCACCGAACCTTTGCAACCCGGCCTGCGTCTTGCCTCTGGAAGCAACGGTTGTGGAGTTTTTGTGAATTGAGCTTTCCACGGTTGCCATTCCTCTTTCCTCCTTGTCCTATCGTCTACGTTGGCTACTTTAAAGTGTTCAAATGACCGTTTCAATCGCAAGAAATTCACGTGTGACACCGCCCAACGTGACAAAATTTAATAGTCCTTGTGCTACAAGCTGCCCGTGTTAAGCGGTTACATGAATTTTCCTCACGTCAAGTACACGGCAGAACCCATTTTTGATACAAAAAAGACACCCTTTCGGGTGTCGCTACAGGTGAAATTGTCATTAACCTCCGTAAAATAGACCGGTTTCTTTGAGGGTCAGCGGATCTCCGGTACGATGAACACCAGCATCGACGACTTCACCCGTGACTAAGGCGTGATCGCCCCGTTCGTTCACGTCGACCACGCGGCATTCAAACCACGACAAAGCATCTTTCAAGATTGGGCTTCCTGTTGTGGACGTGTAGAACTCGATGTCGCCAAACTTATTGCCGACTCTAGAGACGGGTTTGAAGAAAGCAAAAGCCAGATCCTTTTGCCCAGATTCCAACACATTCACCGAAAACACACGGCTTTCCAAAATTCCGTCATACGACGTTGTGCCCTTTTTCACGCCGATGGCGACCAACGGCGGAGTGAAAGAAGTCTGGGTTACCCAGTTCCCGGTGAAGGCGTTCACATCATCCCCCACCTTCGTGCCAATCACATACAGGCCATAGGTGATGCCACGCAATGCCGTCTTTTTCGCTTGCTCGTCCATGTTTTTGCCCCCGTTTCGTCGTGATTGTTTCGGTTTCTTGCGCCGTTACAATCATTCTATAATATGTTCATGGGCAACATCAAAAACTCCCTATGAATACTGTAAAACCGTACACCTGCGACTTCGCCACACATGTAAAATGGGATTACAACTCACATCGACATCGTCGTATCGTTTGCATTTGGATTCACGAGTTTGTTTTCATTCACACGCTCCAAAGCCAATCCTGTTGTTTTCGGACCAAAAATTCCAATGTCGAGCATAATGATCACCATCGCAATAGCAACCACAGAAAACATTGCCGTGGCACCATCTTGCTTCAATACTGGCAACAGGATAAATGGCATCAATCCACTCATGAGACGACTTAAGCTGTATGCACTCCCCGTTGCAGTGGCCCGAATCGAAGTTGGAAATATCTCAGCTTGAAACACGTGATACACATAGGAAAAGATGTTGCTACTCAATGTGTAAAGGAAGCCAAATAGCATAATGGTTGTAGAGGAATCTGACATACCGAAAAGAATCCCGAACAGTGCCATACAGAAAGCCTAAGCGACAATCATCCACTTTCTCTGAACGCGTTCGATAATCGGGAGCGAGAGCAATGAACCAATGGGATATCCAATGTAAGAAATCGCAGCGTATTCCAGGGAGTGAACCATCGTATATCCCTTGACCGCCAGGACGATTGGAACCAGTGTACCAAAACCGTAATAACCAATGGTCTGCAGAATGTGAAATGTCCACAACATGAGGGTACGACCAACAAGCTCTTTCCGGAAAAGTGTTGAAATCGGCAATTTCTCCGGATTCACCGTCCATCCATCGTCTTCTCGAATCACTGTAGCCAACGTCCCGGCCTTTTCCGCAAAATATTTGAAGACTTTCTCTGCTTCCGTGCGTCGTCCTACAGCCTCCAACCAGCGCGGTGACTCAGGAAGGTTTTTCTGCATCACCCAAGCCGCCAATGCACCAAGTGCTCCGATAATGAACAACCATCTCCAGCCGGCCATCCCCAGATGCGTCGGCACAATCCAACGGGCCAGGAAACCTTCAAGAGGTACGGCACACACTTGTATCGTGTAAGCCCACCCTATAATGCGTCCTCGGTTTTTAGCAGGAAGAATTTCAGTCAGATACACATCGCATAAAGCTGGTTGCGAACCAATGCCAACGCCTGCGAGGAAATGACATACAATCAGAAAAGCAATGTTGGGACTAAAGGCCCCGAAGAAAGTGAACACGGAGTAAACTAGTAAATTCAGAAAAAACGCCTTTTTCCTGCCAATCCGGTCACTGAGAGTATTAATTCCCAATGCACCTAAGAACATTCCCAAAAAAGCTGATCCCAAGAGCAATGGTTGAACCGAACTGCTCACATGAAATTGTTCTGTAACACAGTCCCCAGTACGCCGGACAAATTCACATCAAAAAATTCAAAGAAAAGTGCAAATCCAATGACAAACGCAGCCACCTTGTGGCGGCTTGTCAACGGCAGACCATTTAGCATGACAGCGATAGACGCGTTCGACACACAAATCACTCCCCATTTTGTCATTTACTCGGTATCTGATTTTTATAGAAATATGTGATAACGTTTTCATTTTAAGATGGTGATTATTCAAGAGATAGATTAAATAAGTAATGAGAGAAACATAATTTGCTTCATTTTGTGCATTTTGTTCACGGTTTGGATGAAGCAGCAAGTACCGAGGCGGCTTATGCCTACCGTCTTCAAATGACCTCTGCGCATCAACATTTGTCTTTGGATCATGAAAAGGAGCAAAATAGAAGGTAGGTTTTCAACGATTACAATATTCTAGGGACCAGTTGTTCCCCAGAGTATCCGCGAACGTGTCCAATGGCGTTGTTGGACGCCCTGAAAGGGTTTATCGAAGTGTCACGACACATGTGTAATGGCATGAAAAGGTTTGGTATCATGTTAGCGTAATTGGGTATGTACTAACCTGTGCGTTATCGAGGATGACTCAGATTGAAACTGCGTTCAACGTAAAGGGTGAGTGCGGAATGACTGTGATACTCCTTATCATTATTGTCGTCTTATTGGTTGTCCTGTTGGTTCAAAGGGGCCGTAGTGGATACCGGAATGAACCATATTATCGTGAACACCCTTATTACGATGTGACGCCACCGCAGTACGATCCGCCGTACAATCCGCCATCTCCACGATTCGGAGTTGGCAGTTTCTTGGGCGGAATGGCAGCCGGCGCACTGTTGGAGTACCTCCTCGAACAAGGGCGCATTGACATGACGCAGTACGACTACTTTAACAGTCTCGACCAACAGCGGATGATGGAGGAGTTAATGCAACAAAACATCATTCAGCAGCATGAAATTGACGAGTTGCAGCGGCGTTTGGATGACAATCACTTCGGCAACGACTTTGGGAACGGAAGTTACGACCATTCCGATGGTCCAGGACATGACACCTATGCCGATAACGTCAACTATGACGTCGGCCATGATGACTACAATGATTTCAATGACAATAACGGAGATGGTGGTTGGGTCTAATTCAACACGCATGATGCGGAGTACCGCTGCCGTCCACTGACCTATGATGTCGGCCGCGCGTCGCCAAGAACGCTTAACCCCAATGGCTTGACCTCCCCTCATCATCATTGGCGGCGGTCTCCGCTACTGCTTAGCCTTGTCTCCAACAGGTACACCCGTGACTCGGACAAAACGCTTCCCGCACAACTGAATTCGTAATAGACCTTCAGTCCATGTTTACAAATCCTGCAATTTGAAGATGATACAAATGAGCGATTTGCAAAATTTCTCCTGAGCGGTTCAGCACGGCGAGATGTTGCCTGCGTTTTGCACATTTCCACTTGGAATGGTCCAGCACACATCTTGGATGGTCTGTTTGATGCCAGCTTTTGCAAATCACTGTAATAAGAGTCGCTTCCGCGGACGAATACATGGGAAATCGTGGTGTGAGAATGAATAGAATTGGAATCATTGACATGGGCTCAAATTCTTCGCGCCTAGTGATTTATGATATCCATCGTAACGGGAGCTATCGGGTATCGTACCGCATGAAGAAAAATATCCAACTCGCTAAGTACATAGCCGATGGACGATTGTCCCAAGAAGGTATCCGTATAGCCACCGTCAGTGCGCGTGCGTTCCGAAACGTGGGTCGGCTGTACCATGTCCAGGCATGGATTGCAGTGGCTACTGCCGCAATGCGCCAGGCGGAGAATGGAAGAGATGTACTTGATCTACTGCATGAGGAAACGCGCATCCAGTTTCGCCTTCTGACTGGTGAACAGGAGGCGTGGTACGGCTATTTGGGTGTTATCAATACGATGGACATCGAAGATGCCGTGCTTGTGGATATCGGTGGCGCGAGTACTGAGGTCACTCTCGTCCGCGATAGAGAGTTGGTGAAGTCGGTAAGTCTTCCGTATGGGGCTTTAACGCTGGCTAAGAAGTTTCATCATGTCGAGCCCGCACTTCAAAGCGATGCAGTGTTTCAATTTATGAGTGAAGAATTGTCGAAACTCGATTGGTTAAGAGCAATTAGCGATTTACCTTTGGTAGGCATCGGTGGGACCATGCGGGCCATTGGAAAGATTTCGAGTAAAATGCAAGGCCACGTGCTGAGTCGATTGCATGGATATGAATTGGAATCGAGTGTGATGAAACAGATTTACGAGAAAATGAAAAATTTAACTGTAGGTCGGCGCAGAAAGTTGGGCGGCCTTTCAGACTCCAGGGCGGAAGTTATCCATGCAGGGGTCGCTGTGGCTTGGGCATTGACCAGTATCACATCCGCAACGCGTCTTCTCATCAGTGGAAGTGGATTGCGCGATGGGTTGTTTTACGAGTACCTTTTATGCGGTCAACCCGCGCCTGTACTGCCTTCGGTCAAGGAGCACAGCCTGCACAATTTTATGCAATTGTACGATGTGAATTTGGCGGCCGCGTATGAATCTGCGGAGTGCGCGGAAAAACTTTTTGATGATTTAGCGCCCATTCATCGGCTGTCTGAAGATCACAAAAGGCTGCTGCGGATTTCAGTACTTGTCTATATGACCGGAGCATTCGTGAACGTTGAGAAGTGCGCAAAACACACGGACTATCTCATCCGTTCTTCACACCTCTATGGATTGACTCAGGAAGAAATACATACCGTGAGCAGCGTGGTGTTAGGAAAAGGCCCAAAGTCGGCGAAACAGTTGCATCTCATCCTTCAACTTGCAAATTTCCTGGTTCACGATGCAGGTCTCCGGTATGACGATGTTCTGAATGCCATGAATCATAAATTAACTACCACATCATCCGGAAAGGCTTTGAAAGATTTAGACGCCGATTTCAAATCCATTCTCAAGGGATTTAAAAAGCACTTTCCTTTATCGTGAAGAGCGCTTTATCACTTCAATCCAGAGATATCCGGAACAACCGGATATGAAATTGCAGGCCGTCGTTCATTGCGTACGACGGTTTACTTGCCGTGGCTCGTGATAGGGGTAATGTGATGATGCTGGTCTTCTGTGAAATAGGCATAATTTATAGCCTCTTCGTGAAAATACAGTTGGCTGGCCACAGAATGAGACTTGCCCTGCCTGGTCACTTTCCGGTATGTGCCCTTCGCGTTCAACTGATAGCGATTGACATTGTCCGAGAGTTGGACGTGCAAGATATGCTTTAATCGCTCCTTTAAGTTGTCCTGCACTACCGGGAAGAGAATCTCAACTCGGTTCATCATGTTGCGAGTCATCCAATCTGCGCTGGATAAGAACAACAGTTCATCGCCGCCGTTTCGAAAGTAAAATGTACGGCTATGCTCAAGAAATCTGCCCACGATGCTGGATACCTGAATGTTCTCGCTGACACCAGGTATGCCTGGGCGCAGGCAGCAGATGCCGCGCACAATTAAATCGATTCGAATACCGCTGCAAGATGCTTTATACAACGCCATAATCAGGTCCTTGTTTGTTAAAGAGTTCATTTTTGCGATGATTCGACCCGGATTCTCTGGTGTACTCGTTTCAATTTCGTTCTCAATCAGTTCTAAGAACTTGGCTTTGAGTCCTGTTGGGGCAATGGTAATCTGCTTCCATACAGGTGTAGCACCAAAACCAGTTAAGTGATTGAAGAACTCGGAAGCGTCGTACCCGAAGTCTTCTCGTGCGGTAAACATACCGATATCTGTGTAAATACGTGCCGTCGTATCGTTATAGTTCCCTGTTGAGAGATGGACGTATCGTCGGAGTATCGTGCCTTCCTTGCGAACCACTAAAGTAATCTTGCTGTGTGTCTTGAGGCCAACGAGCCCGTAAATCACGTGGCACCCTGATTCCTCCAACTTTTTTGCCCACACAATGTTATTTTCTTCATCAAAACGCGCCTTCAATTCCACGATAACAGTCACTTGTTTCCCGTTTTCGGCCGCACGCACCAATGCATTGACTATCGGGGAGTTCTTACTGACGCGATAGAGCGTCTGTTTGATGGCGAGTACGTTTGGGTCATCGGCGGCTTGACTCACTAAATCAATAACAGGTTCAAATGATTCGTACGGATGAAACAGCATGATATCTTTTCGTGCAATGGCATCAAATAACCCAACTTCTCCAAGCAGGTCTCTTGGCGTTTGCGGGACAAGGGAATCATACCGCAGATGGTCGTATCCTGGTAGACTCGTAATCTTTGAAAGGAACGTAACATCCAGTGGACCACGTATAGAGTACAGATCATCCGTTTCCAACTCAAGCCAATCACACAGAGTCTCGACGAGGGTCATGGTCATGTTGGATGCTACTTCTAAGCGAACAGCTGCACCTTTCCTACGGTTCTTCAGTTCTTTCTCGATTTCCTCCAAAAGGTCCTCTGCGCTTTCCTCATCTACATCAATATCGGCATTTCGGGTAATTCGAAAAGGAGCGGACTCCAGAATCTCGTTTCCGGGAAACAACGTGCCGATAAACTCCTGAATGACGTCTTCCAACAATATGTATTGGAGCTTGTCAGGTCGAGACGGAAGCTCGATAAATCGTGGAAGTACGGAAGGTACCTGAACGACAGCGAATAGGTTGTCCTCTCGCTCTTCCATTTCACGGTCTATTGGCTTCAAAAGGACAGCCAGGTTCAGTGTCTTATTCCCCAATTTTGGAAACGGATGGCTCGCATCGATGGCAAGCGGGGTTAACACAGGGAAGATGTGATGGTGATAATAGTCAGACAGAAAGTCCTTCTGTTTCTTAGACATGTCTACAGGGCGAACAAAAGAAATCCCTTGCTTCTTTAAGGCTGGCAAGATGGAAAGGGTCAACAGGGAATAAAGCCTCGCAACGTGTGCGTGAACTCGTTTTGAAATGGCCCGCAACTGTTGTACTGGCATCATCTGGGTTTTGTTCTCAGGGCGGTTGTATCCGATTTTCACCTGGTCTTTAAGCCCGGCTACACGCACCATAAAAAACTCATCCAGATTGGAGGCCGTAATGGAGATGAACTTCAAGCGTTCAAACAAAGGAATTCCTTTGTCCATGGCTTGTGCTAGGACCCGCTCGTTAAACGCTAACCAACTTAGTTCACGGTTAATGTAGTACGATTTATCGTCAAAGTTTTTCATGGCGACAAAACCTCATTTTCATCACAGAGTCCTCATGCGTAAGCATTATGGAATTGTGCCCCAAAATCGGTCTAAACGTACTCGGTCTAAACGTACACTGTACCCGAAATGGTCCGGTTACCCCTTCCCATACTCCTGTACAATGTGCCGTTGTATCGTGACACCGTCGATACCGGCGCTACACCTTCCTTCCGCCTCAACCCGTTTCCATGCTTCCCCCACGACCTCTGTCCTATACGCCTTGTTATACATGGCATGTAACCTGCGTTCGGCTCGCTTCGTTCTAACCTTTTCCATTCTACATTTCTGGGATTTCTAGCCATCGAGAACGCTTTCTCGGCGTGCAACACGGTCTGTGCATGCAGCAGATATCACGTGAATCTTATTGCGTATTCCGAAATTTCATTTTAGTATGTTTATCAATCATTTGAAGGGGACTGATACATTTGAAAGCGTTAGAGTCAGTAAGTCGATTTGTTGGGAACACGTTTGCGTGGTGGGTTCTGCTGTTTGCGGTTGTCGCATTCTTCTTACCACATCAGTTTGTATGGCTTGGAAAATACACGATTTACTTACTCGGTGTTGTCATGTTTGGGATGGGGTTAACATTGTCTCCATCGGATTTTAGGGAGGTGCTTCGTCGCCCAAAGGATGTCGCAATTGGAGTGGCGAGTCACTTTATCGTGATGCCGCTATTGGCGTATCTGATCTGTCTGGTATTGCGCCTGCCACCCGATATCGCAGTGGGTGTCATTCTAGTGGGCAGCTGCCCAAGTGGTACATCGTCCAATGTGATGACCTTCTTGGCGAGAGGAGATGTGTCACTTGCCGTATCGATTGCTTCGGTGTCGACGATTTTGGCTCCCATTGTGACACCAGCGTTAATCTACCTGTTTGCGAGTAAATGGGTTGCGGTGAATCCATATTCACTGTTCTGGCAGATTGTACAGGTCATCATCATTCCAATTGCACTTGGATTGATCATCAAGTCCATTTTCCGTGGCACTGCCAAAGCAAGTAGCAAAGTCCTACCACTGGTATCCGCGATTGCCATCATCGCGATTGTGGCGGGCGTGGTTAGCGGCAGTCACAAACAAATCGCAGCCACCGGCTTCCTCATCTTCGTTGCGGTTGTGTTGCACAACGTATGTGGCTTCTTGCTAGGTTACCTTTTGGCCAAACTGATGCGTATGGAACTCCCAAAACGCGTCGCTGTATCTCTCGAGGTTGGCATGCAAAACTCCGCTTTGGGCGTCGCGATTGCCAAGGCACACTTTAATCCCGTTGCCGCGGTGCCTAGTGCCATCTTCAGTGTTTGGCATAATATTTCTGGCGCAATTTTGGCCAACATATACAGCCGCATGCAGAAGCGCGAGCAAGCGGCCACTGTACAATCTGATCTCAACTTGCATGCAGATTCATAAGTGAGCGAAAGGGTAAATCCCTTGTTTGGCTTAGAAGTAACTGATAGCCATGACTTGATGAACATAGTTCGTAAACGGCCTCTCGCATGGCGCCGTTAAACGCTGAGGTCGGCATAACTGAGCCCGCTTTCACGCGACACGGACAGCAGTGTGCCGTATGCACTCAGCCAAACAAAAGAGCCCAGTGCATGTAGCACTGAGCTCTTCTGCTCTCTTGCCTGGCGGCGTCCTACTTTCCCAGGGGCTCCCGCCCCAAGTATCATCGGCGCTGGAGGTCTTAACGGTCGTGTTCGGGATGGGTACGCGTGTTTCCCCTCCGCCATTGCCACCAGACCCGGTTCGTGGGTGTCTGCTCACTCCTGCGCTGAAGCGAGCCGTTCGCAGACACCCCGCGAACCTCTATATGTATCTCATCGC